>WOUR01000080.1 GCA_009772935.1 Rhodospirillaceae bacterium
CATCCATGCTGGCCTCCAAACCAGTGGATAGCTTGAATCAGATTCTCGACCGATTGGGAATCCCAAACGATTCTTTCCAACAGAGATACGCCCTAGAGGTTGCGGAAGGCGTTGAAGTAGGGCGCCTAGCGTAGGTCTTGGGGATGGGCGGTGTGGGGCCGCCCATCGGATCGGTGGCGTACAGGATGCGGTCCCGAAAGGGAGCGACAAGGCGTGCTGTGTGATCGGGTGTCGTCGCGAGTTGTCTCTTTCGCGGAGTGTAGTGGGAATGGGATCGGTACCTAGGGCGGACCACATGGTGGATGAGCCGAACCAGACTCGAATGGTGCCTGCGTCAGAGTCGGCGGCGCTTGCGCCCGTGCGCCCCGTCGAAACGCCGAACGAGCTGTGGGAATGGCTGCGACTGCTCAACCGCCGCAAGGCCTTGATCATCGGATGCGGCCTCATCGCGACCGCGCTCATGGCGCTGGTGATCGCCCAGGCCACGCCGCTCTACAAGGCATCGTCGCGCATCATGCTCGACACGCGAACGTTCAAGGTGGTGAGCACCGAGGCCGCACTTTCAGGCGTAGACACGCTCAACATGGGCGCGATCCAGAGCGAACTGGAGGTCATCCAGTCCGAATTCCTGATCGGCCGGGTCGTCGACAAGCTCGGCCTTGCGAACAACCCCGAATTCAACGGTACCAAACCGCCGGGCTTCATCGACAATGCCCTGCAGCCTCTGCGGGACCTGTGGAGCACGGGTATCTCCACCTTGCTGGCGCCGCCGCCAAAGCCGCAGCAGGCGACACCCGCGACCGCGCCGGTCCGCACTGGCCGACCGGCCGAGGACAGTGATCCTCGTCGCCGTGCTGCGATCGGCGCCGTCGCCGGCCGCCTGAGCGTCACGCTGCTCGGCCGTACCTTCGTCATCCTGATCACCGTGGAAAGCCCCGACGGGACCATGTCGGCGCGAATCGCCAACGCGATCGCCGAGGCCTATCTGGCCGACCAGATCGACACCAAGAACGAGGCCAACCGGCGTGCCACGGAGTGGCTGGAGCAACGCCTGGCGGAGCTGCGTCGCAACCTGCAGGTCGCGGAGGAAGCGGTCGCCGCCTATCGTCGCGACAAGGGGCTTGCCGGCAGCCCGGAGGGCGCTGTCTCGACCCAGACGCTGTCCGATCTCAACGGCCGCTACACTGCCGCCAAGGGGCGCCGCATCGAGCGCGAGGGCCGTCTGATCGCGCTTAGCAAGGCGAGCCTCAATCCCGGCGAACTCGCCAACATCCCGGAAGTGTCGAGCAACGCCACTCTGTCGGCGTTGCGCATCCAGGACGTCGATCTTACCCGCAAGAGCGCCGAGCTTTCCTCCCAGCTCGGCGAGAACCATCCGAAAATCCAGCAGGTCCGCAACGAACTGGCCTCGATCCGCGCTCGCTTCATCACCGAGACGCAGCGCATCACCCTCGCTGTCCGTGCCGAGCTCGACGCGGCCAAATCGGAGGAGGACGAACTCAAGGAACTGGTCGACAAGGCATCGGTGATTTCCGGAGCGGCCAGCCAGTACGAAGCAGAGCTGAAGCAGCTCGAGCGCGAAGCGCAGTCCAACCGCACCCTCTACGAGGGCTTCCTGACGCGTTTCAAGGAGCTGCGCGAGCAGCAGGACATCCAGCGCGCCGATGCCCGTATCCTCGCCTATGCGCACCCGTCGGGCGCTCCCTCGTCGCCGAATTACAAGACCGGTCTGATGGCGGCATTCATCATAGGTTCGATGCTTGGCATGGCCGTGGCGGTGGCCGCCGAGAAGCTGGACCGCGTGTTCCGCTCTGCCTCCCAGGTCGAGGAAGCCACCGGCGTCGGCGTCCTCGGTATGGTGCCGGAGGTCAAGGGACCGGCGACCACGCGTTCCAATGTCGTGGCGCACGTGCTCGAGAACACGACGTCTCCCGCGGCGGAGGCGATACGAGCGGTGTTCACCGCCATCAGCCTCGGCAGCCTCGACCGGCCGCCACGCATCATCGCCATTACTTCGTCGACGCCAAGCGAGGGCAAGACCACCTTCGTGGCCGCTCTCGGCGGGCTGTTGACGAAGATGAATGCGTCGCGTCGCGTGCTGGTCGTCGATCTCGACCTCCGGCAGGCGCGCCTGTCGGCGGCGCTCGGGCTCAAGGATCGTGGCGGCACGATCGACGAATACCTGATGGGCATCAAGACGCTGGAAGAATGCACGCGGCGCCACGACCTCTCGGGCGTGGACTATATCTGCGCCCGTCCAAACACGCCCAATGCACCGGAAATCCTCGAGTCTCACGCCATGAAGGCGGCCCTCGGAGTGTTTTCGGAGCGCTATGATCTCGTGATCCTGGATGGGCCGCCGGTGATGGCGGTCTCGGACGCCCGCATCATTTCGCGCCTGGCCGACTACACGGTCTTCATTGTGCAGTGGGCGAAGACTCCGCGCGAGGTGGTGAAGACGGCAATTTCGGCGCTGCTGAATGTCAGCACCCATGTCGGCATCGTCATAAATCGCGTCAACCTGGCCAAGCATGCTCGCTACGGCTATGGCGATCATGGTGACTACTATTCTCGCTATCGCGGCTACTACGGCTCGGGCATTGACGTCGCGGCCAATGCCTCGGGTCGGCCGCCGCTCACGCTGGCATCGAAGAGGTAGGTCCTCGATGCCGCGTCCCGTGGGTCCGCGGGGTGGCCTCACGGCGCGGATGCACGCTCTGGCGGTATTACAGGCGCCAGAGCGTAACGCCCTCGGGGGTGGCCGCACGGTCTAGCAGGCCCGTCACGTCGGCGACGAAGCCGCCCGCCGCCGGCTTGAGCAGAGGCTTGACGAGAGCCCAGCCGCCCTCGCGATAGATACGATGGGCAACTGCAAGAACCACTGCATCGGCGGGCTGCAGTTCGTCGAGCGGCGTCAACCCGAGATCATATTCCTCACGCAGCAGGCCGCCATCGGCCATCGGGTCATGAAGCTGTACGGTGATCCCGAAATCCTCGAGTTCGCGCACGATGTCGACCACACGGGTGTTGCGGATATCGGGCACGTTCTCCTTGAACGTCACCCCTAGGACCGTGACCACCGGGCGGCCATTGCCGGCATGCCGCATGACGCTGCGCACCACCCGGTTGGCCACGTGCACACCCATGCTGTCGTTGACGCGGCGACCGGAGTGGATGACGTGGGGATGATAGCCCACTTCCTCGGCCTTGTGGGCGATGTAGAAGGGGTCAACGCCGATGCAGTGGCCGCCGACGAGGCCAGGCTTGAAGGGCAGGAAGTTCCACTTGGTGCCGGCCGCGTCCAGCACGTCGCGCGTGTCGATCCCGAGCCGGTCTGAGATCAGTGCCACCTCGTTGATCAAGGCGATGTTCACGTCGCGCTGGGTGTTCTCGAGGACCTTGGCAAATTCAGCGACCTTGATCGATCCGGCCCTGTGCGTGCCGGCCGTCACGACGGCCCGATAGGTCGCGTCGACGATGTCGAGCGTCTCGGGCGTGTCGGCCGACACGATCTTCACGATGTTGTCGAAGCGGCGCTCCTTGTCGCCGGGATTGATGCGCTCCGGCGAGTAGCCGACGTTGAAGTCGGACTTCCATTTGAGTCCGGAGGCCTTTTCAAGAACGGGAATGCAGATGTCTTCGGTGACACCGGGAAAGACTGTCGACTCGTATACCACGATGTCGCCGCGCTTGAGTGTCCGGCCGATGGTCTCGGAGGCGCCTTTCAAGGGGGCGAGGTCGGGCTGCTTGCTGGCATCGATCGGTGTCGGCACGGTCACGATGTGAAAATCGGCTGCGGCAAGATCCTGAGGATTCGAGGAGTAGCGCAGACCGGGCGCCTTGAGCAGGGCCGGCTCGACCTCGCCGGTGCGGTCATGGCCGCGGGAGAGTTCGGCGATGCGGCGGCTGTCTATGTCGAAGCCCAGCACCTGGTAGCCGACGTGGCCGAAGCCGACGGCCACGGGCAGGCCGACATAGCCCAGCCCGATGACGGAAATATGCCGTTTCATTCGATCCATTTCTGACAGCTCATGCCGGTGCTGGCATCCTCTTTTAGCGGTCTTTGTCGTCCGGCGGCTCTTCGCGGGAGAGCTGGCCGAGTTGGCCGGATCGTCCCGGCGAGATCGAGGCCGAGATTGACGACGATCCAGGCGATGCCGAGCATGTCACCATAACCCAGGCTCGTTCGCGCGAGGAAGAGGCAGCGCACTTCGGTAAGGCCGAAGCCGGCGCTGGCGAGATGGAAGGTCCGGGAGACCTCGGACCGCAGCAGCCACTGGGCGGTCATCATGAGGTGCGTCGCAAGCCCGATGGCGGCGGCAAAGCCGGGAGCGGTCAGCAAGTCTGGTGCCATCTCGCGTGGCAACTGGGGGAACGATCCATGCAATCGGCCACTGCTCCGGGTAGTGTCCTAATTTGAAATCGGGGCGGGCTTCCAAGGTTGGCGAGGATCCGCTTCTCGGCAAATCCCTTGTTTCCCAATTTCACGTTAACGTTAGGCGTCAGCAACACCATGTTGTCGAATCGCTTCCGGTATCAACCCGCATGTGGTCAAGATCGAAACTCCCGGCGGCCACGGAACTGGCTTCCTAACGGTTTACAACGACGACAAGACGTTGTGCGGAATCGCAACAGCGGCCCACGTCGTTAGCCATGCTGATGAGTGGCAGCAGCCAATCCGCATTAGGCAGGATGGAAACCAGCCGCGATTTCTGAAAGCCGAGGATCGAGTGATATTCCTCGATTGGGCAAGCGACTCAGCGGTTGTGCTCTTTCTCAAAGGCGAGCTTGAACTGTCAGAGAGCCCCATACCACTGCTGCCAACCGATACGCCCTGCGGGATCGGCCTCGACATTGGATGGATGGGCTCCGGCTATTGAGCCTAACACCCTCTGCTTTCTCGCTGGCACCGTCAGCGCGTGGCAACCCGCTCGCCGCTCCTACTTGGTCGAAGGCGTAGCGATTCACGGCGTCAGCGGCGGTCCTGTCTTTCATTGCCCGTCCCACGATGAAGTCCGAATCATTGGAAGCATCTCAGCATACCACGCAAACCAGGCCGCAGGGGCAGCACATCCCGGTCTCTTGAGAGCCCAGGATGTGTCGCATTTCCACGGCGTCGCCAGTTACATTAGGAGCGTTGACAAAGCGAACGCCAAGAAACGTGAGTTCGAAGCGGCACAGAAGTTAGCGGCAGAATCAGGGTCAGCAAGTGTCGCCCTGGATGAGGCGACTGGACCTACGGCCGGCATGGCGATCACGGGCTCTTCAAATTAGGACACTACCCTGCTCCGCTGCCGACAGCCAGCCTGGTTCGATCGTGTAAGGTGAGTTTCGCGGTCGGCAAGCATGGTACGAGTAAGCTCAGCCGCGACAGCCAGACTGGGAAAACGGGAAATGTGATCGTAGCCTTGTTGGGCTGCAGGCCGGTGAGGATCCGACGCTGCGTCGTCGGCCGACATTTCGCCCAGGCAAAGTTCGAGATGGTGCCGGTGATGACGATCGTCCTGAAATCCATGTCGCGGTCAGCGACCGGCAATCGTGCTAACGAAAGAAGAGCCGCCACGAACCTTGGGCAGTTCCTCGGCCACAGCGTCGATCACGGCGTCGATCTGCTCGGGCGCATGTTCCGGCGTGACGGAAAACCGAAGTCGCGCCTGATTCTCGGCAACGCCGGGGAAAACCGTCGGCACGACGTTGAATCCCCGTTCCAGCAATCGCTCGGACAGCATCACCGCCTGCGGTGAGTTCCCGACGATGACCGGGACGACCGACGCGCCAATGCTCAGGCCGGTATCGAGGCCGCGCGCCTTGGCCTTCGCGAGCCGGTCCAGCCCATTGCGGCGGGGCGCCGCCGCGCGCCAGGGCTCGCGCATCATCACGTCGACTGCAGCCGCTGCCGCCGCAGCCACCGGCGGCGAAGGGCTGACACTGAAGACGAAACCCGGCGACGTGTACTTGAGCAGTTCGATGAGGGCTCGGCTTCCCGCGATATAGCTGCCCGCTGCGGTAAGCGTCTTGCCGAGAGTGCCCATCCAAAACTCGACCTCCGCCGGATCGATGCCCTGTTCCTCGGCGACGCCGCGGCCGGTACGGCCGAGCGCGCCGGTCGCATGCGCCTCGTCGACCAGGAGCCACGCATTGTAGCGGCGCTAGACCTTGATCAGATTTGCAGGATCCGGGACGTCGCCGTCCATGCCATAGAGCCCCTCGACGACGATCAGGGCCCGGCGATAGCGCGCCCGATTGAGCCGCAATGCGCGTTCGAAGGCGTCGAGGTCGTTGTGAGGACAATCGCGGTATTGCACGTCATCCCGGTCGCGACGTCGTCCTGTTGAATTCGGATACCCGGGTGTTCGGCGACTGGCTCGATCGGCTGTTGGCGGCGCTGCGGACGTCGCGGACGGCGCCGGCTACGCCGTTTTCCAATGCTGCGACGATCCTGAGCTATCCGGCCACATTCTGATAGAATCGCCTGCCGGCGGACGGCGACATCGCACGATGGGACCGCCTATGTGCGGCGATCGATATGCCGGCCGTGGAAATCCCGACCGGCGTCGGCTTTTGCATGGCCGTGAGGCGAGCCTGTATCGATCAGATTGGTCCCTTCGACCAGGCACGGTTCGGTCGCGGTTACGGTGAGGAGAATGACTTCTGCCTCAGGGCGACGGCTACGGGGTGGCGTCACGTGGCGGCGACCGGCCTCTTCGTCTGTCATCGCGGCGGCAGCTCGTTCGGTGACGAGCGGAAGACTCTTGTGGAGGCCGCCCAATCGATCATCGAGACACTCCACCCCGGCTACGCCGCCATGGTGGGGTGCTTCATCCGGGACGATCCGCTCGAGCCGGCGAGAAGGGCGCTGGACGTCGCGCGAATTCGCGCCGATCGGCGCCGCAAGAGACTGACCTTCGAGAGATTCGGCCCCGCAGAAGCCCAAACCCCGCGCGAACGCGGCGTTCTTGAGATCTTGCTCGTTCCGGATCTTCCCTCTGTGCCGAACAGTACCGGTTGGTGCCCAAGGGCCTCGGCGCGGTGCCCAATCTGCTGCGGCCCGAGAACGAAGGCCGACAGCCTGGCGGGCTTGCTGGTCGATCTCGGTATCCTTGGATTGCGGCGACGGCGGAGGTGAAGCCGCCGCCGCGCTGGGGGGGGGCATTCACAGGGCCTTGGAGAGAGTTGGCATACCATGGAAGGGAACGAGCCGCCTTTGATGTGTTGCTTCGAGGCCACAGTGCGGCACTGATCGAGCGACAACAAAACTGTTTCATGAGGCGGGCTCAGCGATTGTGCTATGATTAACTCATTAACCTGCTAATTTTTCACGTAAGTGTGGGGGGTAAATATGAAGAAAGCTGGATTAGCTCTGCTGGGTTTCGGACTGCTGTTGCCGAACGTTGCCGGCGCGCAGGCGATCAACGCCCAAGAGGGCTTCTACATCGGCGCAGGTGGCGGTGCCGCCTGGTTCATCGGCTCGAATCCCAATACTCAGACTTGGACGGGCTGGTCGGTCGGCGGCAAGGCCGGTTACGACTTCGTCGGTCCCCGTCTCGAACTCGAAGCCGGCTACGGCCAGATCCCGACCTCGGCGAATATCCCGGGCTCGGCGATCAACGGCAAGGTCGGCTTGTACGACTTCATGCCGACCTCGGTGATCACGCCGTACATCGGCGCCGGTGCGGGTATCGCGTTCGTCGACAGCAACTCCTCGCTCGGTAGCACCCAGTTTGCCTATCAAGCCATGCTGGGCGTCGCCTACAATGTGAGCGAGCAGCTGCGGTTCATGGTTGAAGGCCGGTATCTCGGCACGACGAACCCCAGCGTCAGCACGCCGATTGGCAACGTTTCCTTCCAGAACCAGAACATCCTGGCGCTGGCCGGAGTGACCTACAAGTTCAACGCGCCGCCGGCCGCTCCGCCGCCGCCGCCGCCGGTGGTTGCGCCGCCGTCGTTCATGGTGTTCTTCGACTGGGACCGCTCGAACCTGTCGGCCCAGGCTCTGAAC
>WOUR01000029.1 GCA_009772935.1 Rhodospirillaceae bacterium
CCCTGGGCGGCGTCAATCGCGGCGGCGCGGTGAATCGCGAAGCCCAGCGTGGCCGCGCACAGCAGCAGCGTAGTGGTAGCGGGGGCGCGCGCCCCGGCGGTGGAGGCGGCGGACGTCCCAGCGGGGGCGGTGGCGGTGAAGGCGGCGGACAGCGAGGCGGCGGCGGCGGAGGTCGGCGATGACGATATTGGTTTCGCGGTTTCTGGCCGCGCTCATCCTGTCCGTGGGCTTGCTCGGCACATCCCTTGCCCAGGCACCCGCGCCCCAGCTGAAGGGTTTCCCGACACCCGAGGCCGCGGCCGACGCGCTCACCGACGCAATCCGCAAGCAGGACGACAGGGAAATCACCGCCATCCTCGGCGTCGACTGGCACACGCTGATCCCCGGCAGCGACTGGCAGGACGAGGAACTGCGCGGGAATTTCCTGAAGGCCTGGGAGGAGGGCCACAGGATCATCCAGGAGACGCCGGACAAGGCGCTGGTCGGGGCGGGGACCACGGGCTGGATCTCCCCGCTGCCGATCGTGAAGCAGGGCGATGCCTGGCACTACGACGTCGAGGCCGGCCGCGCCGAGCTGGCCGCGCGGCTCATCGGCCGCAACGAGCTCGCCGTCATCCAGACCCTGCTGGCCATCGTGGATGCCCAGCACGACTATGCCACTCTCGATCCGATGAGGCTCGGCGTGCCGGTCTATGCGCGCCGCCTCCTGAGTTCGCCGGGACTGAAGAACGGGCTCTACTGGGAAACGAAACCGGGCGAGCCGCCGAGCCCGCTGGGCCCGCTGCTCGCCAAGGCCCAACCGGGAGAGGTCGAGCGCGACGGCTTCTACGGCTACCGCTTCCGGCTGCTCTACAGCCAGGGGCGGGATGCGCCGGGCGGCGCCCGCGACTATCTGGTCCGCGATCGCATGCGGGGCGGCTTCGCCGTCATCGCCTGGCCCGTGCGCTACGGCGACACCGGGGTGATGACGTTCATGGTGAGCAACGACAGCGACGTCTATGAAAAGGACCTGGGTGAAGAGACGGCGCAGAAGGCGGCGGCGATCAACGTCTTCAATCCCGACCCCAGCTGGCAGAAGGCAGACATGACGCCACCTTGACTTAAGTCAATACCGCGCGGGGCCGGGAGGCTCACAATAGCTTCAGCAAGGGGAGATACCATGATGCGTACGATCCTTCTGATGGTGGCTGCGGCAGGCATGACCTGCGGCTGCGATCAGTTCGAGAGCATGTCGCCCGGGCAGAAGGGGGCGGTCACGGGAGCGGCCCTCGGAACCGGCATCGGCATGGTCTCCGGCGGCAGCTTCGGACAGGTGGTGGGGGCCGGCCTGATCGGCGGTGCCGCCGGCTACATCGGCGGCACGGTCATCGGCAACAAGAACTGAGTCGGAGGACGCCGCATGACAAGCAGGACGATTGCCGCATTGGTCGCGCTCGGTATTCTGAGCGCTGGTGTTTCGCCGGCAATTGCCCAGACCACGGGCCTCACATTCGACAGGGCAGCCTACGTCACTTGCCGCGAGGCCCATATCCTGCCTCCGGATCAGCGCATCGCCCTGACCATCTTCCTGGCCGAGCATGTCGCCCGGCATCGCGGCGTCACGATTCCCGATGGTGAGATGGGCGTACAGCTCGCCAGTCTCGTCCGTGGCGGCTGTACGCTTTCCCCCGATGCCTATCTTTTCACGGTGATCGATCGGGCGGTCGCCGTGGAGGCTCGCCGCCTGCCGAAGCGCTGACGGCCGAACCGGAGCAATGCCATGAAAACGGTACGCCGCGTGCTGGCCGAGGCGCCGTTGTCCTGGCTGCTGTTCGCCGTGCCGATCGCTGCCTGGATGCATCATGCGCGGCCCGGCTCGCCACTCCTGGTCTTCGTGCTCGCCTGTCTCGCAATCGTGCCGCTGGCCGGCCTGCTGGGCGTGGCGACGGAGAAGCTGGCGGCGCGACTCGGGGAAGGGATCGGTGGCTTTCTCAATGCCACCCTGGGCAACGCTGCCGAGCTGATCATCGCCCTGGTCTCGCTGCGGGCCGGCATGCTCGATGTCGTCAAGGCGTCGCTCACCGGCTCGATCATCGGCAATCTGCTGCTGGTGCTGGGAGCGGCGTTCCTGGCCGGTGGCCTGCGCCACAAGATCCAGACCTTCGCCACGATCGGTGTGCGCACGCAGATCGGCATGATGGCGCTGGCCGCCATCGCGATCCTGGTGCCGTCGGTCTTCGCCGCCACGGGTTCGGGTGAAATGGCGAGCCGCTCCGTCGCTTTCAGCGTCGTGGTCTCGGCTGTACTTCTGGTCGTGTATGCGCTCAGCCTCCTGTTCCTTCTGCGCACCCATGCCGATCTCTTCCGCGGCGAGGAGCCGGCCGCCGAGGGAGAGGCTCACGGAACGGCCTGGCCGGTCTCCCTGACGGTCGGCGTCATGGGCGTCGTCACGCTGCTGATCGTCTGGATGAGCGAAATCCTGGTCGGCACCGTCGAGCATGCCTCCGCTGCCCTGGGCCTCTCCCAACTGTTCGTCGGCGTCGTAGTGGTGGCGGTGGTCGGCAACGCGGCCGAGCACAGTACCGCGGTGCTAGTTGCCATGCGCAACCGCATGGAGATGGCGGTCGGCATCGCCATCGGCAGCAGCACGCAGATCGCCCTGTTCGTCGCGCCGCTGCTGGTGCTGCTCAGTCTCATGGTGGCGCCCGAGCCGCTCAGCCTGGCTTTCTCCGGTGTCGAGGTGTTCCTGGTCCTGACCGCCACCTTCGTTACCTCGATCCTGCTGCTGGACGGCAAGTCCACCTGGTTCACCGGCGTCCAGCTCATCGCCGTCTACCTGGTCATGGCGATCACCGTGTTCGCGATTCCGGCATAGTCGAACCATGCTGCTGCAGTTCGTCGTGGGAGCGGCTGCCTGCATCTGCAACATTGCGATCCACGCCCTGGTGATGCTGGTCCTGGTGCGCGTGGCACAGCGAGCCGCCAGGACCCACAGGCTGGGCCCGTCTCTATTACTGGTTACGATCATGGTCACGACCGTATCGGTCTTGATGATGGCGCACGGCCTCGAGGTCTTCGTCTGGGCATTGACCTACGCGATGGTGGGCGCCGCGCCTCCCGGATCCGATGTTCTCTACTTCGCCTTCGTGAACTACACGACGCTGGGCTATGGAGACATTGTACCCGTCGACCGGTGGCGTCTGATCGGCCCCACGACGGCCATGTGCGGGGTTCTGATGTTCGGCTGGTCGACGGCGGTGATCTTCGACGTCCTTAGACGTGCTCTGGCAACCCTGCCGGAAGTGTGGTCGGGCGGACGCGATAGTCCTTAGCCGCCGTTCTTGTTGCAACAATGACTCACATGCTATGAACGCATAGTGCGAAATGGTCCAAGTCCTGGTCAGCCACGCGGGTCCGAGGTACCGCACCCGATTGGGATTCCACAAAGTCTCCCCTGTGACACATGCATCGGGAGGGGGCTCAATCTTTGCAAACCGTTGGACGATATCGGGCTGCAGCACATGCTGTCGCTCGGGGGCATACGGCGGTGGAAAAGGCACGAGACGATCTTCCGAGCGGGTGATCCCATGGGTGCCTTCTTCAAGATCCGCAAGGGTATCGTCGCCGTCTCCCACACGCTCGAAGACGGCAGGCGGCAGATCACGGCGTTGCGTGCGCCGGGCGACTGCGTCGGCTATCTCGAGAAGGACGGAGTCTATGCGTTCGAAGGCGAGGCGCTGACGGACGTCGAGGCCTGCGCCTTCGACCGGCGGAGATTTGACGATTTCGTCTCCGTGCAGCCGGACCTTGCGGCGGCGCTTGTCGAGGCTCTGTCGAGCGCCCTGAAGCAGTCGGGCATGCTATCCTTGGTGCTCGGGCAGCTCCGGTCGACGGAGCGGGTGGCGCACTTCCTCGCCGAGATCAGTGCTCTTTATGCCGAGCGGCATGTCTCATTGGCCAGGCCTCTCACCCTGCACATGGGCCGGAGCGAGATTGCCGACTATCTCGGGCTGACGATCGAAACGGTCAGTCGGTCGATCGGCAAGCTGAAGAGCCGCGGAATCATCGCCACGGTGGAGAGCGGCGAAGTCGTGATCCTGGACGACCAGCGGCTGCGTGAGGCGGGCAAGGTGTCGCGCTAGGGACGTGAGCAAGGGGGGCTTCACAACCGGGCCGTCCGGATGGTTTGATATCGATCAAGGACAGGCATTGCCCGATGAGGAAGGCTCGCTGTCCTGACGCGTGAAACTCTGGGCCGGGGCAGGCTTGGGGAAATGCCGTAAGTTCAACCCGAGGGGAGAGCCGACAATGACTTATTCATCTCGCCGCAATGCCTTGAAGCTGCTGGCCGGCGGCGCGCTTGCCGCTGGCGGCGTCTCCGTGTTCGCCACGACGGCGTCCGCACAGGAATTCGTGGTGACCAACAACTACCAGAATTTCAAGCGCGGCAAGATCGACGGACTCCATCCCGATCGGCGCATTCTCAACATCACCTGGGAGGATATGGGTCGCATCAAGATGCGGGCGGCCGACTTGGTCACCAACTACCCGGCGTTGCGCGAGGGCATGATCGTCGACTGCAATTATTTCGATCATATCGACGTGTTCATCGCCAAGAAGTCGCCGCAGACGGACGCCCAGGCCAAGGCCTTGATCGACAAGGGCGCTCAGTTGACCGGTATTCCCGGCGCGCGCGAGCCGATCCGCATGTGGAGCATGTCCGGCATGGTCACCAAGGTCACCCCGGAAAATGGTGGCCTGTGGCTCATCAATGCTTCGAACGGCAAGCCGGAAGAGCCGTCCCCAAACAGCGGCGAGGTCATCACCATGCCGCAGGTTCAGACCGCCGCCGGAAAGCAGGCCTTGGGAATGCTGAAGCCCGGCGACGTCGTCAACACCGTCTGGACGCATCAGACGGCGATCGCCGTGAAGATCATCCGCTAGGGCGGTAGCTGCCCGCTCGAGCGGCAGGGACAGGAAAGCCGGGCGCTGCAGATCACGCAGCACCTGGCTTTTTTTCATCTTACAAAGGCGTTGCCTCGATTGACCAAAATCAAGGGCCGATCAGGCAATCGAGGGTAGCGTGCCATCTCATGCCCACCGAGGTGCACATGCCAAGGAAGAGCGCCGGGACCGATAAGCTCAAGCGCAAGCTCTATGAGAAGGAGTTGCGCGAACTTCAGGTCGAACTCTGCCGGCTCCAGGATTGGATCAACGTATCCGGTGAGCGCGTGGTAATCGTGCTGGAGGGCCGCGACGCCGCGGGCAAGGGCGGCACGATCAAGGCCCTGACCGAGCGCGTCAGCCCGCGCGTATTCCGCGTCGTCGCCCTGCCGGCGCCGTCCGACCGCGATAAGACCCAGATGTACATCCAACGGTACGTCGAGAGGTTCCCGGCCGGCGGCGAGATCGTGATCTTCGATCGCAGCTGGTACAACCGTGCCGGCGTCGAGTACGTGATGGGTTTCTGTACCCCCGAGCAGCACCAGCGTTTCCTCGACATCTGTCCTGTCTTCGAGAAGTTCATCATCGAGGGCGGCCTGCGGCTTATCAAGATCTGGCTCGAAGTCGGGCAGGAAGAGCAGGATCGGCGTTTCAAGGCGCGAGTAGATGACCCCGTGCGACAGTGGAAACTGAGCCCGATGGACATCGAGTCCTACTCGCGCTGGTACGACTACTCCAGGGCGCGTGACCTGATGCTGAAGCACACGGACACCGAACACGCGCCCTGGCACATCGTCCGCTCCGACGACAAGAAGCGCGCCCGCCTGAACGTGATCGCGCATATCCTGTCACAGATTCCCTACAAAAAGGTGGATCGCGCCAAGGTGAAGCTGCCGTCGCGTTCCAACAAGCGTGCGTACGACGACCAGGCTTCGATCGCCAATCGCCGCTACGTCGCGGAAAAATTCTAGGCGCAACGCCTTTGTCCCATTCCAGGAGAGAAGAATGTCCAAGCTGATGAGCGTCAAGGAACTGCACATGAAGATGGCCGAGGCAGAAGGTGCCAAGGCCTCGGCCGCATTGAAGGCGCACGAGGCGGCGGAGGCGGAAAAGAAAGCCTTCATCGATCATCTTCTTGCGCCGTCGGGCCTGACCGACGAGCAGGCGAGCCAGAAGGCCTCGATGATCATCGAGCGCGCCATGGAGAACGGCCTGACATCGGTCCAGGTGCTCCGCTTTCCCAACCACATCTGCACTGATGGCGGCCGGGCGATCAATCAGGTCGAAGAGGGGTGGGAAACGACCCTCACCGGCCTTCCCAAGGAGATCTACGACTACTGGAAGCGCCGGCTCCGGCCGCTCGGCTACCACATCCGCTATCACATCGTCGATTATCCGGGCGGCATGCCCGGTGACGTTGCGATCACCTTGAGCTGGGGCTGAGGTATATGCAGTCGCGCAGGATCTTCATCGCGGGGCTCCTGACGTCGCTCGGGTCAGCGAGCGTCGCCCAGCCGGCGGGAGGTGCCTTCGTCGGGACCTGGAAGGGCGATGTTCCCGGAATCGGCGAAGCGACCCTCATCATCAGCGCAGTCGGAGGCGATGGCCGCGTCGAGGGAAGGATGGAGTTCGCCCTGCAGGGCTTCGTCTCCACATTTGCCGACAAGGCCGATTCGGTAAAGCGTACCAACCAGGGCACCGTTTCCGACGGGACCCTCACCATCGAGGCGGCGCTAGGCGGAAGATACGTCCTGCGGCGCACGGCCGACGGTTTGAGCGGCAGATACATCCGTAGCTCTACCATGGACGTGCCGGTGACGCTGCGAAAGTCCTGACGCTATTGGCGCACGTAGGAATCTGAGCCGGTTCGAATCGTCGGGGCACCGTACTCGTCGAAGGTCACGACCCATTCGACGCCGAGGCGGCCTGCATTGAGGTAGCCGGTCCAGGATGTGATCGAGTTGCAGTCCACCGAAGCGTTCTTCCAGAGCACGGTGTAGGAAATGCGCTGGCCGTCCATCCAGCCGACGATGGGGAAGGCGACGCCGGCGCATTTGTAGCCGGGCGTGCTGCTGGCGTAGGTCCCGGTGACGCTTCCATCCGCGCCGATCGACCGAATGACCAGAGTCGAGCCGTGATCGTTCACCCAGGTTCCGGTTACGGAAGGCGATTGGGCGTTTGCCAGCGGCACCGCGACGCAAAGGGCTGCAAGTGAGTGTCCGAGGATCGACGCGAGGCGCTTGCTCATTTACGGTCCGCAGGATGGATGCCAGACGCTAGTGCATCCCAAGTCGTTCCGTCTTTCCAGTGAAAACCAGCGCGCCAATGCCCAGTTCCTGCCAGTCCCGCAATAGCCGATCCGAGCAGGGGCGAACATGACGGGTATCCTTCACAATCGCTGGATCCAGCTCTTGGCCGGCATCGTCTGCATGGTGATGATCTCCAGCCTGCAGCATGGCTGGACGCTTTTCGTGCATCCGATCAATGCGAAGTACGAGTGGGGGCGCGCGGCCATCCAGATCGCCTTCACGATCTTCATCCTGAGCGAAACCTGGCTGGTGCCGTTCGAGGGGTGGTTCGTCGACAGGTTCGGTCCCTTGCCGGTGGCGCTCGCGGGCGGCGCCCTGGTCGCCATCGCCTGGAGCCTGAACTCGGTCGCCGATTCGCTGCCGCTGCTCTATCTCGGCGCGGTGCTGGGCGGTATCGGCGCGGGTTGCGTCTACGGCACCTGCATCGGCAATGCGCTCAAATGGTTTCCCGACCGGCGCGGGCTGGCGGCCGGCCTGACGGTCGCGGGCTACGGCATGGGCTCGGCGCTCACCATCATCCCGATCCACCACACGATCGCCCATCACGGCTATGAGGCCGCGTTCCTCTGGTTCGGCCTGGGCCAGGGCGTGCTGGTTTGTCTCGCGGCCCTGGCGCTGCGCAAGCCGGAGGCCGAGACGCTCGCGATCCCGGAGCGCCTGCCGCATGCGCTGCACGACCACAGGCCGGGCGAGGTGCTGCGCTCGCCGCTCTTCTGGGTACTCTTCGTGATGTCGCTGCTGGTGACGGCGGCCGGGCTGACCTTCACGGCCAATCTCGCCGGTATCGCCCGAAGCCTGGGGGTGGCCGACGTGCCGGTCAGCATGCTGGGCCTGACCCTCCCCGCGCTGACCTTCGCGCTGACCTTCGACCGGGTCACCAACGGCATCGCGCGCCCGCTCTGCGGCTGGCTGTCCGACTATGTCGGCCGCGAGAATACGATGTTCTTCGCGTTCACCTTGGGCGCCCTCAGCATCCTGGCCTTCGCGCGATGGGGCGGCGAGCCGGTGATGTTCGTCCTGCTCGTCAGCCTGGTCTTCTTCGCCTGGGGCGAGGTCGCGAGCCTGTTTCCCGCGACCTGCACCGACTATTTCGGTTCGGGCTACGCCACCACCAACGCCGGCATGCTGCATACGGCGAAGGGCTTCGCCGCCATGCTGGTGCCGCTGTCGGATACGCTGGTGCGGGCGACCGGCGACTGGCAGATCGTCTTCGCCCTGGCCGTCGGCGCCAACGCCGTCGCGGCGGTGCTGGGAATCGCCGTGCTGCGGCCGATGCGGTCGGCGTGGCTGCGGCGCGAGTAGGGAGCCGGGATGAGGGGCGAGGGTCGGCTGGGCGGGCGCGCGTTTGTCGTCGGGGCTGGCATCGCAGGCCTCGCGGCGGCGGCGGCCCTCGCGCCCTTCTTCGAAACGGTCGAGATGTTCGAAAAGGACGAACTGGCCGATTCACCCCGCCCGCGAAAGGGCGTCCCCCAGGACTTGCATGTGCATACTCTGCTGAAGGGCGGCGAACGGGCACTCGAGAGCCTGATCCCCGGCACGCGCGCGGGGCTGCTGGCCGCCGGAGCAACCGAGGTGCGCCAGACCGAAGATGTCTCGATCTGGGAGCGGGATGCCTGGCAGGCAACGCGCGACCTCGGTTACAGCCAACTCATGATGAGCCGGCCGGCTTTCGAACACGTGCTGCGACGGCAGGTGCTGCAGCTCGGCAATGTCGTGGTCCATGATCGGACACCCGTCGAGTCGTTTCCAGTCGGTGCCGATCTGACGCTGATCGCGACGGGCCGAGGGGACAGGCTGCTGGCCAGGATCGAGGCGCCGGAGACGGTGCTGGGCATCGAGGTGAGTTACAGTTCGGCGCGCTTTGCCAAGTCGGCGCGCTTCCGCGGCGAGAGACGGTTCATCGCCTGCATCCCCCAGCCGCCCGACGATCGCTACGGACTGGTCTGCCCGATCGAGAACGACGAATGGCTGATCACGCTCTGCAGCCGCTTCGACGACGGGGTGCCGGACGATCTCGATGGCTTTCGCGCCTATGCCGAGGCCCTGCCGGTGCCCGACATTGCAGAGCGCCTTCGCGCGGCCGTGCCGCTGACGCCGGTGCGGCGGTACCGGATTGCCGAGGCAAGATGGCGGCACTTCGAGCGCGGGGCGTGCCTGCCGTCGCGGGTGCTGCCGATCGGCGACTGCATATCGAGCTTCAACCCGACCTTCGGACAGGGCATGTCGGTCGCGGCCGGCCACGCCCTCGAACTGCGTGATGTGCTGGCGAACTGGCAGGGCAGTCTCGACGGTGTCGCGGCGGCCTACCTGGCGCGGGCGGCCGAGGTGAGCCGGCAGGCCTGGTCGCTCGCCGCGATGGTCGATCTCGAATACCCGCGCACGAAAGGCGAGCGGCCGCCGAACTTCGGGAGGCTCGTGACCGGCACCGATGCGATGCGGCGGGCGGCGGTGATGCATCCCGAGGTGCAGCGCCTGCGGTTCGAGATCGGCAATCTGTTGAAGCCGGACTCGGCGGCCCGCAGTGGACCGGCAGCGCGTCTGGTCGCTCGCGAGATGGCCCGTGCCGGAGGGCGGGCACGTGAGCGTTGAATCACGTCCCGATCTCGACGCGCTGCGGCGGGACATGTGGGAACGGCAGAAGCAGGCGAGGGCGGCCGTGCGGATCTACAACCGCCGCTCCTGGATCAGGTTCATGCTGGTGTTCGTCCCGGTGCCCCTGGTCGTCGTGACCTTCCGGCTCTACCTGGAGGCTTGGCACTATTACGTCCTGGGCGGCGCCTTCATCTTCTGCGCGGCCCTGCTGTACATGCTGGACGACCGCGCGGCCGACCGGCGGGAAGCGGCGCTCCTGGCCGCCAGGACCGCGCGGACGGCCTATCGGAAGGCGCGAGCGGAGGCGCCTTTGAGCAATAATGTTGCGTGAAGGGTGCCGCGGCACGGGATAAGCGGGGGTGCGGCAATCGTTTCAATTGTTTCGTTTATTGCGTTTGTTTCGTTTATGCCCCACGACTCCTGCTTTCTCGCAGCGTCGCAGAGTACTACAGCCTGGTCGGCTCCGCTATTTTCTTGCGCGCCGCCCGATCAGCAGGATGAGCGGAATCGCCATGGCCGAAGCCGCCGTATAGAGGCCGAACGCGTTGATATAGCCGATCATCGCTGCCTGCCGGTTGATCTCCCTGGACAGTTTCGCGAGCCCCGACACGGTTTCGTAGTCCCAGCCCCCGGTCACCCAGGGCAGGGCGAGCGACTTGTTGTAGGGGTTCACCAGCTCGACCATGCGGCTGTAGTTTGTGCTGGTCGCGCGCACAATCTCGGCCACGCAGATCGAAATGAAGAAACTGGAGCCGATGTTGCGCAGCAGGTGATAGACCGCCGTGCCCTCGGCCAGGTTGGCGCCGCTCATGTTCGAGAAGGTGACCAGGGTGAGCGGCACCCAGATGACGCCGACGGCCACGCCCTGCAGCAGGCTGTTCAGCATCAGCGTCGTCATGTCGACGTTGAGGTCGATCGCCATCAGCCAGACGCCCGACAGGGTCTGCAACAGGAAGCCTGCGATCAGGCCGATGCGCGGATCCATGCGGCCGACAAAGATGGCGAGGAAGAAGCCGAGGGTCGCGCCGACGCCGCGCGCGGCGATGACCTCGCCGATCAGCGCGTCGGGGAAGCCGGCATGCTGCTGCAGGAGCGGCGGCAGCAGCACCATCGGCGTGAAGTTCAGCATGCCGTAGATCAGTACCAGCACGAGGCCGATCGAGTAGTTGCGGTCGAGGAGGAGCTTCAGGTTGAGGAACGGCCGCTCGGCGGTGAGGCTGTGGGCGAGGAAGATCCAGAAGGAGACGATGGCGATGAACGTCTCGATCTGGATTTCGGCCGAATCATACCAATCGAGCCGCTGGCCGCGCGACAGCACGAGCTGCACGCAGGCGATGGCGACCGAGAGCGACAGGAATCCCGTCCAGTCGAGGCGGGCCTGGCCGGTCGGCCGGTCGTAGGGCAGGGTGAGGCGCAGCCCGATGAACGAGATCACGCCCACCGGCACGATCATGTAGAAGGCCCAGCGCCAGCTGTAGATCTCCGACAGCATGCTGCCGACGGTCGGACCGATCACCGGGCCGATCACGACGGCCATGCCGAAAATCGACGTCACGAGCCCCTGCTGACGCTTGGGAAAGGTATCGAGCAGGATGGTCTGCGACAGCGGGATCACCGGGGCGCCGAGCGCGCCTTGCAGCACCCGCCACAGGATCAGGCTCTCCAGCGAATCCGCCAGCCCGCACATCAGGGTGGTGAGGGTGAAGGCCAGGACGGACCAGATCATGGTCTCGCGCCGCCCGAAGCGCGCCGTCAGCCAGCCGGTCATCGGCGTCGCGACGGCGGTGGCCAGGATGTTGAAGGTCATGGCCCAGGCGATCTCGTCCTGGGTGGCCGACATGGTGCCCTGCATCTGGGGCAGCAGGGTCGAGGCGATCAGCAGGGTGGTCGCGTAGAGGGTCGAGCCCAGGACCACCATGACGAGAATCAGGATCCTCCTGCCCAGCGAGGTTTCGGTCTCGGCGGCAGGCGGGGCGGCGTCGGCGGTGGTCGCGCTTGAACTCATGGCCTGGGCTATTGTAGCCTAGGCAACAATCTCGAGCGAGCAGCCTTGGGCCCCGACGACGACGAATATATCGGCTACGTGCTGTCCGACGTTGCGCGCCTGATCCGCACCGTGTTCGACCGCCGCGTGCGCGACATCGGGCTGACCCGCGCCCAGTGGCTGGTGCTCACGCGCCTCTATCGCCGGCCCGGCGCCAGCCAGACCGAACTGGCCGACATGCTGGAGATCGACCGCGCCAGTGCCGGCCGCATGATCGACCGCATGCAGAAGAACGGCTGGGTCGAGCGCCGCGCCGACAGCGACGACCGCCGGATCAATCGCCTGTATCTCACGGCCGACGCCCGGCGGGCGCACAAGGACATGTGGGCGGTAGCAGAGGCCACGGTCGACGACGCGTTGGCGCCGCTCTCTGCTGCCGAACGCGAGCAGTTCACGCGGCTGGCGGCGCGGGTGAAGGGCCGGCTCCAGTCGCTGGCCGGGGCCCACGGCACATGAGCCGCCGCCCGGTCCCTGTCCTGCGGCTTGCGCTACTGATCGCCGTGCCTTTGCTGGCGGCCGGCGGGGCAGGTTGGTGGTGGCTGTCCGGCGGTCGCTACGTCTCGACCGACAATGCCTATGTGAAGGCGCACATCGTCCAGATCGCGCCCGAGGTCTCTGGCCAGATCCGGCGGGTGCTCACGCGGGATCACGCCTCCGTCCAGGCCGGGGCCCAGCTGTTCACCATCGAGTCCCGGCCTTTCCGGCTGGCCCTCGACAGCGCCGAGGCAGAACTCGATTCGGCCCGGGCGCACGTGGAGAACCTGCGCGGCATCTGGCGCGAGGCGGTGGCCGAACTGGCCGACGCCGAGGCGCGGGCCGACTATTTCCAGCGGCAGGCCCAGCGCCAGGAAGAGCTCGCGGCGAAGGGCGTGGCCTCCGCCAGCAAGCGCGACGAATCGCAGAACGACGCCCGCGCGGCGGCCGACCGCGTGGCGACGGCGCGCGAGAAGCTGCGGCGCGTGCTGGCGGCGCTGAATGGCGATCCTCAGCTCGCCGTGGAGGCGCATCCGCTGGTGCGGGAGAAGACGGCGGCCCGCGAGCGGGCGGCGCTCGATCTCGCCCGCACGACGGTCCGCGCCCCGGTCGACGGTGTGGTCGTCAACATGCGCCTGCAGCAGGGCGAGCAAGTCAAGGCGTCGACGCCGCTCTTCTCGCTGGTCGTGCTGAGCCGGCCCTGGGTCGAGGCGAACTTCAAGGAGACCGAGCTGACGCATGTGAAGGTCGGCCAGAAGGCCACCGTGATGCTGGACACCTATCCCGACGTGAAGTGGGACGCGCTGGTCGAAAGTGTGAGCCCGGCGACGGGGGCTGAGTTTGCGATTTTGCCGCCGCAGAACGCCAGCGGGAACTGGGTGAAGGTCGTGCAGCGCCTGCCCGTGAAGCTGCGGCTTCTGCCCCATGTCGGGGAACCGCCGTTGCGCGCCGGCATGACCGCGACGGTGAAGATCGACACCGGCCGCCAGCGCGATCTGACAAGCCTGGTGGGCGGGACGAAGGAACCACCGCCGGCTCCGGTGTCACCGCCGCACGACGTCACGGCGCAGTCGAAGTAAGAAGCAAAAACCCAGTCGTCTTGAGCGAAGCGCCGTAGGCGCGTAGTCAAAAGACCTCTCTTCCTTCGATACACGGTGCGTCGGAAAAGAGGTCCTTCGACGGTTATAGGGGTCAGCCGCATGCCAGCGAATAGATGTGCTGGACCTCGCCGGGGAGCGGCATCGCCTGCCATGTCCTGCCGGCATCGCGGGTGCCGAAGACCTCGCCGTCGTAGCGGGCGCCGATATAGACCTGTCCGGCATCGGTCGGATGCAGGCCGATCGACATGATCGTGCCATGCACCTGGACCTTGTCGAAGCGCGCCCAGCTCTCGCCGCCATCCTCGCTGCGATAGAGGCCGCCGTCCTTGCTGGCGGCGGCGACGGAGAGGGCCGAGTAGAGCGTGTTGGGCTCGACCGGCGAAACCCGGATGTCGCGGCCGTAGGTGGTGGGCGAGAAGCGGCCGACTTCCATGTCCTTCCAGGTCCGGCCCTGGTCGCTGCTGCGGAACAGGCCCATGCGGACGGCAAGCCACACCCCGTCCGGGTCGGCCGGGTTGATGGTCACGGCATGGCCGTCGAGCATGCCCTCGGCCGTCGTGTCGCTCACGATCTTGCTCTTGAGATGCTCCTGCTCGGCGAGCTTCAGCAGGCCGGCGCTGCAGTCTGTCCAGGTCTGGCCGAGATCGATGCTGCGCATGACGCCGTTGATCTCGAGCGCGGCGTAGAGCTCGTCGTGGCGCCTCGGGTGCTGCACCAGCCGCATCACGCGCGACGCGAAGGGGCCCGTGCAGTGCGTGTCGATGGCCGGGGTAGGGAGAGCCTGCCACGAAGCACCGCCATCGTCGCTGCGATAGACGCCGATCGGCGAGGCACCGGCGAACACGCGATCCGGGTCGCGCGAGTCGACGAGGAAGGACCAGACCTCCCGGCCGGCATCGGGGAAGGCGGTCCGGCGGAAGGTGGCGCCGCGATCGGCGCTGCGCCACACGCCGTCGTTCGTTCCGGCGAACACGATCTCCGGGTTCTTCGGATGGACGAAGATGGTGAAGGCCTGGACCGTTCCCAGCACATGCTGCCAGTCACCGCCCGCGGTCGGGCGGCGAAAGACGCCGACGCGGCCCTTATGGTCGGGTTTTCCGAAATAGCCTGCCACACCGACATAGATGTTCGACTGATCCCGTCCGCTATTCATGGGCTTTCCTCCGATTTTCCTATGTCTCGTTTGGCGACGATATTATCGCTTCCAGAGCGGCGAGTCCGTCCGTGAGGGCTGCCGGCCCCGGCTGCAGGATCAGGGGTGACTTGATCTCGTGAAGTCGTCCGCTCTTGACGGCCGGGATGGTCTCGAAACCGGGCCGCGCCACGACTTTCTCGCTCTTGAACTTCTTGCCACACCAGGAGCCGATGATGATGTCGGGCGCCCGACGGATCACCTCTTCGGGCGTGACGATCCTGTCCTTGGCGGACTTGCACGCGGCGAGTTCGGGGAAGATGTCCGAACCGCCGGCGGCATCGATCAGTTCCGACACCCAGGCGATGCCCGAGATCATGGGATCGTCCCATTCCTCGAAATAGACCCTGGGGCGATGGCGCCTCGTCGCCGTCCGCTGGCGTGTGGCTTCGAGATTGGCGGCAAGGCGGTTCGCGAGGCCGTCCGCGCGATCCTGCGCGCCGACCAAGGCGCCGAGCGTGCGGATCATGCCCAGGACTTCCGCGACGGTCCTCTGGTTGAAGGCATGAACGGCGACACCCGCTCGAATGAGCGACGCCACGATATCGGCTTGCAGGTCCGAAAAGGTGAGGACCAGGTCCGGCTGCAGGGCGAGGATCTTGGGAATGTCGGCGGAGATGAAGGCTGAAACCCGGGGTTTCTCCCGGCGTGCCTGCGGAGGCCGGACGGTGTAGCCGGAGATACCGACGATCCTGTCCTGCTCACCCAGCAAGTAGAGTGTCTCGGTGGTTTCCTCGGTCAGACAGACGATGCGTTCGGGTGGGTACATGTTACGCGGCGTTGCGGGGGGGCGTCCCGTCACGGCCGCTGATCGGCCATGACGGGACTCCGGTTCAGTTCTTCTTGACCATCGGACACTCGCTGTTGGCCAGGGGGCGGAAGGCCTCCTCGCCGGAGATCTTTGAGAGCAGCTTGTAGTAATCCCACGGGCCCTTCGACTCGGAGGGCTTCTTGACCTCGAAGAGATACATGTCGTGCATCTTGCGGCCGTCCTCGCGGACGTAGCTCGGCCCAAAGATGGGATCGTCCCACTTGGCGGCCTTCATCGCGGCCATCACCTTTTCGGCGTTGTCGGTCCCGGTCGACTTCACCGCGTTCAGGTAGGCGAGCGTCGCCGAATAGAAGCCGGCCTGCACGCTGGTCGGCATCTTGCCGTTGAACCGGGCGGCGAACTTCTTGGAGAAGGCACGCGTGCGGTCGTTGAGATCCCAGTAGAACGCCTCGGTCAGGTTGAGGCCCTGGGCGCGCTCGAGGCCCAGCGAGTGGATGTCGGAGATGAAGACCAGCAGGCCCGCAAGCTTCTGGCCGCCCTTCGTGATACCGAACTCGGAGGCCTGCTTGATCGAGTTGATCGTGTCGCCGCCGGCATTCGCGAGACCGATGATCTGCGCCTTCGAGGCCTGCGCCTGCAGCAGGAACGAAGAGAAGTCGTTGGTGTTGATCGGGTGCTTGACGCCGCCGACCACGGTGCCGCCGGCCGCCTTCACCACGGCGGAAACGTCGCGCTCCAGCGCGTAGCCGAAGGCATAGTCGGCGGTGAGGAAGAACCAGGTCTTGCCCCCGGCCTTCACGACCGCCGAGCCGGTGCCGTTGGCGAGGGCGGCGGTATCGTAGACCCAGTGGATCAGGTAGGGATTGCAGAGCTTGCCGGTCAGATCCGACGAGGCGGGATCGGGCGCGATGAAGATCCGCTTCTTGTCGCCGGCCACGCGGGCGGCGGCAATCGACGAGGAGGAGGCGCCGGCGCCCATGACCATGTCGACCTTCTCGTTGTCGTACCAGCGGCCGACCGTGGTTGCCGCAACATCCGCCTTGTTCTGGATGTCGCCGGACACGAGTTCGATCTTCTGGCCAAGCACGGAGCCGCCGAAATCCTCGATCGCCATCTGCACGGCGAGCACCGCGCCAGGACCGTTGATATCGGCATAGAGGCTCGACAGGTCTGTCGCGACACCGACCTTCAGGGTGTTGTCGGAAAGCTGGGCGGCCGCCGGCAGGGCCCAGGCCGCAAGGCAGAATGCGGCCGTGCTGAACAGGTTACGTCTCATCGTTTCTCTCCCTAGGCTTTGTTATTGAGCGAAGCCTATCAAGGCTCCGGCATTCTGCAAGGCAGAGGAGACATCCCATGATCGAGAAAATTCTGGACATCCCGACCAGGGACGGGGCCATGGAAACATTCATCTGCCATCCGGAGAGGGGCGGGCCCTACCCCCCGGTCCTGTTCCTGATGGACGCGCCGGGCATCCGCGAGGAGCTCTATGACATGGCGCGCCGGCTGGCGACGGTCGGCTACTACGTGATGCTGCCCAATCTCTATTACCGCGCCGGGACCGACACGAAGTACGGGCCGGACGTGTTGAAGCACGGCAGCGACGAACACACGCGCATGCGCTCGGTTCGGACCAAGATGACCATCCCGCCGGTGATGGGTGACGTGGCGGCAATGATCGCCTACGCGGATGCCCAGAAGGAATCGAAGAAGGGCCCGGTTGGGACCCATGGTTATTGCATGAGCGGCCCCTATTCGCTGGCGGCGGCCGCGCGCTTCCCGGATCGTATCGCGGCGGCCGCGTCGTTCTACGGCACCTGGCTGGTGAGCGATGCGGTCGAGAGCCCGCACCTGACACTCGGCCAGGCCAGGGGCGAACTCTACATTTCCTGCGCCGAGCATGACGAGCTGGCGCCGCCCGAGATGGTCAAGGAACTGAAGGCCCTGTTCGACAAGTCGGGCGCGAAGGGTGAACTCGAGATCCAGCCGACCGTGCACCACGGCTTCGCCTTCCCGCAGCGCTGGTGCTACGACAAGCCGGCGGCCGAGAGGCACTGGGAGCGCCTGATCGCGCTCTACCGCCGAAACCTCGGCTGACAGGAGAAGCGGGGGGGCACGATGGCCGGACAGAACCTGACCCAGATCGAGATCGATCGGCGCGTCTTCGATCTCTACGACGAGTACTGCCACGGCGACATGGACCGCCGGACCTTCCTGTCGCGAGCCGCCGCGGCAGCAGTCGGCGGGCTTGCCATGGCGCAAGCCTTGCTGCCGCGCTACGTCCAGGCCCAGACGATCTCGTTCACCGATGATCGCATCAAGCCGACGTACGTGACCTATCCGTCGCCGGGCGGGACTTCGGGAACGATGCGCGGCTATCTGGTCCAGCCGAAGGGCAACGGTCCGTTCCCGGTGGTCCTGGTCATCCACGAGAATCGCGGACTCAACCCCTACATCGAGGACGTGGCGCGCCGCGCGGCAACCGAGGGCTTCCTCGCGCTGGCACCGGACGCGCTCTTTCCCGTCGGCGGCTATCCAGGCAACGACGATGATGGACGCACGCTGCAGGCCAAGCTTGACCAGGGCAAGCTGCGGACCGACATGGTGAACAGCGCGCGCTTCCTGAAAACTCACGCGCTATCGACAGGCAAGCTCGGCGTCACGGGCTTTTGCTGGGGCGGCGGGGCGACCAACTTCCTGGCCGCGACCCTGGGCGCCGAGATGAATGCCGGCGTGCCGTTCTACGGCCCGGCAGCAGAGATCGCGTCTGTGCCGAACATCAAGGCGCCGCTTCTGGTTCAGTATGCCGAGAGAGACGAGCGCATCAACGCGATGTGGCCAGCCTACGAGACGGCGCTGAAGGCCAACGGAGTGCTCTACGAGATGTTCATCTACCCCGGCACGCAGCACGGCTTTCACAACAATTCAACGCCGCGCTACAACGAGGCCCAGGCCAAGATCGCCTGGGACCGCACGATCGCCTTCTTCAAGAAGAACCTGGCCTGACATTCCCGTCGTCTCGACCGAAGCCTCGTGAAGCGAGGCGTAGCGGAGAGGCCTTGGTTCAGCCGAAAGCCGGCAAATCGTGGAGAGAAGGTCTCTCCGTTCCGTGCTGCGCGCTCCGGTCGAGACGACGGGATCTACTACTTAGAGTCTTTCCGGTTCGGAAAGATCAAACACCCCATCTCATCCTGAGGAGCCGCGCCCGCGCGGCGTCTCGAAGGATGGGCAGCAAGCACGGTGCTCGTGCCCATGCTTCGAGACGGCTGCTCCGCAGCCTCCTCAGCATGAGGTTGGTGGCTTGATTCCAGCTCGTTCGGAAAGACCCTAGGCCGCTCTTGCCGATCTGGCCTTGCTGGCCTGCCACTCGTCGAGTTTGGCGCGCGCGCCGTTCTCGGTCGGATCCATGGCCGATTCCTGGCCCGGCACCTTGGCGGCCAGTTCGATCACGTAGCCGTTGGGATCGCGGAAATAGATCGACCGGATGAAATGATGGTCGGAGACGCCGCGGACCTCGCGGCCTTCCGCCTTGCCCTTGGCGAACATCCTCTCGAGATGATCGGGCTCGACCTCCAGGGCGATATGAAGATCGAAGTCGTGCTGGTCCTTGAAGTCGAACGGCATGTCCGGCGCCTCGAAGAAGGCGAGGCACGAGCCGTCGTCGAGCTGGAAGAAGGTGTGCAGCACGCCGGCGCCGGTCGCGCGACCCGTCTTGGTCTGCTCGATCTTCAGCGTATGGGCGAGGGGGAGGCCGAGGAAGTCCTCGTAGAACTTCCTCGTCTCCTCAGAGTCGCGGCAGCGATAGGCGTTGTGATGCAGACCCTTGATCATCGAAACCTCCGATCATTCATCTGCCGGAACCTAGCGTCGTCCTAGCGGTCTAGCCAGACATCCTCGAAGCGCCAGTGATTGTAGATGGTGTTGACCGCGAGGTTCACGGCCTTCACCTCGGGACGCCAGCAGGTACCGCCCCAACCGTGCTGGATGACCGGACGGGCGCCGTCTTCCTGCAGCTTCTTGTCGATCTCCCACACCAGCTTCCGGCGGGCCTCGAGGTCGCTCATCGTCGATTGCTGGTCGAACAGCTTTTCGACTTCCGGATTACAGTAGTTCGTGTAGTTGCGCTCGGAGCCGCAGCGGAAGGTCTCGTAGAAGACGACGTCAGGATCGTCGACGCCGACGCCCTGGATGTTCATGCCGATGGCGAAGTCGCGGCGCATCATCCGATTGTACCAGACCGCGGTTTCGAGCGGCTCCAGCTCGGCCTGGATGTTCACCTGCTTCAGGTGGTCGATCAGGATGACGGCGGGATCGCGGTAGCTCGGGATGTTGCGGGTCGAGACCTTGATCTTCAGCGGCTTGTCGGCCGTGTAGCCGAGCTCCGCCATGATCTTGCGGCCCTCCTCGCGTGCCTTGGCCACGTCGGGGCCGTAGCCTGCCACGGTCGACAGGAACTCGGTCGGCATACCCCAGAGGCCTTCCGGCGGCGGCAGCATCGCGCCGCCGATACGGTAGTTGCCCTGGCCCAGGATCTCGTTGAAGGCGTTGCGGTCGAGCGACAAGGCCATGGCGCGACGGATCTTTGCGTCGTCGAACGGTGGCTTCTCGCGGTTGACCAGCAGGTTGGCCTGGGTATTCGTCGGCTGCGCCTCGCAGATCGCCGTCGGCGCCTGGACCTTGAGGTCGTTGACCATGGCCGGCGTGACGACGGACGTGAAGGTCATGTCGAGCTTGCCGGCCACGAAGGTCAGTAGCGACGTGGCCCGGTTGGGGATGATCGAGAACTCGATCGCGTCGAGGTAGGGACGGCCGGGCTTCCAGTAGTCAGGGTTGCGTGCCAGCTTGATCGATTCGTTCTGCTTCATCTCGACAAACTTGAACGGGCCGGTGCCGATCGGCTTGGTCCGCATCTGCGCCGTCGGGACATGGCAGGGATAGACCGGCGAGAAGGCTGCGGCGAGCATGGTGAGCAGCGACGGCTGCGGCCGCTTGAGGTGGAAGGTCGCCTCTCGATCGCCGTTGACCGTGACCTGGTCGAGATTGAAGTACCAGGTCTTGCGCGGGTTCTTGCGCAGCTTCGATTCGTTGGAGATCACCATGTCCCAGGTGCACTTCACGTCGGCACTGGTGAAGGGCTTGCCGTCGTGCCACTTCACGCCGTCGCGCAGCTTGAAGGTGAGCTGCTTGCCGTCGTCGCTCCATTTCCACTCGGTGGCGAGATCGGGAATGATGTTGTCTGGCGTGTTCTGCTTCGTCTTGGGATCGAACATCACCAGGTTGTTGTAGACCGACATGAACGGCATGACGGTCGAGATCGTCGCTTCCTCGTGGATCGACGCGCTCGGCGGATTGTCCATGTGCGCGATCTTGAGCGTGCCACCGGATTTCTGTGCCCAGGCGGCCGGAGCGACGGCCAGGATCATGAGGGCCGCGGCGAGCGGCAGTGACGGATTCTTCATCCTCTCGTTTCCTCCTTTTGCTTGGGATGACGCTAGCATTTCGCTCGGACTGGAGTTGGTCCACGAAACTCCTCAGTTTGCTGGTCGGAATGCTGCTCGCGGTACCGGCCGTCGCTCAGGAGCATCCGAGCAAGCCCATCCGGATGATCGCGGCCCAGTCGGCAGCGGCCGCGGCGCTCGACGGCTATACGCTTATCTTCACCACGCAAACGACGCAGACGCTCAACCCGCACGCCGCAGCAGATCGTCGACAAGCGCAAAGCGCTCGTGCGGCAGGGCGCCAAATGTCCGGCCTACCTCGACTGGCTGAAGACGAGCCACGGCATCTCGTTCGCAGGTTCGCCCCAGGAAGTGGCGGACTTCCAGGCGCACGAGACGAACAAGTGGGCGGAGATCGTGAGGACCGCCGGCATAAAGGAGTCCTGAGGCTCAGGCCGCGCGCAGGCGGGCCGACGTTGCGATCTGCCAAACGGCGGCGGCGAGGACGCAGGCAGCGACCAGCAGGAAGGCGCTGCGATAGTCGGCGACCGCAGCGATCAGGCCGAACAGCGGCGGGCCGATGACGGCGCCGGAAAAGGCGAGGGCGGTCTGGACCGCGGCGACGGCGGCTACCTGTCCTGGCGGCGCGAGGGCCGCGAACTCCGCGATCGAGACGCCGTTCCAGCTGATCACGACCGTGCCGTAGGCGAAGACGATCAGGCCGATCAGCCAGTAGGGCGTCTCGGCCGAGATCAGGCTGGTGGCCACGGCGCCCAGCGCGATGCCGATGCCCGTCCAGCCCAACAGCATCATGCGCGGAAACCGGTCGCCCAGCGCGCCCAGGATCAGGCGCTGCAAGGTGCCGCCGATCTGCGCCAGGAACAGCAGCAAGCCCGCCTCGGCGATGCTGAGGCGGCAATGCTCGTAGAGGTAGGTGACCAGGAAGAACGTGAAGGTGTGCTGCGCCACGACGTAGAGCAGCGCCGACCAGCCGAGAACGCGCATCTCCGGATGGCGCATCACGTGCACGATCGAGGACCAGATGCCCTCGGACGGCGCCGAAGGAGCGACCGAGGCATCCAGTCGGGCGCGCAGCAGTTCGAGCACCGCGGCGCCCGCCAGCAGCAGGGCGGCGGCCGCCAGCGAGGCGCCGCGCCACCCCAGGGCCGGCAGCAGCAGGGGCAGGAAAATGCCGGCGGCCGCGAAGCCCAGAGGGACGCCGGTCTGCTTGACCGAGAAGACGAGGCTGAACCAGGCGCGCGGCACGCGCTGGCTCAGGATGTGTGCCGAAGCGGGATTGATCGGGCCTTGGGCGAAGCCGATGAAGGCCACCGCCACGACGGTCGCGGAGACGAAGGCCGTGGCATTCAGCGCAAGGCCGATGGCGGCGGCCAGCATGGCGAACTGGCAGACGCGGACCGCGCCCAGGCGCGAGATCGGGCCCGCGCTCCACAGGGCGACCCCCGAGGCGATGGCATAGGTGACGGCGGTGAAGGCACCGACGAGCTTCGGCGAGATCCCGAGGTCCCGTGCGACCGCGGGCATCAGCACGCTGAGCGACAGGACGGCCAGCGAGATGAGCATCTGCGTGCCCAGCATCGCCCCGATGGGGACGAGTGCCGGCCGCAGACCGGGGCGCGGGCCTTCCGTGTTCGGCGCCGCGCCCTGTTGCATCCTACAGACCGTAAAGGTCGGCCTTGTTCAGGATCGTATTGCGCAGGATGCGGATCGACGCGACGTCGACCATGATGCCGTCGACGTTGATCGCGCCCTGGCCGGCGGCTTCCGCCTCGGCGTAGGCCTTCTCGAGCTTGCGGGCGCGGGCGATGTCTTCGGGCTTGGGCGAGTAGACGTCGAGCGCGATGTCGATCTGCGAGGGATGGATCGCCCACTTGCCGACGCAGCCCAGGATCATCGAGCGCTTGCACTCCTCGCGGTAGGCGTCGGGATTCTTGAAGTCGGCGAACGGGCCGTCGACCGGATCGATGCCGGCGGCGCGGCAGGCCATGATCAGCCGGAAGCGGGCATAGTGCCAGATGTCGCCGGGGTAGCCGTCGGTCTCGCCGACGTTCTTGTTGGTGACGCCCATGGACGCGGAGAAGTCGCCCATGCCGAACACCAGGCATTCGAGGCGTGGGGTGCAGGCGGCGATCGAGTCCACGTTCTGCATGCCCTCGACTTCCTCGATCAGCGCCTCGAGGCCGATCCTGCGCTTCATCTTCAGCTTCTTCTCGATCTGGTGAAGCAGCTTGTCGGCAAAGAGCACGTCGGCGGCGGTCTGCACCTTGGTCATCATGATCGTGTCGAGATGCTCGCCCGCGCCCTCGACGATCTCGATGATGTCCTCGTAGGCGTACTCGGTGGTCAGGTCGTTGATGCGCACGCAGCGCGTCTTGCCCTTCCAGTTCAGCGACTTCAGGCCCTCGATGATCTTCTTGCGCGCGTCCCGCTTCTGGCTGGGCGCGACGGCGTCCTCGAGATCGAGGAAGACGTGATCGGCCTTCGACTCCGACGCCTTCTGGATCATCTTCTCGCTCGACCCCGGGGTCGAGAGCTGGACGCGGCGGGCGCGCTTGGGACGGTCGGTCATCAATATTCTCCTCAGGCTACGATCTTGTCGGCGCGCAGGCGGGCGATGTCGTCCGCGCCGAGGCCGATGGTCTTCAGATACTCGTCGGTGTGTTCGCCCAGCAACGGCGCGCGATGGCGCACCTTGCCGGGCGTCTCGGTCATCTTCACGGCCACGCCCGCGATCTGGACCTCGTGGTCGAGGCCGGGATGGGGCACCCAGGGCAGCATGTCCCGAGCCTTGAAATGCGGATCGGCCACGATGTCCCGCACGTTGTAGACCGGCGAGAAGGGCACCTTGCCGCCGAAATGCTTCAGCAGCTCCTGCTTGGTACGCTGGCGGGTGAAGTCGGAGACCGTGGCGATGAGAACGTCCTGGTTGGCGCGGCGGTCCTGCACGGTGATGAACCGCGGATCGGTGGCGAATTCCGGCCTGTCGATCAGCCGGCACAGGATCGGGAAGTGCGCGTCGGCATGGGCGGCGATCGTCACGAAGCCGTCCCTGGCCGGGAACATGCCGAACGGGCAGAGCAGGGGGTGGTGATTGCCCTCGGGATGCGGCAGCGCGTGGGCATAGGAGTGCTGGTGCATGATGCGCTCGCAGACCGCCAGGATCGCGTCGACCATACCGACATCGACGAACTGACCTTTGCCGGTCTTGTAGGCGCGGAGGATCGCCGAGACGATGCCGAAGGCGCAGGTGATCGCCGGCACGATGTCGCCGACGCCCGGCCCGACCTTCATCGGCGTGTCCTTGTCGGGACCGGTGATGGCCATGATGCCGCCCATCGCCTGGCTGATGACGTCGTAGGCCGGGAAGTCCGCATAGGGGCTCTTGCCGGTGCGCACATCGCCGAAGCCGCGGATGGTGGCATAGACCAGCTTCGGGTTACGGGCGTGCAGGGTCTCGTAGCTGAGGCCCAGGCGATCCATGACGCCGCCGCGGTAATTCTCGACCACCGCATCGGCGTTGTCGCAGAGCTTCAGGACGAGATCGCGCCCCGCTTCCGTCTTGAGATCGATGGCGATCGACTTCTTGTTGCGGTTCACCGAGGCGAAGTAGCCGCCGAACGCCTTGAGTTTGTCGTCGGCATGATAGGGCCCGATGATGCGGGTATGATCGCCGTCGAGCGGCTCGACCTTGATGACCTCCGCGCCCTGGTCGGCCAGCAGCATCGTGCAGTAGGGCCCGGCCAGCATCTGCGTGAGGTCGACGATGCGGACACCGTCGAGAGCGCCGAGGACTTCGGTGGCGCTCACTTGTCTCCCCAATGACTGCGGCGCTTGATCAGGACGGTGCGCTCACCCTCGAAGATGTGCTTGTCGTCCTGGTTCACACCGTAATGCTTGAAGCGGACGATGCCGGCGTCGTCTTGCTGGGCATCCTTCTTCTCCAGCACCTCGGTGTAGCAATAGAGCGTGTCGCCGTGATGCAGTGGACCCTTGAGCCGGATCTTGTCCATGCCCAGTTCCATCAGCGCGTTCTCGGCCGTGTCCTCGGCGGCGAGGCCGATGCACATGGAGATGGTGACGCCGCCGAAACCCAGGCGCTGGCCGTAGGGCGTCGACTGGGTCAGGTGCTCGTTGAAGTGGGCCTCGGCCGTATTCATGGTCACGTTGGTGATCCACACCTGCTCCATCGGCTCCACGGTCTTGCCGCGGGCGTGTTTCATCACGTCGCCGACCGTGAAGTCCTCGAAGTAGTTGGTCTTGCCGGTGAATGTGGAGACTTTCATCAGTTCCTCCCGCGGCCGAGCAGACGGTCGGAGATGATGCGCTTCTGGATCTCCGAGGTGCCCTCGAAGATCTTGGTGAGGCGCGCGTCGCGCCAGTGGCGCTCGACGGCGTGCAGGGTCGTGTAGCCGGCGCCGCCATGAATCTGCAGGCCTTCGCTGCACACCCGCTCCGCCATCTCCGAGGCGAACAGCTTCACCATCGAGGCTTCCTTGTCGCAGCGCTGGCCGGTGTCGATCTGCTCGCACACGAAGTACATGAGCTGCCGCGCCGCCTCGATCTGCGTGGCCATGTCGGCGATCTTGAAGCGGATCGCCTGGAAGTCCGAGATCGAATGGCCGAACTGCTTGCGGTCATTGGCGTACTGGATCGAATCGTCGAGCGCTCCCTGGGCCAGCCCGATCGCACGGGCGGCGGTGTGGGCGCGGGCCGTCTCGAGACCCGACGTGGCGTAGTAGAAGGCGTGGCCTTCCTTGCCGATCATGTCTGAGGCTTCAACCCGGAAATTGTCGAAGGCCAGTTCCCAGGTCTTCCAGCCGAAATACCCGATCTTGGGGATCGGCGCGCCGTTGACGCCCTTGGGCAGCTCACCGCGCTTCTTCTCGACGAAGAACATCGACAGGCCGAGATGGCGTTTGCCCGGCGGCGCGTCCGAGGTGCGCGCGATGATGATCATGAAGTCGGCGCCGTCGGCGAAGGTGCACCAGTACTTGTTGCCGCTGATCAGGTAGCCGTCACCGTCCTTCTTGGCACGGCACGAGATGTTGGAGATGTCGGAGCCGGCATTGGGCTCGGACATCGAGAAGGCGCCGAGGAACTCGCCCTTGGCCATGCGGGGGAGGTAGCGCCTGCGTTGCTCTTCGCTCATCTCGTGCGAGCCGATCAGCAGGTTGCCGCGGGCGATGATCGACGCGACGCTCATCCAGCCGCGCGACAGTTCCTCGGTGACGAGGCAGTATTCCGAGCAGCCGAGGCCGAGGCCACCATACTCTTCGGGGATCAGGATTCCGAAATAGCCGAGCTCGGCCATCTTCTCGCGCAGGTCCATCGGAATGTCGCCCTTTTCGGGGTCGAGCTTGTTGGCGACCGGCAGCACTTCGTTCAGCGTGAACTCGCGCGCCTGCTCCTGGATCATGCGGCGTTCTTCGGTAAGGAAAGGCATTACTGAGGATTCCTGAGACGGACGAGGTTGGTGCGCTTGAAGTCGATCACGAGTTCTTCGCGCTGGTTGAAGCCCTTGCTGTGCCAGGTGACGATTCCGAACCCCTTGTGGGAGTCAGAGACGCGCCGGTCGAGCACCGTCGATTCCGCACGCAGCGAATCGCCGGGATAGACGGGCTGGTGATAGGTGAGTTCGTTGACGCCGAGGAACGGCCCACCGCCCTCGCTGAGATCCTCGACGGTGAGGCCGAACACCGTCGTAAAGACGAGCAGGGGGTTGGCCACGATGCCGGGATGGCCGTGCGCCTGGGCGTAGGCGGCGTTGTAGTAGTGCGGATTGAAGTGCAGGGTCAGCGTCGTGAAGAGCGTGCTCTCCGACTCGGTGATCGTGCGGCCCCAATGGTGCCGGAACACGCGGCCGACCTCGAAATCCTCATAGCGGTTGCCCTTGGGCACCAGCCGGGCGCGGGCCCTGAAATCCTCCGACATTCTTTGACTTAGCTCCTGGCTGAGGCGCGGACGAGTTCGCCCACGTCGGTGAGGCTGTCGATGCGTTCGATGACATCGTGCAGGCGGCGGGCGCCGGCGGCGCCGAGCAGCGGCGTCACCAGGCTGTCGAACTTGGTCTCGATCGCCTGGCGTTGTTTCTCGAGATCGGCCCAGGGGATGCCCGAGTCATGCATGACCTCGATGGTGGTGCCGTCGTCGAGCTGGATCGCCATTTCGGCCAGAGAATGCGACCAGTGCGGCTGAAACTCGATCGCCATCTTGTCGCGCAGGTCCCGGATGCGCGGCTCCTGGGTCACCGCCTCGTTGTAGGAACCGAGGTTGGCGGTATCGACACCGGCGAGCGCCATCGCCACGGTCTGGCGCAGCGAGAACTTGGCTTCGAGGCCCGTCGTCGGGTTGGGGATGTTGCAGACCCTGTCGGCGCCGGAATCGATCCGCAGCAGGATCTTCTGCACGCGCTCCGGCGGGAAGTTGTTCTTGAGCCGGATCTCCTTGGCGCACTCGATGGGGGCGTGCGTCAGGTAACAGGCCGCGTGGTACTTGAAGAGGTTGTTGCGCAGGTGCCAGCCCGACGGCGGCTCGCCGAGCGCCGCCTCGGCGTTGAGATCGTCGCTCTGCGACGCGGCGAAGCCCTGGTCGCATTCGAGGGAATCGCCGCGGGCGGTGAAGCCGCGGGCGGCCAGGCGTGCGGCCCGCAGCCCGTGCTCGGACGCGGTGCCGGCATGCAGCGGCTTGCACATGGTGCCGAAGTTCGACTTCAGGCCGGCCGCCTGCGTGGCAGCGATACCGAAGGCGACGGCGAGTTGGCGGTCGTCGAGACCCAGCATGCGACCCGCGGCGGCCGCGGCCGAAAAGGAGCCGACCGTGCCGGTGACGTGGAAGCCCTTCTGGTAGTGGCTGGGCGACACCAGCCGGCCGACGCGGCCGGAGGTCTCGTAGCCCGCCACGAAGCTCTCGATGAACAGGCGGCCGGGCGCCTTCATCTGTTCGCCGAGCGCCAGCAGCGCCGGGACGACCGTCACCGTGGGATGGCCGCCCATCGAGAAGTTCACGTCGTCGTAGTCCAGGGCATGACTGGCGGCGCCGTTGATCAGGGCGGCGGTCGAGGGCAGCACGGTCTCCGCTCGGCCGACCAGGGTTGCGGGCCCCTTGGCGCCGTCTTCCAGCGCCTCGCTCACGAGGATGTTGGTCAGGTCCTCCTGGGCGCCCGCAATGGTGACGGCGAACCAGTCGAGCAGGCACTGCCTGGTGCGCTCGACCAGATCTTCCGGCAGGTCCTGCCAGGCGAGGGCGGCGGCGCGCTTGGCGATTTCGGCCGTGACCGGAACGACGGCTGCCATGTTTCTTCCTCCTGAATTTCGTGGCCCAAGTGTCGGCCACCGCGCGCCGCCTTGTCCACCGTCGGGGCTTTCGCGCATCGATACGGCCCAGACACAACAAAGCCGCCCGGAGGCGGCTTTGTGCCGACTATCGGCGCCCTCTTAAGGGCAGCACTGAGCCAATGCAGGAAAGAAGATCCCGGTGGCGGTAACTGCCAAGGTCGCCAGTGTCGTGATGGTCAAGTCCACAGGATCACCTCCTTTCGATGTTGATGGGAGGAGGAGCCTCGCACAGTGAGAGCGGGCTGCCTAGGGCTTCTTCGCGACGATGTGGAAGATGTGCCAGTGCTTGGCGTTGCCGCGCGGCGTGACGCCGTCGGCTTCCTCTTCCTCGAACATCTCGACGTCCAATCCCTGAAGAAGGGCAAGTGCTTCCTCGCGCGAGACGAACGTCATGCCGGGACGACCGACCCAGCTGTCGCGCGGGCCGTACCACTGGCCCGAGAAGCGACCTCCCGCGGGAAGGGCCTCGCGGATGCGCTCCCAGGTTCGATGGAAGGCCTCCGGCTCGCATAGGGGCATGGCGAAGCTCGAGTTCACGAGATGCACGCCGAGCGGGATCGGCACCTCTTCGAGGCGTGCGGTGACCGGCGTGACGTCGCTGCCCTCGGGCAGCGGCCGCGCCTGCAGTTGCCGCAGCGCTTCGGGTTCCGCATCTACGGCGACGACGCGCCAGCCGCGACGCAGCTCCTCGATCACGTCACGGCCGTCGCCGCAGCCCAGATCCATGACGAGGGCGTCAGCGGGTGCATCGCCGAACGCATCGAGCGCGGCGAGCAGCGTCTTGCGAGGAGGGCGGTCGCGAAGTTGCTGGTAATAGGCGGCCCAGCCGGCCGATCGATCGCTTTCCGTCATGCGCGTTCTCTCGGGTCTCCTGCGCTTGTGGTGGCGCGCGTCGTGTGATCGTATCGCAAGCAATAAATAACGGACCAACGATCCGGGAGGAACTGATGAAGAGATTGGTAAGCCTTGCCTTGGGCGTGGCTCTTGCATTCCTGCCCCTCGCCGCGCGGGCCGATCTGAATGCGCTGACCGAAGCCGCCAAGAAGGAAGGCGAGCTCACGTGGTACGTTGCCCATTACACGTCCGAAGGGGCGGAGGATCTGGGGCGTGGCTTTACCGAGATGTACGGCATCAAGGTCAACGTCGTGCGTACGACGGCCCAGGTCGCCTATCAGCGGCTCCTGCAGGACCTCAAGAACAACCAGACGATCTGCGACGTCTTCTCGTCGACCGACCTCGGCCACTACGCCCGCCTCAAGGCGGAAGGCCGCCTCGAGAAGTACGTGCCCGAGAACACGCCCAAGATCTCGGAAGCCTTTCGCAACTTCGATTCCGACGGCTACTTCCATACCACCGCTGCCGGCTTGGTCGTGCTCACCTACAATACGTCGAAGGTGAAGCCCGAGGACGCGCCGAAGAAGTGGGAGGACCTGCTCGACATCAAGTGGAAGGGCAAGGTCTCGACCGGACATCCGGGTTTCTCGGGCTATGTCGGGACCTGGGTCCTGTCGATGAAGAAGCTCTATGGGTGGCAGTATTTCGACAAGCTCGAGAAGAACAAGCCGCAGATCGGCCGCTCGATCAACGATACGGTCACGGCGTTGAACGCCGGTGAGCGTCAGGTGGCGGCGGGAGCGGACGGCTCCACCCTGTTCAGCGCGGCGCGCGGCAATCCGTTGGCGGTGTCCTATCCCAGCGACGGTTCGGTGCTGATCATCTCGCCGTCGGCGATCATGAAGGGCACCAAGCATCCGAACGCCGCGAAGCTCTTCATGGAGTACCTCTATACAATCGAGGCCTCGAAGATCAACGCCAAGCACTTCGGCATTCCGCTGCGCCCCGAGGTGCCGTCGCCTCCGGGCGCCAAGCCGATCAGCGAGATCAAGGTCATCCGTCCGACCGTGGCGGAAGTCGAAAAGGGCATTCCGGAAGTGATCGAGCAGTGGCGCGATACGTTCGGCAATTGAGCGCCGGCGCCTGACGATGGCGATGGCGTCTTCGGCGATCGATGCAATGCCGGTGCGTCCGGTGCGCGCCAGCCGCTTCGATTCGACCTGGCTTCTGTGGATCGCGATCATCGCGGTCCTCCTGTTCCTGGTGGTGAGCCCGTTCGTCTACCTGGTCATCACCAGCTTCCAGACGGAGCGTACGGGCGAGTTCACCTTCTCGAACTATGCGACGGCCTACGGCCGGGCTCGCTACATCGACGCGCTGTTCAACTCGCTGAAGCTCGGCGCCGCTTCGGCGGCGCTGGCGAGCATCTTCGCGGTGCCGCTGGCCTGGGCCGTGGCGCGCACCAACATGCCGGGCCGCGGTCTCACCCGCATGCTGGTGCTGGCGACCTTCATCACGCCGCCCTACACCGGCGCGGTGGCCTGGATCCTGCTGGCCGGCCCTAACGCGGGCTGGCTGAACCGCTTCTACATGATGGCGACGGGGGCGGAGGCGGGGCCGTTCAACATCTACAGTTTCACCGGCCTCGCGGTCGTCATCGCGCTCTATTCCTTCCCCTACATCTTCATCTTCACGACGGCGGCGCTCGAGCTCGTATCGTCTGAAATGGAGGACGCCGCGAACATCCTGGGCGCGGGTCCCTGGCGGACCATGCGCAAGGTGACCCTGCCGCTGGCGCTGCCGGCGATCCTGGGTGGCATGATCATCTGCTTTCTGGAAGCGATCGCCCTGTTCGGATCTCCGGCAATGATCGCCATCCCGGCGCGTTTCAACGTCGTGACGACGCAGCTCTTCCAATTCTTCGGCAATCCCGTGCGGGTCGAGGTCGCGGCGGCCTATGCGATGCCGCTGCTCGGCGTCACGATCCTGCTGGTGCTGGTGCAGCGGCTGATCGTGCGGCGCAAGGGCTTCGTGGCGCTGACCGGCAAGGGTGGCGAGCGGCGCCCGATCCAGCTCGGCCGCTGGCGCTGGCCCGTGTTCGGCTACGCCATGTTTGTCGCAGCACTTGCGGTGTTCCTGCCCTATATCTTCCTGATCCAGTCCGCGTTCGCCAAGGCCTGGGGGCGCGGCTTCCTCCTCGACAACATCACATTCGCCAATTTCCGTTTCATCCTGTTCGAGCACGCGACGGCCGCGCAGTCGGTGATCAACAGCTTCGTCTATGGCGCGATCAGCGCCACCGTTGCCGTTTTCCTGACTTTGGGGGTGGCCTATATCGTCGCCCGGCGGCTGATCCCGTTCGGCGGCGTCCTGGGGTTCCTCTGCGTGGCGCCGTTCGTGATCCCCGGCGTGGTGCTGGCGATCGGCTTCTACGCGGCCTACGCGCCGCCGCCGCTGGCGCTCTATGGCACGGCGCTGATCATGATCCTGGCCTTCACCACGCGCTTCCTCCCCGTGGGCTACGTCAATGCCAGCGCCGCCATCAATAGCCTCAACCCCGAGATGGAGGAGGCTGTGCGCGTGCTGGGCGGCAGCCGGCTGACGGCCCTGCGTCGGGTCGTGGCGCCGCTGCTGAAGCGCAATATGATGGGGGCATGGCTCCTGATCTTCATCCCGGCGACGCGCGAGCTGTCGGCGGCGATTTTCCTCTACGGCCCCAACACCAAGGTGGCATCCGTCATGATCTTCGACATGAGCGAGGAGGGGAACTTCGAACGCCTCGCCGCGCTCGCGCTGGTCTTGCAGGTGTTGACCCTGCCGCTCCTGTGGATCGGCCAGAAGGCCCTGGGCCGCGACTTCATGCTGAGGCGTAATGCGACATGAGCAAGCTGGTTTTGAAGAATGTCGCCAAGCGCTACGGCGCGTTCGAGGCGGTGGCCGATTTCTCGCTGGAACTGGCGAAGGGCGAGTTCGTCTCCCTGTTGGGCCCCTCGGGCTGCGGGAAGACCACGACGTTGCGCATGATCGCGGGCTTCATGCCGCCCAGCGGCGGCAGCATCGAGATGGACGGCAAGCAGATCTCCTCCGCGTCGGGCGTGGTGCCGCCCGAGCATCGCCGCATGTCGATGATCTTCCAGAGCTATGCCATCTGGCCCAACATGACGGTGGGCGAGAATGTCGGCTTCGGCCTGCAGATCCGGAAACTGTCGCGCGCCGAGATTGACCGGCGGGTCGACAAGATCCTGGACGTCGTCCAGATGCGCAACCTCAAGGGCCGCTACCCGGCCGAACTTTCGGGCGGCCAACAGCAGCGCGTGGCGCTCGCGCGCGCGATCGTCGTCGAGCCCGAGGTACTGCTGCTCGACGAGCCGCTTTCCAACCTCGACGCCAACCTGCGCGAGGAGATGCGCTTCGAGATTCGCCGCCTGCACGACGAATTCAAGATCACGACGGTCTACGTCACCCATGACCAGTCCGAGGCGATGGTGACGTCGGATCGGATCGTCGTGATGAACAAGGGCAAGATCGAGCAGATCGATGCGCCGCACGTCCTGTACGGGCGCCCGAAGAGCCGCTTTGTGGCCGGCTTCATCGGCCGCACGAACTTCGTCGAGGGCACGTTGCAGGGCAGCGACGTCCGCTTCGACGGCTTCGGCGCGCCCGCCTCGGCCCTGGAGGGCGCGAGCGGCGGCGGCAAGCTGCTCTATTCGTTGCGCCCCCAGGCAATCGGCCTTTCCACCCAGAAGCCCGGCGGCTCCGGCCTCGCGTTCGAAGCCGAGATCGTCGACCGGTCCTATCTCGGCGAATACTGGGATTATCAGGTCCGGCCGCTGGGCGGCTCCAAGCCGCTCCGCGTCTCGACCGCGCCGACCGCCGTTTTCGAAGTCGGCAGCCGGGTCTGGCTGGAGATCGCGCCGTCCGCCATGGTACGGGTAGAGTAGCTTCCAAACGTAGAGTGAGATCATGACCGCAGGACCGCTAGCCCGTTTCAAAGTCCTCGACCTGACGCGCGTGCGGGCCGGTCCCACGGCCGTCCGCTACCTCGCCGATTGGGGTGCCGATTGCATCAAGGTCGAGATGCCGCCGTCGGCCGGCGAGATGGACATGGGTGGTCCGCGGCACGGACCGGATTTCCAGAACCTCCATCGCAACAAGCGGTCCATCACGCTCAATCTCAAGGAGCCGGACGGCAAGGCCGTCTTCATGAAGCTGGTCGAGCAGGCTGACGTGGTGGTCGAGAACTACCGCGCCGACGTGAAATTCCGGCTCGGCATCGACTATGAGAGCCTGAAGAAGGTGAACCCGCGGATCGTGCTCGGATCGATCTCGGGCTTCGGTCAGGACGGGCCCTATGCCGAGCGCGCCGGTTTCGACCAGATCGCCCAGGGCATGGGTGGGCTGATGATGGTGACCGGCAATCCGGGCGAGGGCCCGATGCGCGCCGGCATCGCGGTGGCCGACGTGGGCGCGGGCCTGCACTGCGCCATCGGCATCCTGATCGCGCTGCTGGAGCGCGAGACCTCGGGCCAGGGCCAGTGGGTCTCGTCTTCGCTGCTGCAGGCCATGATCTCGATGTGCGACTTCCAGGCCGCCCGCTGGACCATTGCCAAGGACGTGCCCGGCCAGGCCGGAAACAATCATCCGACCTCGATCCCGACCGGCGTCTTCAAGACCAAGGACAGCTACATCAACATCGCGGCGTCCGGCGGCCACATCTACAAGCGCTTCTGTGAGGCCGTGAATTCACCCGAACTCTATACGGACGAGCGCTTCAGCACCGACAAGGCCCGCGCCAAGAACCGCGACGCGCTGAACGAGGAGATCAACAAGCGGGTGGCGCAGTACAGCAGCGCGGACCTCGTCGAGAAGCTGAACAAGGCGGGCGTGCCGGCCGGCCCGATCTACAAGATGGACGAGATGTTCGCCGATCCGCAGGTCAAGCACCTGAAGATGGCCCATCCCGTGCATTCACCCAAGCTCGGCGACATCGAGCTGATCGGCCAGGCCATAAACATGAGCCGCACGCCGTTCGAGATGAAGACGGCGACGCCGGAGCAGGGCGAGCATACCGACGCCGTGCTCAAGGAGGCTGGCTTCGACGCCGCGGCCATTGCCGATTTCCGCAAGCGCGGCGTAATCTGAGCATGATCAGCCCGACGCCGAACATGATCGCGGAGAAGGTGGGACCGGTCGGCCGGCTCGTCTTCAACAAGCCGCACAAGCACAACGCCACCTCGACCGACATGTGGGAGGCGATTCCGGTCATCCTCGACGACTTCGAGAAGGATCCGGCGATCCGCGTCGTGGTCGTCACCGGCGCGGGCGACAAGGCCTTCGTCTCGGGCGCCGACATCTCGGAGTTCGAGAAGGCGCGCAACACACCGGAGCAGGTCGCCTACTACGACAAGATCGGCGAGGAGGCCAACAAGCGCCTACACAGGTGTTCCAAGCCGACGATCGCCCGCATCCGCGGCTACTGCATCGGCGGCGGGCTGGCGGTGTCGTTGCTGTGCGACATCCGCATCGCCTCGGAGAACAGCCGGTTCGGCGTCCCGGCGGCGCGGCTCGGGCTGGGCTATCGCGCCAGCGGCCTGAAGATCCTGACCGACCTCGTGGGCCCGTCCCACGCCAAGGAGATCTTCTTCACTGCCCGGCACTTCAATGCCCAGGAAGCCTTCGGCATGGGCCTGGTCACGCGGGTCGTGCCCGATGCCGAACTTGATTCCTACGTCGACGAGTACTGCCGGATGATCGGGGAGAATGCGCCGCTCACCATGCATGCCGCCAAGCGCACCATCGAGGAGCTGACGCGCCTCGACGGAGAGCCGGACTTCGCCCGCCTCAACGGGCTGGTGAAGCAGTGCTTCGCTTCGGAAGATTACATCGAAGGCCGCACGGCCTTCATGGAGAAGCGTAAGCCGGTATTCAAGGGACGCTGAAGGAGACGGTCATGACGGTGCTGACACAGGAGCAACGCGACGCGTTCTGGCGCGACGGGTATCTCATGGTGGAGGACGCCGTCACGCCGGCGCAGCTCGACGCCCTGAAGGGCGAGATCGAAGGGTGGGTCGAGCAGAGCAGGGCGCATGCCGCGCCGTTCGGGCCGCCGACGGTCGATGGCCGCCCGCGTCTCGACATGGGCGCCGAGCACAGTGCGGAGAAGCCCGCGCTGCGGCGGATCAACAACCCGTCCGACATTTCCGACGCCTATCGCGAGGTGATGCTCGACGCCCGCATGGTCGACATGGTGGCCGACCTGATCGGGCCGGACGTGAAGTTCCATCACTGCAAGATCAACCTGAAGCTCCCGGGCGCGCGGACCGAGGTCAACTACCACCAGGATTTCGCCTATACGCCGCACACGAACGACGACATCGTGACCGCGCTGCTGTTCCTCGACGACGTCGACGAGAGCAACGGCTGCCTCACCGTGGTGCCGGGCTCGCACAAGGGGCCGGTCCTGTCGCTGTTCGAGGGCGAACGCTTCACCGGCGCGGTCGCGCCCGACGAGGAGAAGAAGGCGCTCGCCCAGTCGATTCCCTGCCTCGGGAAGGCGGGCAGCGTCTGCCTGATGCACACGCGCCTGCTGCACGGCTCGGCCGCCAACGGGGCCGAGAAATCGCGAGGCCTCTACATCTGCGTCTACACCGCGGCCGACGCAGTGCCGATCGCGCGCAACCCCATGCCGAGCGTGAACGAAGGCCGCATCGTGCGCGGCCAGGAAGCCCGCTTCGCCCGCCTCAAGGAAGGTTTGGTCGAATTGCCAAGGCAGCCCAAGTCCGCCTCGTTCTTCACCGTGCTGGGACAGGATTCCAAGCAGGCGGCCGAGTGAGCGATCCGCTTCCGGCAATCATGGAGGCTGAGGCTTCCGGCGAAATTGCCGATCTCTTCGCCGACATTCGCACGACCGTCGGCGTCCGGGTGGTCAATCTTGTGTGGCGTCATCTCGCCACCATGGACGGTGCGCTGCCCTGGGCGTGGGCGGCGGTGAAGCCGCTCTATCTCGCCGGGCTGCCGGATGCCGCGATGGCGGCCTTCCACGCGACAATGGAAATTCCGAAGCTTGCCTCGCTGGCCGGAGAGGAACCTGCCGGCGTCGATGCCGTGCTGGCGAGCTACGACCATTCCAACACGATCAACCTCTTCGCCCTCGGCGCCCTGCGCGCCTGGCTGAACGGCGAGATGGCGCGCGACGGAACGATCGTGGCGGGCCCACGCAAGGCGGCGCCCGACCTGGCCCTGCCCAAGCTGGCCTCCGAGAAGGACGTGGATGCCGCGACCTGGGCCCTGATCCTGCGCCTCAACAAATTCGGTGACGAGCCTACGCCCTTGATCCTGGCCAGCATGTACCGCCATCTGGCGCATGCGCCGTCGTTCCTTCAGCGTGTCGAGACGGTGCTCGCCCCGGTCGCTGCCGACGGCTCCCTGCGCCGCGCGGTTCTCGACAACCGCAGGACCGCCGCGGCTCTATCCGCCGACATCGCCCGCGCGATCTCGGCCGCCCACCCGGCACGGGCCGCGGAATTCGAGAAGGCCGTCGGCCTGTTCGTCGATCACGCCATCGGCAAGATGGTCACCATCTGCCGCGCGATCCGCACGGCGCGAGGCGCGCCTCTTTCATAGGAGCGCGCCACTCCCGTGGCGCTCATTTCCTTCTGCTAAACGAAGCTTGAGCGCCACGGGAGTGGCGCGCTCCATTGACGGGCGTTCGTCGAAGCTACTCCGCAGCCTTGCGCCCACCCTGGTGGCGCGCGAGCCATTCTCCCATCGCCTGTTCCATCGTCATGAACACCGCACCGCCCTCGATCAGGCGCTGGATCAGGCGTTCCAGCATCATCATGCGGTGGCCGCGGCCGACGACATGGGGATGGAAGGTGTAGGTGAGGATGCCGAAGTCGGGTTGGACGCGGGTCATGTAGGTGAAGTCGTCGACGAAATTGTCGAGGACATTCGTGGCGTTCATCAGGCCCTGCTGAACCGAGCCGTTGGGCAGGCGCATGTATTCGAAGTGCGGGAAATCGTCGAGCGACCAGCTGATCGGCATTTCGAGCAGGGGCGTCTCGCGGCCGCGCACGAACGGCGACAGAAGCTCGGCGACGTCGCCCTGGCGGGCGAAGTAGCAGTCGTAGTCGTGGCCCATCATCGAACTGTCGTATTGAATGCCGTGCTTCAGAAGCAGTTCGATCGAATGGGGGGAGAGATCCCAGGCCGGTGAACGGTAGCCGCGCGCCGTGCGACCGCTGATGCGCTTGATCGAGTCGTTGCCACGGACGATCTCCTCCTCTTCCTCCTCGCGCGAGAGGGTGACGGGGAGGCGGTGCGTCCAGCCGTGATGGGCGAGCTCGTGCCCGGCCTCGACGTAGGGCGCGACGGCCTGCGGCGTGCTGTCGATCGTGTGGCCGGGCGTGAAGAAGGTGCCCTTGATCCCGTAGCGCTCCAGCAGGGCGACCAGCCTCGGGATGACCACGATGTCGTATTCGCCGCGCGAGATCGCCGTCGGCGAGGTCATGCCGCGGGCGATGAAACCAGAGAGATGGTCGTGGTCGAAGGTCAGGCAGACGATGTGGCGCGGCATGGCGGCGGCTCCGGCGAGGGTTCCGTGAGGGTCCTGCGAAGCTTAGGCCGGATTGTCGTGCGCGCCCATCGCCGGATGCTATCCTGACCGCCCAGGGAGGAGACTGATGGACGAAGCCGAACGCCTGCGCGAGATGGTCGATGCGGCCCAGCGGATCGTGGCCTTCACGGGGGCGGGCATCTCGACCGAGTCCGGCATCCCGGACTTCCGGTCGCCCGGCGGAATCTGGACCCGCTACAAGCCGATCTACTTCGACGACTTCATGGCCTCCGAGGAGATGCGGCGCGAGTCCTGGCATCGAAAGTTCGCCACCGACGAGGCCATGCTGAAGGCCGAGCCCAATGCCGGCCATCGCGCGCTCGCCAAACTGGTGGAGCAGGGGCGCATGAGCGCCATCATCACCCAGAACGTCGACGGGCTCCATCAGCGCTCCGGCGTCCCGGAGTCGAAGATCATCGAGCTGCACGGCAACACGACCTACGCCACGTGCCTGGATTGCGGACACCGTCACGAGCTGGCCCCGATCCGCAGGGCCTTCCTGGAACAGGGCATGCTGCCGATCTGCGAGAGATGCGAGGGCATCGTGAAGACGGCGACGATCTCCTTCGGCCAGGCCATGCCCGAGGTGCCGATGTTGCGCGCCCAGGAGGAATCACTGGCCTGCGACCTGTTCATCGTCCTGGGCAGCTCTCTGGTCGTCTATCCGGCTGCGGGATTTCCGCAACTGGCCCGCCGCAATGGTGCCCGGTTCGTGATCGTAAATCGCGAACCCACCGATCAGGACGACGATGCCGATCTGGTCATTCACAAGGAGATCGGGCCGACCTTGAGTCGCGCCATCGGCGTGAACTGAACGCCGGTCGTTGCGGCGCAGCGTTGGACGCGATTTAATCGCCGAAGTGCAAGGAGACTCCAATGCGGATCAATCGCAGGACAGCGTTGCTGGGCGGCCTCGCTGCTGCCGCGTGGGGCGCGAGGCCTGCCGTGGCGCAGGACATCACCTTCTTCCGCATCGGCACGGGCGCCACTGCCGGGACCTATTTTCCGATCGGCGGCCTGATCGCCAATGCCATTTCCAATCCGCCGGGCTCGCGATCCTGCGCCGACGGCGGTTCGTGTGGCGTGCCAGGCCTGGTGGCCACCTCTGTCGCCTCGAACGGCTCCGTCGCCAACGCCAACGCTATCGCCGCCGGCACCATGCAGTCGGGCTTCGTCCAGTCGGACGTTGCCTATTGGGCCTATAACGGTACCGGCATCTACGAGGGGCGGCCCAAGGCGGACGGCCTGCGGGCCATCGCCAGCCTCTATCCGGAGAGCTTCCAGCTGGTGGCCCGCAAGGGCTCGGGGATCAAGTCGGTGAGGGATCTCAAGGGCAAACGGCTGTCGCTGGACGAGCCGGGGTCGGGGACGCTGGTCGATGCCCGGCTGATCCTGTCGGCCTACGGGCTCACGGAGAAGGACCTGAAGGCCGAGTACCTGAAGACGCAGCAGGCGGCAGACAAGCTCAAGGACGGGCAGCTCGACGCCTTCTTCAGCGTGAGCGGCTGGCCCAATGGCGCCATTTCGGAATTGGCCGTGACCTCGGGAATCGATCTCGTGCCGATCGCCGGTCCGGAAGCGGAGGGACTGGCGAAGAAGCACAGCTTCTTCGCGATCGACGAGATTCCAGACGATGCCTACAAGAACGTCACCGGTGTGAAGACGGTGAGCGTCAACGCGATCTGGGCGACCTCGATCAAGCAGCCTGAGGCGCTGATCTATGCGATCACGGCGGCGCTATGGAATCCCAACACCCGCAAGCTGCTCGATTCGGGCCACGCGAAGGGCAAGGTGATCAGGCTCGAGACGTCGCAGCAGGCCTTGGGTATTCCGCTGCATCCGGGTGCGGAGAAGTTCTACAGGGAAAAGGGCCTGATCAAGTAAGGCTTCGTAGAACAAGATCAGGGCAGGGGAGAGCGGAAATGCGGCTGAAGGGCAAGACCTGCGTCGTTACGGCGGCCGGGCAAGGGATCGGTGCGGCCACGGCGCGAGCCTTCGCGCGCGAAGGGGCCAGGGTGTGGGCCACCGACGTCGACGCGGGCAAGCTCGAGGCGCTGGCCGGCGTGGAGGGCATCACCCCACGCAAGCTCGATGTGCTCGACAAGGAAGCGATCGGCCGGCTGGCGGCAGAGACCGGCGTGATCGACGTGCTGTTCAACTGCGCCGGCTTCGTCCATCACGGCACGGTGCTGGACGCCACCGACGAGCAGTGGCGGTTCGCCTTCGACCTCAACGTCCGCAGCATGTTCTGGACCATCCAGGCCTTCCTGCCGGGTATGCTCGACAAGGGCTCGGGCTCGATCGTCAACATGTCGTCGGCCGCCTCCTCAGTGAAGGGCGCGGCGCTGCGCTTCATCTACGGCACGACCAAGGCCGCCGTCGTCGGACTTACCAAGTCGGTCGCCGTCGATTACGTCTCGAAGGGCATCCGTTGCAACGCGATCTGTCCGGGGACCGTCCAGACCCCGTCTCTCGACGAGCGCATCTCCGCGCTGGGCGGCGGAGGAGACGCCCGGCAATTCTTCCTCCAGCGCCAGCCGACCGGGCGGTTCGGGGCAGCCGAGGAGATCGCGGCGCTCGCGACCTATCTCGCCAGCGACGAATCGGCGTTCACCACCGGCACGGTGAACGTGATCGACGGCGGCTGGAGCGTTTGACGTTGGACACGACGGGAGACAGGGCGGGGAGCATGGCGGCCATCGCCGGGCTTGCGCCGGTCATTCCGGTGCTGACCATCGAGAATCTCGAGACGGCCGTTCCGCTCGCCCGGGCCCTCGTGAGGGGCGGGCTCCCGGTATTGGAGATCACGTTGCGCACGAAGGCGGCGCTCGAAGCCATTCGGGCGGTCGCCGCCGAGGTGCCCGAGGCAATCGTCGGCGCAGGGACCGTGCTCGATCCGGCCCAGCTTCGCGAGGTGCAGCGTGCGGGCGCGTGCTTTGCCGTGAGCCCGGGCTGCACGGCAGCGCTCGTCCAGGCTGCCCGGTCATCCGGTATACCGTTCCTTCCAGGCGTGCAGACAGTCTCCGAGGCGATGGCGCTCGGGGAGCTTGGCTTCGAGTTCCTCAAGTTTTTTCCGGCCGATGCGGCAGGCGGTTTGACATGGATCAAGGCGGTCGAGGCGCCGCTGTCGGGTGTACGCTTCTGCCCGACCGGCGGGATCACGGCGGAGACGGCGCCGGCCTATCTCGCGCTTGCGAACGTGGCCTGTGTGGGCGGCTCCTGGGTCGCGCCGCGTGTCGCCGTGGCAACAGGTGACTGGCAAAGCGTCGAACGGCTGGCCGCCGCGGCCTCGACCCTCAAACGCCGCTAGCGGAACCCCGGGAAAGGTGCTTCAAGAAGGTTCTCAAGGAGCAGCGGCTACCCGAATGAATAGGTTGTCGATCGCGGCGCTGGCGTTTTCGCTTGTGGTGAGCGGGGCAGCGCGAGCCGATTCCGTCATCGTCCTGAATTCCGACGAAGCATCCTACAGCATCGTCAGCCGCAGTGCGCGCACCGAGGTCGTCCGCCTGCCTGTCGGGCGCGAACCCCACCACCTGATCCTGTCTCCCGACGGCAAGGACGTGCTGATCGGATCTACGGCGACCAACGAACTCCTCGTCCTCGACGTCAAGTCCGGCGAGCGCAAGCAGGTCGTGAAGGGCATCCTCGATCCATACCATCTGGCCTTCAGCCCCGACGGCAAGTGGTTCGTCACGGCGGCTTACCGGCTCGACCATGTCGACATCTACCATGCCGACGGGTTCCGTCTGGCCGGCCGCATCTTCATCGACGGGTTGCCGAGCCACATGGCCTTCGACGCCGAGTCCAAGACGGTCTTCGTCACCTTGCAACAGAGTGGCCGGGTCGCCGCCTTCGACCTGGCGACGCAGGCGCTCAAGTGGAACATGCCGGTCGGCAATGCGCCGGCGGGTATCGTGATGCTGCCGGACGACAAGCGTCTGCTGGTCGCCTTGACCGGCGAGGACCGGATCGTGACAGTCGATCCCAAGGACGGCTCGGTCAAGGGCAGCCTCCAGACCGGCAAGGGCGCCCACAACTTCTTTCCGAAGGGCGATGGTCGCCATTACTTTCTCAGCAATCGGGTCGAGGGGGTGGTCTCGCTGATCGACACCAAGGACGAGCCCAAGGTAGTCGGCAGTGTCCGCATTCCCGGCGGGCCCGACTGCATGGACATCACGCCCGACGGACGGGAGCTCTGGGTGACGCAGCGTTTCCTGCGCCGTGTCGCCATCGTCGACATCGATACGATGAAGGTCGTGGGAAGCGTCCCCGTGGGCAAATCCCCGCATGGCGTCTTCATGATGAAGTCCACGGCGACCGTCACCGCTGGCGCCGGCATGCCGGTGCGCGCGGCGTCGACGGCGGGCGACCGCAAGTAGGCGCGCGATGCGCGACCTGATCGACTTCTGGGTCGGAGTCCAGGCCTGGCTGTTCGAGACTCTGGTCAGCCCTGTCCTGTTTCAATTCGGACTGATGGCCTGGTACGAGCCGGGCTACGGCGCCGTCGAATTCGTCATGCTGGGCGTCGTCCAGATCGCCGTGATCGCGATCGGCATGCGTTACTTCGAGCGCCGCTGGCCGCTCGAGAAGGCCGGCACGGACGACGGGCTGATCATGGTCGACCGCGTCTACACGGTGCTCAACAAACTCGGGGTGATCCCCCTCGCCATCTTCATCCTGACCTATCCGCTGGTGCAGGAGATCGAGCTGGCGCTGCGGAGCTGGGGATACTCGCCGCCGCGGCTGGAGCGGCTGCTTCCGTGGATCGGCGACAATGCGCTCGCCTCGTTCCTCGTCTATTTCGTGCTCTACGACTTCGCCGCCTACTGGCTGCACCGGGGACAGCATGCCTTTGGATGGTGGTGGGCACTTCACAGCCTGCATCACAGCCAGCGCCGCGTGACGGTGTGGACGGACGACCGCAATCACGTGATCGACGATCTGCTCATGACCCTGGCGCTGGTGCTGTTCTCCCAGTTCGTCGGAGTCCAGCCGGGCGAGTATGTCACCATCCTCATGGTCGGCCGCCTGATCGAGAGCTGGTCTCATGCCAACGTCAACATGTCCTTCGGCTGGCTGGGCGACCGGCTGCTGGTCGGCCCACGCTTCCATCGCCTGCATCATGCGCTTTCGACGCCTGCCGATCGCCATGTCCAGGACCACAACTTCGCGCCGGTCTTCCCCATCTGGGACATCCTCTTCGGCACGGCAATCTACGACGAGAAGATTCGGCCGACCGGTGTCGACGATGCCGCCGTCGATGCCGACAACGGGCGCGGCTGGCTCGTTCAGCAGGCGACCGTGTTCGGTCGCTTCGTGCAGGCCCTGATACCGCGCTTCAGGCGCCGCGCTTCAGCACGCTGAGCACGTCCGCCGCGCGCGGCATCGGCGTCACCGCGCCATAGCCGGTGGTCGAAAGCGCCGCCGCCACGTTGGCATACCGCGCCGCCGTTACCGGATCATCGCCGGCCAGCAGGCGGGTCAGGAACGCGCCGTCGAACGTATCGCCGGCGCCCGTCGCATCGACCGCCTCGACCTTGTGCGGGGCGATGCGGATCTTGCGTTCGCGCGTCGCGATCAACGATCCCTCGGCTCCCATCTTGAGCGCGACCAGCGGTGCGCCGAGCCCGAGATAGTGGGCGGTGATCGCTTCCGGCTCCTCCAGCCCGGTGAGCTGCCGGGAATCGTCGAGGCTGGGCAAGGCAATGTCGCAGCGCGCGATGGTGGCGTCGATGACCTCGCGCGCAACGTCGAGTTCCCAGAGCCGCAACCGCAGATTGGTGTCGTACGAGACCTTCACGCCGGCCTTGCGGGCGGTATCGATCGCCGCGTCGCAGGTCTGGCGGGCGCTGTCGCTGATCGCCTGGCCGATCGCGGAGAGGTGGAAGACCCTGGCACCGGCGATGTAGTCCGCGGCAAGCGCTGCGGGCGTCATCAGGGAAGCGGCGGAGTTCTTGCGCAGATAGTCGAACTTGTGGCCGGTCGCAGAGTGGGTGACGAAGCTGACGCCGGTCGGCGCCGTCGGGTGCCGCGTGACCCTAGACGCGTCGACGCCCTCGCGCTTCCAGAGGTCGAGGAAGGCATCGCCCATCCAGTCCTGGCCCACGTTCGTCAGGTACCCGGTCGAGGCGCCTTGGCGCGCCGCCGCGATGGCCACGTTCTGGGAATCGCCGCCGAAGCCCTGCAGCCAGGTGCGGCCGTCGCCTTCCTTGGGACGGTTGAATTCGATCAGGGGTTCGCCAAGGCAGACGATTTCGGGAGCGCTTGTCATGCCACGAGAATTGTCACGACCCCGGCCGGACCTCAAGCGATGCACTGGACTTCCGGGACGCCTTCTCCCAGGGTTGCATCAACGAATCGGGAGGGAACGGATGGCGAGCAACAAGAACGGAAAGGGCCCCAGGCGTCCCTTGCGCAGCCGCGAATGGTTCGACGCCAAGGGCGACCCGACCATGGCCGCGCTCTATCTCGAGCGCTACATGAACTTCGGCCTCACCTTGGCGGAGCTGCGCAGCGGCCGTCCGATCGTCGGCATCGCCCAGACGGGCAGCGACCTCTCGCCCTGCAACCGCCATCACCTCGACCTCGCGATCCGCGTGCGCGACGGCATCCGCGATGCCGGCGGCATTCCCATCGAGTTCCCGGTCCATCCGATCCAGGAGACCGGCAAGCGTCCGACCGCGGCGCTCGATCGCAACCTGGCCTATCTCAGTCTCGTCGAATGCCTGTACGGCTACTTCTTCGACGGGGTCGTGCTGACGACCGGCTGCGACAAGACCACCCCGGCGATGATCATGGGCGCGGCCACCGTCGACATTCCCGCGATCGTCCTCTCGGGCGGGCCGATGCTGGACGGGCATTTCGCCGGCGGTCTTGCAGGCTCCGGCACCATCGTCTGGTACGCGCGGCAGGAGCTGGCGGCGGGCCGAATCGACATGGAGAAGTTCATCGAGATGGTGGCGTCGAGCGCGCCCAGCGTCGGCCATTGCAACACGATGGGAACGGCGCTCTCCATGAACAGCATGGCCGAGGCGCTCGGCATGTCGCTGCCCGGCTGCGCGGCCATTCCCGGCCCGTACAAGGAACGCGGCCAGATGGCCTACGAGACCGGCAAGCGCATCGTCGACATGGTGTGGGAGGACCTGAAGCCCTCCGACATCCTGACCCGCAAGGCCTTCGAGAATGCCATCGTGGCGGCGAGCGCACTGGGCGCTTCGACCAACTGTCCGCCGCACGTCAACGCCATCGCGCGACACATCGGGGTGAAGCTCGAGAACAAGGACTGGGACAGGATCGGCTACGACATCCCGCTGCTGGTGAACTGCATGCCGGCCGGCAAGTATCTCGGCGAGGCTTTCCATCGCGCCGGTGGCGTGCCGACCGTGATGAAGGAACTCCTGAGCAAGAAGAAGATCCACGGCGATGCACTGACCGTCTCGGGCAAGACGATGGCGCAGAACCTGCGCCACGCGATCAAGGCCGACGGCGAAGTCATCAAGACCTACGACAGTCCGATGCTCGACCAGGCGGGCTTCGCCGTGCTCGGCGGGAACCTGTTCGACTCGGCAATCATGAAGACTTCGGTGATCTCCCCGGAGTTCCGCGAGAAGTATCTCGAACGCAAGGGCGACCGCGACGCCTTCGAAGGCACGGCCATCGTCTTCGAGGGCCCGGAGGACTATCACCACCGGATCAACGACCCCAAGCTGCCCATCGACGAGAACAGCATCCTGGTGATCCGCAACGCCGGGCCGGTCGGCTATCCCGGGGCGGCGGAGGTAGTGAACATGTTGCCGCCGGACCGGCTGGTGAAGGGCGGCGTCCTGTTGCTGCCCTGCATCGGCGACGGCCGTCAGAGCGGCACCTCGGCCAGCCCGTCTATCCTGAACGCCTCGCCAGAAGCCGCCGTGGGCGGCGGGCTCGCGCTGCTGAAGACCGGCGACAGGGTCCGGGTCGATATCGGCAGGCGCACCGCGAACATCCTGATCACGGCGAAGGAGCTTGCGAAGCGCAAGAAGGCCTGGAAGCCAGACGTCGTCCCCAGCCAGACGCCGTGGCAGGAGCTTCAGCGCAAATTCGTTGGCCAGCTGGCCAGCGGCGCCTGCCTGGATTTCGCGGTGAACTATCAGAAAATCGCCAGGACCAAGGGAGTGCCCAGGCACTCCCACTGAGATCCGCCGATCAGCGGAAGAGGCGCTGCTCGACCGAGACCGGGAGATCGGCCCGGTTGATGAGGATGATCGCCCAGGGCGAAGTCGGCTGGCCGACGGGGCGGGCAGCGGGCGGCGGGGGCGGGGCCAACGAGGCGGTCGCGCCCGGCGCGGCAAAACCAGAGGCGCCCGGGGGAAGGGCGGACGGGGCGCTCATGACCGGACCTCCGGCGACTGGGCGTGGGCCGGCGCCGCGCTGGGCCATCATCATCTCGGCCGGCATGCGCTCCTCGAAGACGACGACGATGCGATCGCGGCGGCGCGCCGTCGACAGGATGTTGACGGCATAGCCTTCGCCACTGCGCCGTCCGAGGAAGATGCCGACGGCGTTCATCCGGCCGACCTCGAACATGTCGGGTGCCGGAGAGCCGACGCGGCTCCACAGGCTGCGCCACTCGGCAATCGTGGTCGCCACCACATGCTCCGGCTGACGCGTAACGGCGGTCGAGCCCTGCCAATGACGTGCATCCACACTTTGCGCGGAGACGGAAGAGACCATCAACATGCCCGTCATGGCTGTGCCCAGGAACAACATCTGCCGACGGGGCAAATGCTGCACGAAAGGGGCGACCGGCTTGTTACTGGACTGCACGATTGGATCTCTCGGGGACCCGATGATTACTTGTTTTTGGAAGCCTCAAAACACCATGACACTTTGGCTCAATTGAGGCCGGAGACCCAATCAACACGCCTACTCTAGCACTTCCGAGGCGAGCTCCGTCTCAATCGTCCGGGCGTGTTGCACGAAAGCCACAGGTCGGCAGGGCGAGCGCATTTTCCCGCTAGCTGCGCCTGGCCTTGTCTGCGGCATTGGTCGACTGGATCTGCTCTCGGATACGAGCCCAGTCCTCCTCGCTGTAGGACATCATGTTGGAGAAGGTTCCGTTGCCCATGATGCCCATGGCACCGTCGATCGCGATGACCTCGCCGTTGATGTACTCGACCTCCTCGCTCATCAGGAAGGCCGCCATGTTGGCGAGTTCGCTGGGTCGGCCGACACGTCCCATCGGGTTCCGCGTGTTGTAGCGCGTGTCGTTGCCCTCCTGCAGCGGATTGAGGCGGGCCCAGGCCCCTTCGGTCGGGAACGGGCCGGGCGCGATCGCATTGAGGCGGATGCCGTGGCGGGCCCACTCGACGGCGAGGCTCTGGGTCATGACGGCGACGCCGGCCTTCGACATGGCCGAAGGCACCACGAAGGGGCTGCCGGTCCATACCCAGGTCGTGAGGATGCTGAGGACGCTCGCCTTGCGCTTCTCGGCGATCCAGCGCTTGCCGCAGGCATTGGTCATGTAGAACGTGCCGTGAAGCACGATGTTGGCGATCGCGTCGAAGGCGCGGGGACTCAGGTCCTTGGTCTGCGAGATGAAGTTGCCGGCGGCATTGTTGACCAGGCCGTCGAGCGGACCCGTCGCCCAGATCTGGTCGATCATCTCCTCGACGGCGGTGGCGACGCGGATGTCTACGGCGTGGAAGTCGACGCGCCGGCCGGGATGCTTCTCCATCACCTGCTTGGCGGTTTCCTCGAGGACGCCGCCGCGCCGACCACATATCACACAGTCTGCACCCAATTCGACGAACTTCTCCATCATCATGCGGCCGAGGCCGGTGCCACCGCCGGTGACGAGGAAACGCTTGCCCTTGAACAGGTCGGTCTTGAACATCTTTGGGTCCTCCCGCGAACACTTCTGCTGATTCGTCTAGCGTGAGGTTGCAATCCCGTACAAGGACTGTTGCTTATCCAACAAAGCATGTTTACGATTTCTGCATAACAACACGGGATCGTTGAATGACGACCCATCTGGGAGAGACGAGCGGGGACGTCGGTACGATTGAGCTGCGTGGTAAGGTCAAGTGGTTCAACGCTGTCAAAGGTTATGGATTCTTGGCCTTGGATAGCGACAATAGCGACGCGTTCCTGCATGTGACGACACTGCGACAGGCTGGGCATGAGGATCTCAAGCCCGGTGCAACCGTAGTGTGTGCCGGTGTCCGCGGCCCGAAAGGGTGGCAGGTCATGAGGGTGATCGACGTCGATCAATCGACGGTCGTTGCGACGACTGCGAAGCCGCCGCCGATTCCCGAAGGCATTGCCGTGGGCGACTACATCGCCGCTCTGGTGAAATGGTACAATAACGAGCGCGGCTACGGTTTCGTCACGCGCGAGACGGCCGAGGGCGATATCTTCGTGCACGCCGCGGTGTTGCGGCGGCACGGCATGGATTCGCTGGCGCCGGGCCAGAAGGTGATGATCCGTATCGCCGAAGGGCAGAAGGGTCTTCAGGTCGTGGAGATCCGAGGCGCGTGATTTCCCTCTATTTGATCTCGCGCACGTAGCTGTCGAGGGGTGGCGCCTGCTTGATCAGGCCGCGCTTCACGAGAAAATCCGCAAACGTCGTGTAGCGCGCACGGTCGAGCGCTGAAGGGTCGGCAGCGAGCAGGGGCACGGTATCCTTCCACGCCAGCCGGTTGAGGTCGTTATCGAGATCCTTGCCGTACCGGGAGAAGCTCGTCCACGCCTCGGCCGGATTGGCGGTCAGCCAGGCGGTGGCCTCGGCCAGGGCGGCGAGCAGTTTCTTCGTGCGAGCGACGTCGACGGTCTCGCGCTTGGCCAGGATGACGAGCTCGTCGTAGGTCGGAACGCCATGCTTCTCGACCAGCCAGATCCGGCCGTTCGCCTTGTTCAATTCGAGGTCGTTCAGTTCGAAGTTGCGGAAGGCGCCGATCACGCCGTCGACCTGCTTGCTCATCAGCGCGGTCGTGAGTGCGAAGTTGACGTTAACGAGGGTGACGTCCTTCAGGGTGAGGCCCGCGCTCTCGAGCATCGCGCCGAGCACCGCTTCCTCGAAGCCCGAGACGGAGAAGCCGATCTTGCGGCCCTTGAAATCGGCGATGGTCTTGACGGGCGAGTCTTCCAGGGCGACCAGCGAATTGAGCGGCTGCGCCACCAGCACGCCGACGCGCACCAGCGGCAGGCCCTCGGCGACCAGCATCTGCAGGGTCGGCTGGTACGAGAGCGCATAGTCGGCCTGGCCCGCGGCGACCAGCTTGGGCGGAGCGTTGGGATCGGCGGGCGCAATCAGCTCGACGTCGAGGCCCTGCTTTTCGAACAGGCCGCGCTGCTTGGCGATGACCAGCGCGGCATGGTCGGGGTTCACGAACCAGTCGAGCAGGATGCGGACCTTGTCCTGTGCGGCCGCGGGAAGCGCCAGGCCGCAGAGCGCGAGGACGGCGAACAACCGGATCATCATTTTCATCTTCAGTCTCCTTGATGGGGGTGCCAGGGCACGAGGCGCCGCGCGAGCCGGTCTGCCGCCGCGTAGAGTGCGAGCCCGAGCAGGCAGAGGATGGTGAGGGCGGCGAAGGCGAGGGGCGTCTGGCCCCGGGCCAGCGACTGGGTCATGAGGAAGCCGAGCCCGGCGCTGGCGCCGACCCATTCGCCGATCACTGCGCCGATCGGCGCGACGGCGGCGGCGATGCGCACGCCGGAAGCGAAGGCGGGCAGGGCCGCGGGCAGCCTGATCTGCAGCAGCACCGCACGCGGCGAGGCATCCATCGTGCGGGCGAGCTCCAGCCAGCCCGGGTCGGTCCGGCGCAAGCCGTCGTAGAGGCTGCTCACGACGGGGAAGAAAATGATCAGCGCGGCCATCGCGACCTTGGAGGCCATGCCGTAGCCGAGCCAGAGCACGAGCAGAGGCGCGATCGCGATCACCGGGATCGCTTGCGAGACGACGACTAGCGGCAACGCCCAGCGACGCCAGGCGGCCGACGCGGCGAAGATCACTGCGAGGGCCGAGCCGAGCACGAGTCCGAGCACGAGCCCCAGGAACATTTCGCCGGCCGTCCACGACGCCTGTTCGATCAGGAGATCGAAGCGCTCGACCAGGACGACGCCAACGCGCGACGGCGGAGGCAGGATGTAGGGAGGTAGGCCGGCCAGCCACACGAGGATTTCCCAGGCGGCGATCAGGCCCAGCGCGGTCACGAGCGGCCTCACGACAGCCTCCGCAGTTCGCCGATGAGCCGCGCCTGCAGGGCCAGAAGTGCCGGATCACCGGGCTCGCGCGGCACGGCGCCAGGTGGGGCAATGACCGGCCCCACGGAGAAGGGCATGCCCGACAGCACGCGGATTTCGTGGCCGAGGCGCAAGGCCTCCAGCGGATCGTGCGTGACCATCACGACCGTCCGGCCCTGCAGCAGGTGCGCCGCCAGGTCCTGAAGATCGAGGCGCGTCACCGCGTCGAGATGTCCGAACGGCTCGTCCATCAGGACGATCCCGCGATCCTCGCAAAGCGTGCGTGCGAGGGCCGCCCGCTGGCGCATGCCGCCGGACAGGGTGTGTGGCAGGTCGTGAAGGCGGTCACCCAGCCCGACTTCCGCCAGCAGGGCGCGTGCACGGGGCTCGGCGGCCCGGTGTTGCGCCCCGTCGCGGCGCAGCCGGTAACCCAGCAGGACATTGTCGAGCACGCTGAGCCACGGCAGCAGCAGGTCGCGCTGCGCCATGTAGGCGACGGGTCCGGCCGCTTCGGTGCACGGTAGCAGGCCGGCGAGATGGCGCAGGAGCGAGGTCTTGCCGACGCCGCTGCGGCCCAGCAGGCAGGTCGTGCGGCCACCGGCAAAATCGAGGGACAGGTTCTCCGCCACGACATGGCCGTCGAGGACGATATGTGCCGAACGCACCGAAAGAGCAGGCGAAGACGTCAACGAGCCACCAGTCCCTACGCCGGCATTAACCGGATCAGGTTCGGGGTCGTCCTTCCGGACCTCTCAGCCGCCAGGCGGCTCCCCCCGATGAGCGGCCGCCACTATGGGTAGGTGCCTCTCGTCATGCAAGCGTCATCGGTTTGACGAAATCGCCGTCCACGCTCTATGCCATGGCCATGGTTCAGAAAGTCTCCAAGTCGCCGCTCGGCCGGCGCCTCTTCCTCGCAGCGCCTCTCGTGCTGGTCGGCGGGGCCGCCGGGGCGCAGCAGGGCGGCAACGACTTCCAGTTCAAGCGTTCGTCGCTGGTGGTGGTGTCCGGTGGCCGCGAGATCAAGTTCGATGTCGACCTGGCATTGGACGATATCCAGCGGGCGCGCGGGCTGATGTTCCGCGAGAAGCTCGGCCCCTACGAGGGCATGCTGTTCGACTTCTACAAGGAAGCGCCGGTCAGCTTCTGGATGAAGAATACGCTGATCCCCCTGGACATGGTCTTCATTGCCGCCGACGGCACGATCAAGTCGATCCACGCCAACGCCGTGCCGCATTCGACCGAGACCATCCCCAGCCAGTTCCCGGTCCGCGCCGTCCTCGAGATCAACGGTGGCAGCGCCAAGCTCCTGGGTATCAAGCCGGGCGACAAGGTCCTGCATCCGATCTTCGGCAACGCGTAGCTCAATGACGGCCTAGCGTTTCAGCGCGCAGGTAATCCCGTCGTCGACGGCAAGAAGGCCGTGGTCGATGCGTCGATCGTCCTTCAGTCTGGCGTGAGGGCGCGCAGGGCCAGCTCTTCATGCTCTCTCCAGTTGGCTCGGTACGTCCGCCTCGCTAGGGTCGCGACCTTGAAATCGCGGGTTTGGGAGTGGGTATGTCGGATATCGAGATCGCGCGGCGAGCAATCAAGAAGCCAATGAAGGACGTCGCGGGCCGCCTCGGCATCCCGGAAGATGCGCTGGAGCCCTATGGTCGCGACAAGGCGAAGCTCGATGGCGACTATGTGAAGTCCCTCACCGGCCACAAGCCGGGACACCTGATCCTGGTGACGGCGATCAATCCCACCAAGGCGGGCGAGGGCAAGACCACCACAACGATCGGGCTGGGCGATGCGCTCAGCCGGCTCGGCAAAAAGACCGCGATCGCACTCAGGGAGCCCAGCCTCGGACCGTGCTTCGGTCAGAAGGGCGGGGCGACGGGCGGCGGGCAGGCCCAGATCGTGCCGATGGCCGACATCAACCTGCATTTCACCGGCGACTTCCACGCGATCACGACGGCGCACAACCTGCTGGCCGCGATGCTCGACAATCACGTCTATTGGGGCAATGCGCTGGGCATCGATGCCCGCCGGGTATTCTGGCCGCGCGTCCTCGACATGAACGACCGGGCGCTGCGCGACACGGTCGTGAGCCTGGGCGGTGTCGCCAACGGGTTTCCGCGGCAGACGCGCTTCGACATAACGACTGCCTCGGAGGTCATGGCCATCCTCTGCCTCGCCGCCGATCTCGAGGATCTCGAGCAGCGCCTGGCGCGGATCGTCGTGGCCGAGACCCGCGAAGGCAAGCAGGTCACGGCAGGCGACCTCAAGGCGGCCGGGGCGATGGCGGCCGTGCTGAAGGACGCGGCGAAGCCCAACCTCGTGCAGACGCTCGAGAACAATCCCGTGCTGATCCACGGCGGCCCGTTCGCCAACATCGCGCACGGCTGCAATTCGGTGATCGCCACGCGCGCCGCCCTGGCGCTCGGCGACTATGTCGTCACCGAAGCGGGCTTCGGCGCCGACCTGGGCGCGGAAAAGTTCCTCGACATCAAGTGCCGGCAGGCCGGGCTGAAGCCTGAACTGGCCGTGGTCGTGGCCACCGTGCGAGCGCTCAAGCTGCATGGCGGGGCCGACGAGAAGTCGCTGGCGAAGGAGGATGTCGCTGCAGTGCAGCGGGGCCTGCCCAATCTGCTGCGCCACGTCGAGAACCTGCGCAAGTTCGGCCTGGCGGTGCTGGTCGCCATCAACCGCTTCCTGACCGACACGCCCGCGGAACTGGAGACGATCGAGGCGCAATGCGCAGTCGCGGGCGCCAAGGCCTATCTCTGTGAGCACTGGGCCAAGGGGGGCGCCGGCGCGGAAGACCTCGCGGGAGCCGTCGTTGCGACGCTCGACGACGGCAAGGCGGCCTTCAAGCCGCTTTATCCCGACGACATGCCGCTCGCCCAGAAGATCGAGACCATTGCCCGCGAGATCTATCGCGCCTCGGGCGTCGCAATCGCGGGACCGGCTCAGCGGCGCCTCAAGGCGTTGGAGGCGGCGGGCTACGGCAAGCTGCCGGTCTGCATCGCCAAGACGCAGTACAGCTTCGCCGCCGACCCCGAGCTGCGCGGCGCGCCGACGGACCACACGCTGCCGATCCGCGAGGTACGCCTGTCGGCCGGTGCGGGCTTCGTCGTGGCCATGGCGGGAGAGATCATGAGCATGCCGGGCCTGCCGCGCGTGCCGGCGGCAGAGAACATCCGACTCACGGCGGACGGACAGGTAGACGGGATCTTCTGAACCATGCGCACCTATTCCTTCGTCACCGTCGACGTCTTCACCACGACCCGGTTCGGCGGCAATCCGCTGGCAGTCTTTCCCGATGCGACGGGCATGAGCGACGCGGAAATGCAGTCGCTAGCGGCCGAGTTCAACCTGAGCGAGACGACCTTCGTGCTGCCGCCGGACGATCCTGCCCATACCGCCCGGGTCCGCATCTTCACGCGCACGCGCGAGATGCCGTTCGCCGGCCATCCCAATGTCGGCACCGCCTACGTGCTGGCGCAGCAGGGCCGGGACCGCAACGGCAAGCTCCTGTTCGAGGAACTGGCCGGCCTCGTCGAGATCGACGTCGAGCGCGACGGATCCGGCGCGCCGATCGGGGCGACCATCGCGGCGCCGCAGCCGCTTTCGCTCGGCCCGGAGCTGCCGGTCGAGGCCATTGCCGCCTGCGCGTCGCTGACGCCCGCGGACATTCGCGTCGGGGCTCACACGCCGGTCGGCGCGTCGCTGGGCAATCCGTTCGTCATCGCGGAAGTGGAGCCTGCCGCCTTGTCGCGCGCGACCCCGGATTTCCCGTCATTCCGCCGGATCGTCCAACAGACGCCCGCCCTGAACGACCGGCTCGGCCTGTATCTCTATGCGCATGCCGGGCAGGGGAGCGTTCAGGCCCGCATGTTCGCGCCCCTGGGCGGCACGATCGAGGACCCGGCGACCGGCAGCGCCGCCGGACCGCTCGGCGCATTGCTGCTGTCGCTGTCCGATGCGCCCGAACTCCGCCTCGACATCCACCAGGGGGTGGTCATGGGACGCCCGAGCCTTCTGCGCGTCGTGGCGCGTCGTGGCGCCGACGGCATTCGGGCCACGATTGCCGGCCAGTGCGTGCCGGTGCTGCGCGGCGAGGCCCAGCTCTGAGCTAGTGCGGGCGGAAAGCGTGCCGCTTCAGGTCGGCGAGCGCCACGACGTGGAGGGTGACGGCATGGGTCGCCTCCAGCACGACCTGCGGCGCGACGTCGGCGTCGAAGGCCTCCTTCCAGCGGCTGGCGCACAGGCACCAGCGGTCGCCGGGGTTCAGTCCCGGAAAACCATATTGCGGCATCGGCGTGCTGAGATCGTTGCCGCGCGATTTCGAGAACAGCAGGAATTCGGCGGTCAGGACGACGCAAACCGTATGAAGGCCGAGATCCTCGGCGCCGGTATTGCAGCATCCATCGCGGTAGAAGCCGGTCACGGGGCGGGTGGAGCAGGGCTCCAGCACGCCGCCCAGCACGTTGATGGAGGGCGCGCGGCGGTCGGGGCGGCCCTGCTCGGGCGTCTGATCGAACATGGACCTATCGTAGCATCTGGAAATTCAGCTTTCGAGGCGGCGGGGCCGCTGGTAGAAACCCTCGCGTCAAAGAGGTGTATCGGCGGGGCGTAGCGCAGTCTGGTAGCGCGTCTGCCTTGGGCGCAGAAGGTCGTCGGTTCGAATCCGGCCGCCCCGACCACGCCCGAAAACGGAGTTAGCGGAAGCCATGCAGGTTCGCATCTTCAAGCCGGCCAAGACGGCCATGCAGTCGGGAACGGGCAATACCCACGAATGGGTGCTGGAGCCGGAACCGTCGCGCAAGGAGATCGACCCGCTGATGGGCTGGACGAGTTCCCGTAACACGATGCAGCAGGTCCGCCTGTTCTTCCCGACGCTCGAGGAAGCCAAGGCCCATGCCGAGAAGAACGGCTGGCAATACACGGTCGAGCAGCCGCACAGCCGACCGGTGAGGGCCAAGGCCTACGCCGACAATTTCGCCTTCAACCGCGTCGGACGCTGGACGCACTGAGCGTCGGCGTCGGGCGTATGATATTGGTACGGTAGGCGCCCGTAGCTCAGTGGATAGAGCAACCGCCTTCTAAGCGGTAGGCCGTTGGTTCGAATCCAACCGGGCGCGCCATATTTATCAATGATTTAGAGGCGTATCCTCGTGTGGGAACACGAGGGCGAAGCTTCCGGTAAGTACACGGTAAGCGCGGTCAAAATCCCTGAGGTGTCTTGGACAAAGGTCCGGACGGAAGGCGGGTAATTTATTCGCCACCGTCCGAAATCTGTCCGCTGGACGGTATCGTGCGAAATTATGGTGGGGAGAGGCCGCCGCCCCGCAACGCGCTGCCCCCGCGGACTTAATCGCCATGCAAGGCTTCTCACGCCAAGAAACGAGCGGGGTCTTCTATCTAGCTATGGTATCGGCGGCCCCGCCCGTCCTACCAGCGGCAGGATAACCCTATGATTCGCATGCGCAATTCACGCTCAGCATAATTTGCCGACGTCAAGATCAGTCGGAAAGGCGCAGAATCCGGGCATTTTCTGTTCCCGAGATAAGCTTTCTGCGGCAAAGCGCGTTTTGTTCACGTTCGATGCTGCACCTGCGAACAATGGAAAATAGCCGAAGAAGCAGAATTTTAAACTGATTTTTACCCCGTCGAATCAAATGGTTAGTTCACCATTCTTGAGATTCACAAACGGGGAATAAATTTCGCGTTGCGCACCGTCTGTGGAAAGACAGAATCATCCTTACAAACGAAGACCGCCGAGGAGCCACCCTCGGCGGTCCTAGTTTACCGCCAACCTTTGCAGGGCGCGGCGGCGTAGCTTGGTACAGCAACGGGAGAATGGTTAGCCACGCCATACCCGTCAAGCCTGCGGAGCGTCCTGTTTCGTTTGTCACAGATGCAACTTGCATCGAACAGGAGACGCTATGAGTACCTTGAAGCGCTTTTTCATTGCTTACGATTTAATCACACCAGGCCAGAAGTACGCCGCGGTGGAGGACGCTATCGCCAAGTCCTGCACTTGGTACATGAAGCTACAATACTCGCTGTACTTCGTGATTTCTCGACACACTGCTGCCGAGATGTATAGCCGCGTTCGCGCTGTACAAGATGGCAACGATAAGCTGGCTGTGATCGAGGCTGCAAACGCAGTCATCAGCACCGCCGGCAACAGCGAGAAGGAGGTCTTTCTAAACCTCTGGGGAACCCCGGACTCGGAGGCGGCATAATGAGCGCCGTTGTTCCCTTTCTCGCGTACGGCTTGGCGGCACTCTCCGTCACCATTGCCGGTGTGCTTGCCTACAAGAAGACCGACAATTGGGGCTGGTTCCTAATTGTAGGTGTACTGCTAGTGCCTGCCACTTCCACAGTGAAGGCTCTAACCACCTAATATGGAAATGCCTGCGGTGAGCTCGCAGGCATTGCTATTGTTTGGGTGCCCGTCGAGGTCAGGACACGTCCGGAAGACCACCATAGATCACGCCGCCCGGCTGCGGGACCGTCATCGTCGCGCGCAGTTCGGCCAGCAACGTCACCAGGTTCTTTGTGAGGTCGTCGCCGTCGAGCGCGATGATCAGGTTCGTGTCTTCGCGCGGATGGAACGTCGTGGCTTGGCCGGGCGCGCCATTCCGGTGGGCGTGTCGTCGCGCATTTGCGCGCGAACATTAGCCGGCGTTAGCATTGCAGGTGCAACGCAATTGCAGGTCTGGTTCCCGGCAATGCATGCGATTCATTATCAGTGCCATTTTTTATCCATGATAATAACTCGCATTCTCCTCAATCACGGGGAGGGTGAGTAAGCGTCTGGGAGAAGTCATGGCTAAGCGCGTACCGGTGAAGACGGCCTTGGTTGGTCTACTCGTTGCTCCGACAGCAATGGCCCAGCAGGAACCCGTCCAGACCCCAGCGCCCGCGCCAGCCATGCCTTCAACCGAGAACCAGCCCGCAGCCCCGTCGGCCGCGCCGGCGACGATGCAGACGGTGACGGTCACCGGCAGTCGCCCCAGCGAGGACTTCCAGGTTACGCGGGGATCGATCAACCGCCTCGGCGCCGCCAACCTCATGGACGTCCCGCAGTCGGTGGTCGTCATCAACCGTGCCCTGATGCAGTCGCAGGGCGTCACCCGGCTCGAGGATGCCGTGCGCAACGCGCCGGGCGTGACCATCGGATCGGCCGAAGGCGGTAACATCGGCACCAACATCAACATCAATGGCTTCTCGGCCCGCACCGATATCTATCTCGACGGCATGCGCGACCGCGGCCAGTATTATCGAGACGTCTTCGCCCTGGAGCAGGTCGAGGTCCTGATGGGCCCGTCCTCGATGCTGTTCGGCCGCGGTTCTACGGGCGGCGTCATCAACCAGGTGACCAAGAAGCCGTTCCTGAAGCAGGCGACCGAGCTCAGCGCCCAGGCGACGACCAACGGCCTCGTGCGCACCACGGCCGACGTCAACACCCCGTTCGAGGAGACCAACGCGGCCCGCGTGTCGGCGATGTTCCAGGTCGGCAAGGCCTCGACGGTGGACCAGACCAACGTGCTCGATTTCGGCCTGGCGCCGAGCGTCAAGCTCGGAATCGGCACGCCGACAGAGATCACCCTTGGCGCGATCCTGCAGCATCGCAAGGACCAGGTGAACTACGGCGTGCCCAACCTGAACGGCTATCCGCTCAACGCGCCGCGCAACACGGCCTGGGGTTTCAACGACGACTATACCGAACAGGACGTCGTCGCCCTGCAGAGCCTGATCGAGCACAAATTCTCGCCCGACCTGAACCTGCGCAACCAGACGGAGTTCGTGTGGGTGAACACGGCCGTGCGTGAAACGTCCGGCGGATTCGTCGGCACGCTCGGCACGAACGGTGGTTTCGTGGCGGCGCCGCGCGGCCCGAACAACATCCCCTATAGCGCTGCGCCGCTCGGCAACTTGTGGATTCGCCAGCTCAGCCGCGACCGGAACATCAATGACATCACGGTCGAGAACCAGACCGAGGTGCTGGCGAGGTTCAACACCGGAGCCGTCGGCCACACGCTGCTGATGGGCATCGATCTGAACTACGAATCCTACTCCAACAAGCAATTCAGCCGGACCGGCACCTGCAACGGTATCGCTCTGCCGGCCGGATCCGTCGGCTGCACGCCTGCGGGCTACACGGTCGGCGCCAACACCCCCGGCAACGTCGCATCCGTGCCGGGCAACTACGCTTCCTCGCAGGCCTGGGGCGCCGGTTTCTACTTCAACGACACGATCCAGGTCCTCCCCGAACTGAAGCTGGTCGGCGGCCTGCGCTGGGACTACTACTCGGCGACGATCGGCAACTCGGTCAATCGGGTAAACACGCCGGGCAACAACAACGTCGCCTTCCTGTACCAGGCCGACACGTTCACCAGTGTCCGCGGCGGCGCCATCTTTGAGCCGACGCCGCAACAATCGTACTACGTTTCCTACAGCACCTCGTTCAATCCATCGCTCGAGCAGCTCACCTCGACGACCGGCACCTCGACACTCCCCCCGGAGAACAACGCGGGCTGGGAAGCCGGGGTCAAGTACGAGTTGCTGAACGCCAACCTGTCGCTCAACGCCGCGGTGTTCTCGATCATCAAGAACAATGCGCGCACGGCCAATCCGGACGGCAGTTACTCGCCGACCGGCAACGTTCAGGTGAGCGGCGGCCGTGTCGGCTTCTCCGGCCGGATCACGCCGGAATGGCAGGTCTTCGGCGGCTACGCCCACCTCAATGGCGTGATCCTGAACGGGCTGACCTACCAGAACGGTATCGGCAACACGACCGGCAAGGTGCCCCTCAACACGCCGACAGACTCGGCCAACCTGTGGACCACCTACACGTTCAAGGAGACCTACGAGATCGGCGGCGGCTTCTTCTATGTCGGCCAGCGTTACGCCAACAACGCCAACACCGTGGTGGTGCCGGCCTATACCCGCTTCGATCTGACGGCGGCCTACAAGCAGCCGACCTACGACGTGCGCCTCAACGTCTACAATCTGTTCAACTCGATCTACTACGACGGCGTTATTGCGTCGGATGGAGGGCGTGCGGTCATGGGGGCCGGCACGACCGGCATGATCACGCTGAACTACCGCCTGTGAAGACGGAAGCCGCCGCCCGCCATGCTTGTCTGTGTTCCCCAGGTTCTCAACGCCGCGCAACTCGTCAGCCTGCGCGAGCGGCTGGAGCGTTCCAATGCCTGGGTCGACGGTCGCGTGACTGCCGGCTACCAGGGCGCCCCCGTGAAGTTCAACCAACAGATCGACGAACGGTCCGAGACGGCGATCGCGTGCCAGCGCATCGTCGGGGCGGCGCTGGAGGTCCATCCGATCTTCATCAGCGCTGTTCTGCCGAACGAGATCTACCCGCCGATGTTCAACCGCTATGGCGAGGGCATGAGGTTTGGTGCGCATGTCGACGGCAGCGTGCGCATCAATCCTCACAATGGGCGCAAGCTGCGCACCGACGTGTCGGCGACGCTGTTCCTCAGCAATCCGGAGGACTATGACGGCGGTGAGCTGCTGATCGAGGACACCTATGGCCAGCACAGCGTCAAGCTGGCGGCCGGCGACATGGTCGTCTATCCCGCGACAAGCCTTCATTCGGTGGCGCCGATCACGCGCGGGGTACGGACGGCCTGCTTCTTCTGGACGCAGAGCCTGATCCGCGACGACATGCAGCGGTCCCTGCTGCATGACATGGACAATGCCATCCAGCGCCTGAACGAGACCAATGCGGACGAGGGCGCGCGGCGGTCGCTGATCGGCTGCTACCACAACCTCGTGCGGCAATGGAGCGATACATGATGAGCGTGGCGACGGCTGCGGCCGGAAAGCCCAACAGGGTGAACCGGCGGCTGACCTTCGTGCGCTGGGTACGCAGGACGCATGGTTGGTTCGGCCTGTGGGGTGCGTTGCTCGGTCTCCTGTTCGGCTTCAGCGGCATCTGGCTCAATCACCGCAGCACGATGAAGCTATCCTTGCCGAACCAGAAGCAGATCAATGCGCAGCTCCAACTGCCCGACTCGCGACCGCAGACCATCGAGGCGATGGGCGCGTGGCTGCAGCAGGCGCTCGAGCTCGACCGCGGCCCGAACAATACGCGAGTCGAGTGGGCTCGGCCCGTTGCGTGGGGCGAGCGGCGTGGCGACGGGAGTGCCCGGCCTTTGCAGCAGCCAGAGCGGTGGCAGTTGAACTTCGGAGGCCCCAATCATCTCGTTCAGGCGGAATACTGGGTCGGCAATAAGTCGCTGTCCGTGCGCACGACGCAGAACGGGGTCGTGGCGACGATGACGAACCTGCACAAGGGCACGGCGATGCCCGTGCCGTGGATACTGTTGATCGATACGCTGGCCGGCAGCATGATCTTCCTGTCGATCAGCGGCGTCGTCCTGTGGTGGGAGACCCACCGCAAGCGCGCGGTCGGCATCACGATCTTCGCCGTCGCCGTGGCCACCACGGTGGCATTGGCCGTTAGCCCGCTCCAGTTCTAGGGGCGATGTCAGTGGTAGAACGCGTGTCTTCGAATTCACCCTTCGTGGAACCCGGCCCGCCCGGACCGTCGCGCGAGCCTCTCTCGACCGCGGCGCGCCGGGGCATCCTCGCGCTGGTGATCTTCTTCCACGTGGGCGGGGGCTGGGCGCTGACGCAAGTCGAGCCGGTGAAGCTG
>WOUR01000081.1 GCA_009772935.1 Rhodospirillaceae bacterium
CGGGTTGATGGAAGCGATCCGAGCGTGAGGCGGGCTGCGCCGGCCAACCGGTCTTGCCCACCCAACCTCAGACGTCCGCGTTTTTACACAGCCTGGGTCATTCACTACTGGGTCGAGCCAGCAACAAGTCCGGCCATGTCCGTTATTCCACCGGAAGCGGAAGTAGATTCAGCGCATTAGCCGCCCCGCTGCGGGGCGTGCCAAGTTGATGATTCGGCCGTGGGTAGGATTCAAGCTCCCAAACGGGAGCCTCGAGTCATACGCTATGTACTCAGCGACTATCAATGGACCGCCAACCGATGCCGAACAAATCGCGTGGCGTCCGGCGTCGAACGCTCCGACGCCTTCAAACACTCGTGGCATTCGAACTCCGGGCCGCCACAACGCGGCGGTCGACGACTTGATCTACTGGGCACTACGTCGTCTCCCTTTCGTCCGAATTGCACGCCAAGGCCGCCGCGTGGACGCTCCGCGTGATCCCGCTCTTGCACTAACGAAGAGTGACGGCCTGATCTTGCGTCGCCATGTCCGCGACCAAGATCCTTTGGGGGCAGATCACCCTCGTTTTCGCCATCGTGCTCGTCACCCTGTGGGGGGCGACGCAATGGACGGCCTGGCGGCTGGGCTATCAGCTCCAGCTCGGGCCGCCCTGGTTCGAACTCGCCGGCGTTCCGGTCTACCTTCCACCGGCCTTCTTCTGGTGGTGGTACGCCTATGACGCCTATGCGCCTTCCATCTTCGTCGAAGGCGCCTGCATCGCGGCCTCGGGCGGGTTTATCTCGATTGCCGTCGCGATCGGCATGTCGGTCTGGCGCGCACGCGAAGCCAAGAACGTGGCCACCTATGGCTCGGCGCGGTGGGCGACAGTGCGCGAGGCACGCATCGCCGGGCTGATCGGCCCGGACGGAGTCGTGCTCGGAAAGCTCGGCGCCGACTACCTGCGCCATGACGGGCCGGAACACGTCCTCTGCTTTGCCCCGACGCGAAGCGGAAAGGGCGTCGGCCTGGTCGTGCCGACCTTGCTGGCCTGGCCGGGCAGCTCGATCGTACACGACATCAAGGGCGAGAACTGGGAGCTGACCTCGGGCTTTCGGTCACGGCATGGGCGCGTGCTGCTGTTCGACCCGACCAATGCGGAATCGGCGGCTTACAATCCGCTGCTCGAGGTCCGTCGGGGAGAATGGGAAGTGCGCGACGTCCAGAATATCGCCGACGTCCTGGTCGATCCCGAAGGCGCATTGGAGCGACGGAACCATTGGGAGAAGACCAGTCATGCCCTGCTGGTCGGCGCGATCCTGCATGTCCTGTATGCCGAGCCGAACAAGACGCTGGCCGGCGTCGCGGCCTTCCTGTCCGATCCGAAGCGGCCGATGGAGACGACCCTCCGGGCGATGATGACGATGCCGCACCTCGGCGAGGCGGGTGTTCATCCGGTGATCGCGTCGGCCGCCCGGGAACTGCTGAACAAGAGCGAGAACGAACGCTCGGGCGTGCTCTCGACCGCCATGTCGTTCCTCGGCCTGTACCGGGATCCCGTGGTGGCCCAGGTGACCCGCCGCTGCGACTGGCGCATCCGCGATCTCGTCGAGGACGAACGGCCGACAACCCTTTACCTCGTCGTGCCGCCCTCCGACATCAGCCGGACCAAGCCGCTGGTGCGGCTCGTGTTGAATCAGATCGGCCGCCGCCTGACCGAGGAACTCCATGCCAAGGGCCGACGCCACAGGCTACTACTCATGCTCGACGAGTTCCCGGCCCTGGGCCGACTCGACTTCTTCGAATCGGCGCTCGCCTTCATGGCAGGCTACGGGTTGAAGAGCTTCCTCATCGCCCAGTCGCTCAACCAGATCGAGAAGGCGTATGGGCCGAATAATGCCATTCTCGACAACTGCCATGTGCGCGTCTCCTTCGCCACCAACGACGAGCGCACCGCCAAGCGCGTTTCGGATGCGCTCGGCACCGCCACAGAGATTCGCGATGCGAGGAACTATGCCGGCCATAGGCTGAGCCCCTGGCTCGGCCATCTCATGGTCTCGCGGCAGGAGACGGCGCGACCGCTGCTGACGCCTGGCGAGGTGATGCAACTGCCGGCCACTGACGAACTGGTGCTGGTCTCGGGCTGCCCGCCGATCCGGGCCAGGAAGGCTCGATACTACGAGGACCGGCGGCTGACGGAGCGTCTGTTTCCGGTACCGAAGCCGGAAAGGCCGAAGGTTACTAACACAGCGGGAGATGACTGGAGTGGCGCGCCCGTTCCGGCGAATCGGGAAGGGTGCGAGGGAGCGGCAGGCTTCCCTGCGGTGCATCCCGTCGATGATCCCGCTAACGGCGGAATCCGCCGAGAGCCGGAGCTTGCCGAGCATGAAGACATCGCACCCGAGCCAGCGAAGCCCTCACCGGAGTTTGTGTTTGGCGAGGATGAGCCCGACGAGGACGCCGTGCGCGCTCGCGCGTTGCGTACCGCCGCCCGAGGTCTCGCCCGCCAGGCTGCATTGGATCCCGGCGACGGTATCGACCTCTGAGTCGACGGATGCGGACCAAGCATACGTTTCGCTTGCCGTCCGATCTGGCGATCAAGCTCGCCGACTATGCGCTGCGCAAGGGCGTGCCGCAGGCGCTCATCGTGGAAACCGCCCTCGCGTCCTTCCTGTCGCCGGACGGTTCCGAAAAGCTGGAAGGGGCGCTGGGGCGCCGACTTGACAGGCTCATCCGGCAGGTCGAGCGGCTGGAGCGCCATGTCACCATCTCCAACGAAGCGTTGGCACTCTTTGTGCGCTTCTGGCTGACGGCGACTCCGCCTTTGCCGGATACGGCACAGCCGGGCGCGCAGGCCAAGGGCCGGGAGCGTTACGAGGGCTATGTCGAGGCGCTCGGCCGGCGCCTGGCCAAAGGCCGGACCCTGGCCGACGAGATCTCCCAGGATATCGCACCTCCAGATGAAGCCGCCGATGAGGGAAGTCATCGGTCCTGAGGTCGAACCGCCTTCCGCCTGCCTTTGTACGCCAGTGTACTACGACCTCCTCAACCTTGTTGCGCCGACCCATTTCCTCCTCTTTCTAATCGACCCCATTCAACGACCGCTGCTCGCACGGTCCTGCAATCGGGGTGACGATGACGGTCCATTCCTTCCAGGCTGAGGTGATCTCCCGCGGTGCGCGCATGCTGCGCACCGCCTTGGGTCCTGCCATCGCGGCGTGGCTCGAGGATCCGTCGGTCGTCGAGGTCATGCTGAACCCCGACGGACGGCTCTGGGTCGACCGGCTGTCGAGCGGCTTGGTCGAGACGCAAGAGCGTCTCGCCGCCGCGGAGGGCGAGCGCATCGTACGGCTCGTGGCCCATCATGTCGGTGCCGAAGTCCATCCCGGCAGTCCCCGTGTGTCGGCGGAGCTGCCCGAGACGGGCGAGCGCTTCGAGGGGCTGCTGCCTCCTGTCGTGGCGGCACCGACCTTCGCGATCCGCAAGCCAGCGGTCGCCGTCTTCACCCTCGATGACTATGCCGCGGCGGGCGTCATGACGGTTGGCCAGGCCGAGGTGCTCCGACAGGCCGTTGCCGAACGCCGCAACATTCTCGTGGCCGGCGGGACCTCGACCGGCAAGACGACACTTGCCAACGCGCTCCTGGCCGAAGTCGCCAAGACTTCCGACCGGGTCGTGCTGATCGAAGATACGCGCGAGCTGCAGTGCCGTGCCGCTAACCTGGTCGCGTTGCGCACGAAGGATGGCGTGGCGTCGCTGTCCGATCTGGTGCGCTCGTCGCTCCGGCTGCGGCCCGACCGCATCCCGATCGGCGAGGTGCGCGGTGCCGAAGCCCTCGATCTCCTGAAGGCTTGGGGCACCGGTCATCCGGGCGGCATCGGCACCATCCACGCCGGCACGGCCATCGGTGCGCTGCGGCGCTTAGAACAGCTCATCCAGGAAGCCGTCGTCACCGTGCCGCGGGCTCTCATCGCCGAGACCATCGACCTGATCGCCGTGCTGTCGGGCCGGGGCGTCGCTCGCCGGCTGACCGAGCTCGCCGGCGTAAATGGTCTTGGCGCCGACTCGGACTACGCACTCTCACCTGCAGGAGACCATCAATGATGCGCTTCGCGATACCGCGCGCCGTCACGGCGACCGCCATTCTGTACTCGATATTGCTGGCCTTCTCGTCAACTGCCTACGCGGCGGGTTCCAGCATGCCGTGGGAACAGCCATTGCAACAGGTCCTGCAATCGGTCGAAGGCCCCGTGGCCAAGATCGTTGCCGTGATCATCATCATCGTCACCGGCCTCACTTTGGCCTTCGGCGACACGTCCGGCGGTTTCCGGCGTCTGATCCAGATCGTGTTCGGCATCTCGATCGCCTTTGCCGCCTCGAGCTTCTTCCTGTCGTTCTTCTCCTTCGGCGGCGGGGTCCTGGTCTGATGACCGAACACGTCCCCGGTTTCGTGGTGCCGCTTCACCGCGCCTTGACCGAGCCGATCCTGCTGGGCGGCGCGCCGCGAGCGGTCGCGATCCTGAACGGCACGCTGGCCGCCGCTGTCGGCCTCGGCTTGCGCCTGTGGATCGCCGGGCTGCTGCTCTGGCTGATCGGTCATGGCCTGGCCGTGTGGGCAGCCAGACGCGATCCGCTTTTCGTCGACGTGGTGCGCCGCCATCTGCGCATCCCGGGTCGCCTGGGCGTGTGAGGACCATGGCATGATGAACCTCAGCGAATACCGCAGCTCGGCCACGCGCCTCGCGGACTTCCTACCGTGGGCGGCGCTCGTTGCTCCAGGCGTCGTCTTGAACAAGGACGGATCCTTCCAGCGGACGGCGCATTTCCGGGGTCCCGATCTCGACTCGGCCGTGCCGGCAGAGCTCGTCGGCGTCGCTGGCCGCCTCAACAATGCGCTGCGTAGGCTGGGCTCCGGTTGGGCGATCTTCGTCGAGGCGCAGCGGCAGCCGTCCAGCACCTATCCGGAGAGCAGTTTCCCGGAGGCGGCCTCCGCGCTGGTCGATGCCGAGCGCAAGGCCGCTTTCGAGGAGGAGGGGGCTCACTACGAGTCGGGCTACTTCCTCACTTTTCTCTACCTGCCGCCGGCCTGGGAGTCCGCCGGCGCCGAGCGCTTCCTCTACGAGGGCCGCGCCCGCACCGAAGGCGCCGACGCGCACGAGATCCTGGCGGGCTTCATCGACCGGACGGATCGTGTCCTAAATCTTCTCGAAGGTTTTATGCCCGAAAGCCGCTGGCTCGATGATGGCGAGACGCTGACCTATCTGCATTCCTGCATCTCGACCCGGCGCCAGCGCGTGCGTGTGCCGGAAGTACCCATGTATCTCGATGCGCTGCTCGCCGATCAGCCATTGACGGGCGGCCTCGAGCCGAAGCTGGGCGATGCCCATCTGCGCGTGCTGACTATCGTGGGCTTCCCGGCGGCGACTACGCCCGGGATCCTGGATGAGCTCAATCGTCTCGCCTTCGCCTATCGCTGGTCCACCCGGGCGATCATGCTCGACAAGACCGACGCCACCAGGCTCCTGACGCGGATCCGCCGGCAGTGGTTCGCCAAGAGGAAGTCGATCGCCGCGATCCTCAAGGAGGTGATGACCAACGAGGCGTCGACGCTCCTCGACACGGACGCCCACAACAAGGCGATCGATGCCGACGCTGCGCTGCAGGAGCTCGGCTCCGATGTGGTCGGTTCAGCCTATTGCACGGTGACCGTCACGGTATGGGATGACGACCCACGCATCGCCGACGAAAGGTTGCGGCTTGTTGAGAAGGTAATCCAAGGGCGGGATTTCACCTGCATGGTGGAAACCGTCAATGCCGTCGACGCCTGGTTCGGCTCGCTGCCGGGACACGTCTACGCCAACGTGCGTCAGCCGCCGGTCTCGACACTCAATCTCGCGCACATGATCCCGCTCTCCGCGGTCTGGGCGGGACCGGCGCGGGACGAGCATTTTGAGGCCCCGCCGCTCTTGTTCGGCAGGACCGAGGGCGCGACGCCGTTCCGCTTTGCCCTTCATGTCGGCGACGTCGGCCACACGCTCGTGGTCGGCCCGACCGGCGCCGGCAAGTCCGTCCTGTTGGCCCTGATGGCTTTGCAGTTTCGGCGCTATGCGAAGGCGCAGGTCTTCGCCTTCGACTTCGGCGGCTCGATCCGCGCCACCGCTCTCGCCATGGGTGGCGATTGGCACGATCTGGGTGGTGCGCTCGCCGAGGATACGGCCGCCCCGGTCGCCCTTCAGCCGCTCGCGCTGATCGACGACATCGCCGAACGTGGGTGGGCGGCGGAGTGGATCTCGGCCCTGCTGGCCCGGGAGAAGATCGCCATAGCCCCCGAGGTGAAGGATCATCTCTGGTCTGCGCTGGGTTCGCTGGCCTCGGCTCCGCTCGGTGAACGCACGCTGACCGGCCTGTCGGTACTGCTGCAGTCGACGGCGCTCAAGCGGGCGCTGCAGCCTTATTGTCTGGGCGGTTCCTTCGGACGCCTGCTCGATGCCGAGGCCGAGTGGCTGGGCGACGGCTCCGTCCAGGTGTTCGAGACCGAAGGATTGATCGGCACCGGGGCGGCCTCCGCGGTCCTCGCCTATCTCTTCCACCGCATCGAAGCCCGGCTCGACGGTCGCCCGACCCTCCTCATCGTCGACGAAGGCTGGCTCGCCCTCGATGACGAGGGCTTCGCCGGACAGCTGCGCGAATGGCTAAAAACGTTGCGCAAGAAGAATGCCTCGGTCGTCTTCGCCACGCAGTCGCTCTCCGACATTGACGGCTCGTCCATCGCGCCGGCCATCATCGAGAGCTGCCCGACGCGGCTCTTTCTGCCGAACGAACGGGCGATCGAGCCGCAAATCACCGCCATCTATCGCCGCTTCGGTCTCAACGACCGCCAGATCGATATTCTTTCCCGCGCGACGCCGAAGCGCGACTACTACTGCCAGTCCCGCCGTGGCAACCGCTTGTTCGAGCTCGGCCTCGGCGAGGTGGCGCTTGCCCTGACGGCGGCCTCGTCGAAGGCCGACCAGGCCCTGATCGAACGCATCCTCGTCGAGCACGGCCGCGAGGGTTTCCTCGCCGTCTGCCAATGCAGAGAGGAAAGAAGCCGACGACTGCGGCAAGGGCGGAAGATTATCTGACGAAGAGAGAAGAGCTTAGGAAAGAGATCTCTGAACGGCTACGACGCGAGAGAGCGATCGGAGATCCTTCGTTGATAGTCGAGAGCGATTTAACTGATCAGCATCTCATTGATGCGGTTTTTATCAAGAACTTCGGCAAGGGCCCGGGCATGATGATGCTAGCTGGCCTTGCAGTCTCGAAGACAATTGCTGGCTACAAGACGAACTCAGGTAGGAATGTCGGTTGGGCGGTGCAATTTCATTGGACCGGCTCGGATGGCCAGCCACGGACGACAGGCCGGATGCCGCCTGAGGCAGAGAATCGGCGCAACGACGCA
>WOUR01000099.1 GCA_009772935.1 Rhodospirillaceae bacterium
CTCGGGCGTAAGGCCTTCGAGGTCACGCAGGTCCTGCGACACCTCCTCGACGCTTTCCTCGCGAGCGATTTCCATCGTCAGCAGCGCATCCTTGGCGCGGGCACGCAGCTCGTTGACGGTGTCCTCGTCGAAGCTCTCGATCTCCAGCATTTCCTGCAGCGGCACATAGGCCACTTCTTCCAGACTGGTGAAACCCTCGGCGATCAGGATGTCGGCGATCTCCTCGTCCACATCGAGCTTTTCCATGAACAGCTTGCGCAGCGTGCCGGTCTCGTCGGCCTGCTTCTGGGCCGATTCGGCCGCGTCCATGATGTTGATCTTCCAGCCGGTGAGGTCGGAGGCCAGGCGCACGTTCTGGCCGCCGCGGCCGATGGCGATCGCCAGGTTCTCCTCGTCCACCACCACGTCCATGGCGTGTTTCTCTTCGTCCACCACGATGGACTGCACGTTGGCCGGTGCCAGGGCGCCGATCACGAACTGGGCCGGGTCTTCGCTCCACAGCACGATGTCCACACGCTCGCCGGCGAGCTCGTTGGTGACGGCATTGACGCGGGTGCCGCGCACGCCGACGCAGGTGCCGATCGGGTCGACGCGCTTGTCGTGCGACAGCACGGCGATCTTGGCGCGCGAACCGGGGTCACGGGCGCAGGACTTGATCTCCAGCAGGCCCTGTTCGATCTCGGGCACTTCCTGACGGAACAGCTCGATCATGAACTCGGGCGCCGAACGCGACAGGATGATGGGCGCGCCGCGCAGCGTCAGGTCCACTTCCATGATCATGGCGCGCACGCGGTCGCCGGTGCGCAGGTTTTCCTTCGGGATCATCTCGCCGCGGCGCAGGCGACCTTCGACGCGGCCGGACTCGACGATGATGTCGCCCTTGTCCATGCGCTTGACGGTGCCGACGAAGATCTTGTCGCCGCGCGACATGAAGTCGTTGAGCAGCATCTCGCGCTCGGCGTCGCGGATCTTCTGCAGGATGACCTGCTTGGCCGCCATGGCGCCGATGCGGCCGATCGGCACCGAGTCCACCGATTCCTCGATGTACTCGTCAACCTCGATGTCGGGGATCTGCTCCTTGGCTTCGAACAGCAGGATTTCCTGGTCGGGCAGCTGCAGACCGGCCTCGTCGGGCACAACGTGCCAGCGACGGAAGGTCTCGTAATTGCCGGTATCGCGATCCACGGCAACGCGGATGTCCACGTCGCCTTCGTACAGCTTCTTGGTGGCTTGCGCCAGTGCCGCCTCGACGGCACCGAACACCACATCACGCTCGACGTTCTTCTCGCGTGAAATGGCTTCCACCAGCATCAACAATTCGCGATTCATGCCTTTACCCTCCATATCCTGATGAACACGAGGCCGCGCCTCGCACCCGCTTGAACCCACATTCCAAAAACAAATTCATCGCACCGCCCGGCAGCCGCCCGGCAGCACAGCCTCAGACCGTTCCTGTCGCATCGCGGCCCTTGAAGTTCACGATCGGCGCCAGCCGGGCTTCGCGCAGCTCGTCGAGCGTGAAGCCCAGCACCTGCAGCGGCGCCGGGGCGCGCTTCTTGCTGACCCGCTGCCCCGGCTTGACCGGCGGCTCGTCGCTCCAGACGATCTGCCAGC
>WOUR01000082.1 GCA_009772935.1 Rhodospirillaceae bacterium
CGGGTTGATGGAAGCGATCCGAGCGTGAGGCGGGCTGCGCCGGCCAACCGGTCTTGCCCACCCAACCTCAGACGTCCGCGTTTTTACACAGCCTGGGTCGAGGCTGGGTAAAAACGCGATCTTGGCGCGGCGGGACACTTGTCGGGCGAAGGGAGCGGCTCAGCGGCTTTCGGTGGATCGGCCAGGTTGAACGAAGCCGAAGTCGGCGCTTCAGGCCCCTACCGCCTGCGTCAGAGACTGCGGGTCGAGGATGGCTAGCCACACATTGGCCGCCCGTTCACGCTCGGCGCCAGATCTACGCCGTCGAAAGCCGGCAACGGATTTCTCGGTGCGCATCGTACCAATTGTTTACAAGGCGGTGAGGCCGCGGACAGAGTACCCTGCCTTCTAGCGTAAGCGGACAGTGGTTAAATGGTAGACAGTGACGAGAAGCGAGTGGCCTTTGCGGCATTCGAACGCGTGCTAGACCTCACCATGAAGACGGGGACGATGCCCGGTCAGTGGGAGGCGGCCTGCTTCACGTGGGCCTACCAGGCTCTTGCCGCACAGAGCTTCCTTTTGGCCCGGTACTGGATCGAATCCATGGATAGGTCTCCGACCGCGGGCTGGGTCGGGCCAACCGCGACGCTGTTCACGCTAGAAGAACTTGCCGTCGGCTTCGCTGAGTTGAAGCGCGATCTGGTCTAGCGACGGGATGTGTCGGCCTGCGGATCCCGCGGGACAAGCGCGGCGGCTACCGCGCGTCCGGCTTCTGGTCTGCGGGATAGCAGGACCGGACGTCGGAACACGCGGCCGGAAACTACAATCCGAACCCGCCTCGTCGATGACACGAAGAGTCGTCTTGCCCTTGGCGATGACCTGCCCCCGGGTTTTCGTGCCATCGATCAATTGGAAGACTGGGCGTCGCCCATCTTCCGCACTCGATCGGACCCGATGACGATCTCGGCCCGCAAACCACCTTCTGGCTTATTGACGAGACGGAGAGAGGCATCGGCGCGACCGAGCGCCAGTTCCGCGATGCTGAGGCCGAGGCCGCTGCCAACTGCGGTCTTGTGGCGCCCGCGGAAGAAGCGTTCACTGACACGTGACAGCTCGTCCGCCGGAATGCCGGGCCCCTCGTCGTCGATGCTGATGCAGGTCTGGGCGCGGTTCATGACAAGGCCACATCGCACGATTCCGCCTATCGGGGAGTAGGCGAGTGCATTTTCCAGAAGGTTACGCGCGGCCAGCATGAAGAGTTCCGATTGGATCGAAAGACGAACCTCAAAGAGCCTATGATCGATGACAATCCTTGAGCCAGGCTTCTGATGCGCGAGAAGATCGTCGGCAATCGTCGACAGGGCTTCTCCTGGGCTTATTTCGGCGGCGGGGTCCGGCTCACGGGCCTCGATCTCGGCGACATCGAGAAGCTGGCGCACGAGCCGCGACGTCTGATCGACACCGAGCACGATATGCGTCAGGGCTTTGTCTCGAATTGTACTGTCGTTGCTGGCGAGCGCCACCTGAGCCTGCGTCTTCAGTCCGGCGAGAGGGGTGCGCAACTCGTGGGCGGCGAAGGCTGTGAAGTTGCGTTCACGTTCGCGGGCGTCGGCGACGCGCGTGAACAGGTCATTGAGGGCACTAATCACGGGGCGAATCTCGGCGGCCGAGGCATTGTTTGCCAAGGGGCTCAGGTCGGAGGCGCTCCGGCCCTTCAGGGCCGTCGCCATCCTATTGAGCGGGGCGAGGCCCCCTCCGACGCTGGCCCAGATGAGGCCGGCGAGGATCGGCATGATCAAAGAGGCCGGCAGCACCAGGCCTTTGATCACGTCCCCCACGAGCCGGTCGCGGATGCGCAGATTGTCCCCGACGAGAATGCGCGCGCCGAGCTCTGGATTCTCCACGGCGTAGACCCGCCAGATCTGGCCATCGATCCTGGTTTCGGAGAAGCCGGCATTGTGGTCGGAGAGGGGGCCGGCAGGCGCGCCATCCGAACGACCGACCAAAGAGCCGTCGAACGACCAGATTTGGCAGGAAAGTTGTCGGTCGTATGGGGCGTGAGGAGTGGCAGCGATAGCGGTTTGTCGGGCGCCAAGCTGGGCGACGTTGATCTCCTGGCTCGTGATCAGAGAGCTCACCATCCGAGCAGCTTCCGTGAGGCGCGCATCGAGGACGCGCTCTACTTCGGCGCGAGTGCTGAAATAGGTCCAGGCGACGGCCGACAGCCACACGAGCCCCGTGGTCACAATCAGAATGAGGAACAAGCGTGCCCGGATCGATGTCATGGGCGATACTCGCACAGGCGATAGCCAACACCGCGCACCGTCTCGATAAGACGGTTGCCAAGCTTTCCGCGCAGATGATGAATGTGAACCTCAACGGTGTTGCTCTCGACGCCCTCCTGCCAGCCGTAGAGCTTCTCTTCGAGCTGGCTCTTGGAAAGGATCGTGCCCGGCCGCTCCATCAGAGCATGAAGGACTGAGAATTCCCGTCGCGATATGCGGATGGGCGCGCCGCCGCACGTCACGGCGAGCCGTGAAGGATCCAGGCTGATGCCCTGCCAAGTCAGGATTGCGGAAGCGCGTCCGGCGGACCGCCGGATGAGCGCGCGCAGGCGAGCAGCCACTTCGTGTAGATCGAAGGGCTTGCCCAGATAGTCGTCGGCGCCGGCGTCGAGCCCAACGATGCGGTCGGAAACCGCGTCGCGGGCGGTCAGCAGCAGCACGGGCAGCGTCGCGCCTCGGCTGCGCAGGTTGGCGAGAACATCGAGGCCAGAGCCGTCCGGCAGCATCAGGTCGAGCACGAGCGCGTCGAAGCGGTTTGCCGTGAGCGCGGCTTCTGCCCCGTCGCAGGTCGTCACCGCATCGACGGTAAAGCCGCTGATCCCGAGGCCCACCTGAAGCCCGTTCATTAGCACCTCGTCGTCTTCGACCACCAGAATCCGCATGGGACCTCCATTAATGACGGTGAACCTTCGAAACCGTCGTCCAAAGCCAGATTTAAGGCTGCCTTAAGGTAGGCCGCCGACTAAGTCTCCCGATTGTTTGGCAAGGACGTTCGAACAAGGATCCCAGGAGCAGGTATTGTTGGCAAAACTTGGACGATGGATCGCCGCTTCTCTCATCCTGTCCGTCGTGGCCACGACACCGGCCACCGCAGTGCTTGCACAGAGTTTTCTGACGGCCGACCAGGCCTTTGAGCTTCATGTTACGCGCGAGGCAGCTGGCGCAGTATTCCTCAACTGGACGATCCGGGAGGGCTATTATCTCTATCGGGACAAGATTCTCGCCCATGCGAATGGTGACGGAAGCGACCTGCCGCTCGAAACATCTCCGGGCATCGTCAAGGACGATCCGACCTTTGGTTCGAGCGAGATTTATTTCCGGCTGGCGAAGGCCGTCCTCACGAGCACCGCGCTCCAGAGCGTCGCGCCCGGCGCGACCATCGCCATCACCTATCAGGGCTGCCAGGATGGTGGAATCTGTTATCCGCCCGTCACGAAGCAGCTCAACCTCGCCTCCCTCTCGATCGTCGATCAGGATGCACCGACGAACGCCTCCACGCCTGCTGGCCAGTGGCAGATTCCTTCGAGCCTGACTGCCGGCAGAAGCTCTCCGGTCGTTCCCGCCATCACTCTGGTGGCGGACGGTACCGGCGGGCTCGTTTCGTCGCTACTGGCGGATGGCGGCGCGGCCTTCGTGCTGATGAGCTTCGTTCTCTTCGGGCTGGCGCTCGCCTTCACCCCTTGCGTCTTTCCGATGTACCCTATCCTCGCTGGAGTCTTGGCGAGGTCGGGCGGCCATCTATCCCCGCTGCGCGGCTTCGCCCTGTCCAGCGTCTATGTGCTCGCCATGGCGTCCGCCTTCGGCCTTTTGGGCTTTGCCGCCGCCTGGTCCGGTCAGAACCTCCAGATGGCACTCCAGTCGCCGCTGGCGATCATTGGGGTCTCGGCGCTCTTCGTGGCGCTGGCGCTTTCGATGTTCGGCCTGTTCGAGCTTCAACTGCCGTCGCATTGGATCGCAGTCGTTGGCGGAAGAGGCCAAGGCCAGCGTGGGAGTCTGCGGTCCACAGCGGTCCTCGGCTTCACCTCGGCGCTCATCGTCGGCCCGTGCGTGACCGCGCCGCTTGCAGGAGCCTTGCTCTATATCGCACAGACCGGCGACGTCGGGCTCGGTGCCGCTGCCCTCTTTGCCCTCGGTGTCGGCAAGGGCATTCCTCTCGTCATATTCGGGACAGTTGGCTCTCGGGCGCTGCCTAGGGCGGGTGCCTGGATGGACACAGTGAAGCGGGCTTTCGGCTTCGTTTTCCTGGCGGCCGCCGTCTGGATGGTCTCGCGGATCATGCCCGGCACTTATGGCCTTGCTCTCTGGGCAATGCTCCTGATTGCTGCGGGGGTCTATCTCGGCGCCTTCGACACGCTCAAGGCCGAGGCGCCTGGACCGCGAAGGCTGGCCAAGACGGCCGGGATCGTCGCGAGCCTCTATGGTGTGATGCTTGCCGTTGGCGCGGCGTCGGGATCGACCGATCTGCTACGCCCCCTCGGCGGTATCGTTCAAGGCAGATCGATGCCGAACCAGGAACTCGCCTTCGTCAGCGCCAAGAACGCCGAAGAGCTCTCGCGCATGATCTCGGAAGGAAGCAACCGCCCGAGCCTCGTCTACTTTACCGCCGACTGGTGCATCACCTGTGCAGTCATCAAGCGCAACGTGCTGTCCGACCCAACCATCAGGGCACGCCTCGCCGGCTTCCGTCTGATTGAGGCCGACGTCACCGAGAACAGTCCGCAACAGCAGAGGATGATGCAGGACCTGCGTGTCGTCGGCCCCCCGACCATGATCTTCATCGACGCCGGAACGAGTGAGGTCGCTGGATCGCGGCTCGTTGGCGATGTCACTACCGAAAGCTTTCTTGCCTCGGCGGGCAAGATTCGGAGCCGTTGAAATGCAGGCGGTATCGATCGGCCCATTCATCTTCGCTGGTGACCGGCTCGCCGCCATTGTCGGCATCGGGGTCTTCATGATTGTGACCACGATCCTTGCCGTGCGGGTCGACCGCCGGTTCGGAAGCTGGTCGACGCTGGTACTGGTGGCTGGTCTGGTTGCGGCTCGGCTCGGGCACGTTATCGAGCACGCGGGAAGCTTCGCCGCCGAACCGCTTCGTATCTTCGCGGTCTGGCAGGGTGGCTTCTCTTGGGCTTGGGCAACGATCGCAGTCGCGATCGTCTCTGTCCTCTATGTGCGCTCGCTTCGCTTCGGGCTGTGGTCGGCCTTTGCGCTGGGGCTATCGCTTATTGCCTGGAACACGGTCTGGCAACTGACCACCGCCATACCCGCTACGCCCATGTCGGCGACGGTTCTGGAGCATCTCGACGGCCGTCGCATGTCGCTTGCCGAACCCGGCCACAAACCGGTCGTGATCAATCTCTGGGCGACGTGGTGCCCGCCGTGCCGGCGCGAACTGCCAATGATGGCCGAGGTCGCGGCGGCAACCAACGATGTCGCTTTTATGTTCGTCAATCAGGGCGAGGGCCGGGCGGCGATCGAAGCCTACCTTGCCGCGGCGGGCCTATCCCTCGACGGCGTGCTCCTCGATCCACTCCGTACGGTCTCACGGCACTACGGCACGCCCGGGCTCCCCGTCACGCTGTTCATCGGCGCGGACGGTCGGCTGCGGTCGGCGCATGTCGGCGAAATCTCCCGAGAAACCCTCACCAATGGCTTGTCTCGGCTCAAGGCAGAATGATGCGCCCAACGTCTATGCGTTCCTTTCCGATTCACGGTGCCGCTCGGGCGCTTTCTGTCTCCTCTCCAGCGCCGGCTGCGTCAACCTGCGTCGCAACCTCCCACACGACGTCTCCCCAGCTCTCGGTGCGTCCCACTGTCGAGCCGCAATACGCCCGGATGCATGGCGCGGTGGATGATGGGGGCACGCTCATTCGCGCCATCGATGTCGCCAGGATGAACCCGAAGAATCTGAAGCAGATCGTCGACTACAAGTCGGATCAGCTGCCCGGCGCCGTCGTCGTCGATCCCAAGGCGCGCTTCCTCTATTTTATTCTCGAAGGCGGCAAGGCAATGCGCTACGGAGTTGGGGTCGGCAAGGCGGGTCTTGAATTCCAGGGGGAGGCCGACGTCGCGCGCAAGGCGTCCTGGCCGGGATGGACGCCCACGTCCAACATGATCGAGCGCGACCCCGAGCGATACGAGCCCTGGGCTCGCGGCATGGAGGGCGGCATCCCCAACCCGCTGGGGAGCGCGGGCTCTCTATCTCTACCAAAACGGTCAGGACACGTTCTACCGAATCCACGGCACGAACGAGCCGTGGTCGATCGGTTAGGCAGTTTCGTCGGGCTGCATCCGTCTCCTCAACCAGGACAGTATCGATCCTAACCGCCGTGTGCAGAAGGGCTCGCGCGTCGTCGTGCTCGGCTGACGGACGAGATAGAAAGGAGAGATTCCATGAATTCCCACGAAATGACCAAGAGGCGGTTCCTGACGGCGGCAAGCGGGTTCGTCATCCTGCCGAGTGTCTTGATGATAATGCCCGGTAGGGTGTTCGGGCAGGGCATGCCTACTGTGGAGCAGGTGCTATTCGACCCTGAAGTTCCGATGCTCGGCAATCCCAAGGGCGACGTTACCATTGTCGAGTTCTTCGATTACCAATGCCCGTACTGTAAGCGTGTCCATCCCGACGTCACACGCGTCGTTCGCGAGGATGGCAAGGTACGGCTGGTCATGAAGGACTGGCCGATCTTCGGCGAGCCCTCCCTCTACGCCTCCCGTCTTGCGCTGGCGGCAACGGAACAGGGCGCCCACGCCGCCGCCCTGCATGCCCTGATGAAGACCGAGGGGCGCCTTCAGGATAGCACCGTGGACACGGCACTGAAGGGAGCGGGCCTCGATCCCAAGGCACTGCAAGACAAGTATCGCGCCCATGCTTCAAAGGTCGACGGCATCATCGGCCGTAACACGGCGCAGGCAAGGGCGTTCGGCCTTCCGGGCACGCCGGCGTTTATCGTGGGGACGACTCACTTTCCTGGTGTGCTGGACGCGAACGGGCTCCGCCAGGCGCTCAGCGACGCGCGCAAGAAGGGTTGATCCCACCGCGCGGAACTCGAATGGTCGACAATTTGCACCGTTCCGCACCAAAATGAGCGTGGAGCAGTAGCTTCTTCAGATACATTAGGGCACCTTGAAGAATGGCCTTTGCTTCTGACGCGTGCGAATCTTCTGCCGGACGCGGTTAGTTGGCGGGAGTTGGGTATGTCGCAGATGGGCTTTTTCGATGCGGAC
>WOUR01000030.1 GCA_009772935.1 Rhodospirillaceae bacterium
GATCGTTTGCCGGAGGCGATCGACGCTGCACCCGCTCGCGGGCCGGAGCACAGCGGAGGATGGCGGCGGAGCGACTTTCTTGCCTCGCGAGGAATGGGCGAAGCCCAGGGGAAGAAAGTCGAACCGACGCCGTTGCGGCTCAGGCGATCGAGGCGCAGCCGTCCTACGGCTAGATCAAGCCAAAGAGAGGCCGTGGGTCGCACGCCGAACAGCATCCTCACGAGAAGTCGTGGCTAACCTGAAGGGTCCTGCACAAGAGGGCTGGCATGCCGGGCGAAGAGAAGGCGGCCGTGGCGTAGAAAAAGGACGGCGTCGCTCCTGCCAACCGGTCGTAGACAGTGACCTTGCCATCGGGTCTTCGTCGGCTGCGCCGAAGGCGCGGGTTCATCGAAGCGCAATCGAGGGCTACGTTCGTGCCACCGCATGATAACGAGCATTCACCACCCACCTTCGCCAACCTGTTCGACGATGAGGATGCTGAGAGCGTCAGCGTGTCTGGTCGTGTGGCCGCCAGACAATCGGCGAGTTAGTTCCCCCGGTGCCTCGCCCGTCCGACGGCGGGACAAACAGCGTCATGCGCGAGACGGCCGTGGCGCCAGAGAGAACGGCGCCGACAATGGCGAATGCCGTCTGCCACCCGCCGGCGGACATGCCGATGCCGGCCAGCGCAAACGACACCTGATAGCCGGCGACCGTTGCCGGCACGGCATAGAGCAGGCCGATGATGGCCCGGATTCGCGGCGTGCGGGTGGTGGAAAAGGCAATCTGCCCAAACGTTAAGGTCGCGCCGCCGACAAGAAGCCCGACGAACAGTGCACCGATGACACCAGCCCCGCTGTGAAAGGCAGCGAGGCCCGCCGTCAGTCCAGCAAGGAAGGGAAGCGCATAGATAGCGAGCGTGAACAGGAGCCAGCAGAACAATCCGAGGCCGAAGACGCTGAGAACGATGCCAATGACAAGCATGGTGGATCTCCGTGACAAGAGCCGAACGGCCGCGCCTTCCACCACCACCATGGCGCGATCTAATCACTGTCGAATGTGAAGTTGGCCAAAAGGCGGCGCTTAAGCGCCGCCCGAACCGAAACGCCAGACCGGGATGCCGAGCTTCCGGGCCTTGTCGGCGAGGTTCTCCTGGATGCCCGAGCCCGGGAAGACGATGACGCCGATCGGCAGGACTTCGAGGATCTGGTCGTTGCGCTTGAACGGCGCGGCCTTGGCGTGACGGGTCCAGTCTGGCTTGAAGGGGATGTGAGCCACCTTGCGGTCGTCGGCCCAGCGGGCGGCGATGCGTTCAGCGCCGGTCGGCGAGCCGCCGTGCAGCAGGACCATGCCGGGGTGCTTGGTGCGCACCTTGTCGAGCGTGCTCCAGATCAGGCGATGGTCGTTGAAGTCGAGCCCGCCGGTGAAGGCGATCTTGGGACCGGCCGGCACCAGCAATTCGGTCTCGGCCCGGCGTCGGGCGGCGAGAAAGTCGCGGCTGTCGATCATCGCCGCGGTGAGCGCCCGGTGATTGACCATCGACCCGGTGCGCGGCCGCCAGGCCGAGCCGGTATGGACCTCGAAACGATCGGCGGCCTGGTCGCGGAAGAGTTCTAGGGCATTGCGACGTTCGATCAGGGTCAGGCCTTCGGCGACGAGACGCTCCAGCTCGACCGAGCGGACCTCCGAACCGTTCTGCTCCTTCTGGCTGCGCCGCTGGGCCTGTTCGTTGCCGTCGAGCTCGCGCTCGATCCGGCCGGTGGCGCGATGGAACAAGTTGACGGCCGACCACAGCAGCTCCTCGAGATCGGGCTCGAGGCGCGTGTCGGTGAGCGTCGAGACGAACGCATCGAAAATGTCGACGACGGCGCCGGCGATGGTCTGGGCTTCCGGCAACGGTCTCGAATCTGGCTCGTCCTGGAAGGGACGATGGCCGTAGAGCTGCAGCTCGGTGAGGACGTGATCGGTCGGGGATGTTGCGTGCACGGGCTCAAAGTCGGGATCGTCGTTGGTTGCCATGATGATGTCCTTTGTCGGATCGGCCGCGCCCATCGCGGCCTTCGTGGGCGTCAACAGACGGCGGGCAGAACGGTCCCGCACCGCACTTGCGGCCGGAGCGCAGCGGAGGACGGCGGACCGAGGCTTTCTTGCCTCGCGAGGAATGCCGGCGCAGCCGGCAGGGGAGGAAAGTCGAAGGACCGCCGTTGCGGGACCGGGCGGCCTGCCGTCCGATCGCCCCTCTAGAAGGCCAGGGCGCCCTCTCGGCCGATCCGAAGGGCAACAGAGCGACCGGCCACGAAGCGCTTCCCCCTGCCCGTGCTTATCCCGTCGCGGCCGTCGCCAAGGCTAGGAAGCGAACCACGTCCTGCGGGACGAGTTGCTGGCACAGGGAAAGTCGGAGCGCTTCGAGTCCGAGGCGGCAGAGATCGTTGTTAAAGTCGTCGAAGCAGGGCGACAGGACGAATGGCTGGATCCCGGCGGCTTCGGCGCGGTTGCACAGGCTGGCCATCGCAGAATCACCGGCTGAATCGGCATCGCGAGCGACATAGAGACGGCGCAGTGTAGGCGGAAGCAGCAGCGCGGCGAGGTGGTTGGCCGAGAGGGCGGCTACCATTGGCAGAGTCGGCAGGATCATGCGCAGCGACAGCATGGTCTCGATGCCCTCGCCGGCAGCCATTACATCGTCGGCCACGCCGAAGCGGACACCTTGCCCGAGAAGATGGCCCATGGCCCGTCGCGGTGAAGCGATCGGCGCCTTGTCACGCCCTGAAGGATCGAGCCAGGTGCGGTGTACTCCGGTGATTCTGCCGCCAAGGTCGGTAACGGCGGCGATCAGTGCCGGCCAGGTCTCGGTCGGACTGTCGTCGTCGGGTCGATAGTAGCAGCGCGGATGGAAGCGCAGCGGATCACCGTCGGCCACGGTTAGGATACCCCGGCTGTGCAAGTACCTTTGCGCCAGTGTGCCCGGGATCGGCTTGGACATGGCGTAGAGACGCCGTGCGGACTGAGGCGAACCGCGCGGTACCGGAAGACGATCGTGCCGTGGAGCGATCTGGTCAGGCGGCAGGGCGAGGAACGTACGTGCCTCGTCCAGGGTGTCGCGCAGGCGATCGAGACCGCGATTGTGGGCGATGAGGTCCAGAAGGTCGCCATGCTCACCCGTTGCGGCGTCGGTCCATTTGCCGGCGGCGCCCTTGCCATGGTCCGGCCCGCTCAAGCGCACGAACAGGCTGCGGCCTCGGGTATTGGCGACATCACCGACCAGCCAATAGCGGCCCTCGCGATGGCCGTTGGAGAGATAGTGACGGCACACCGCCTCGGCATTGCGCGCGAGGTGGCGGGCCAGGTCGGCGGCGGGCGACGACACGACGGTGCCCTCACGCTGCGGCCCGATCGGCGATGCGCGCGATCGGGTAGCGTTCCATCAGCCTGGCGAGAATCGCGGGACCCTCGGCGCCGGTCGGCACGAACAGACGGAGCTTCCAGGTGATGATCTCGGAGATGAGGCCCATCGCCTTGAGTCGGTCGACCATCCCGTCGGTGAAGCCGCAGAGTTCGACCCGGAACAGGCCCATCAACCTGGCGCGGCGCAGGCTTAGCCCTTCCTGCAGCTCGAGGATGGTTCGACCGTCGAGCACGGCGGCCCAGGCGTCGGCCGGCGCGATGCTCACGCCGTCGGCGCTGACGGCCTGCGCCACCCACGCCGGTGAGACCAGCCGGCCGATCACGCGCTCGCCGGCGTCCGTCTGCAGGCGGTAGACCCGCATTGAATCGTCCGGCAGGCGCTTCCAGATCGGCAGCAGCAGCCCCGTGACGACGTGCAGATCGCTGTCAGTAAAGGCGGGAATCTCGACGAGTTCCCGCTGCCAGGCTTCGGTGAAGGCGACGCGATCGGCCCGTTCCCAGTGCGTCTGGTCCAACGCCGCCAGGGACATCGCCGTCCGCTCCATCGGCCGCAGCAGACGGACACGGCGTTCGACCTCGCCATCGTCGAGCATGACGCTGGGCGCAGGCACTTGCACGGCCGCCCGGCCGGACTGCGCGTTCACCAGCAGCAAGGTGCGCGGGTCGTCCGCTCGATCCAGAGCCTCGGCGAGCGAGAACGGCCGATTGCGCTCGCGCCGGCGGAGCGTGAATACCTGGGTCTCCGCGCCAGTCTGCGGATGGACATAGAGCGAGCGCCGGTCGGTCACGACCAGGCTCTCGGCGCTGAGCGTCTCGACGCCGACGTCGTAGGTGCCGGAAGCCTGCGCCCCTTCGATCTTCGCCCGCAGCAGATCTTCGAACACGCCGAACAGCGTGTTCTGCAACTCGATGGTGAGCGCCAGGAGCCGGTTGAGGAACGTCGTAATGGGTGGCAGTTCCTCGCGCAGGCTGCCGTCCTGGTCGATCAGATGCAGGCCGGTGACCTCCTCGAAGGCTTTTAGCGAACATCCCTCCACCTTGCCGGCGAACAGCAGGAGGTAGAGCTGGCGTAAGGCCGCGCGGCCATAGGGGGATTCGAGATTGTCGTCGGAACGGAACAGTCCCTGGCCGCCGGTCTGGCGCTGGCCCTTGGTGATGGCGCCCAAGGTGTCGAGCCGCCGGGCGATGGTCGACAGGAAACGCTTCTCGGCCTTGACGTCGGTGGCGATGGGCCGGAACAGGGGCGGCTGCGCCTGGTTGGTGCGATTGCTGCGGCCCAGGCCCTGGATGGCGGTGTCGGCCTTCCAGCCTGCCTCCAGCAGATAGTGGACACGCAGCCGCTGGTTCCGAACGCCCAGGTCCGCGTGATAGGAGCGGCCCGTGCCGCCAGCATCGCTGAACACGAGGATGCGCTTGTCGTCGTCCATGAAGGCTTGCGCTTCCGCGAGATTGGCGGAGCCCGGACGGTTCTCGACGCAAAGCCGGTCCCCTTTGCGCACGATCCGCCGCGACCGGCCCGTCACCTCGGCGACAAGGTCGATGCCGAAGCGCTGCACGATCTGGTCGAGGGCGCCCTGGACCGGCGCGAGCGAGGCCAGCCGCTCGATCAGGCGGTCGCGGCGCTCGACGGCGTCGCGGCACTGCACGGGCTGGCCGTCGCGATAGACCGGCCGCGAGGAGAGATTGCCCTCGCCATCCGTGAAGGGCTCGAACAGCTGGGTCGGGAAGCTGTGAGCCAGGTAGTCGAGCACATATTCGCGCGGCGTGATGTCGACCTGGACGTCGCCCCAGTCCTCGGTCGGGATGTCGGCTAGCCGGCGTTCCAGCAGGGCCTCGCCGGTGGAGACGATCTGGATGACGGCGGCGTGCCCGGCGTCGAGGTCGCGCTCGATGGCCCCGATCAGCGTCGGTGTCTTCATCGAGGTGATCAGGTGGGAAAAGAAGCGCTGCTTGGCGGACTCGAACGCCGACCGGGCTGCAGACTTGGCCTGGGCATTGAGCGTCCCGCGCTCGCCGGTGACGTTGGCGGCCTGCAGGGCGGCGTCGAGATTGTTGTGGATGATCTGGAAGGCGCCGGCATAGGCGTCGTAGATGCGAATCTGCTCGGGCGTGAGCGCGTGCTCGAGCAGCTCGTATTCGACGCCCTCGTACGACAGCGACCGAGCGGCATAGAGACCCATCGCCTTAAGATCTCGGGCCAGTACCTCCATGGCGGCGACGCCACCGGCCTCGATTGCGTGAACGAACTCGGCGCGCGTGGCGAAGGGGAAATCCTCGCCACCCCAGAGGCCGAGCCGTTGGGCGTAGGCAAGATTGTGCACCGTGGTTGCCCCCGTAGCTGAGACGTAGACGATCCGCGCATCGGGCAGCGCGTGTTGCAGGCGCAGGCCGGCACGGCCCTGCTGCGACGGCGCCTGGTCGCCGCGCTCGCCTTTGCCGCCGGCGGCATTGGCCATGGCATGGCTCTCGTCGAACACGATCACTCCGTCGAAATCCGACCCCAGCCAATCGACGATCTGGCGGACCCGCGAAACCCTTTCCTCGCGCGCGTCGGTCCGTAGCGTGGCGTAGGTGGCAAAAAGGATGCCCTGCTCGAGCCGGATCGGCGTGCCTTGGCGGAAGCGGGCGAGCGGCGTCACCAGCAGCCGCTCCACGCCGAGCGCCGACCAGTCGCGCTGGGCATCCTCGATCAGCTTGTCGGACTTGGAGATCCAGACAGCCCGTCGGCGGCCTTTTAGCCAGTTGTCCAAAAGGATGCCGGCGACCTGGCGGCCCTTGCCGGCGCCGGTACCGTCGCCCAGCATCCAGCCGCGCCGGAAGCGGACGGCGTTCTCGGCATCGTTGGGCGCAGCCGAGACGACGTCGAAGGTCTCGTCCATCACCCACGATCCGGCGATATGGCCGGCATGGGCCTCGCCAGCATAGATGACGCTCTCGAGCTGGGCATCGGACAGCAGGCCGACGCTGACGACATTGGCCGGCAGGTGCGGCCGATAAGCGGGCTTGGGTGGCGCGACCGAGGCCATCGCCGCGGATTGCACGAGCCGCGTCGGGTGCGGACGGGCGCCGGCGATTCGGATCGACTGAAGGTCGTATCCTTCGTACAGGGCCTCGGTGAGGCCGCCGCCCTCGGCCGGCTTCCAATCCACGGTCTCGTACGCGAGTTCGGTACCCGCTCGTTCGAGCGAACTGCCCGCAACGGCGAGCGGCTGTTGTGCGGGCCTGCGGCTCGGTCTGACCGCGACGGGATGGACCGGTGCCGGAAGTGCGACCGCGCCGTCAACAGGCAAGCGCGCTGGAACGCTGGTGGTCACCCACTGGAGCAGCGTGGCAGCGTCGGGCGCCATGCCCGGTGATGCCGGAAAGCAACGCGGATCGTCCGCGGGCACACGATCGATGACCGTCAGCCTGGTCTCGACCGTGGTGCCGTGGCGGGCATAAACGCGCCCATCGACGGCAGCGCTAAACACGACACGGCCGCGTTCCTGGAGGCGGACGAAAGCCTCGCGCCATGACGGATGGTCCGGCGAGAAACTGGCGCCGGTGATCGCGACCAGCCGTCCGCCCTCGGCGACGCGGGCAAGTGCGGAGGCGACATGTCGCATGGCGGCGTCGGCGACCGCACCATCGACATGCGCTGCCGCCGAGAACGGCGGGTTCATCAGCACGACGCTCGGGCGCACGGCATAGGCGAGATGGTCGTGGATGTGAGCGGCGTCGTAGCGAGTCGTCGCAGCGCTGGGAAAGAGCTGCCCAAGCAAGGCCGCGCGGGTTTCCGCAAGCTCGTTCAAGACGAGACTGCCACCCCCGAGCTCAGCAAAGATGGCGAGCAAGCCCGTACCGGCCGAGGGCTCGAGAACGAGATCGGCCGGGGTGATCGCGGCAGCGCTGGCAGCGACAAACCCGAGCGCGAGCGGCGTCGAGAATTGCTGCAGCGCCTGGCTCTCCTCGGAGCGTCGCGTATGTGTAGGAAGAAGCGCCGCGATCTTGCTCAGCATGGACAGTTCGGCAGCCGGCGACCCAGCCCGCGCCCGAATGACAGGGCCGAACTTGCGGATGAACAGCACGGTCGCGGCCTCGCAGGCGTCGTATGCGGTCTTCCAGTCCCAGGCGCCGGCCGCATCGGAGCCGCCGAAGGCGCGCTCCATGGCGGCACGCAGAACGACCGCATCGATGCGGCAGCCGCGTTCGAGATCGGGGAGAAGAAGATGTGCGGTAGCGATGATGCCATCGGACAGATCGGCAGAAGCGCAGGCGAGCGGGCGCAGCGGCGCGTGCGCGGCCGCCAAAGTGGAAAGAGTCGACATGGAGGAGACCTCGGGAGAGCGGGAACGGTCCGAACCAGGAGGTGCTCTCTCTCGACCCCGCCGGCTCAAACCCGTCCCGGCCGTCCTCTCCCTCTCCCTTGGGAATCGGTCATGGCGGATCTCTCCATGAAAAAAGCCCAGCGCGGTGGCCGGGCTTCCCAACGATTGGATGCGAAAACGCGGGGCGGCCGATGCTACCCCGAGGGTCGTCGCTATTCGGCGGCGATGGGACGCGGCTCCGATTCGTCCGTAATGGCATCCTGCCCCTCACTGTCGGCGAGGAAGGCAGGAAGTTCCTCGACCGTATCGGTCGACGTTTCCGACACGTCCACGTTGTCGGCGAGCCGCAGCGGCTCGGGCAGCCAGCCCGTGCCGTCGAGCAGCCGCTCGGCCTCCTTGGCCATCTCGGCCTTCTTGAGATGGTCGATGAGCTGCGCGGCCTGCTCGCCCTTGGCCTCCCGAACTGCTTCGAGGATGCGGGGCTTGGTGACGCGGCCGAGATAGTTATCGACCGTGGGCCGCCAGCCGGCTTCCACCATGTCGAGGCCGACGGCGCGGGCGAGCCGGTCGGACTGGGCGATACGGTGCTGGACGCCGTGCGCCGAGACACCCGGACCGCCGTAGCGGTCACCCTTCTCGTAGAGGGCATTCACTCCGAACGAGACGCAGTGCGCAAGTAACGCTGCCCGGCGGGTGTCGTCGAGGGTCGTGAGCCAGTCCCAAAGCGCGTCGTCGTCCTTGGGCAGCTCGGCCTTCCACGCCTCGTGCCGCTCGGCGATCGCCTGGGCGGAGGGGCTGTCCTTCAGGTCGGCCGCCTGGACGGGGAAGAACACATGCCGCACCGAGGCTTCCAGGCATGCGCCAGGGGCGCTGTGCTGGAAGGCATCAAAGCAGAGCTTGTGCAGCAGCACCGTCAGGGCGACCTGCGGGTCGTTCGCCACCGCATCCCGCAGCGCCAGGGTGCGGTGGGCGGTCAGCTCGCTGACCAGCCGCCCGATGGTGATGACGGTGCGCTGCGGATCAGGGGCGGCCGGTGCCATCCCGTCGGTGTTACGGGCCTCGCCCTCGGCCTGCCCTTCGCTGCCGATTGGCATTGACGGCTCGTCCTCCGGACGGACATAGCCTCGATCGACTTCCAGATGTCCGTCAGCGTCGATGCTCACGAACACGCCAGCGCGCGCGATCTCGGTCGGCTCATAACGCACCGGCCGATTCTCGAAGGCCGCGAGCGCCGCCTCGATCTCGCCCAAGCGGGCATCGACCTCGTCCGGCAACTCATCAGCACGTTCGTATTCGATCTCGAGTTTCGTCTGCTCGGCGGTCAGAGCGTCGAACGTCAACTGCTCGGCCGGAGCGAGCTCGATCGTCACGCCGTCAAGCTGCCGAAGATGGCTCATGTGGCCGTATCGGAAGTCGACAGCCACCTCGATCCACTTCCAGCCTTCGGCGGCGATCGTCTCGGCCGCCGCAGCTAACCTCTCGGTCGCTAACCGGTCAAGCAAGGCGACGTCCTCAAACCAGCCACCATTATCGTCCTCGAACAGGTCGCGCAGGATCACACCACCAGCAGCTTCGTAGGCCTCTGCACCGACGAACCGCGCCCGCCGGTCCGAGCCGCGGACGGCACTCTCGGTGAGCTGGCGCCGGATCAGGTACGGCTCCTTGTCGTAGGATTGCTGAAGCGCCGCCCAGACCTGCTCCTGGCGGGCATGATCGGTGGTAACGGTAAAGGCCATGAGCTGCTCCAGGGTCATGCCGTCCTCGGCATAGACCTCGAGGAGCTTCTCGGACACCGCTGCCAGGCGCAGCCGCTGCCTGACCACGGCGGGCGCGACGAAGAACCGCGCGGCGATCTCCTCCTCGCCGGCGCCCTGGTCGAGCAATGTCTTGAAGGCACGAAACTGATCCAGCGGATGCAGGGCGACACGCTGGACATTCTCCGCCAGTGAATCCTCCTCCGCCGACACCTCGACGCCAGGATCACGCACGATGCAGGGGATGAGCGCCGTCTTTGAAAGGCGCTTCTGCCTGACCAGGCGTTCGAGGGCCCGGTAGCGGCGGCCGCCGGCCGGGATCTCAAACTGGTCGGTCTCGGCGCCTTCGGCGTCGACGACCCGCCGGACGTTGAGGCTCTGCAGCAGCCCGCGCCGGGCAATGTCCTCGGCCAGGTCCTCGACCGAGACGCCCGCCTTCAGGCGCCGGACGTTCGACTGGCTGAGTACCAGCTTGTTGAAGGGGATGTCGCGCGAGGCGCTGAGGATGATCTTCTGAACGGCCTTTGCCATGTTGGGATACTCCGCGACGGACGGCCGGGAGACTCTCTCGCGACCTGAAAATCCGTCACGGAAACCGGCGCAGCCCTCTCCCTCTCGATTGTCGGCAGAGCGGGAACGGAAGGTGTGCCAGCCCGATTTTCTTCTTGCACGAGAAGCCGTCACCGACGGTGAAGACGCCCTCCTTCCGGCAACCGAAGGACGGCTTCGGGAGGCCGCTAGCGGCGCTGCTTGGACCGCCAGCTGCTTCGCCCGTAATCCTCCTGCATTGCCTCGTCGACGATTCGAAGGATTACAAGCGCCTTGCCGTCACTCAGTCGAATCGACTGCTCCTTCACTTCACACTCGGAGATACCTTCAGAATCGAACCAAGCATCTGCCCCAATAGGAGACATATGCGTACGCGCGCGCTTACCGGCGAGCACATCCGCTGCGTAGGTGTCGGGATCAAGCTGATCCACAGGAAACCAGCGATCAGGGACATCCTTGCTGCGATTGAACCAGCGTCTTCCAGTCTGATCGTAGCAGGCAACGATAACGGGTTCGACATTGGCTTCGGCGACGCGGATCGCCGTGGCCGGCAGGCTGACGTCGAACGACCGCTGCATGTGTTCGAGCAATGCAAGATCGACGTGCTTGGCGTGCCCCAGTAACGGCATGAACAGGTACCAGGGCATCAACAGATCGGCCGCATAGTCGTCGGCCTGGCGCTCAGGATTAAGAGGGTCGTTTGCGGCGTTGTCGATGTCGGTCGCCCGGCATTCGAATTGCCGGCCACGGTGGAGCGCCCAATGACCAAGTTCGTGCGCTACGGAAAAGCGCCGTCTCTGAAAGCCACTGTCTTCTGATATGGAGATGATCGCCTTGTCGCCGACGCCGACAATCCTGGCTTCGCAACGCGTCAGCTTCCGTACCCTAACAGCCGCACCTGCATCATACGCAATGGCGCGGACATCGATCTCCTTCGGCTCAGTGATGCCAAGCCCCATCAAGTGCAATTCTGCCCGAGTAAGATTACGCCCCATTCCGGTCGTCCGGATCCGCGATCCCGAGTTCTGCTAAGTCTGCCAGGTATCCATCGAGCTCTGCTTCATCAATGCGCTCGCCCTGGCGTGCCGCAAGAGTAAGCCCCGGATTGTAAGCAATGATACGATCGAATTTTGCTCGCTTTGCCTCAAAGGAAAGTATGACAGCTCCGGCCTGCCCATGACGCGCGTCTTCATCAGCAATTCTCGCCTTAGCGGCTTCAAGCCGCCCTCTGCCGTGCTTGACCGCCGCATCAAGCAATAGCTTTCGGAGTCTGGCGGCCTCCGCCTTGGGGTCGGCATGATCCTCGGCGGCGGCGTCCATGATCTCCTTGTCGGTCAACGCCGACATCTCGGCGATCACCTTGTCCGCGTAGTTTTCGGCATTCATATGGTCCTTGTTCTGTGTCATCGTAGATGCGCTCCAACGCCGCTCTTGCCGAGTTTGCGCGTGATAGCCCGCTTCTTACTGGCGAGCTCAGTTGCGCCAAGTCCGGTCAATTCGCACAACTCCTTCTCGGTCATCTGCTCAAAAAACCACCCTTCACAGATCGCCTGGGTGACTTCGTCTCCGTCGAAGAGCGTCAAGACGCTCTCCCGGAGACGCTTGCTCGCCAGCTCATCCTCCGGCGACGCCGCCACGGCCTGAACATTGCTCAACTTTTCGTCATCACCTGAATCGACTCGCGAGTTGTCGTGAAGTTTCCGATCGTTGGAGACGACGCTACGCATCACTCCCCTCAGGACGACCAGAAACTTCTCGGTTCGAGGCACTTTCCGGGCGCCCTCCAGGAGCCGCCCGATCGCTTCACTCAGCAGTTCATCGGGGGCAAGCCTGCAGCCCCGCACAAGCGCCCGTGCGGTCTGCTGCAGCCCGAGAATGTCAGCGTCGCTCAACTCGCGAATCGCGACCTGGACTTCGCCTTCCATCCACACGGCCCTAGCAGCTTGCGTCAATCGGCCCCCCAAGAGCCCGTCTTCTTGTTGTCCCAGACTATGGCTCCTCAACCGGCAGATGCGGACAGAATATTTTGGAAATTCGCTGTCGGGACTTTGCCGGCTCAGGAGCCTACCCCCGTGCAGGAATCCTCCTGCGGTCAGCTGTTCGAGAGTAATTTCAAAATGTCCAAGCGAAATCAACATGTTGTCCCGCGTGACGGCGGTTGGGCCGTACGGGGCGCCGGGGCCCAGCGCGCCACGGCGGTCCACGATACCCAGGCCGCCGCCATCGATCAGGCCCGCTCCATCGCCCGCCACCAGCGCACCGAGCTCCTGATCCACGGCACCGACGGCCGCATCCGGGAGCGCGACTCCCACGGCCATGACCCGAATCCTCCGAAGGGCTAAATCATGAGCCAGTTCGAAGGCGCGGTCATCCGCGAGCAGGGCGTCACGTTCGCCATCGTCGTCGTCCGTCAGTCGGTGCTCCAGAGCACGACCGAGGCGAACAGGGCGATCCAATCCTTCCAGCCCGCTTTCCCCGGCATGCCGGTCGTCTTGATGGCCCAGGACGGTCGCGGCCGCCCGACCTACTTCGGTCGGCGCGACCTCTCGCAGTTCATGGCCAATGTCCCGCTCCGGGCCGTGCCCTGGAAACGCTACACGATCGACTAAAGGAGGCCCCATGGCCGACGTTCAAGTCACCTGCATCAACAAGCTGCCGCGCAACAATCCGCATGAGGGCATCACCAATCTCGGCGGCCCCGGTTGGAAATGGCCCCGTCAGCAGGTCATCAACTCAATCAACGAGAAGTCCAACACCTTCTTCACGCGGGTGAACAGCAAGCGCGCCGACATCGGTGTCGTCCATGGTCCGAATGGCGACTATCTCCGGACCCACGCCGACGGCGTCTGGAACGATAATCTGCTTGCGCTGCCGGAGTGCGCTTAGCAACGGCAGCCCCGGAGAGCCATCACCATGAGCTGGGCCAGCCGCGCAGCGGCGAACATCTTTCCCTTGAGCCGCGAGAAGGACAATCTTGCGATCGCCCTCCGTGAGTGGCGCTATACGGGTGATTACAACGACCTTGAGGCGCCTATCGAGACCTGCAAGCTCTGCGACCATCCGGACATCCGCTACCAGTTCGAGATACAGAATCTGCACACGGCCGAGACGCTTCTCGTCGGCTCCGAGTGCATCAACAGGTTCAATATCGCTGCGACCGACGAGGAAGGCAGAACCCTCGACGCTGACGGCACCCGCAAGAAACTCGCGAAAGATCGGCGAAAGCTTGTCGACGATGCCCGCCGGCGGCGGCTCGTAAAGGCGCTTGTCGCACTCGCTCACGCCGACAAGGAGTTCAACATTCATTCCTTCATCGACTACCTGCAGAAGCGTGATGCCTTCACGCCGTACCAGGTCACCACACTCATGTGGCGCTTCGAGAAACATGGGATCGATCACAATCCAAAGGACTTCAAGATCACAATCAAGCGCGGCCGAGAGAAGGCACAGCTGGTGAAGATGTCAGACTGGCAGCTGCGACGCCTGCTGCCGTGTCTATCGACAGGCCAACGTGACTATCTTCACCGCGAAGGGCTGCACCCGTCAGAGCAAGGCAATGCCTGACAAGTAAAGAGCAGCCTCCATCTTCACCACCGCTTGACTGCCGTTATTGACGTACCTTGCTTACTCAATTCCGTGCCCCGGACACTTTGATACTCTGGACAAGCTATGGCCACTTTGCCGGGTTGCTCGTCGGATTATCTGTGACGGCCATCTGTCCATACAAAGCCTTGATCTCCAGCCTGGGCCCGGAAGCAGATACCGCTTAGCGTTCAGTTCGCGCGATCGAGCACAGTGCAGCAAAGTCTGATTCACGAAGGATACGAATGTCCTGGCCTTTGGCCATAAGCTGCTCGGCCTTCAGGTGTTTGCTGCTCTTCGCCTGCCCTGGTGCAAGCCTCATTGCATCCTGGTCCCCAACAACCAGCAGGGTCGTCTTCTTAGTAACCCCCTCCTCCACTCGACATCCTACCGTGGCCGCCATTTCAGCTGCCTCACTGCGCTGCATCGACAGGGCGCCCGTGAAGGCAATGACCTCGCCATACAGCGGGCCAGCTGGATTGCCGTCGCGGGCGGCCGGTTTGGCAGCTTCTGGGGCAATTGGCTGCCTGACCCGATCGAGCCATTGTTCGAGAGCAAGGCCCGACTCTATGAGTGCGCAGACGAGAATTCGACCGGCCGCCCTAGCGTCTTCAGCAGCGTCGTGATGACGAAACTCGATTCCTAGCTCCAGCGCCACATTGCCAAGGCCGTAGCCCCGGCGCGCATATCGGGGCCAGGTACGACGCACGACCATAGCGCTGTCGAGCCACTTGCAATCTGGTCGCGTAAGGTTGTGCCGCTGCTCGCATTGCGACATGACTGACCGGTCGAACGACGTATGACTGACAACCACTCGATTGGCCATCAATAGCCCCAGCTTGGCGTACACCTCGCCGAACTTTGGCGCGCCACGCACTGCCTCTTCATCGATGCCATGTATGGAGACGTTCACGGCGTCGAAGTAGTCTTCAGGGTCAACCAGAGAGATAAAGGTGTCGGCGGGCTGGCCGTCTCGAAACAGCACGGCACCCACCTGGCAAACGCTCGTAAAGTCGGCGTTGGCAGTCTCGAAATCTAAGGCCAAGAAGTCCATCGATCCCCCCGATCGACGTCGAGCGTATCCGATCCGAGCGATCAGTTCGACACAGATCCCGGAAACGTCGCCAACAAGCCCGACACTTTCGACCCCCGTAGGCTCACCGACGACGAATCATCACTTTCAGTTCCAACCTAAAGAGAGCGAAACCCCACCAATACGCTCCGCCCTTATGGGCCCGGCCTGATGCTGCCGAGGCAGTCGACGTACTCTTTATCGACGAAGCAGCCCAAATCTCGCTGGCGAACGTCCTGGCTGTATCTCAGGCAGCCAAGAGCATTGTCCTGCTGGGCGATCCGCGTCAGCTTGAGCAACCAATGCAAGGAAGTCACCCCGATGGCACGGATGCGGATTCCGGTGAAGTCGGCCGGGCATTCCGATTGATGTCGGCCACCTGATTCCGATCGAAGCCGGCCATCGATTCCGATTGATGTCGGCCGGGGTGGCGAACGCCCTCTGGTCGGTCGTCGTTTGCCATCCTTGTGGTTGTGAGGTCAAGCGGCGGGCTGGGAAGTGACGATCTTGCGACGCAGCGAGTCGCCCTTGAGCTTGAGGCGATGAGCATTGTGGACGATGCGGTCGAGGATGGCGTCGGCGATGGTCGGCTCACCGATGACGTCGTGCCAGCGGTCGACGGGTATCTGGCTGGTGATGAGTGTTGCACCACGGCCGTAGCGTTCCTCGACGATCTCGAGAAGATCGCGTCGCTGGTCGGGCCCGAACGGCTCGAGGCCCCAGTCGTCGAGGATGAGCAACCCGACCTTGCCGAGCCTCTTCATGAGCCTGCGATAGCGGCCGTCGCCGCGGGCCAGCGCGAGGTCGGGGAACAGCTTGGGGACGCGCTGATAGAGGACGGAGCGGTTATCACGACAGGCCTTGTTGCCGAGCGCGCAGGCGAGCCAGGATTTGCCGACACCGGTGGGGCCTTCGATGATGAGGTTCTGCGGCGCCTCGATCCAGTCTCCGGCGATCAACCTCTGGAACAGCGCGCGATCGAGCCCGCGTGGTGCACGATAGTCGATATCCTCGATGACGGCGCGCTGGCGCAGCCGGGCATGGCGCAGCCTGGCGGTGAGCTGGCGGTTGGATCGCTCGGTGGCTTCGCGGTCGAGCAGCAGGGCGAGCCACTCGGCGTGGCCGAGGCCGTCAGCGCTTTGGTTGTCCTGCAGTTCGCTGAAGGCGCGGGCCATGCCGGCCAGGCCGAGCTTGACGAGCTGATCGACGGTGGGATGGGTGAGCAAGGTCTGTCTCCTCAGTGGTAGTAGCGGGAACCGCGGATGTTGGGATGATCGAGCGGTAGTTCCGGCGCCGGGGAGGCGCGCGGCAGCGGCTGGCGATCGAGGCCGTTCTGGAGAATCGAGTTGATCGAGCCGTAGGATCGGGCGCCGATCTCGAGCCCTCGTTTGCATGCGGCTTCGAGCCGCTCGACGCCGTACTGGCGAGCGAGCCGCAGGATGCCGAGACAAGCGCGGAAGCCCTGCTCGGGATGGGGCCGGCTGCGCAGGATCACGTCGACCAGGGTGGCGGTGTCGGCTCCGATGGCGGTGGCCTCGCGCTGGATGCGCTCGTGGGTCCAGCCGGCGTGGCGGCGATGGGAACTCGGCATGTGCTCGGTCACGGTGGTGTGGCGGCCGCGGGCACCGCCCAGCAGATGGCAGGCGACCCGCTCGCCCTTGTAAAACAGCTCGACGGTGCGCTGGGTGATGCGCGCTTCGAGCTGCTGGCGCAGCAGGCGATGGGGCACCGAGTAGTAATGGCCGTCGATGTCGACATGGTAGTCGAGCGCGACGCGGCGCCGGCGCCACTCGGCGTAGACGTAGGGCTCGACCGGCAGGGCGGCCAGCGCCGGCCGATCGAGCTCGTCGAACAGCTGGCGGCGGCTCACGCCCAATCGCCGCATCGGCCGGCCGTTCAGCTCGCCGAGCAGCGCCCCGATCGCGCTGTTCAGCTCGGCCAGCGAGAAGAAGCGCTGGTTGCGCAGGCGGGCCAGGATCCAGCGCTCGACCACCTGCACGCCGACCTCGACCTTGGCCTTGTCGCGTGGCCTTCGCGGCCGGGCCGGCAGGATCGCCGTGCCGTAGTGGGTGGCGAAGTCCTGGTAGGTCGGGTTCAGTCCGGGCTCGTGCCAGTTGGCCTTGAGCACGCCGGCCTTGAGGTTGTCGGGCACGATCTGGCGCGGCACGCCGCCCAAGAACGTCAGTGCACGCACGTGTGCGCCGATCCAGTCGGGCAGCGTCTGCGTCCAGGTCGCCTCGGCGTAGGTGTAGTTCGACGCGCCCAGCACGGCGACGAAGATCTGAGCGGTGCGGACCTCGCCGGTGCGACCGTCGACCAGCTCGACGGTCTGGCCAGCATAGTCGACGAACAGCCGCTCGCCGGCCGGATGGACCTGCCGCATGGTGGGCGACAGCCGGCTCTCCCACTCCTCGTAGAGCTCGCAGAAGCGCGAGTAGCCGTAGCCCTCGGGCGCACCGGCCCGGTACTCCTGCCACAGCAGCATCAGGGTGACGCCCGGCCGGCGCAACTCGCGATGCAGGCCGGCCCAGTCAGGCTCGGGCTTGCGCCGCATCCCCGCCGCGGGGCCGCCGCGCACGAACAGCAGCGCCTCCAGCGCCGTGTCGGTCAGCCCTTCGGGCAACGGCCAGCTCAGCCCGGCCGCCACCGCCCGACCGGCGTAGTCGCTCACGGTGCTGCGCGCCAGGCGCGTGCTGCGCGCGATCGCCCGGTCGCTCAGCCCCTCGGCCCTGAGCCGCAATATCTCCCTGACACTACGCATCGGCACTCTCTCGGCTGGCATCGGCTCTCCCCTGCTGCAGGCCGGGGGAGCCTATGCGGTTCAACCAGAGATCGAGCGCCCGCCACCCACAGGGGGGCCGACTTCAAATCGGAATCGGTGGCCGACTTCCGTCGGAACAGGTGGCCGGCTTCAAATCGGAATCAGCGGCCGACTTCAGATCGGAATGGGTGGCCGACTTGCGTCGGAATCCGCAGGCACGGATGTTTCGGCGCTTGACCATATGCTCGGCGATCACGCCACGATCCCCACCGACCGCGGTCTGTTCCTTGCTGAAACCTGGCGGCTCCATCCCGCAATCTGTTCTTTCACCTCAGAGATGTTCTACGAGAGCCGGTTGCTTCCTCGGCCGGGTCTCGAGTTGCAGACGATAAACTCATCTGGCTCGGTCGCCGGATCTGGCCTTCGCTATCTTCCCGTAATTCATCATGGCAACCAGAGTTCCTCGCCGGAGGAAGCCGACGCCGTCCAAGCGCTCGTCCAGAGCATCTTCGCTTCGAACACAACATGGGTTGATCGTGCTGGCGACGAAAACCCAGTCACCCTTGACGACATTCTGATCATCGCCCCCTACAACGCTCAAGTGTTCGAGCTACAGGAGCGCTTGCCCGGCGCGCGCATCGGCACGGTCGACAAATTCCAAGGCCAGGAAGCTCCCATCGTCATCTACTCGATGACCACTTCTAGCCATGCGGATGCGCCGCGCGGCATGGAGTTTCTCTATAGCGCCAACCGCCTGAACGTCGCCACGTCACGAGCGAAATGCCTCTGCATTCTGGTCGCGGCGCCGGCCGTCTTCGAGGCTGAGTGTCGCACACCTAGCCAAATGCAGCTTGCGAATGCCTTCTGCCGCTATCTCGAACTAGCAACGGCGCTCCAACAGGCCAGCACTACGAGGGGCGGCATTGAGCCACTCGACGGGATTAGCCATGATCTTAGCGGCACCAACCTTCGTCAGACTTCCGTCGTCTCGGCGGTCTCGCCCATGTTGACGATTCGGCGTGCTAATGCCGGCACTGCCTCAGGTCGCATGCGGTCGGCCGCGAAACCCACGGCCAGCAGCTCATGGCTCAGATAGGGGTCGTACTTTTCGCGTATCAGATTGCCGACACTGGCAGCAAGATGCACGGGATCAGGCGCGCCAACATTCACAAAACTACGCAAGATATCGCGCACTACGTCCTCTTGCTGACGATGCACTTCGAGCATAATGCCGCGCATCGACACTTCGAGGCCGCGTTCCTTCAGCGCCATTAGCAATGTCGACGTCGCAATCGAGCCGGCCCAGGGAAACAGGAAGATATCGCCATCGCTATCAACGATGCCGCGTCGATCGAGGTCGAGGCGCCGGTATTCGTCACGCCCCTCGCCTAGAAGCCGAGCCGCGATAGGATCGAGATAAGTCGGAACGTCGGTCCCGCGATAGACCTTTCGCATTTCTGACACGACCATGTCGTGCAGGTCCCCTCCCTCGCCGCCAAACATTGGCGGCACGCCTGCAGTCGATGGCGTCACGACCACGATCTTTTCTCGATCGAGCACTTCCAATACCTGCCAGCGTCTTCCCGAGAAAATGATTGTCATGCCTGGCGCAAGCACGGCCAGTATCGGCAGCGTACCAAGGTCCTTGCCCTCGTAGACTACGCGATATTCGTCATGGCTCTGAAAGACAGCATAGAAGTCGTAGTGATCGACGATGCGCTCTCCAACTTCCCCCAGCAGCAGGGTGCCATCGGGTGCTTGCTCGATCAGCCGGTGATCGGTCGACCCCAAAGAACGAAGCACCCCAGCGAAAGCATCCTGAGACACGCCAGAAAATGCGCCACGGACACATAGGGTCTGGTGAATTCTCGAAGCCGTCGCACCACCATACTGGGTGATTACGGCGAGGATCTGTTGAGCCAAAGTCGAGAGGTGCAACGCCCCCAATCTCGGGGGCTCGAACCACTTGGCGACCAATAGCTGAACCATTGCGACCGATTGCACCAGCTGACAACGGAGCGCGTCAGCGGGATGAAGATCGTTCGATAGTTCTCGCTCGGCGATGTAGACCCGCAAAACGGATGGCGTATCACGACGGCCAGAGCGCCCGAGACGCTGGCGAAGAGATGACACCGACCAAGGCGCACCGATCTGGGCGACACTTTGTATGGCGCCAATGTCTATTCCCAGCTCTAGCGTCGAAGTGCAGACAGCCGTAGTAGGCAACTTGCCTTCACGCAGGCGGTCCTCAACGAATTCCCGATGGGCGCGTGATAGGTTCGCGTGATGGGCAAAGAACTCCTCGGGCACACCGAGCTTCTCGCTCGCTTGGCGCAACAGGTCCGCATAAACCTCGACGTTCGCCCGTGACCCGGCGAATACTAACCCATTGTCACCACGCATCGTCTGAAAGACGTCGTTGGCGATCTGGCGCATGTAGAGCAGCTCGCTCTCGTCCAGATCTACCTTCGCTCCGAGGTTAGCGGCCTGCGGCCTAATACGTGGTTCAAGGCGTTCGTAGCCACGCACCCGCAAAAGCAACGATGCGCCCTCACTTGCTCCTTCAAGAACTCTTACCTTGCCTGCCAGATCAGGTCTCAAGAACTCACCCGCCAGCTCCATACTGCCCAGCGTCGCAGAAAGCCCGATGCGGCGAATCGGGTGCCTCACCGCAAGGTCCAACCGGCCCAGTAGAGACTGCAGCTGTTTCCCCCGTTCCTGGCCAATGAAGGCATGCAATTCGTCGATCACAACGAATTGAGCCGCCGAGAAAAGCCCAGCCACCTCCTGCCCTCTGCGCACGAACAACGCTTCGAGCGACTCTGGAGTTATTAGGACGATGCCGTTCGGGTTCTTTCGGGCCTTTGCTTTGATCGATGCCGATACGTCACCGTGCCAGCGATAAACCGGCAGGTTGACGAGCTCGCAAAGCTCGTCGAGACGCCTAAATTGATCATTTATGAGTGCCTTTAGCGGACTGATGTAGATCGCCTTAAAGCCCACACCTGACGCCTCGGCTATCTGCGAAATGATGGGCAGGAACGCCGCTTCGGTCTTACCGCCCGCCGTAGCTGCAGAGATGATCAAGTCGTCAGAAGTGTCCAAGACAGCAGGAATAGCCTGCTCTTGGATCGGCCTTAGCTCCTTCCAGTCCTTGCTCCAGATCCAGCGCCGTACCGGCTCGCTGAGCCGGTCGAAGCCTGAAGAGGGACTGCTAGAGCTTGAAGGCGGTGAGCTGGTCGCCATTGGCCTTTACCTCAGAGCCAGGCGCTGCCATCGGCATCACCAGCGGCTCGCCATCCTCAGGAACCGCTGTCGAAATATCGGCCGCATCGACCAGCTCTTGCCATTTCGCCCCTGGATTTTGCTCGAGCACCGACAGGAGATTAACGAAAGCGGTGACGGTATTGCGTGGTGTACGGAAATACGCATCGCCGATCCTCTTGGAGCAGTGGCTCATGAAGGCCGTGAGCGCTGCATCGGGTACCAGGTAACGACTCGCATCGCCGGCCGCGAACACGTTACGAATGTTCCGCAGCAACACGAAAAGGTCTTCTTGCGTGAGATTCTGCAACCGAAGTACAGGGCCGGAAAGATCCACCAAGCCATTTTGGGCAAAGCGATTCTCGGCCAGACGGGACTGAAGCGCCGAGTAGCTGTATAGGCCACGACGAGGATCCATAAGAAACTCTGGCGTGCCGCCCATCAGAAAGCCGATGCCGGCGGCTCCACCTTGGAGCACGTCATTCAAGATGCGAAGTATCTGCTCATAGTTAGCGCTACGTGAGGCCGAGTTCGTGAGCTTGTAGAGATTGACCATCTCGTCGAGAACGACCAACAGGCCGCCATAACCAGCAAGCCGCATGAAGGCAGCGTAGAGCTTGAGATAGTCATAGAAGCGACCATCATCGATGATTTCACGAACACCCAAGGCCGCTTTTGCCTCGGTGCGTGTTCCATATTCGGCCCGCAACCATCGCAGCGCCGCTGTTTTACCTTCTTCACTTCCCTCGTCATACGCTCGGCAGTAGTGCTGCAGCACAGTGGCAAAATCGAACCCCGAAACCAGATCTTGTAGCGGTGCCAACCGCCTCTGAATTTCATCTTCGACTTTGACGTTGCTCGTCTTTGCTTCTTGCAACGCGTCGCCGACAAAACGCTCTACGATACTCGCCAGCGCACCACCGTCGGGCCTGGTTCTGGTCGAAAGATTCCGCGTCAGCTCGTTAAATAGGGAGCGCGCTTGCCCGTCGGTGGCGTGCAAGCGACGAGAGGGGGCCAAGTCGGCACTCATCACGACGACCTTGCGTTCCAACGCCACCAATCGAATCAGATTCATAAAGAATGTCTTACCGGCCCCATAGTCGCCGATAACGAACCGAATCCCCGCGCCTCCGTCGGCGATGCGCCCGATGTCCTTGATCAGCTCTTCGACTTCGGGAGCGCGGCCGACTTGAATGTGCTGCAGGCCAAGTTTGGGGACAACACCAGCTCTCAGTGCCTGCACGATCACATCGCGCTCGCGCGGCTTTATGGGGGTCGAATCAGGCATGTGCCATCCTAGTCATATTGCCAACGAGCTGACTGTGAACCTTGATCGGGTCACCGTCTTCCAAAAGAGCATCTCCGAACCGATCGAATGACCATTCGTTAATTGTCTCTACTGCACCGTCGGTCATAAGGTCATGCGACTTTGCCAGCGTATCGAGTTCCTGGCGCTGCCATTCGAGGCGCGAAAGCGCTTCCATCAGAAAGCCTCGGTACTGCGGCGCCAGACCCTCGAATTCATTCGCCGGCTCGGCCGATGGCGCCTCGCTGGCATCCTTGTCTGGCACTACGACTTTTTCAACGGCCAGCTCAGATGGATCGGCATCCTCTGCAAAGACCTTTGAAAGAAGCTGATTCACTCGCTGCGTGCTCTCGCTGATAGCCTTGAGCCGATCTGGGTCGAGGCGAATCTCAGTTGTTGCCCCGGCCACCTGCGGCTTCTTCGGGATCGAGAAGCCGGGCGCAGACTGATCTCCCAGTTGGATCGGCACTAGGCCATTCTGGGCTGCTTCGGCCATCTTTGCGTGAAGATCACTAAGAACGCCGTCTTGGTTCAGCCCAAGCACCTTATAGATGCGCTGTAGCGCATCGACCTCAGCCGGGCGAACATCGGCATCGACAGAAGCCACCGACAAGGCGATCTGTCCAAGCTGTTGCCGATCGTCCGGCGAGAGAGCACTTAGTCTCGATTTCAGGGCGTTGAGCTCCGGCGGTACGGCCAGTAGCCACTGTAGGTGAGCTTGCAGGTCGATCCGCCCTCGGTCGCTCAATTTTGCGGCTGCCTGAGCCAGTTGAAACAACCGCTGCTGTTCGTTGGCCGACAGATTCCTGTCCGCATGCGCGACGAAGACGGCAAAAAGTAGAGAAAGGCTTGCCAGCCGGTAAGTCGCTAGTTCAGCGTCGGGCATTTCGCCGCCCTTGTAGCGGTATAGAACAAAGGGCTGGCCCGCTTTTGGCAACTGCAATGAGACACGCGGGTTCGGCATCAACGCCACGTCAAATCCAGCCAGCACTTCCGCGCAGGCCCTAATTGCCGTCCGCCCGTAAGCGACGTTACCACTCCCATTGATCCTTGAGAGGAGCTCGCCTGAATCGACCAGTGCCGGCCCCTTCTCAAGGACCGAATCGAGCCAGGCGCGAAGTTTACGTACGTCTTCGCCGTCTACCTTGTGCACGAGTTCCGGCGGCAACAACGCCATCGCCTGAATGCTGCCGCGTCCGTCCGGACGGCGCCCGAGAAACCGGCTGTAGGCATCAAGATCAGTCATGCAGGCATCGACGATGGGCCGCATCTTGTTCATGGGGCCACTTAGGCCGACTATGTCCGGCAAATCGCCGATGGCATGTGCAAGGTCGACCTGAAACGACGCAGAAGCTGCTCGATAGCTCCAGGCTAACCGTTTCTTAGGCGGATTGAGTTTGAACCCGCTCGGGTATGCTAGGTCGAACCGAATATGAAATAGGTCCTGAAATTCGGTCGCGGCACGGCTTGCCGCTGTCCTGAGATTGGTTTCAGGGTCGTTGACGGCCCAGGCAAACATCCAGTTCCAAGGAATTGTCTTACCTTCGCCGAGAAGCTGGCCAACCCCGAGCCTAACTGAGAGCGGCAGCTCGTAGTCACCCTGGTTTGCCGGCGTCTCGTCTTCATAGAACTTGCGATTTTGATTTACCAACCGCGCTGCTTCTAAAAGCTGCCGAGCGTATCGGTTTACCGAGTAGTTCTTTCCGTACAGCTCGTGAAGACGCTTTACCTCGCCAACCAAGGCATCGTACTCGTCTCTAACGCGATCGAGCATCAAACGTCTTTCGAGACCATAAAAATATAGAAAGACGTAGCCAATACCTGCCGAAGGATCCCGCTTACCGCTCGACAACCACCTGAGATAGTAGCCGCGAGCCTCCGGAGATACCTCGCTGTAGCAAGGGTAGTAGGGCATCTCTGGCACGCTGCCGCGTGGATCAGCGACAGGGAGCTTCGGGTTAATCAGACAGTTGTCAGGCCCTCGTCCATCCTGACGAATGAGCTCTGCTCCGACGTAGACCATCCCATCCGGCACCGTGAAGCCAGCGACCGATACCGTCTTACCGACATGGATCCACGTCAGACTACTCTGCTTTTGCAGTGTTTCAGGAGTCGGGGGAGTAGACGAATAGTAACGGTTCGCCCCGTAGCTCGGGACAGTCGACCTGCTGCTGACAGTTACAGTTGTCTGAAAGCTGGCAACTTGACTCGATGCCGCGGCGAGCTTCTCCTCAGCCAGACGTGCCGCTCGCCCCCGTCTCCATACGAAAAAGACAATACCGGCAACGATCAAGAAAACTATCAGGCCACCATTGCTCCCGCCCTGCGACTGGCTGGTTGTGGCAGGCGCCGCGGGAGGCCTTGCTGGCGTTTGAGGCGCGGACACTGGCGGCGCCGATTTGATCGGCCCCCGTGGCGGCTGGCTAGAAGCCGGTGGGGCAGGAGGAGAAACAGGGGGAGCCGCCGTCAGGGCTGGCACCTTCAGCAGCCCTAAAGCTCTAAGGGTGGGCTCATCGGCAGTCCCTGTCACAGGAACCGCATTCTTGCGCTGAAATGCTTCCAGGGCGGCCCGTGTCAGCGGCCCCATAATGCCGTCTATCGGCCCAACTTCGTATCCACGAGCCTGAAGCGCCTGCTGCGCCGCGCGTAGTTCATCTTGTGGTGCCTGGCCGTAGGCAGGAGCAATGCCAATGACAAAGATGCTCGCGAGCAGAACAAAGCGCCGCTTCCAATAGCGCAAATGCTGATGCTTGTCGGAGGTAAACCACCCGACGACGCCGGCCTTTGCCAACTCAAGTGCCCCCTATCCCCAGGGCATATTTCACGTCACATCGCGCTCTTTGGCAACAACCTTGCAGAACTAAAGGCTGATGCTACCGGCAGATGCCGCGGCAAGCGCCCGCCAACAAACGGTGGCCTAATTGGCCTTTGCATAGGCGTGAAGATTTGGCTAGCTCGCGACCCCAGCGACGACCGCTGAATCAAGCCGGTGAACGTGCAACTGCTTGCCGAGTACATTGACTGCAATATCCACGACATGAGCGTGATGCGTGAATAGGAGGACCTGCGTATGTTGAGCCAATTCTGCGATAGCACGCAGCATTGCCACCGTTCGCGCCTCGTCACTCGAGTCGAACAGATCGTCCGCCAGGAAAGGCATAGGTTCGACATCTCGAGCACGTCGCTCAAGTGCAGCAATTCTTAGTGACAGCCATAGCTGATCACGTGTGCCAGTAGACATCCTCTTAACCGCGCACGAAGTTCCATCCCTTCGCCGTCCAACTATCGAGGGCCTATCCGGGTCTTCGTAGTCAACTTCCAGACCGGTGAAATCGTCCGGCAGGCGATCCCTCACGATATCGGCAAAGATGTTATTCGCTCGCTGAAGTAGCGGACCCTCATTTGACTTCCGGTACTGTTCGACCGTGCGGTCCAACAAGATTTGAGCGGCCCGCAAGCGGGTCCAACGCTGCGCTAACGCCTTAACCTCCTCGGCGATACCGTTGGCTTCCATTGCTGCGGTCGCGAACCCGGTCCGAGCTTCTAGAAGTCGGATATGCTGCTCTGCTGCCAATCGATCGGCACTTGCCTGCTTTACAGGCTCGTCCAACATCATCGCCTTCTGAGCGAGATCAGCAATCTCCGCCCGGATTACATCCACATTGGCCTCAACGACTTCGCTTCTCAACTCAATCTCGGGGATCTCGTCGCCCGCCTGCAGAAGTTCTTGTTCTGCCTCCGTCAACTGCTGCCTGGTCCGGTACTTGTGATCGGACTGATCAATCAGTTCGAGCACATCGGCATCAGCACCTACGCCTGCCTCTGTCCGCAGTTGGTCAGACTCGGATTTCGCTACTGTTAACATCTCGACGGCGCGAACATGAGCGCGATCGGCGGCGCTCGAAGCCTTGTCCGATGCCTCGATACTCGCCGCAATCTGTCGTGCTCTCTTGAGCCCCTCGAAAAGGACAGAAGGCCATTTGCTCCATTCCTGTCCTAGCCCAAGATTTGTTACAATGAGATCGTCCAACTTTGCGATGAGTGCGCGAGCTGCCGCTTCATGTTCCTCTAGATCCTTGATCACCCCGTCGAGACGCCGCTCCGCCACTGACCTTTTTGAATGCTCCTCCCGGATCGTTGCCCAGAGAGATAGGACAAGGCGGGTGGCGCTTGGCTCGGCATTTGTGTCCTGGCGGATGCCCCGCATTCCCTCTGTCCATCGGTGCAGGCAAGCTTCAAACTCCACCTTTCGTGCGTCGATTTCCGTCTTCGCTTGTTCCAGCTCGGCCTCTCGTTCGCCAATAGATGCTCTAAGACGGCGCTCCTCTTCCCAAGCAACTCGCGCCGTCTTCAGAACCTTTTCTACACTGCTAGCGAGCTGTTCGCTCGGAAGCGCCGAATCGACTGTAGCTCCGATGAGACCTGAAGCGCGCAACAATGCAGCGCGTGCTAGACGCTCGTCTTCCCGCACGTCCGAGGCGGCGGCCTCGGCCAGACGACGAGCGTCGGCCGCAGCTGAAACCTCTTTGACCCGAGCGAGCCATGATTTCATTACCTCGGGGTCGCCAATTGCCACTTTCTCCCAACCGGTCCGCTCCCATAATTTCTGCCACTCAGCCCATTTCCGGGTCTGTGCGTCTTGCACTCGTTCAATTTCCACATTGCACTGGTCGATACTTGACTGCGTGCGCGCCCGATTGCGCAAGAGGGTCGGGAGCTCGCGATGTGTGACGTGTTGATCAACCAATTCATCTGCCCGAGTGACGAGGCGTTCATGCTCGGCGAGTTTGCTCTCCTCAACGCGGCCAACGCCGGCGGCCTCTCTAACCACCGCCCAACTCGCATCACGTGTGCCGCGTGCTATCCCTAGGGCCTCCGCACTCGGGATTGTGCCAGCTGCTGTTAGCGGTCTCAGATCGTCGTCAATCTCTCGTAGTGACGCGTTCTCTTTCCTCAGCTCGGCTTCCGCTTGCCGTTTCTCATCAGCAAGTTCGCGCAGTGTGGCCGCCGTGGCGGTCACGACCTCGAACGAGGGAAACGCTGTACGCAAAAGCTTCTCTACCGTGCCTATCCAGGGCGCCAGACGGGTGAGTGCTGCCTCCTCTGCCTTCGTTGTCTCTTCGACCTGCCGAGTCGCATTGCGAGCGGCGCGCGTCACATTTCCAAAACCGGCAGAGGTCTTCCACTCCAGCTCAGCGTCCGCCGGATCATGCAATTTTCCAAGCTTTGCCAAGCGCTCCTGGTCACCTTCGAGTCCCTTATGAGCGCGGTCTTTCCGTTTGTTGGCTGCTTCAATTGCAGCATCGATCTTGCCTCTCTCCGCAATTAGCGCTTCGATTGCTGCGCAGGCGCTCCTCGTTGGTATTGCGGCCAGAACCTCCTCGAGGTCTACCTCACTTGCGATACCCAATTCCAAAAGCAGTTCGCGGAGTCGCTCGGTATGCTGAAGAATATCGCGGCCCAGCTTCAGCTTCGCATGCTGCTGATCGGCAATATTTGCTACCCTCTGATACAAATCCTCGATCGCGACGGTGTGGGCAATGAGGGGGCCCGCATCGGATGGTAGTGCCTGCCGTTCGCTTTTTAGCCTCCTTTGTTCCTCCACGGCTCTCTCTTCCGCGTCGGTCGCGCTCTGCAGCCTGGCCGCCGCCTTTTGCCATCGTCCGGCGAAATCTTTGGGCAGGTCGGGTGCGTTGGCCAGCGTCTCTTCGGTGGAACGAAGTCGATCAAGCCGCGGCAACACAAGCAGAACCCGTTGCTTGCGGTCCAGCGCACTGCGTTGTCGCTCAATTTTCCGCCGGTCATCACTAAGAGCGCCGATCCTTGCCTCCGCGTCGGCGAAAGCTTTCTTAGCCTGATCCCATTCGTTCCTGCGTAGTGATGCCGTTTTCTGACGTGCTCTCGCTTCGTTGTAGGTAGCTTCCAGCTGCCAAAGTCGGGTGCTCTTTAGCTTACGACCGACGTGCGCGATCCCGTCAAGTTCTTGCTCCAATGCTTCGCGCACCGCAGCCAAGTTTGCAAAGCCGCTGGACGCCGCGAACAGACTTCGCCCTATATCGCCATCTGCCGAGAGAATGTGCTCTCCGCCAAGACGTAAGGCATCTTGGTCGAGCACATAAAGATCCCCGAACGTGCGTCGATCCATCGCCCCCAAGAAAGGCAACAGCGCATCATCCTGAAGCTCGGTTCCATCTGGTCTGCTCAAACTCCTTGTTCGTCGTTTGGAACGCACGAAATCAAGGCGGCGCGTGCCGTCGCGCGTTGCGATCAAGGCGCCAAGACGGAGCTGATTCTTCTCAAAACGAAAGGCGTATGTCGTGCGATCGTCAATTCCGAAGATTAGATCGCTGATCGCTGTCCGAATCGTCGACTTCCCTGAAGCGTTCGGTCCGTGAATGAGGTGAATCCGCTCGCCGCCCAGATCGAGTACTTTGTCTGCAAAATGCCCGAATCGCTCGAGACGAAGCTGCTCGAACTGCATTACGAGCTCCCCGTTAGACGACCTAGCAGGATGTCCCGGGCGTCGTTCAGCGTGGCGTCGAGGATTGCATCCGGGTCAAGCACCTCTCCATCAGGTCCCTGTCCGACCAATTCAGCCAGCGAGGGCACCAGCTTATCGATCACTTCCTTAATTTGTCCTGCAAGCAGCGTGCGTTCTTGTGTATTGGCTCGAATCCTTTCGACGGTACGCTCGACTTCGCTAACCACATCGCTATCTGCAACCCTCCCCCCGCCCGATTGCCGTGTCGCCACTATGACTTGCTCGAACCAGAGATGATCGAGATCAAGCCCCGCCCGCTCTATCTCGGCCTCAAGCCACCCGTCTGCATCCGCCTTCAGGGCGAAGTGCAACGGCGTCGTTCCCGAGAGCACTAGCCGCGCGGCAACTGTTCTTCCCCCCGCCGCGTTCATTGCGTCGCGCAACCGTTCTTGTAGCATCCCTGCTAACTGGTCTTGAGTCGTGCATCCGGCTACGTCCACGTTGACCGTCGCCCATCGCACCATATCGAGCGGCACGTGTTCCACTTCGTTGATGCGGCCGTTACGGACGGTGACGAGTGTGGCGCCCTTCTCTCCGGCTTCGCTTAGAAATCGGGCCTGAAGATTTCCAGGGTAGACAATCCACGGATCTCGATTCAGCTCGGTGCGCGCGTGAACATGGCCAAGTGCCCAGTAGTCGTACGATTTATCTCGCAGGTCCTGGATCGTGCACGGTGCGTAAGAGCGATGAGCCCCCGCATAACCTGTCACGGCGGTGTGCAGCAGCCCAATATTTAACATGCCGGGCACTGCCGCCGGATACTTGGCGGCGAGGTTCTCCACAACGTCGCGCCGCGGATAGCTTTGCCCGTGAATCGCGACGCCAAGATCCTCGAACAACTCCGTACGTGGGGCCCGGTTCGAGAGCATCTTAACATTTGTCGGCATCGTCAGGCGGAGCTGGTTCTCGGCGTCGTGATTCCCTTGGATCATAACGACGCGGACTCCCTCACGATTGAGACGCGCCATCTGATCGGCAAAAAATAGAAGGCTGCCGTAGTCAGTATGCCCTCCATCCCAATTATCGCCGGCGAGTAGCAGCAGTTCGATCTTCTGTTCGATAACAAAATCGATCAGCCTAACAAAGGCAGCGCGGGGTGCGCCGGCGATCTCCTCGGCTCGCTCACCAGCCCGTGCTCGGAGTCCTCTCAAGGGGCTATCCAGATGAATATCGGCTGCGTGTAGAAATCGCATAAAAGGGGCCTTGTTCGCTGATGGCTCCATCGGCGAGATATCAGGTATGAACCCTGGCTTTAGGTTCTTGGTCCCCACAATCTCGCGCTGACACTATGCCACGCCCTCTACCGGCTACCCAAATGAAATGGCCGCCGAGCAGCGAGGCTCAGCAGCCCTCAAGGTGGCCGTCTTAAGGTCGCGAACGCCAGTACGCCGTCATTTCCGACACCGTCTGGTCCCAGCTGGAAGGCAGAGAATCGCCGGTAGTGGTATCCGGATCATTTTGTGCAATCATAACGACGAGCCGAGCGAAGCGAGGACTGAATGGAATTGATACCTGTAGTGTCTTCGAACTTAAGCGCCGTCGGATACGATCAGGCCAATCAGTATCTCTATGTTCGATTCAAGAATGGATTGAACTACAGGTACCTGCAGGTTCCTCAATCTCTCTTTGACGCCCTGATGAAATCATCATCAAAGGGAACGTTCTTCAACGACAAGATCAAAGACCGCTTTAAGTTTGTTAAGCGGTAATCGAATTCTCATGCTTGAGGATTTCATCACAAAGTTTCACAAGACCTTCGGATCGTTTGCCCGCATCCCAAGCGAATGACAACGCAGCTGCGATGTGTAAGGCGTTCTTGTGAAGACCGCCCGCCTGCCCATATTGCAAATCGGCCTTTGCCGAAAAGGTGGCCCATTCAGACGGTCCAATATCTTGCTCGACTGCCGCACCTATGTTCGACGCCCACATGGTTACACCCCTCGCCCAAAGAGTATTCGGAGGGAAAGGGCTTTCCGATTGCAAATTCGCAACGATCAGAAGGGCCCGATTTTCCTTCTCGTGCATTGTCTTGCTGCCGTTCTTATCAGGCAGGTCTCCGTCCGAATCGAACACGGCATACGTTGGGATTCCCATACATTTTGCAATGATGAGCGGTTGAAGCATCTCGCTCTTCTTGTTCGTCGCGACAATGTGGCAGCCTAGACGGCGGAATTCATCCCATCGGCCAAGTATATGGAGATACGCGGATATGTACGCCACATCTTCAAGACCTTCCACCAACACGAGTCGATTGGTGAAAAACATCTCGTTCAACGACGGCTGCAAGGCCTGGTGAATCTTCGCCAATGTCCCTTCGGGCTTCTTTGGTTGTTCGCCGGTGGCCTTCGAAACCTCATTAGCAAGGTCGGCAAATGTCATGTTTGTAACATTCGAAGCCTTGGTCGTTTGATTTTTTCTCACCATCCGCACGTTCTCAAATCCCTCACCCGACACGAACGTGGGACTATGCGTAGTGACAATGACTTGAGCGTTCCGAGTGCTCAGTGTTTGTAGAACAGACGATAGATGTCTGGCCTGCGGAGGATGTTGATATAGCTCCGGCTCCTCGCAGCCGAGTATTAGCCGGGGTGCTCCCGCATCATTGCTCGTTGCAAGGACGTGCAGCAATGCGAGCAGATATGAACGCTGTAGTCCGTGCCCGAATCTTGTGATGTCGCCCTCAAAGGCGCCTTCTCCTGCAATGAGATGTGCAAGCGGCTCTTCTACTCGAACCGATCGGTCCGGGTCTTGGCGCCACTCGAGCTTCACACTTGCTTCAGGATGAGCCCATTCGATAAGCCGCGCCTTGAGCGATGTCGAAATGTCAGATAGTGCATGCTGATTCTTTGCAAGCAGTTCACGATACTGATCTTGCATCTGCTCCCGCAACGCTTTCACATCCTCGTCGAAATTAGTCTTCGCTCGAACAGTACGCGCTAGAAGCTTTCCCAGTGCAGTATTGCGCGCCTCCAATTGCTCGCTCGAAGCATCTTTGACTGCGGGCACATAGACCCATTGAACATACTTCGCGAGGCGGTTTTCACCTTTGGTGACACCGTAGAATTGATCTTCGCTGGGTTGAAGTTCGCACTCCAACGGACGGTCGGATTCGTATTTCCGAAGGGCGCTAATCATAGACTCCTTCGTTCCAGGCGCGGGTAGGTCGAAGTTAGTCTTTAATAGGCTATATAGTTCCTTTAGCTCAGCTACGCGCTTTCCGTCTCCCTCAGCTCTGAAGAATGGAGCAAAGGCGGACATTCCAAGCCGTTGACCAAACTGACGCACGACAGCTTTTCCCAAAGCCTTGTCGTAACCAGCCACTGCTGAGACGATGAGTTTTCCTTGGCGATAATAGCCAGCGAAGTCTTCTTGGGCTTCAACGCTCAAGTCTGAGAACGTCACCGTCACTTCGACCGGATCGTCCGTATTCTTTAGGTGGAAATCTTCTGCATCCAACTGGCTCATGTCCGTGGTTGCGTTGTCACTCTCCCGAAAAAATACATTCAGTGCGCAATGGATCGTCGACTTGCCAGCCCCGTTTGGTCCGACAAGACACGTATAGTCATTGAACGGGATGGTCGCCTCGGCAAAGGACCTAAGATTCTTGATGTGGAGTGATTCGATTTTCATTTGTCTCCCCGCCGCCCGCGGTCCTCGCGAATTCTCATGGAGGACATAACCTAGAGTGAAAACTTTCGCATATGCGCTAGCCTATTTGGCCGTGCGTATAAAGGCTTTGTAAGCGGCGCTCTTGGCCGTGGTGACCCGGCTCATCACGATACGCACCTCTTGGACTTGTGTGTGAACAAACTCAGTGCAAAAGAGTGATTCGACACTGAGTTAGGCGAAGCTCTTCCATCATCGCAGCGACCACAGCTGCGTCTTGAGGCTTGTCGACAAAGACGACGTTCATCGTTGCGAATGTGGCATCGGCAACGGGCGGCTGGTACTCGATAAAAGACACGCCGCGATGTTCTTTGAGGCTGTCGAAATACAGCTCTTCGCGCGCTGGCGGTGACGCGGGCTTGTCAGTTGGTGCTTCTGTCATTCACCCAGCACCTCCCGAAGGCGCTCCAGGAGCGTATCCCGCTTTTGCCGGGAGAGCTTGTCCAGATTCTGCTGACGCCATCTCACGGCTGGTAAAGAAGCTGCCTCAGGCACGCCGAGCAATGGCCACTCTGGCGTCCCGCGCTTGAATGACATCAGGAAGGCCCGGTGGTCTTTCGGCATGCCGCCGACCATGACCTGAATGATTTCCTCGCGGACAGCGAGCAGCTCCTCGAGGGCAATGGGTTTCTCGGTCATGCCCTCAAAGCCCCGCAGGAACTCTTCTTTGATCGGCTTTCGCGTCGGGGCTAGCACTTCCGACATCGGCCGCCCGTGGCTCAGCAGGTAGACGATAAACGCGCGACAGATGTCATCGCTGATGCCTTCATTGGCAAGCAGGTCGCGCACGTCAAAGAGATCGCGTGGATGCTGGCGGTCGAGCGCCGCGACGATCTTTCCGGCATAGAGGTCCGGGAAGGAGACCACCCTCATTTCAGCGAAGCCGAAGGCCTCCTCTACGGCGGCGGACACAGCCCGGACTTCCGGCTCGTAGACACAGCCGCGCAAGACCGGTGTCACTTCAATCTTGATCTGCGCCCCGTTAGCGCGGAGTAACAGCTTCAGGATTGCACCCTCTGCCCTCGATGGGTTCACGCGCGCGCCGGGGATTGCTTTGACGATTCGCTCCGAGATGCGCGTCATCGCCGCGTCAATTGCCTTGAGGGACTGGTCGCGCGGTTGGACCGGCAGATAGGTCAGGTCGATATCGACCGACAGCCGAGGCATGTCCCGAATGAAGAGATTGATGGCCGTCCCGCCTTTGAGGGCAAAGCAGTCTTCGGCCCCAATTAGCGGAATGGTTCGGAGGAGCAAGGCGACCTGACGCCGATACTGTTCTTCAAAGGGCACCCAGATCCTCCGGCACGGTGATCTGGTACGTGCGGTCAAGCTTGCCGCCCTTCACCAGCATGCGATTGCCGGTGCCAAGGTCGATTTGATCCTTCTTCAATTGTTTGAACCAGGCGTGCTTGTGGCGGTCGGCAAAAAAGAGGAAGAGCCGTTTGACCTTGACGCTGTGGCAATCGACCAGCAGCTTTTGTAGGCGGCGCGGGCTGAGGTTGGTCAGTCCTTCCATGAGCTTGTCGACCTGATGGAAGCTCTCGTGCTGGGGCAGCTCGTCGAGCAACTCGAGGATGGCACGTTCCGGCGTCGACAGGGTCAGATGCCAGTCCCAAGGTCCCCATGACTGAACGGTGAGTCCACGCTGGAGTGGATCATTGCTGGATCTGGCATGCGCAAGCACGTTCACCGTAAGGCTGCTGATGCCGTAGGTGATCGGATCGTTCTTGAACAGCTTGCGGCTGTTGTGATGAACGAAGCGCACGTCCAGCGGAAGCTTGTCGAGCCAGGTCGGCAGCGGGCGCGGTCCGTATAGATGAACTTCCTTCGTCTGCTGCGGAAGGAAGTGCGCGTAGCCCTGTAGATCAAGCGCGGTCCGGCCGCCGACAATGAACGGATGGTCAAGAAGGATGGTCTGAAGGGAGATGACGACCTGCTGCCAGCTCAGCGTGCCACGCGGACGTCGGAAGAGCCCCCTCGCTGGCTGTTCAAGCCAGCCGGTCGAGACGTAGTGATTGAGGAGCTGACGCGAATAGCCTTTCTTCCTGAACCATGCAGAATGCGCGAGGAGCCCCTCCGGCAGCTCCCGTTCCAGTTTGTTTAGAAGATTGTTATTTCGTCCAGTCATATTTGACAAATTAGCATAGATCCAAACAAGCTCAAAGTTTGATCTTGGGATGATATGACAAGTGCAGCTTGACCTAACCTCAAATAGGTAAACTGACCCAAGTACCTATCCATTTGCCGCTGCAGAACTATTCGCTCGAGATGGACTGAAGTCCTTCGATGGCTTGCCGCGCTTCGACATTGTGTAGCTCAGCGCTTCGATGTTCTGCCGCGAGCATGTCACGCAGCGAGGCGCTGTTCGATAGTAGCCGTGGATTGGCGCTGTTCGCCGAACAGCCGGTCAAGCGCCGCCCGCCTGGATGGCCTGTCGAGGGAATAGGAGCTACGCGCGAACACCCTCCCATTGAGGAGGCCATTTATGTAGCTCGAGACCGCATCCGCAGCCATCACAAGAGCCGTATCGATAGTGTGAATGTATCGGCTGGTCACGGTGCCGCGGGAATGGCCAAGAAGAGCGGCGACCGTCGCTTCGGCAAATCCGAGGTCGTTCGCTACGCTTGCAAAGCTATGGCGAAGAACGTGAGGTGTGATGTCGGCGAGTGGAGTGCCAGCAAGAAGTTTCTTCCAGAGCTTCGGAAACCCGGCGAGCGGTTTGCCCTCCTCCGTACCGGGAAAGACAAATGCCGCCTCGTTTTCGGGAAGAAGTGGGTCTAGCAACTCTATAGTCGGCAGCCCAATCGGCCTGATCGACGCGCCCTCCTTGCTGTCCTGGAGCCGGAAGCAACTGCGCTCCACGTCGACCTCAAGTCCCATCAGATTGATGATCTCTCCGCGCCGACTGCCTGTGAGCGCTATGGCGCGAATCATTTTCGTCGCCGTTTGGAACTGTACGTCAGTGCTCGCTTCAGTGAGGATCTCTCCGAGCACGCGATACTCTCGGTCAGACAGACGCCGATCGCGCACAGCATCGGCAACTTTACGAATACCGTGCGCCGGATTCTTCTCGATCACTCCTTCACGGATCGCGTATGTGAAGATGCCGCCGAGCAAACCGACGCCCCGCGCTCCGGTCCCAATGCCGCCGCGTACGATGGCCCTGCCTCGCCTTCTTGTCTTCACGTCGATCTTGGTCTTTCCCTCTGCAACGTCGCGAAGGAAGCGCGTGATGTCACTGGAGGTAAGGTCCTTGACTCTGCGATTCCCAAGCAATGGAATGATGTGCCGGTTGATCCGGCTCCGATCAATTGCCAATGTGGACGATCGCTTTGGTCGGCCTTTCTTGCCGGGAATGAGGCCTCGTTCGCAATCTGCAAGATAACGCTCGCAGAGCTCTTGGACGGTCATTGACTTTGCATCGAGTCGCTTTTCCTCAGCTGGGTTATCGCCCTGGGCGACGCGCCCAAGGAGTATTCGCGCCTCGCGTCGAGCCGTCTCGGGTGTCCAGATCCCGTGTAGACCAATCGCATATCGGCGGGTGCGGCCACCCGCTCGATACTGCACGAGATAGCTGCACTTGCCGGATGGGAAGACACGAAGGCCAAAGCCAGGAAGAGCATCGTCCCAGATGAAGTACTCGACTGGCCGCACTTCAGCGGCGTCGACAACGCGCTTAGTGAGATTGACCATGCGAACAACCCAGATGATCGTTGCTTCCGCGGAAGCACCACGGAAGCAGTTGGAAGGAAATCGAGGAGTGCCCCCATCGTATGGACGACGGCGACAACGTCAACTTTTTCCTTTGTTTTCAGCGCTCTGGCGCGCTATAGCGTAAAATATCGCGGTACGGCGAAGGACGCGGTTTTTGCCTCCGAAGGCAGAGGTCGTGAGTTCGAATCTCGCCGGGTCCGCCATTCACTACAACAACTTAGCCATTGAGCTCCGTTCGCGACGTAAGGTCGGGAACACAATGGGGACACGCAGGACGAGTTTTCGGCCTTGCGGAGTTGCCAAAGCAGCCTTGTCGGAACGCCCTACGCGCGAACGCACGCACGAAGGTGGCCAGGGACGTGGGACCTCACCATGACAGACTGAGTCTCAGGGAAGATGCGATGTGCTTGGGCTCGTTACTTTCCCACGTCCGGACGCGGCCTTCATGTTGAACGCCACTGCTTCGTTCGGTCGGATAAAGCCGCGCTCCCCCAGTTCGCCGAACAGCTTCGCCGCAAGGTTCTTGCCGCAGCCGAGACGGCGCGCCGCTTCTCCTGTCGACGGAATCGGCTCGCCGTCGTGCGACCGTTGTAGAGCGCCTTCAACTCGACCAGGAGTGCGCGGCTGCCCATCGTGAGTTGCCGATGTGGACCTCGTTCAACTCGCAATCGTGAGCGTAGGGTCCCCGGCGATCTTTGGGGAGGCGACCCGTGAAGGTGATTCGCCACAAGCTTTGGAAGGTCGCCAGCGCCAAAACGCAAGCAGCTTTGGACGAGACCCAGGCAACGACGGCTGGCGCGGCGGCGGGTGGCATTGTTGCCTCGACGGCCGGTGCCAAGTCGGCAATGCTGCTTTTGGAACGGCAGCTCGCGCCGCTGCATGAGTTCAATTGGCGAGTGGCATTTTGATGTTTGGTTCTGCGTATTTCCTTGCAGGTGATTCATTTCTCACAAGAACGGCGGTCGAGGATGCCGTTCGGCTGCGGCTTGCTCCGTTGTTCTCTGATTGGATTGGAAGAAGGGAGATAGACGTTCGGAGTGAGGAATCTCATTCGCGCCTCAATGTATCGGAGCGAGTGGCACTTTTGGAGAAATTGCTGCCAAGGAATGAGGAAGCAGGGCAGGAAGTACTGATCGGCAGGTCGTCCGGCGGTCGCGTGGCGACTCTGGTTGCCATGCGTCGGCCGGTTAAAGCGGTCATCTGCTTTGCTTACCCGTTCCGACATCCGAGCCGTGTGCTGGAGCCGCTTCGCTTCAGCCACCTGGCTCATATCACGGTGCCTACGCTGATTTTCCAGGGGACGCGGGATGCCTACGGAGCAGTTGACATCACGGAAAACTACGCCTTTTCGCCAGCGGTAACCGTAAGATTTGTGAACACAGACCACGATTTTGTTTTGCCACCGTCGGAGTGGGACGCGGTTGCCCAGAAGGTAGTGACATTCCTGGGCACCGTTCAGCGACGACTGCCGGCCGAGGGAGCGCGTTTCGACGAAGCCTTCTATCTTGGCACTCATCCTGATGTGGCCGCGGCGATTGCCGCTGGAGAGTACGTCTCCGGTGACCATCATTTCAAAGTGAAGGGACGCAGACAGGGTCGACGATTCCGACTTCTGGCCGACTAAATCGCCGCGTGGTTTGTCGGAGACTCCAACTTTCGAGAAGGCGGATCGGCGGGGCATTCACGCGCACGACGGCCAGCCAGCGTGGGAGTGACGAGCAACCCGGAAAAGCCCGTAAGTCGTAGACGGACTATCGAGCCTCTCTGCATCGAAGCCTCACGACCTTCGCTTCTTCATCGCCTGCCATCGCGCGGGCAATAGCCCCGCTCACACGGTCGGCCGCCGTCGGCAGCGTGGCGTCAACGACATGAACATAGCGGCTCGTGACGGTGCCGCGAGAGTGCCCCAGCATCGCGGCGATGGTCGGCTCGGAACAGCCCAGCGTATTGGCCGTCCTGGCGAACGAGTGCCGCAGCGTGTGCAGCGTTACGCCCTTGAGATTCGCGCGCTTCGCAATCCGTACCCACACACGCGGCAGGCCAACAAGCGGCCGCCGGTCAAGCAGGCATCCTGCGACGGGGAAATGCCCCGTCGCCCTCAGGGTCCTCTAGGGACTTCTCAGATGCGCTCGATGATGATCGCCGGCGCCATGCCGCCGGCGGCGCACATCGTGACGAGACCGAACTGCTTGTCCTGCCTCTCGAGCTCGTCGAGGACGGTGCCGATCAGGATGGCGCCGGTCGCGCCGATCGGGTGGCCGAGCGCGATCGAGCCGCCGTTGACGTTGACCTTGTCGCGATCGAGGTCGAGATCGCGCACGAACTTCTCCGAGACGACGGCGAAGGCCTCGTTGATCTCCCAGAGGTCGATGTCGCTCGTCTTGAGACCGGCCTTCTCCAGGACCTTGCGGGCCGCCGGCACCGGCGCATTGAGCATCAGCTCGGGGCTGTCGCCCATGTTCGCCATGGCGACGACGCGGGCGCGCGGCTTGAGGCCGTGGGCCTTGGCGTAGTCGGGCGAGGCGAGCAGCACGGCGGCCGAGCCGTCGACGACGCCGGAGGAATTGCCGGCATGATGGACATGCTCGATCTCGAGGCCGGGATAGGCCTGCAGGATCAGCGAGCGATAGGTCATGCCCTTGTCGTCGAGCGGCACGTCGGCCATCGCCGCGAAGGCGGCCTTGAGGTTGGCCAGTCCCTCGCGGGTGGTCTGCGGACGCGGATATTCCTCGCGATCGAGGGCCAGCGTGCCGTCTTCCTTGTAGACGGGGATCAGGGACTTGTTGAAACGGCCCTCGGCGATGGCGGTCGCCGCGCGCTGCTGGCTGATATAGCCCGCCTCGTCCAGCGCCTGGCGCGGGATCTTCTCCAGCGTGGCGATGGCGTCGGCGCAGATGCCCTGGTGCGTCTGGGGATGATGCAGGCGCAGGCGCAGATTGCCGTTGTCCATGACCGGCGGCCCGCTGCCGCGGCTGCGGTCCATGGACATCATCTCGGTGCCGCCGGCGACCACCAGGTCTTCCATGCCCGACTTGATGCAGGCGGCGGCGAGGCTCACGGCGCTGATACCCGAACCGCAGAACCGGTCGATCGTGATGCCGCTCGCCTTGACGTCATAGCCGGCATCGAGGGCGGACATGCGGCCGAGATCGCCGCTCTGCTTCGAGACCTGGGCGGCCGTCCCCCAGATCACGTCGCCGACTTCCCTGGTGTCGATCTTGTTGCGCTCGGCGATCGCCTTGAGGACGGTCGCGCCGAGCTGCTGCGGATGAACCTCCCACAGCGCGCCCTTGCCCGCCTTGCCGACGCCGCGCGGCGTGCGGCAGGCATCGATGATCCATGCTTCGGTCATTGTTCTGTCCTTTCCCGGTTCCGGTTCAGCGCGGCGCCATGCGGATGGCGCCGTCGACGCGCACGTCTTCGCCATTGAGATAGCCGCAGGTGATCATCGTATGGGCGACCTGGGCATATTCCTCGGGGCGTCCCAGGCGCTTGGGGAACGGCACCGAGGCGGCCAGCGCCGCCTTGACGTTGTCCGGCGCGCGCGCGAGCAGCGGCGTGTCGAAGATGCCGGGCAGGATCGTATTGCAGCGAATGCCCTCGTTGGAGAGATCGCGCGCCACGACCAGCGTGATGCCGACGACGCCGGCCTTCGAGGCGGTGTAGGCGACCTGGCCGATCTGGCCGTCCTCGGCCGCGACCGATGCGGTGTTGAGGATCACGCCGCGATCGCCGTCGGCCTGCGGGGCCAGCGTCAGCATGCCCGCGGCCGACTTGGTGATGCAGCGGAATGTGCCAATGAGATTGACGTTGATGATGCGCTCGAAGTTCTCCAGCGGATATTCCTTGGGAGCACCGGTCGTCCGGTCGAGCGACGCGGTCTTCTGGGCGCCGCCGCCGACGCCGGCGCAGTTCACCAGGATGCGCTCCTGCCCGTGGGCCGCCCGCGCCTTTGCGAACCCGGCCTCGACCTCTTCGGTCGACGTGACGTTGACCTTGCAGAAGACGCCGCCGATCTCCTTGGCGAGGGCCTCGCCCTGTTCCGCGTTGAGGTCGAAGATCGCGACCTTCACGCCGTGCGAGGCCAGCATGCGCGAGGTGGCGGCGCCGAGGCCGGACGCGCCGCCGGTAACGACCGCGGCCACTGTCTTGTCGAGATGCATGAGCGAAGGTTCCCCCAGGATATGATGTCGTGCGTGGTTCGCCCGGATTGTTAGAGCATCGCGACCGCGGTTGACCAGAGGCGCATATCCGCTCCGCGAACCATGCAACCGCGGTTCGAAAGAGACGACGGCCAACCGGCCGGCGCCCATCATGCGTGCCATTGCGCTTCGAGAGGGGTCGCTCGTGTCTGGCCAGATCAATCCAGATCGACCTGTCCTCTCCGGCCGGCAATCCGGCTGACGGGCGCCGTCCCCTCCGAAGGCAGGGGCCGCGAGTTCGACTCTCGCTCCTCCCACCTGCGCACCGACAGCGTCTACAAGATCATTTCCGACCGAGCTCGAACCCAACGTCGGGCTGGTCGCCGGCTGGTTCGATGCCACTCTCCCCGGCTTCCTCGAGAGCCAGAAGGTCCGTGCTCGTTCCTGCACATCGATGGCGATACCCAATCCCTCGACCTGCTGGCCGACCGGATCGGCGTCGGCACCATCGCCGAGTACGGATCGGCAGCAAGCAGGGGCTTGCCGTCATAGACGATCAGGGTCGCGCTACCCGTGGTCGTGACCCGATTCATGGCAGCGATTGATAGGGAGAACGGGAGGGCGCCGCAAACCGGCGTGAACGGACCGACCCGTCGAGTGACAGGGTCGTCTGTTTACGTCGGCGGGCGCGTCCGGCACTCTCCGGCACGGAACCAACAGACAGGGAATCCTCGCTTGGGCCCGGTATTTCTCCACGACTTCTTCTACGAGTTCGTCACCCTGTTCGTGATCCTCGATCCGTTCGCCACGGTGCCCCTTTTCCTTCTGGTCACGGCCGGCCTCGACCGGCGGCGGTCACTGCTGGTCGCAGCCTATGCGCTGGGCGTCGCGTTCCTGATCCTGCTGTTCTTCATCGTGCTGGGGCGACCGCTCCTGACGGCGCTCCATATTCCGATGGCCTCGTTCCAACTCGCGGGATCGCTCATCCTGCTGCTGTTCGGGCTCAAGATGGCGCTCGGCAACGTGGCAAAAGAGGCCATGGACGTCCCTGCGGATGCGACGCCGCTCCAGCGAGCGGTCTTTCCCCTGGCCATTCCCGGCATCGCCGGCGCCGGCGCGATCCTCACCGTGGTGCTGCTGACGGACAACAACGTGCGCTCGATCGGCGAGCAGGTGACGACGACGGCCATACTGGCGCTCTGCCTCTGCCTGCTCTTCGTCGGCTATGCCCTGGCGGGAACCCTGTTCCGCCTGCTCGGAAAGGGGGGGATCGAGATCGTGACCCGCGTGTTCGGCCTCATCCTGTCGAGCATCGCCGTCACCGGCCTCGTCGTGGCGATCAAGCTGAGCTTCGGCCTGCACTGAGGCGTCAGAGCCTCAGCACCCAGGCCTCGACGTGACCCTTGCCCTTGACCTCGATCTCGCCGCGCGCCTCGAAGACGAACTGGTCCTTGAGCTTCTCGTAGACGGGGCGCGTCACCTGCACGGAGTCGGGAATACCGCCCGATTCCATGCGGCTCGCCAGGTTCACCGTGTCGCCCCACAGGTCGTAGATGTACTTGCTCTTGCCGATGACGCCGGCCACGACCGGGCCGCTGTTGATTCCGACGCGCAGCTTCATCGACACGCCGTGCTCCATCGCGTGCTCGCGCGTGATATGCACCATGCGGATGGCCATGCGCACCATGCGCTCGGCATGGTTTGGGACCGGAACCGGCAGACCGCACACCGCCATGTAGGCATCGCCCACCGTCTTGATTTTCTCGATCCCCAGTTCGCTCGCCGCGACGTCGAAGCGCGTGAACAGACCGTTGAGGAGGGTCACCACCTCGGCCGGCGGCATCTCCGAGGACAGCGCCGTGAACCCGACCAGGTCGGCGAAGGCCACAGTGACCTCGGCGAAGCCGTCGGCGATGCCCTTCTCACCCTCGCGCAGGCGATTTGCGATCGGCGCCGGCAGCACGTTGAGCAGGAGTTCCTCGTTCTCCCGGTTCTTCGTCTCGATGACGACGTTCTTCTGGTTGATGTCGTCGATCATCCCGTTGAAGGCGAGGCAGAGCTGGCCGATCTCGTCGCGCGTCCGCACCGGCACGTGCGCGTCGTGATCGCCCGCCGCGAAGCGGCGGACGCCGGCGGTGAGTTCGCGCAACGGCCCGAGCAGCGACCGCGAGAGCCAGGCCCCCGTCACGATCACCACGCAGAAGGCGATCGCTCCCACGATCAACAGGTCGCGTTCCAGGCGGTACACCGGCTCGAACGCTTCCGAACTGTCGATCTTGGCGACGAGGCCCCATTTGACGCCGGCAATCCGGACGGGCCCCCACGACGCGAGCGTGGAAACACCGCGATAGCCGAGAACTTCACCGCTCCCGTCGACCCCACCGATCGCGGCACGCGTCGCTGCGGTATCCGCATGCTGATGCAGGATGGGCGAACCGTAGCGCTTGATGGCGGCGACGTCCTCATCGGAGGCGCCTCCGGCCTTCAGATCCGCATAATAGGCGGCGGGATTTTCGAAGAAATTGCGACCGCTGGAGCGAACCAGGAAATCCGGGCCGACCAGGTAGGCCTCTCCGGTGGCACCGAATCCCTCGGCGCGCCAGCGCCGGCCACCGGTGACGATGGCATCGATCTCGTCGACCGACAGTTCCGCGACCAGCACACCCGTCACGACACCCTGGTCGATGATCGGGGCGGCCATGAAGGCCTCGGGAACGCCGTCCGACGGCAGGTAGGGCGAGAAGTCCTCGAGGCACGTGGCCGACGGATCGGGCGCCGTTGCGCAGCGGGCGGCCGCCGCGGCAAGTCTGGACTGCCGATAGGGACCGGCGCGCAGCGACGTGGCAAAATCGGCGTCCTTGTCGACGGTGTAGATCAGCCGGCCGGTGCGGGGGTCGACGATCATGAAATCGTCGAATCCCACGGTGGCGGCCGCGGTCCGCATCAGGGGATGGTACACCGCGTGGATCTTGCTGTAGGCGCTGCCGTCTCCGGCGTCGTCCAGGAGGTCTCGCCGCCCGTCGGGGTGCGGATTCCGGACAATGTAGAGGTCCTGCAGGAAATACGCGGCCGAGCTGGTCGGCATGAATTCGGCGGCAGGAACATCCGTGCCGAGCAGCTTCCGTACCATCGGCATGTAGTGGCCATCGTACCAGCCGTGAACGCTCTCCCTCACCTCGGGAGGTACCGGCTTGTTGTCGAGTTCGTCGACGGCCTCACGGAAGCCGCGCGTGGCGTCGACGACCATCTTCGCGGCCGCGAGCAGGCGGATCTCGTTGCGCACGGTGCGGAAGTAGGACTCGACCTGGTGAGCCTTGGTCTCGCGCGCGGCGGTGAGCTGGGCGAAGATCGCGCGCTCCAGCGCCTCGCGTGCGCGGATGTAGCCGAGCACGCCCGTGATCATGACCGCGACCGCGCCCAGCAGCAGCAGGATCGCGAACAGCTTTGCCGCCAGGCCCCAGCGTACAGGCCGTGGCTCGGCGACGGTCTCGCTCATGTCGCGCCTCTATGCCTTCTTGGCGCCGTATGTTCCGCCGGAGTTGATCGCGCGGATTTCCGCAGCGCTCTTGGCCTTGCGCATCTTCTCGAGCTTGTCGGCCTCGTCAGCCAGCATCGCCTGGGCGTTCTTCAGCACCGCTCGCGCATGCTGGGCGGGGAACTTGACCGCGCCGTTCTCGTCCATGTGGATCAGCTCGCCGGGCGCCACGTCCATGCCGCCGACCGATACGGGCGCGTTGACCGACTGCACCGCCATCTCGCCATGGCCGGCCGTGACGCCGCCCAGCAGCATCTGGAACTTCATTCGGCGGATCGCGTCGACGTCGCGCGACGGGCCGTTGGACAGCATGCCGACGCAGCCGACCGCCTGCATCGAGGTCGCCATCATCTCGCCGGCAAGCCCCGCCTTGTTCATCAGCTCGGGCGGCCACTTCTGCTGGATGACCAGGATGGTCGGCTTCTTCATGGCGTCGAGCGCATCGACCACGTCCATGAAGGTCAGACGGCCGGCGAAGTTCGGATCGGGCAGCCCGTACACGCAGGTCACCGCATGGCCGATGATGGCGCCCATCTCGGGGTACATGCAGCGGATCGAGGTGTCGGTATACCAGTTCTCGGTCCAGGGATTGTAGAGGCCGAGGCAGAGGGGGTTCTTCGGATACGTCGCGACCACGTTGGTGATGGTCGGCGTATCGATCTTGCGCAGCTCGGCGAACAGCTGGTCTTCGGAAAGCTCGGTCATGTCGATGGTTTCCCCCTGGGTACGGGCTCGTTCTTCGCGCGAATGCGAGCAACGGGCAAGGCCCCCGCCCCCCGCCGCTCAGCGCGCCTGTCGCCGCTTCCACCACTCCGTGAGCTCGCCGACCACGCCCTTGCGGAAGGCGAGTACGATGACGACGAAGATGGCGCCCTGGATCACCAGAACGAACTCGCCGGTCGCGGCGAGGTAGTTCTGCATCGTGATGATGATGAAGGCGCCGACCACCGGCCCGACGATTGTGCCCAGGCCGCCGACGAGGGCCATCAGCACGACTTCGCCCGACATGGCCGCGCTCACGTCCGTCAGGGTGGCGAACTGGAGCACCATGGCCTTGGTCGAGCCGGCGAGACCCGCCAGCGCCGCCGACAGCACGAAGGCCAGGAGCTTGTAACGGTCGGCCTCGTAGCCCAGCGACTGCGCGCGCTGCTCGTTGTCGCGAATGGCCTTCAGCACCTGGCCGAACGGCGAATGGATGATCCGGTAGATGGCGCAGTAGCCGAACACGAAGATAGCCAGCACGACGTAGTACAGGACCCGGTCGTCCTTGGTCGGGATGAGCCCGCCCAGCAACGCCTTGCGCGGAATGCCCTGCAACCCGTCCTCGCCGTGCGTGAACGGCGCCTGGACGCAGAAGAAGTAAATCATCTGCGCGAAGGCCAGCGTGATCATGGCGAAGTAGATGCCCTGGCGGCGGATCGCCAGGGCGCCCGTGACGAGCCCGACCAGGGCCGCGCCGCCGACGCCGGCCAGCAGGCCGAGCTCGGGCGGCATGTCCCAGGCCTTCACGACGTGGCCGAAGAAATAGCCCGCCGTACCGAAGAACATGGCATGGCCGAAGCTCATCAACCCGACATAGCCCAGCAGCAGGTTGAAGGCGCAGGCGAACAGCGCGAAGCACAGCGCCGTCATCAGGAACACCGGATAGGCGAACCAGGGCGCGGCCAGCGCCACGATGGCCAGGACGGCGATGAGGAGGCGTTGCGCGTTCATTTGGTCTGCCCGAACAGGCCGGCCGGCTTGATCAGCAGGACAAGGGCCATGACGACGAAGATCACCGTGTTGGAAGCCGGTGGATAGAAGACCTTGGTCAGGCCCTCGACCAGGCCGAGACCGAAGCCGGTGACGATGGAGCCCATGATCGATCCCATGCCGCCGATCACGACGACCGCGAAGACCACCAGCACGAGGTTGACGCCCATCAGCGCCGAGACCTGCTGGATCGGCGCGGCAAGGACGCCGGCGAGCGCCGCGAGCGCCACGCCCAGCCCGTAGGTGAGGGTGATCAGCCGCGGCACGTTGATGCCGAAGGCCCGGACCAGCGTCGGGTTCTCGGTCGCCGCCCGCAGGTAGGCGCCGAGCTTGGTGCGCTCGATGCCGTACCAGGTGGCAAGACAGATCACGAGCGCCGCCACCACGACGAAGCCACGATAGGTCGGCAGGAACATGAAGCCGAGATTGTAGCCGCCGGGAATCGGGTTGGGATAAGGCGCGCCCGAGGAGCCCCACTTCCACTGGAAGAGTCCTTCGATCACGAGCGCGAGGCCGAAAGTCAGGAGGAACCCATACAGATGGTCGAGATGATAGATGCGTTTCAACATCAGCTTCTCGAGCACGATGCCGAACAGGCCGACGATGATCGGGGCGATGACGAGCGACGCCCAGAACGGCACGTCGAGCAGCCCGAGCAGCAGCCAGGCCGCAAAGGCACCCATCATGTACTGGGCGCCGTGCGTGAAGTTGATGACGTTCAGCATGCCGAAGATCACGGCGAGGCCGAGGCTGAGCATGGCGTAGAAGGCGCCGTTGATCAGGCCGAGCAGGAGCTGGCCGAAAAGCGCCTGGGGAGCAATACCTAGAAGTTCGAACATGGCGGCCTCATACCCCCAGATAGGTTTGCAGCTTGCCGATGCTCTGCTGGACGTCGCTCGATGCGATCGTGTCGATCACGCGGCCGTCCTCCATCACATAGTGTCGATCCGCGACGGTGGCCGCGAAATGGAAGTTCTGCTCGACCAGCAGGATGGTGAAGCCGCGGCTCTTGAGCTGGCGGATGATCTCGCCGATGCGCTGGACGATCACCGGCGCCAGGCCCTCGGTGGGCTCGTCGAGCAGCAGCAGGGTGGCGCCGGTGCGCAGGATGCGCCCGATGGCCAGCATCTGCTGCTCGCCTCCCGACAGTTTGGTGCCCTGGCTGTGCCGCCTTTCCAGCAGGTTGGGAAAGAGCTTGTAGATCTCCTCGATGCTCAGCCCGCCCGGCTTGACGACCGGCGGCAGGCGCAGGTTTTCGTCGACGTTGAGGCTCGAGAAGATCCCGCGTTCCTCGGGGCAGTAGGCGATGCCCAGCCGCGCGATGTGATCCGACGGCATGCCGATCGTTTCCCGGCCGTCGAAGGCGATCGAGCCGGTGCGCTTGCCGAGAATGCCCATGATCGAGCGCAGGGTCGTCGTCTTGCCGGCGCCGTTGCGCCCCAGCAGGGTGACGAGCTCGCCGCGGCGGATCTCGAAATCGACGCCGTGCAGGATGTGCGACTCGCCGTACCAGGCCTGGAGGCCGGCGACTTTCAACAATGTCTCAGCCATGACCGGTTCCGACATAAGCCTCGATGACGGCGGGATGCTTGGACACCGTGGCGTACGGCCCCTCGGCCAGCACCTCGCCGCGCGCCAGCACGGTGATCGTGTCCGAGAGGTCGGCGACGACGGACATGTTGTGCTCGACCATCAGGACGGTGCGGTCCCTGGAGACGGTGCGGATCAGGGCCGCGATGCGCTTGATGTCTTCCTGGCCGAGGCCGGCCATCGGCTCGTCGAGCAGCATCATCTCGGGCTCGAGCGCCAGGGTCGTGGCGATCTCCAGCGCGCGCTTGCGACCGTAGGGAAGATCGACAGCCTGCGCCTCCGCGAAGTCGGCGAGGCCCACGGCGGTCACCAGCTCCATCGCCCGGGCATCGAGGCGGCCGAGCACGCTTTCGGAGCGCCAGAACTGGAAGGAAATGCCGAGCTTGCGCTGCAGCGCGACGCGGACGTTTTCACGCACGCTGAGATGTGGAAACACCGCCGAGATCTGGAAAGACCGGGCGAGCCCCATGCGGGCGATCGCCGCCGGCGAGCTGCCGGTGATGTTGCGTCCGTTGAAGTGGATCTGGCCGGCCGTCGGGGTCAGGAAGTGCGTCAGGAGATTGAAGCAGGTCGTCTTGCCCGCGCCATTTGGCCCGATCAACGCGTGAATTGTGTGGCGTTTCACGCGCAGATTGACGTTCTTGACCGCGATGAAGCCCTTGAACTCCTTCGTCAGTCCGGCTGCCTCGAGAATTATTTCTTCGTTGGCCATCGGCTCTCCCTGTCTCGCGAATTAATCGAAGCTTTGTGCTGCTGTCCAGCACTGGCGTCGGCTTCGACACATGGATAGATTTCGAAAACCAGAAACGGGGAAAACATTGGGAGGATCAAGACTGTGAAGTTCACAACCAGCATCAGGCACGCCGGAGCGGCCGCCGCCGTCGCCGGTCTCGCCGTCATCGGACTGGCGACCTATGCCCAGGCCCAGGCGCCCCAGCCGCTGAAGATCGGCGTCATGGAAGGCTTCTCGGGCGTCTACGGCGACCTCACCCAGGGCGAGGTCGAGGCCATCCAGATGGCGATCGAGGATTTCGGCGGGAAGGTTCTCGGCCGCCCGATCGAGGTGCTCCAGGCCGACCACCAGACCAAGCCTGACGTCGGCGCGGCGATCGCGCGCAAGTGGTACGACGTCGACGGCGTGAAGATGATCACCGGCATCGGCACCTCCTCGGTGGCACTGGCCGTCCGCAAGATCGCCCAGGAAAAGGGCATGATCGACATCAACACCGGCGCGGCGTCGGCCGACCTGACCGGCCCCGCCTGCTCGCCGACCGGCGCGCACTGGGTGTATGACACCTACGCGCTGGCGAAGGTGACGGGTGGCGCGGTCGTCAAGGACGGTGGCGACTCCTGGTACTTCCTCACCGCCGACTATGCCTTCGGCCACGCCCTCGAGCGCGACGTGACCGCGGTCGTGACGGCTGCCGGCGGCAAGGTCGTGGGCGGTGTCAGGCATCCGCTCAGCACGCAGGACTTCTCGTCCTTCCTGCTGCAGGCCCAGGCCTCGAAGGCCAAGGTCATCGGCCTCGCCAACGCGGGCCAGGACACGATCAACTCGATCAAGCAGGCCGGCGAATTCGGCATCACCAAGGCCGGCCAGCGCCTCGCCGGCCTGCTGGTCTTCTCGACCGACGTGGCCGCGCTCACCCTGCCGGTGGCGCAGGGTCTCGTCCTCACCGAGGCCTTCTACTGGGATCTCAACGACGAGACCCGGGCCTGGACCAAGCGTTTCCGCGCCAAGAAGGACAAGATCCCCAGCATGCTGACGGTCGGCGTCTACAGCTCGACCCTGCATTACCTCAAGGCCGTGCAGGCCGCCGGCACCGATGAGCCGAAGGCGGTGATGGCGAAGATGCGGGAAATCCCCGTCAACGACGTCATGACCAAGAACGGCAAGCTGCGGGAGGACGGCCGCCTGGAGCGCGACATGTACCTGTTCCAGGTCAAGACGCCGGCCGAGTCCAAGAGCAAGGACGACATCTACAAGCTGATCGCCACGGTGCCGGGTAACGAAGCCTATCGTCCGATGAAGGACGGCAAGTGCCCGTTCGTGAAGAACTGATCGTCGTCAGTTCATGATCTTCGGGAAGGGGCGCCTTGGGCGCCCCTTTTTTGTGTGCACGCGATGAAGTCGCTCGAACTGCCATTCCTTGACGACTCACACCGCATCCCATTTGATGAGCGAGGGGAGCAGGGAGAAGCGTCACGTGGCCGTCCAGGTTCGGCCCCTGAAAGGGGCCTGGGGAATCACGTTCCTCATCTTCCTCTTCATGCTCGTGAACTTCGCCGACAAGATGGTGGTCGGTCTCGCGGCCAAGCCGATCATGGAAGAGCTCAAGCTCACCCCGGAGCAGTTCGGGCTGATCGGCTCGGCGTTCTTTTTCCTCTTCCCCTTCTCGGCCATCCTGGTCGGCTTCGTCGCCAATCGCCTTCCGGCGCGCAACGCCCTGCTCGCCATGGCGATCTTCTGGTCCCTGCTGCAGTTCCCGATGCTGGGCCTGGTGAGCTTCGAGGTGCTGCTCGCCTGCCGCATCCTGCTCGGCGCCGCCGAGGGGCCGGCCAATCCGGTGGCGACCCACGCGCTCTACAAATGGTTTCCCGATTCGCTGCGCGCCGTCCCCACCGCGGTGGTGGCGCAGGGCTCGGCGATCGGCGTCGTCGTGGCGGTGCCGGCACTCAACTGGATCATCGTCCACCATTCCTGGCACTGGGCCTTCGGCGCGATCGGTATTGCCGGCCTGCTGTGGAGCATCCTGTGGTTCTTCTTCGGCCGCGAAGGCACGCTGGTCGACCCTCCGTTAACGCAACGCGTCGACGGCGAACCCCGCGTGCCGTATCGCGACCTGCTCACCTGCCCCACCATCGTGGCGGCCTGTTGCACGGGCTTCGCCAGCTACTGGGGACTGGCGCTCGGCCTCACCTGGTTCACGCCCTACCTCGTCGACGGACTGGGCTTCAGCCAGACGCTCGGCGGCAACCTCAGCGTCCTGCCGTGGATCGCCGGCCTGGTGGTCGTGCTCGCCGGCGGCTGGCTCTCGCAGCGGCTGAAGGCGGGCGGCGCCTCGAGCCGGCTCTCCCGCGGCATTCTGGCCTCGGCCGCCGTCATGGCCGGCGGCTGCATCCTGCCCCTCATCGGCCTTACGTCCACACCCGACCTCAAGCTCGCCATCCTGATCGCCGGCACCTCGATCGGCAGCACGATCTTCGTCGCCGTGCCCCTGCTGGTGAGCGAACTGACGCCTCAGTCGCAACGCGCCGCCATGCTGGCGATCGTGAACTCGATCATGACCCTGGGCGGAGTCATCGCGCCGTTCGCAATGGGCGTCGTCGTGCAGGACGGGGCGACGCGGCTCGCCGGCTACGACACCGGCTTTGCCATCCTGGGCGGTCTCCTGCTGGCCAGTGGACTCATCGGCCTGCTCTTCATCCGGCCTGAAGCCGATCGCCGGAGACTGGCCGCGCGCGCCGCGCTTCGCCGTACAACCGGCATTCCTTGACGCGGCGGCGCAATCGCCTGTCAGATGGAGATGCGCGCCCGGCCAACAGGGCGCCCGAGGAGAAACGTCCACGTGACCGTCCACGATCGCCCCCTCAAGGGGGCCTGGGGCATGACCGCCCTGCTCTTCCTGTTCATGCTGATCAACTTCGCCGACAAGGTGGTCGTCGGACTGGCGGCCGTCCCCCTCACCCGGGATCTCGGCCTGACACCGGAGCAGTTCGGCGACATCGGCTCGGCCTTCTTCCTGCTCTTCGCCGTCTCCGCAATCGTCGTCGGCTTCATCTCCAACCGTGTGCAGACCAAGCACACGCTGCTGGTGATGGCGATCATCTGGTCGGTCGTGCAATTCCCGATGCTGGGCATGGTGAGCCTGGAAACGCTGATCGTCTGCCGCATCATCCTGGGCGCCGGCGAAGGCCCGGCCGGCCCCGTCGCCACGCACGCCATCTACAAGTGGTTTCCCGACTCGCTGCGCGGATTGCCGACGGCCGTCATTGCCCAGGGATCGGCCTTCGGCGTCATCATCGCCGTCCCCCTGCTCAACTGGATCATCGGGACCTACTCCTGGCACTGGGCGTTCGGCGCGCTGGGTATTGCGGGCCTGGTCTGGACTGTCCTGTGGCTGATCTTCGGTCGCGAAGGCACCCTCGTCGACCCGCCGGTCAGTACCAGCGGCAGCAACGAGCGCGTGCCCTATCGCTACCTGCTCACCTGCCCCACCATCCTTGCGGTCTGTGCCGCGGGCTTCGCCAGCTACTGGGGGCTGGCCCTGGGTCTCACCTGGTTCACGTCGTACCTGGTCGCAGGCCTCGGCTTCAGCCAGAAGGTCGGCGGCAATCTCACCGTGCTGCCGTGGGTCTTCGGCGCCCTCGTCGTGCTGACGGGTGGCTACGTCTCCCAGCGCCTCAAGAGGAAGGGCGTATCCAGTCGAGTCTGCCGCGGCGTACTGCCCTGTCTCACGATCATCGCCGGAGGGTGCGCCCTGCCGTTCGTCGGCGCCATGCCGACCGACGGCCTCAAGATCGCCTTCCTGGTGTTCGGCTCCGCCATCGGCAGCACGATCTACGTCGTCCTGCCGATGATCATCAGCGAACTCACCCCGCACCCGCAGCGCGCCGCGATGCTGGCGATTACCACGTCGGTCGTGACCTTCGCCGGCGTCCTCGCGCCCCGGATCATGGGGTCGATGATCCAGAATGCCTCGACGCCCCTCACCGGCTACGAGAACGGATACGTCATTCTCGGCGTATTGCTTCTCACCGGCGGGCTCATCGGCCTGCTCTTCATCCGTCCCGAGGCTGACCGCGCGCGACTGGCCGCGCACGCCGTTTCCGCGCCGGCCCTGCAGCCCGTCCGGGCCTGAGCGCGGCGAGACCGGGGGGTGCCGTTGAGCGTCAGACGATGGCCGGCCGGGTGACGGCCCTGCGGAGCGCGCCCGGGACTGCCGCTCTACCGGGCCACTTCCTTGATGCGGGCGATCAGCTCATCGACGGCCTTCTCGACGGACACCTTGTCGGTCACCACGCGGTTCATCGCCTTGGCCCAGACGTTCTCGGCGTCGAGGAGCGCGAACTTCCAGTTCTTCCCGAACTCGGAGGGCTGCGGTGACGTCTTGAACTGGTCGTACACGGCCCTGCGATGCTTGTCGGCCTGCCAGAACGGACTTTCCTGGCCGGCTTTCGTCACCGGGAACCCGCGGCCGAGCGCGGCCTCGACATAGGGGCGAAGGTTCTCTTCCTGGAGCAGGAACTTCAGGAATTCGCGGGCGCGCGTCTTGTTCTTCGACTCCCGGAAGATCACGCCGACCTTGACGACGGTGCGATAGACCATCGGCGTACCATCGGGCTTCTTGGGGAGACCCGCCGTTGCGATCAGCTCGTCGTAGGCCTTGCGGCCGGCGGCGCGCTGCGCCGGCGTGAGCCGCAGATTGTTGGCATCGTCCAGCCACTTGGCCGCGATCGCGATCGAATAGTCGTGAGTCATGATCGTCGTGCGATCGTTGAAGGCCACGGCGCCGTCGCCGTCTTTCCATCCCGTCGACGAGGGCGGCGAGCAGCCCTTGGCATAGACGTCGGTGTAGTCGCGCAGGGCGGCGATCAGCCCGTCCCGCACCTTGGGATCGTCGACCAGCAGCTTGCCCGACTCGTCGACCAGCTTCACGTTGTAGGCGTCGGCCCAGCTCATGAACGACTGAAGCGAGTCGGTCGAGGCGACACCCATCGGCCTGCCGATGCCATGGACGCGGCTGCTGGTCGCCTTGCGATAGGCCGGTTGGACCTTGTCGCACCAGAAGGACCAGTATTCCTTCCAGGTCCCGGGAATGTCGTTTTCCTTGTAGCCCGCCGTCGCCAGCATGTCCTTCCAGTACGCGACGTGCAGCATCTGCTGCTTGAGTACGAAACCGTAGAAGGCCTTCTTGCCGGCCTTGCCGTCGTAGAGGTACGCAGTCTCGATGGTGGCCGGCAGGAAGCGGTCCTTCATCGGCTCGATGACGTCGGAAATGTCTTCGAGCTTGCCCTCGAACGCCCACCTGGCCGCGATCCGGACGTCGTATGTGTCGGAATAGGCAATGTCAGGCGGCGAACCGGACTCGAGGGCGGCGACCGTCTTGGGGATCATGTCCTCGGCCGCATACTGCGACAGGTCGACCTTCACGCCGGTCCTGGCCTCGAACTTCGCGATCGCGGCGAACAGCGCTTCGTCCTCGGCCTTGAAGAAGCCCTTGACCCACCAGACGGCGAGCTTCTCCTGGGCGAAGCCCGGCCCGGCCGAGAAGGCGATCACCAACGCCGCGGCGCCAGCCAGAATCCGTCTCATTGCGTCCTCGCTTCAAGGCTGCCCGACGATCCGGGTATCAGTCCGCCTTGCGCGAGTCGAGAAAAGTCCGCAAGGCCCGCGCGCATTGCGCAGCATGCGAGAACGGCAGGCCGTGGCGTGACCCGCCAAAGACATTCAGCTCGCCGTCCGGCAGCCCCCTGTGCAGTTCGGCCATGACGCTCACGGGGATGAACGGACTGCCGTCGGGATGCAGCAGCAGGGTCGGACACTTTATGTCGGCCAGCCGGGGCGTGAGGTCGGTGCCGATGAGCACGCCCAGCGCATTCAGAATGGAATGCTGCGGCCACTTCTCCTGCTCCGCGGCGAACCACGCACGGCGCTCGGGCGACAACGCGTCGTCGTGAAAGCGGTCTCGCAGGAAGGCGTCGGACCAGCCCTTCGAGCCGCCTTCATCGAGCTGGCGCCGCCACGCCTCGACCCTCTGGATCGAGGCCCCGACATGGGCGCCGTTGCTGACGGTGAGGGTGGCGATCCTCGCCGGCCGGGCGAGCGCCGCCGCCAGCGCCACCGTCCCGCCGATCGACTCGCCCACGAGGTGGAAACGGTCCAGCCCGGCGGCATCGGCGACGGCAAATAGGTCGTCGACCAGCAGGTCCAGCGACCACCTGAAGTCCGCCGCCGGAATGTTGGAGCGCCCATAGCCGCGCATGTCGAAGGTGACGAGCCGGTGAGCGTCGGCCAGCGCCGGCCGCCACCCCGCCCAGATCCCGGCGCTGGCGCCGATCCCGTGATGGAACAGGATCGGCAGGCGTGACGGTCGCCAGGGCGCCACAAGATCCACGACGTCGTAGTGAAGGGTCCCGTGCGGAGTGAGGGCCAGAGGCATCGTCAGTCGGCGCGCATGCCGGCAACCTTGATGACCTCTTCCCACTTCTTGCGATCGGCCATGATCGTCGCCTTGAACTCGGCCGGCGACCCGATGATCGTGTCCATGCCGCTCTCGGCGAAGCGCTTCTGGACATCCGGCTTGGCGACAGCCGCGCGGAGCGCCTTGTTCCAGAAATCGATCAGGTCGACCGGCAGCCCCTTCGAGCCGAACACGCCGAACCAGTTGACCACCTGGAAGCCCGGCAGGAACGTCGACATCAACGGCAGGTTCGGAAACATCGGTGAGGGCTTGGGCGAGCCGAAAGCGACGGGAATCAGACCGCCTCCGTTAATCTGTCCCAGGAACTCCGGCATGTTGCCGAACATCATGTCGCAATTGCCGGAGATCATGTCCTGGATGGCCGGTGCGCCGCCGCGATAGGGCACATGAAGAATGTTGACGCCGGCCATCTTCTTGAAGAGTTCGGCAGCCAGATGCTGCGACGTCCCGTTGCCCGCCGAAGCATAGGTGAGCTTGCCGGGGTTCTTCTTCGCAAAGTCGATGATCTCCGGAACCGTGCGGTACTTCATGTGCTTGCCGACCACCAGCATGTTGGTGACACCGGCGATGTTCGCGATCGGCGTGAGGTCGGTGTCGACGTTGATCGGCAGCTTCTGCCCCGGCATCACCGGCGAAACGCACAGGGCCGCCATGGCGGCGAGGCCAATCGTACGGCCGTCCGGCGGGGCATTGGCAACGATCTCGTTGGCGATGAAACCGCTGGCGCCGGTCTTGGTGTCGACGATCACCTTCTGCCCGACCTCGGAGGTCACGGCCTCGGCCACGATGCGGCACAGAAGATCGGCCGTACCGCCGGGCGCGAAGCCGCAGAGAAAGCGCACGTCGCCGCTGATCTTCTGCGCAAGGGCCGGCCAACCGGCCAGCGACCCGATCAATGCCGCCGTACCCGCGGTCGCAAAAGTCCTACGTTGCATTCTTTGTTTCCTCCCTGTGTTGCGAAAAGCCTAGCATACTTCGCGCAAAAGCAAGCGCCTTCGCCGCGATCCTTCCGGATCGAAGCGAAGGGGTGACGCGGGAGAAAACAGCCCTACTGGACGGACGAGAAGCCCGTCGGCGTCAGCATCTGCACCGACACGTTCTCGACGATGGCACCGTCCTTCTCGGTCTCGGCACGCTTGGCGAGCCATTCCGGGTCGGCGGCGAAGGCGTTCCACTTCTTCTCGCGCTCGGCCAGCGATTCCCAGGCGAGGAAGTAGGTGAGCTCCTGGTTCGACTCGCCGATCAGGGTGGTGAAGAAACCGGCCTGCCTGATGCCGTGCCGCTCCCAGATCTTGAGCGTGATGGTGTTGAAGCGGTTGAGCAGCGCCGGCAGACGGCCCGGCACGCACCTGTAGACCCGCATTTCGTAGATCATCGTCTCTCTCCCTAGAATTGGCCGCCGAAGCGCGGCACGAACCCATCGTCCTTGTGGTCGATGTGGCAACTGAACGGCGCCCCGAAGTGGCACGGCATCAGCCGCGCGCCGCTGCCGGCGCAATGCTCCAGGGCCGCGCGCCGGCTCTTGCGTGCCCCGACGCCGTCGGCACAGGCGAAGCTGTTCCATTCGGGATGATAGACCTGCAGTGCGTGATGCAGGATGTCGCCGCAGAACAACGCCTTCTCGCCGCGCGATTCGAACTTGATGGCGATCGTGCCCGGCGTGTGTCCCGGCGCCGGCTCGACCTCGAGGTTCTCGTCGAGACGCCCCGCGCCGTCGACCATCTGCGTCAGCCCCGCCTCGACCACCGGCAGGACCGAGTCGCGGAAGGAGCCCGCGTTGACCGGGCCGGTCGCGGGATCGCTGTCGAGCTTGAGGTAGTGATCGTAATCGGCGCGACTGAAGACGTACTTGGCATTCTTGAACGTCGGCACCCACCTGCCGTTCTCGAGGCGCGTGTTCCAGCCGACATGGTCGACGTGCAGATGCGTGCACATCACCATGTCGATCTGGTCGGGCTCAACGCCGGCCGCCTTCAGCCGGTCGAGATACTTCGTCTCCATCAGGTGCCACTTCGGACGATGGGGACGCGGCTTGTGGTTCCCGACGCAGGTGTCGATCAGGATCGTCTTGCCGCCGATCTTCAACAGCCAGCTATGGACACTGAGCTTCAGGAAGCCCGATGCTTCGTCATAGTGCGCCGGCATGAGCCAGTCGCGGTGGCGGTCAACGACGGCGGGATTCCAGTCGGGGAAGAAAGCCTTGGCGTCGAAGTTCGGTTCGTAACTCTCTTCGATGCGCACGGCCGTGCCGGCGCCGAGCTTTACTTCGACCATTCTCTGCCCTCCCCTGATTGCCGGGGAGACTAGCGTTGCAAGGCGGTTGCGGGAAAGACGCTTGTTTCGCGACTAGAACGGCAGGCGCGTGGCGTCGAGGCGCTCGACATGCCAGTGAGTCAGCGCCGCGATGACGGCACCACCGAGCGGCACCACGGCGATCAAGGCGATGAAATGGACGCCGAGCAGCCAAGGCTCGAAAAACTGGGGCATGAAATGGCCGACCGTCACCGTCGACACGAAGAACAGGACGGCGAAGGCAGCCCCCGAGAGCAGGCCACCAAGAGCGACCAGGGTGAAGGACGCGGTCAGCGAGCGACCGATGAGGTAGCTCAGTCCGAAAGCGGCGCCGGCGGCCACAAGTGCGGTAACGGTTTCCATCGCGGTTCTCTCCAATACGCTCTCGACTTAGGAGAAATCAGAGTCGACACTGTCGTCTCCCACACACTCTGAAACATCCAACCTCCGTCGAGAACCGACCAATTGCGCATGTCTGACTCTGCATTCGACTGGCTTTCCGCATCGGAACTCTCAAAACTCCTGGCACGAGGTGAGGTTTCCCCAGTCGACATCGTCAACGCCATGTTGGAGCGTGCATCGACGCTGCAACCTCATCTCAATGCGTTCGTCCTGATCGACGGCGAGGGCGCGCAAGCCGCTGCACGAGCGGCGGAAACCCGCTGGCAGAGCGGCCAGCCGCTGTCGCCCTTCGACGGCATTCCGACCACGATCAAGGACACGACGAACGTACGGGGCTGGCCGACCCGGTACGGGTCGCACTCGACCGACGAAACTCCGGCCAGCGACAACGCCGCGGTGACCGACAGATTTCTTGCCGCCGGCATGATTCTTCTCGGCAAGAGCACGACGCCGGAATTCGGCTGGAAGGCGCTCACCGACTCGCCGTTGCAGGGCACGACCCGCAACCCCTGGAATCTCGCCCATTCGCCCGGCGGCTCGTCCGGCGGTGCCGCGGCGCTCACCGCGGCCGGCATCAGCCCGTTCAACCATGGCAATGACGGCGGCGGCTCGATCCGTATCCCCGCGGCGCATACCGGCCTCGTCGGACTGAAGCCTTCCTACGGCCGGATCCCGCAATATCCGGCCGATGCGCCCTTCGCCGACGTCATCAGCCAGGGCGTGCTGGCGCGCACGGTGCTCGACACGGCGATGGCGCTGAACCTCACGGCGGGGCCCGATCCGCGCGACTGGCGCTCGCTGCCCTCCGAAGCGCGCGACTATACGGTCGGCCTCGAGGCCGGCGTGCGCGGCTGGAAGATCGGCCTCAGCCTCGAGCTCGGCCATGTGAAGGCCGATCCGGAGGTGCGCGCGCTCGTCGCCGCCGCGGCGCGGCGCTTCGAGGATCTCGGCGCGCATGTCGAGGAAGTCGGTCCGATGTTCGAACCGCTGCAGCAGCATTTCGAGCCGCTGTGGATCGGCAGTTTCGCCACGCGCTTCCGGCAGATCCCGAGCCAGCTTCACGCCAAGCTCGATCCGGGGCTGCGGGCTCTCATGGAAAAAGGCCTGGCGATCACGCTGGCCGACTATGCCAAAGCCTTCGAGGCCAGGAGCAAGCTGGCGCGCGATCTCGCGCTCTGGCATCGCAACTTCGATCTGCTGCTCGCGCCGGTCGCGCCGACGGCCGGACCGCCGGTGGAGACGCTCTACAACTCCGAGGCTTTCCCGCGCTGGACCAAGGGTGCGCCCTACACGCTGCCCTGTAACCTCACCGGCCAGCCTGCCGCGTCCATGCCCGCGGGCCTGACCCGGGCCGGGCTGCCGGTCGGCCTGCAGATCATCGGGGCGCCGCGCGCCGACGCGGCCGTGCTGCAGGCGATGCGCGCCTACGAGAGTGCGATCGACTGGACCTGGCCGCAGCCCCGGGTGCTGGAAACGTTGAAGGCGTTGTGACGCCGCAGCGCCCTCAGGCGGCGCGCGACACGTTGCCGGGCGGCGTCGGACGAACGACGCGCAGCGCGATGACGAGCATCCGGTAGCCGAGGAAGCCGGCGCAAAGGGCGCTGGCGGCGGCGATGTAGCCCGGCTCGATCAGGGCCTCTCCAAGCATTGCGGAGGTGAAGTCGATTCCGGACAGTGCGGCGAGAATGAGCGCCGCGACCAGGCCGTCGACCGTTGCGGGCAGCGAAACGAGTCCGGCTTCGCGGTTCGACTGCACGCTGAGCATCCAGCCGCGAATACGGCCGATCATCGATCCCAGGGCGAAAGCGACGACCCAGAGAATGTCGAACAGGATGCTCGCCTCGAACACGCCGGCGAGCAGCATCAGCGTCGCCATCAAGGCGAAGCCGCCCGGCAAAGCCACGCGCCCCAAGGTCGTGGCGCCACCGCGCGACTGCAGGGCCATCGTCCAGAGGCAAAGGGCAGCGAACAGAAGCGTGAGGCCGTTCGCCAGGCTCAAGGTCGAAACCATGGCGGAAGGAAACGACACGGCACGAAGCGAGTAAAGCGCCGAGGCTGCACAGACACTGTCGGCTTCACACCCATACAACTTCAGCCCACGGGAAATTTACTGGGCCTCGCCCGCCGCCAAGGCGACGATTGAGCCGTCGAATCGTCGAAAATAAAGGGAGAAAACGACATGACGACCCCATCAAGGAAGGTGGCCGTGGCCGCGGCGCTGTTCGCAGTCGCCCTCTCGGCCACGTCGTCGCAGGCTCAGCAGACTCCGCCCCAGTTTCCCGACATGACGTTCTTCATCACCAGCGTGGGCGGCCCGCAGGGCGCCAACTTTGGCGGCCTCGAGGGCGCCGACCGGCACTGCCAGGCGCTCGCAGCCAGGGCCGGCGCCGGCAGCAGGACATGGCGGGCCTATCTCAGCACGCAGGCCGTCGGCGGCGCGACCGCCGTCAACGCCCGGGACCGCATCGGCAAGGGTCCGTGGGTGAACGCCAGGGGCGTGCAGATCGCGGCCAGCGTCGAGGACCTGCACTCGGCCAACAACAAGATCGCGCCGGAAACCAGTGTCGCGGAAACCGGCCGCCTCATCCCGAGCCGCCTCTACACGGTCAACCAGCATGACATCCTGACCGGCACCCAGACGGACGGCACCGCCTTCCCGCCGGACAAGGACATGACCTGCGGCAACTGGACGAAGAGTGGTGAAGGCAGCGCCATGGTGGGTCATGCCGACCGCATGGGGCTGCGCGACGACGCGCCCTCGAAGTCGTGGAACACGTCCCATCCGTCGCGCGGTTGCGATCTGCCGGCCCTGGTGACGACGGGCGGCGCCGGCCTGCTCTACTGCTTCGCCGCCGACTGATTGCCGGCAGCACGCCAAACGACCGCGGCGCCGGGTTTGCCGGCGCCGCTGCTTCAATCGTGAACCGGAGATCAGGCGTCGGGCTTGACGCCGGCGGTGGTGATCACCTTCTCCCACTTGTCGATCTCGCTCTGCAGGAACTTGCCCGTATCCTCCGGCGTCGCGCCCACCGGAATCACGGCCTGCTCGGCCAGCCGCTTCCGCAGCGCCTCGTCCTTCAGCGCCTTCGAGACCTCGGACGACACTTTGTCGACGATTTCCTTCGGCGTGCCGGCCGGCGCGAGGAACATCACCCAGGTCGACGATTCGATCAGCGGCCCGCCCGATTCCACGATGGTCGGGACTTCCTCCACTCCCGGCACGCGGTTCTTCGACAGCATCGCGAGCGCGCGAATCTTGCCGGCACGCACCTGCGTCATCACGCCGATCGGCGCGTCGATCAGCATCTGGATGTTGCCGGAGGCCAGGTCGGCCAGCGCCGGCGCGGTGCCCTTGTAGGGTACGTGCACCATGTCGATACCAGCGACCTGCTTCATCAGTTCGCTCGTGAGGTGGGCCGCGGCACCCACACCCGACGAGCCGAACGAGATCTTGCCGGGGTTCTTCTTGGCGTAGGCGATCAGTTCGCCGACGTTCTTCACCGGCAGGTCGTTGGTCACCGTGATGATGAGCGGCGCGACGCCGACCAGCGACACCGGCGCAAATCCCTTCACCGGATCGAATTTCAGCTTGCCGGCATAGAGCGTCTTGTTCGCGGCGTGGGCGGCGATCACCGTCAGGAAGGTGTAGCCGTCCGGGGCTGCGTTCGCGACGATCTCGGCACCGATCAGCGAATTGGCGCCGGGCTTGTTGTCGACCACGAAGGTCTGGCCGACGTTCATCTTCTCGAGCGTGAGGCGTGTGGTCACGTCGGTCAGGCCGCCAGCCGTATAGGGCACGACCCAGCGGATCTGCTTGTTCGGCCAGGCCTGGGCACGCGCGGCGCCCGGAACCAGCGCAGCCGCGGCCGTCGCCGCCAGCGCCGTGCGGCGATTGATCTTCATCATGTGCTTTCCTTCTTCTTCCCTACCGGTTTTTCGCTTGTCGTCTTCAATCCAGATCGAGGCCGTTCATACCCGCGTTCTTGCGGGCCTTCCGGGCAATTTCGCCCAGCACCTTGCCGGCCTGAATCGGATCCATGATCTGCTCGACGGTCGGGCCCTTATGCCAGCCCTCGGCAACGGCGAAAATCCCGTTTCCGGCCTGGAACACGCGACCCGTCACCTCACGACTGTCCTCGCTGACCAGCCAGGTCGCGACCGGGGCGATCCACTTGGGATCGCGGCGCTTCTTGTCCTCTTCGGTGTACTCGCGCAGGTCCTCGGTCATGCGCGTGAAGGCCGAGGGCGAGATCGAGTTCACGGTCACGCCATAGCGGGCGAGTTCTCGCGCCGCGATGATCGTGAAGGACGCGATGCCGGCCTTGGCTGCACCGTAATTGGTCTGGCCGATATTGCCGTAGATGCCCGACACCGACGTGGTGGTGATGATGCGCGCATCGACCGGGCCGCCCTTCAGCTTGGCCTGGTCGCGCCAGTAGGCGGCGGCGTGGCGGGCCGGCGCGAAGGTGCCCTTCAGGTGAACCTTGATGACGGCGTCCCACTCGTCCTCGCTCATGTTCACGAGCATGCGGTCGCGCAGGATGCCGGCGTTGAGCACGATGGCGTCGAGCTTGCCGAACGCCTCGACCGCCTGGTCGATCATGTGCTTGGCGCCGTTCCAGTCGGAGACGTCGTCGCCGTTGGCCACGGCCTCGCCACCCATCGCCTTGATCTCGTTCACGACCTGCTGGGCCGGACCGACATCATGGCCCTTGCCGGCCCGGTCGCCGCCCAGGTCGTTCACGACCACCTTGGCGCCATGCTCCGCCAGCATCAGGCAATGCTCCCGGCCGACGCCGCGGGCGCCGCCCGTCACGATCGCCACCCGTCCCTCGCACAATCTCGCCATTGCTCCCTCCCGTCTTTTGCGTGTCTGAAACCCGTCGTCATGGGCTAGTCTAGCGGGGCTCAAGGGAGGATCGCCATGGACACGCTGCCGCTCGTCACCCCCGAACAGGTCGGGCTTTCCGCAGCGCGGCTCGACCGCGTGCGCACCTGGATGAATCACTGGGTCGACAGCGGGAAGCTGGCCGGCATGGTGACCTGCGTCATGCGCAAGGGCGAGTTGGCCTTCGCCGAGGTCGTGGGCAAGTCCGACGTTGCCCGCAACAAGCCGATGCGCGCCGACACGATCTTCCGCATCTATTCCATGACCAAGCCGCTCACCTCGACGGCGATCATGATGCTCTACGAAGAGGGCAAGTTTCAGCTCGATGACCCGATCTCGAAGTTCATCCCCGCCTTCGCCAACCCGCGTGTCATGGTGGGCGGCAGCCGCGGCAAGATCGAGACCGTGCCGGCCGAGCGCGAGATCAATTTCCGCGACCTGCTCACCCATACGTCGGGCCTGACCTACGGATTCATGGAAAGCAATCCGGTCGATGCCGCCTATCGCGCCAAGCAGGACGGCGTCGACTTCCAGACCGCCGATACCAGCCTGAAGCAGGTCGTCGAGCGTCTGGCGCAACTGCCGCTGATCGCCCAGCCGGGCAAGGCCTGGAACTACTCGGTTTCCACCGACGTTCTGGGCTACCTCGTCGAGGTCATCTCGGGCCAGCCCTTCGAGAAATACCTCAAGGAGAAGGTCATCGACCCGCTCGGCATGGTCGACACCGACTTCCACGTCCCCGCCGCCAAGCACGACCGATTCGCCGCCAACTATGCGGCCGGCCCGGGCGGCCGTCTCGACCTGATCGACGATCCGGCCAAGAGCCGCTACCTCGCGCCCCGCAAGGTGAACTCGGGCGGCGGCGGCCTCGTGTCGACGGCCTCGGACTACCTGCGCTTTGCCAAGTTCATGCTGAACAAGGGCGAGCTCGACGGCGTGCGCCTGCTCGGCCGCAAGACGGTCGAGCTGATGACCATGAACCACCTCAACGGCGACATGGCCGACATGGGCACGCCGCGCTTCTCCGAATCGACCTATACCGGTATCGGCTTCGGCCTTGGCTTCTCGGTGATGATCGATCCGGCCAAGGCCTACATTGCCGGCACCCCCGGCGAATATGCCTGGGGTGGCGCCGCTTCCACCGCCTTCTGGATCGACCCGGTCGAGGACATGGCCGTGGTGCTGCTGACGCAGCTCATGCCCTCCTCCACCTATCCGATCCGGCGGGAGCTGCGCGTGCTCACCTACCAGGCGATCATCGACTGAGGGCCAAGGCCATGCGCAACACCGGCAGCATTGAAGTCCGCAAGCTCCATCCGTTGTTCGGCGCGGAGATCACCGGCATCGACATCACGCGCCCCCTGTCGGCGCGTGAGTTCGGGCCGATCCGCGCCGCCTTCGAGGAGCATTCCGTGCTCCTGTTCCGCGACCAGGCGATGGACGATGATACGCAGATCGCCTTCAGTGAGAACTTCGGCCCGCTGGAAACGACGCTCAGCGCCAATCCGGCGGCCGGCACCAAGTTCCAGCGCCAGTCCAACCTCGACATCATGACCGGCGAGCCGATCCCGCCGGACGACATGCGCATGATCTACCAGAAGGCCAACTACTTCTGGCATTCGGACTCGTCCTTCAAGCGCATCCCGTCGCTCTGCTCGATCCTGACGGCGCGGATCTGCCCGCCTGAGGGCGGCAACACCGAGTTCCTGAACATGCGTGCCGCCTGGGACGCGCTGCCACCCGCCCTGCAGGCGACGATCCACCCGCTCGTGGCCGAGCATGCGCTCTCCCATTCGCGCGACCGGGTACAGAAAGGCATCCTGAGCGCCAAGTCGCTGGCGGAGCTGCCGCCGGTCAAGCAGCGCATGTTCCGCGACAATCCCATCAATGGCCGCCGCGCCCTCTATATCGGCGCCCATGCCGGCCGCATCCTCGACTGGCCCGAGCCGATGTCGAAGGCGATCCTGTGGGAACTGGCGCAGCGTGCCGAGCAGCCGGAGTTCATGATGTCCCACGCCTGGCGCGAGGGCGACGTGATCGTCTGGGACAATCGCGCCGTGCTGCATCGTGCCACTTACTACGATGCGACCAAACACAAGCGCTTGATGCAGCGGACCACCATCGGCGGCGACGAGCTGACGGTTCCCCAGTAACAAATGGCCGAACCCGCTTCAGCCGGTCCGCTCCCCGACGGCATGCCGTCGGGGCCACGGCGGCTCGCCGCCGTGGCGACCATCACCATCGGCCTGTCGATGGCGGTGCTCAGTAACTCGATGACCAATCTCGCCCTGCCCTACATCGCGAACGACCTCGCGATTACGGCGGAGAGCTCGATCTGGATCGTCAACGCCTACCAGATCGCCCTGATGATCATGCTGCTGCCGATCGCAGCACTGGGCGACATCGTGGGTTACCGCACCGTCTATCGCTGGGGCCTTGTCGTCTTCTCGCTAGCCTCGATCGGCTGCGTGTTCGCGCCCTCGCTCACCGGGCTGATCGCCGCGCGCACGCTGCAGGGGCTGGGGGCGGCCGCCATCATGGCCATCCAGCCGGCGCTCGTGCGATCGATCTATCCGCGCGCCGCGCTCGGTCGTGGCCTCGGCTTCAACACGACCGTCGTGGCGACCTCGCTGGCCGCCGGGCCCAGCCTCGGCGCCGCGCTGCTCGCCATCACGAGCTGGCCGATCCTGTTCGCCGTCTACGTCCCGCTCGGCATCCTGTCCTTCTTCCTGGCCGGCCGCTTCCTGCCGGTGACGACCCACGCCAAGAGGCCCTTCGACGTGCCCTCGGCGGTCCTGTCCGGCGGCACCTTCGGACTGCTGATCTTCGGCATCGACGGCGTCGGCCATGGCCATCCCGTGCCGGTGATCGTGGCCGAACTCGTGGGAGCGGCGATGCTGGGCACCCTGTTCGTCTGGCGCCAGCGCAGGCTCGCCGATCCGATGATGCCGATCGACATGTTCGCCCGGCCGATATTCTCGCTCTCGATCTCGGCCTCGACCTGCACCTTCACGGCGCAGGGCCTGGCCTTCGTCAGCCTGCCCTTCTTCTTCCATACGGTGCTCGGGCGCGACGCCACCGCGACCGGCCTGCTGCTGACGGCCTGGCCACTGGCGCTGGCCGGGGTCGCCCCGATCGCCGGCCGGCTGGCCGACCGCCACCATGCCGGCGCGCTGGGCACGATCGGCCTGACCTGCATGGCCTCCGGCATGATCCTGACGGCGCTGCTGCCGCCGGATCCCTCCGCCTTCAACATCATGTGGCGGCTGGTCCTGTGCGGCGCGGGCTTCGGCATCTTCGCCGCGCCCAACAATCGGCTGATGATGAACGCCGTGCCGCGCGACCGCAGCGGCAGCGCCGGCGGCATCATCGCCACGGCCCGAACGCTCGGACAGACGATGGGCGCCGCGTTGGTGGCGCTGGTATTCGGCCTGTTCGACTTCTCGGGCGGCGGCGCCGCCGACGCGGCGCGGGCGGCGATCTGGCTGGGCGCCGGCTTCGCCCTCACCGCCCTGATCCTGAGCAGCCTGCGCCTACGTCACTGACGTCGCATGCATCTCGCGAAAGAGCGTCGGCGCCATGCCGAAGCGGCGCTCGAAGGCCTGGCCGAGTCGCGCCGAGGAGCCCAAGCCGACGCGGCTTGCGATTGCCTTCAACGGCAGGCCTTTGGCCAATAGCGTGCGCGCCGCATCGAGCCGCAGTCCCTCGACGAAGTGCGCCGGCGTCTTGCCCGTAGCCTCGACGAACTTGCGATGGAAACTGCGCTCGGAGAGGCCGGCGCGGGCCGCCAGCGCCGGCACGTCGAGCGGTTCGTCGAGATGGGTCTGCATCCACTCTATCAGGCGCGCGAACGGCGCATCGGCCTCGGTCTGCACCTGCAGCAACGGGCTGAACTGCGACTGGTAGCCGGGCCGGCGCGCATAGAGCACGAAGTGCCGGGCGATGAGGTTGGCCGTCGCCGCGCCGAGATCGGCCTCGACCAGTGCCAACGCCATGTCGATGCCGGTCGTCACGCCGGCCGAGGTCCAGACCTTGCCGTCGACGACGTAGAGCGCGTCGGCGTCCACGGTCAGCGCGGGGAACTTCTCGGCCAGCCGCTGGCAACTCGCCCAATGCGTGGCCACGCGCCTGCCGTCGAGCAGCCCGGCAGCGGCCAGCACGAAGGCGCCGGTGCAGACCGAGCCGAAGCGCCGCGTCAGCGGCGCCACCCTCTGCAGCCAACGCCGTACGTCCTCGCGGGCGACCACCGCCTTGAGGCCGCGCGAGCCGCCCGCCACCAGCAGCGTGTCGTAGCGCCCGCCGAAGCGGCGGCTCACCAGCGCGACACCACAGTTGGACGTGACCGGGCCGCCGTCGGGCGAGACGATCTCCAGGTCGTAGACGGGACGGTCACGTCCCTCGTTGGCCGCGCCGAACACGGCGGCGGGGCCGGTGACGTCGAGGAGCTGGCACCCTTCATAGGCCAGGAGGGCGATGCGGTGAGGTTTGGGCATTGGCAGAAATTACATGATGTTTGACATTCCTGCCACGCCGCCGATTGCGTAACGTCGCAGTCAACAGAGGAGACACTCGATGGCAGACACGGTTCATATCGGTATCCTGCTCTTTCCCGACGTCACGCAGCTCGACGCAACCGGCCCCGCCCAGGTCCTGTGCCGCGTGCCAGACGCGAAGCTTCACATGATCTGGAAGACGCTCGATCCCGTGCGGACCGACGCCGGCTTCTCGATTGTGCCGACGACCACCTTCGCCGACTGCCCGCAGCTCGACGTGATCTGCGTGCCGGGCGGCGGCGGACAGGTCGCGCTGATGACGGATGAGGAGACTCTCGCCTTCCTGCGCAAGCAGGCGGAAGGCGCGCGCTACGTCACGTCGGTCTGCACCGGCTCGCTGGTGCTCGGCGCCGCCGGCCTCTTGAAGGGCTACAAGTCCGCCTGCCACTGGTCGTCACGCGAGTTCCTGCCGGCCTTCGGTGCAATCCCGGTGGCCGAGCGGGTCGTGCGCGACCGCAATCGCCTATCGGGCGGCGGCGTCACGGCCGGCATCGATTTCGGGCTCACCCTGGTGGCCGAACTGGCCGGCGAGGAAGTCGCCAAGTCGATCCAGCTCACGCTCGAGTACGATCCGCAGCCGCCCTTCGATTCCGGCAGTCCCGAGAAGGCTGGGCCCGAGCGCGTGCAGCGCTTGAAGGAGCGCATCCACGGCATGCTGCAGAAGCGCCAGCAGGCAAACGATGAGGCTGCGGCCAAACTTGCTTGAGCATGCCGTCGCTCGGGGAAAAGGGTGACCCCTTGCACGGCCACCGGGCTAAACCCAGGATCCGACGGTGAACAAGCTCGAACTGAAGGTTCCGCCACCAGCCGCCGCTTTGCTCGTCGCCCTTGCCATGTGGTTGGTCGCCTATGGTCTGGACGGCCTTTCGTTCGCGTTGCCGGAGAGGCGGGCGGCCTCGATCGTGTTGGTCGCTTCGGGGGTCGCAATTTCCGCCGCCGGCACCTGGTCGTTCTGGCGTGCCAGAACGACCGTCAACCCGACCAGACCCGAAGCCGCCTCGTCGCTCGTCGCGACCGGGGTCTATCGCCTCACCCGAAATCCGATGTATCTCGGCCTCTTCCTCGTCCTCGCGGGATGGGCTGCGCATCTGGCAAACGCAGCGATCCTGCCGGGCCCACTGCTGTTTGCCCTCTACATCACCCGCTTTCAGATCCTGCCGGAAGAGCGTGTGCTTGCCGCCAAGTTCGGCCGCGACTTCGAGGCCTATAGGCATCGCACCCGGCGCTGGATCTAACGCCGGCCTAGAGCGTATCTCGATTGGATAGACGATATCCATCGTTTGCGAAGTAGTTGGCGCACTCGCTGGGGCAGTAGCGGTGGAGGAGTTTGCCGACGGCGTC
>WOUR01000031.1 GCA_009772935.1 Rhodospirillaceae bacterium
CCGAAGCCGGCCGCCGCGCCTGCGCCGGCTGCTCCGAAGCCGGTCGCGGCTCCCACGCCAGCGCCCGCCGCCGCCGCACCGGCCGGGGCCAATCTCGCCGCTTCGGGTCCGGCCGCACGCAAGCTCGCCGAGGAAAAAGGCGTGGCCGCTGCCGCCATCCAGCCGACCGGGAAGGACGGCCGCGCCACCAAGGAAGACGTGCTGGCCGCGATCTCGTCGATCTCCGTTGCCCCGGCGCCCGCCGCAAAGCCCGCCGTGTCGGCCGGTCCACGCCCGAAGGCCGACCGCGAGGAGCGGGTGAAGATGACGCGCCTGCGGCGGACCATCGCCAACCGCCTCAAGGAGGCGCAGAACACGGCGGCCATGCTGACCACCTTCAACGAGGTGGACATGACCGCGGTGATGTCGCTGCGCGAGCGGCTGAAGGACGATTTCGAGAAGAAGCACGGCGCGCGGCTGGGCTTCATGTCGTTCTTCGCCAAGGCCTGCATCGCCGGGCTCAAGGAGCTTCCGGCGGTCAATGCCGAGATCGAGGGCGAGGAGATCGTCTACAAGAACTATTACGACATCGGTGTCGCCGTCGGCTCGCCGCAGGGCCTGGTCGTGCCGGTGCTGCGTGACGCCGACGTGCTGGACTTCGCGGGCATCGAGAAGGGCATCGGCGATCTCGGTCGCAAGGCGCGCGACGGCAAGCTGTCGATCGCCGACCTGACGGGCGGAACCTTCACGATCTCCAACGGCGGCGTCTACGGCTCGCTGATGTCGACACCGATCCTCAATCCGCCACAGTCGGCCATCCTCGGCATGCACAAGATCCAGCAGCGGCCCATGGTGGTCGGCGGCGAGATCAAGGCGCGGCCGATGATGTACTTGGCCCTGTCCTATGACCATCGAATCATCGACGGCCGCGAGGCCGTGCTGTTCCTGGTCAAGGTCAAGGAATGCATCGAGGATCCCGAGCGGCTCCTGCTCGGCGTGTGATGAGTATAGTCCCGCTGGGGGCGCGCGACTCCAGTCGCGCGTCATGATCGCGCCACTGGAGTGGCGCGCCCCCGGCCATGAGGGTTGATGACATGGCAAACGAATCCTTCGATCTGGTCGTGATCGGCGCCGGCCCCGGCGGCTACGTTGCCGCGATCCGCGCGTCACAGCTCGGGCTCAAGGTCGCCGTCGTCGAGAAGCGCGCGACGTTGGGCGGCACCTGCCTCAACGTCGGCTGCATTCCCTCGAAGGCGCTGCTGCAGTCCTCGCACCTGTTCGAGGAGGCGGGCCACGATCTCGGCGCGCATGGTGTCGTCGTGGCGGCCCCGAAGCTCGACTTCGCCCAGCTCATGAAGCGCAAGAACGAGGTCGTCGAGGCCACCACCAAAGGCGTCGCCTTCCTGTTCAAGAAGAACAAGATCGCCTCCTATACCGGAGCGGGCCGCATCGAAGCGACGGGTTCCGTCGCGGTCCTCGGCGACGACGGAGCGGTCAAGGAAACGCTCGCCGCAACGAACATCCTGATTGCCACCGGCTCGGAAGTGACGCCGCTGCCCGGCGTCACGATCGACGAGAAGAAGATCGTCTCCTCGACCGGCGCGTTGGAACTCAAGGAAGTACCGAAGCGCCTGGTCGTGGTTGGCGCCGGCATCATCGGGCTCGAGCTGGGCTCGGTGTGGCGCCGCCTCGGCGCCGAGGTGACGGTGGTCGAGTTCCTCGACCGCATCACCCCGGGCGTCGACGACGAGGTCACCAAGTTCCTCCAGCGCGCGCTCGCCAAACAGGGTCTCAAGTTCAAGCTCGGTGCCAAGGTCACCAAGGCCGAGGTGAGCGATGTAGGCGTCTCGCTGACGGTGGAGCCGGCCAAGGGCGGCACGGCGGAGACGCTCGAAGCCGATGTCGTGCTGGTCTCGATCGGCCGCCGTCCCTATGTCGCGGGACTCGGCCTCGACAAGGTCGGCGTGAAGATGACCGAACGCGGCCGCATCGCCGTCGACGGCCGCTTCCAGACGTCGGTGCCGGGCATCTATGCGATCGGCGACGTGATCGACGGGCCGATGCTCGCGCACAAGGCGAGCGAGGACGGTGTCGCCTGCGTCGAGACCCTCGTGGGCCAGAAGGGACACGTGAACTGGGATCTCGTGCCCTCGATCATCTACACCCAGCCCGAGGTGGCGTGGGTCGGCAGGACCGAGGAACAACTGAAAGCGGCCGGCGTTGCCTACAAGGTCGGCAAGTATCCGTTCACCGCCGACCCGCGCAGCCGCGCGAACGGCGCCACGGAGGGTTTCGTGAAGGTTCTGGCCGACAAGGCGAGCGACAAGGTGCTGGGCGTCCACATCTTCGGCGCCGAGGCCGGGACGATGATCGCGGAGGCCGCGATGGCGATGGAATTCTCCGCCTCTGCCGAGGATATCGGCCGCGTCTGCCATGCCCACCCCACGGTCAACGAGGCGCTCAAGGAAGCTGCGCTCGCCGCCTGGGACAAGCCGACCCACCTGTAGCCGCTCCATGCGCCAGACCCTGATGGCGCTCGCGATCGCCGCCTGCCTCATGATGTCGGTGGTGGGCGGCTTCATCCCGATCCTGCAGGGCTGGATCTTCTTCGTGCTCGCGCTTTACCTGCTGGCCACCGAATTCGAGACCGGCCGCAAGTGGGTGACATCGGCACGCCGGCGCTGGCCAAAGCTCGACGAATGGATCGTGAAGGCGCGTGACCACAAATGGGCGCCGCGTCACCTCAAGAAGTTCGAGGATCACACCGACCCGTCGAAGTAATTGGAGCGCGCCACTCCAGTGGTGCAATCATGAGCACCACTGGAGTGGCGCGCTCCAGGGCTAACTCTTCCCCTCGAAGCTGCGATAGACGGCCTCGGCGATCGGCAGCAGCTCGTCGCGGGTGGCCGTCGCGGTCACGGCGAAGCCGAATCCCTGGTCGATCCAGGCGAAGGTCGCGGCCTCGCCTTCCTTCTGGAAGCGGAAGGCCGTCTCCTTACCCTCGGTCGCACGCACGTAGATGGTAAGCCGCCGGCCGCTCGCATCGTCGTACATGAGCTGGGCCGCCGCGCCGCTGCCGCCGGGCAGCAGGCGTCCGCCCATCAACCTATAGCCGAAGGGCGAGAGATCGGGCGCGGCCAGCTTGCGGCCGAGTCGCTTGGAGAGCCACTGCAGCAGGTGCACTTCCTGCTGGGCGCCGACCTCGACCGGATGGGCGACCTCGACGACGAAGGTCCGGTAGGCCGCGTGCGCGCCCTGCGCTACGGTTGCCGCGGGTGCCGGCGCCAGCGGAGCGGGCGCGATCGAGTTGGCAAACCAGCCGGCTGTCGCCCCGGCCACGAAGAGGGCGACCGCGGCGGCGGCGCTGGTCCAACTGCGGGTCCGGAAGTTGCGTCGCGCGGCCCGCAGGTTGGCGATGCGGAGTCTCGCGGGAACGGGCTCGGCGAACTTGGCGTCGAGGCGGCTGCGCAGGATCGCCCGCTGGCGGCGCTCGGAAGCGACACGCTCGGCGAGTTCGGGATGGGCGGCCAGATGCGCTTCCACGGCGGCGCGGCGGTCGCCGTCCAGCCGGTCGTCGACGAATGCCTGCAGTTCGTCCTCGCCGACCGGAAAATCGTTGGCGGTCATTTCACTCTCCGCAGGAGCGTGGCGCGCCCCGTTTCCAGCAACGTACGCAGCCGCTGCCGGCCGCGCGACAGGCGCGACATTACCGTGCCGATCGGCACGCCCATGACCTTCGCCGCGTCGTCGTAGGAAAGATCCTCGACGCCGACCAGAAGCAGCAGCGATTTCTGCTCCTCCGGCAATCGGTCGAGTGTCGCCAGGATGTCCTGAATCTCGATGTTGCTTTCCTGCGGGGCGGCACTCGATGGCGTCGTCGCCTCGTCGAGTTCGACATGGGCGCCGCGCCGCTGGCTTTGCCGCAGCGCCGAGACATGCAGGTTGCGCTGGATGGTGAAGAGCCAGGCCCGGAGATCCCCATCGCTCCGGCGCAGCGTCCAGCGCGACAGCGCGCGTTCCAGCGTGTCCTGCACGAGGTCGTCGGCCGCATCGTGGTCGCGCACCAGCGCGTAGGCGTAGCGGCGCAGCGCCGGGATCAGCGGTTCGAGCAGGATTTCCGCATCGGCCATGGCCCGTACTCTACCGGAAGGGTGGCGCCGGCCGAACCGCGGCCGGCGCCGGGTCCATCGTCGTTACTTGGCGACGTGCCAGGCGCCGTTCAGGAAACCGTCGCCCGACTTGTCGCCGGCCTTGGTGTCCTTGGCGAAAGCGTAGAGCGGCTTGCCCTTGTAGGCCCACTGTTTCAATCCGTCGTCGCGGGTGATGATCGTCCAGTCGCCCGAGGCCTTGGCGCCGTCGGCAACGAGGGCCGGCGGCCAGTTCGTCGCGCAGGGGCCATTGCACGCCGACTTGCCCGGCGTGGTGTCCTTGTCGAACGTGTAGAGCGTCATGCCGCTGGCGGTGACGAACATTCCGTTCTTCATCGCGGGCGGGGTCGCCGAGGCGGGCTCGGCGGCGAAAGCAGCGCCGGCGGCGAAGACCGCCAGGGCGGCGGCGGTGGAGAGGATCGACTTCAGCATTCTCTGACTCCCATGCAGCTGTTGGTCTGCAGGTGAGAGACGCCGGGGACAGGCCGATTATTCCGCACGCAACTCCTTTTTCTGCGTACGGGCCGTGTCATGCGGGAGCATTCGAATGCACAAAGGGTGCAATTCTTCTCCTGCCTCCCTAAAATCGAGCCGTTCCCGCAACAACCGACGGACCTTGAACGTGCATCACGAAGCGACGTTGATTGCCACCATCGCCATTGCCTTCGTGCTCGCGTTCGGCTTCGGCTATGTTGCGGACCGGATGCGCCTGCCGCCACTTGTGGGCTATCTCGTGGCCGGAATCCTGATCGGTCCCTATACGCCCGGTTTCGTGGCGGATGCCGGCCTGTCGTCTCAACTGGCGGAAGTCGGCGTCATCCTGCTGATGTTCGGCGTCGGCCTGCATTTCTCCGCCTCCGATCTCCTTGCCGTCAAAGGCATCGCCATACCGGGCGCCATCGGCCAGATCGTGCTGGCAACGCTGCTCGGCATCGGCATGTGCTCGCTGTGGGGCTGGAGCTTCGGCACCGGCCTCGTGGTCGGTCTCAGCCTGTCGGTCGCCAGTACGGTCGTGCTCCTGAAGGCGCTTGAAGAGCGCAACTTGGTCGACAGTCCCAACGGTCGTGTCGCCGTAGGATGGCTGATCGTCGAGGATCTCGCGATGGTGCTGGCGTTGGTGCTGCTGCCGGCCTTCGCCGAGGTGCTGGGCGGCAAGCCGATCCAGGGCCATGCCCCGTCCGACATGCCGATCGCGCTGGAGCTGGCCGTGACCTTGTCCAAGGTCGCGGCTTTCGCCGTCATCGCCATCCTGATCGGCCCGAAGGTGGTGCCGTGGATGCTGGCCCGGGTTGCCCGCACCGGCTCGCGGGAACTGTTCACGCTCTCCGTCCTCGCGGTGGCGCTGGGCATCGCCTACGGCTCGGCGCACATCTTCGGCGTCTCCTTCGCGCTGGGCGCCTTCTTCGCGGGCGTGGTGCTGAGCGAATCGTCGTTCAGCCACAAGGCGGCCGCCGACTCCCTGCCGTTGCAGGACGCCTTCTCGGTGCTGTTCTTCGTCTCGGTCGGCATGCTGTTCGATCCGACGATCCTCTACCGCTCGCCGGGCGCGGTCCTGTCCGTGCTGGTGCTGATCATCATCGGCAAGTCGCTGATCGCCTTCGCCATCATCATGCTGCTGCGCTACCCGGTCGGTACCGGCCTCATGGTCTCGGCGAGCCTCGCGCAGATCGGTGAGTTCTCCTTCATCCTGATCGCGCTCGGCATCTCGGCCGGCCTCGTGCCGAACGAGGGCCGCGACCTGGTGGTCGGCGGCGCGCTCTTCTCGATCATGCTCAACCCGCTGGTCTTCCACGGCGTCGGGCTGCTGCAGAAGCGCATCGCGCAACCGGCTGGCGCGGCCTTCTACGGCCAGCGTCACTACGAGGCGCTGGGTCGCCAGCTCGCCATCATCAAGGCCCGTCAGGAAGAGCGCTCGAAGGCCCACGACCTGAAGCTGAACAGCCTGCTCGAGCTCTTCCCGATGCTTCAGCTGGTCGAGCGGCAGGACCAGGAATCGCTCCTGCTGATGTTCCGCCCAAAATCGGCCTCGCCCGGCGACCGCGTGATCCGCGCCGGCGATCGCGCCGACGGCATGTACTTCATCTCGTCAGGCGCCGTCGAAGTCCACGTCGCCGAGCGGGTCATCCGTCTGGAGGCCGGCGCCTATTTCGGCGAGATGGCGCTGCTGACCGGCGAGCGGCGCACCGCCGACGTGATCGCCGTCGACTTCTGCCAGTTCCTGGTGCTCGACCGGCGCGACTTCAACCAGTTCATGGCGCGCCATCCCGGGGTCCGCGCTGCCGTCGCCAGTATTGCCGAGGAGCGCCAGGCCATGAACCTCGCGCCGCCGCGAGGCGAGCCGCCGGACGAGGTTCGGACCTGACGCGTCGCGGTCAGCCATTGCCGGTCGCGCGGATCACCAGGTCGACCAGCCAGCCGACGGGTTCGCTGAGGACCCAGCCGATGACGTTGAGGTCGATGCCGACCTGATTGCCGATCAGCGGCAGGAGAAAGATCAGCCCGAGCAGGATCGGCATGCCATAGGGTTCGAGCCGGGCGAGCGGGAGCGCCAGGCTGTCGGGCAGCAGGCCGACGGCGACGCGCCCACCGTCCAGCGGCGGCAGCGGGATCATGTTGAAGACCGCGAGCAGGACATTGATCAGGATCGCATTCTCGATGTTCTGGATCGACCAGCGCGCGGCGTCTGGCGGCAGGAGGATGGCGAGATGCGCCAGCAGGCCCGCCGCCAGGGCCATCAGGACGTTCGTGGCGGGGCCTGCGGCGGCGACCCACACCATGTCGCGCTTGGGATTGTTCAGTGCCCGGAAATTCACCGGCACAGGCTTGGCGTAACCGAACAGGAACGGCGCGCGCAGGAAGATCAGCAGGCCCGGCAGCAGGATCGTGCCCACCGGATCGATGTGCTTGAACGGGTTGAGGGTGACGCGACCCTGCTGCCATGCGGTGCGGTCGCCGAAGCGCAGGGCGACGAAGCCATGCGCGGCCTCGTGCAGCGTGATCGCGAGGAGGGCCGGGATCACCCAGGTGGAGATGGTGTAGATCGTGTCGCTCACGGGCAATCCACCTGTTGTCTCCGCTCTTGCCTGGGTTACGGTCCGGTCGATGATCGCAAGGCTGATGATCCTGCTGGCCTTACTGGGCGCTACCCCTGCGTTGGCCCAGCAGAATGTGCGCGTTCCCGTAGAGCAAGGGGGGCGCACGGTCCAGCTGTCGGCGCAACTCTTCAGGCCGGCCAAGGCAACGGTGGCGGTTCCCGCGGTCGCGCTGTTCCATGGCTGCGGCGGGCCGGGGCAGAACACGGCCCGCATGGCGGGGCTGCTCGCTTCATGGGGCTATGCGGCGCTGGTGGTCGACAGTTTCTCGGCGCGCGGCCTCAAGGATGTCTGTGGGCGCAACTGGCCGACCGAGGCCGCCGCCGGGGCGCGGGCCGGCGACATCGATGCGACGCTCGGCTGGCTCGCGAAGCAGCCGGGCATCGATCCGCAGCGGCTGGCCTACATGGGCTATTCCTACGGCGGCGGGGTCGCAATGCTGCGCGCGCTGTCGGGCAAACCGGAAGACCGGACGCCCTCTGCGGCACGTGCCGTCGTGCTGGTCTACCCCGACTGCGCGCTGGCCGATGCGCTGGGGCCACGCCTCGCGGTGCGCCAGCCCACCTTCTTCGCCATGGGCGCGCTCGACGACTGGACGCCGGTCTCGCAGTGCCGGGCGGTGCTGGAGCGCGTCGTGCGCGGCAACGATCTCCTTGAAACGAAAGTTTACGAAAACGCTCATCACAGCTTCGATGCGCTGGGCCTGCCGGTGCGCTATCTCGACGGGGTTGGCAACCGCAGCAAGCCCGGCGGTTGCTGCGGCGCGCATTACGGTGCCCATGAACCCGCCTGGAGGCAGTTCGTGGTCGACGTGAAGGCGTTCCTGGGCAAGGCGTTGAAGCCGTAGGCGCGGGCCGGCAGGAGCGGCATGCGTTCGACCTTTTGGATTGGTGGTCTGGTCGCCCTGGTCCTGCCGTTTGCGGCAGCCCATGCCCAGCAGGCCGCCGACGACGATGACGACGACGGCGTGCGCCACGTCGGCAAGATCCACAACCGGCTGCGCGCGGCCGAGGCGCGCGAACAGTATTTCCTCGAACAGCCCTTCGACGACGCCGCCCGGCGCTATGCCAAGGCGAAGCAGCAGATCCAGGACAAGACCGGCATCTTCTATTCGATGACCTCGTCGGTTCTGAGCCAGTGGGGCGCACCGGGCAGCAACTACGGCGCGGTGCAGGCCCAGTTCTCGCCGGCGGTGAACTGGAAGGCGTTCGACGATCCCAGTATCGGCGCCGGTTCCTTCCAGTTCGCCTACCTCGCGACGCAGTACTGGTCGGGTCAAACGGGCACCACGCTGCAGAACCGGCTGAACCTCAACAGCCAGGTCAACGACTATCCCGACAACCAGCTCACCTTTGCGCAGGTAAGCTATACGCATGATTTTCCCGGTGATCTCGTGTCGGTGACGGTGGGCCAGTATCCCTTCTCGAATTTCGACAGCAATGCCTATTCCAACAACGAGCAGGTCAACTTCATCGGCTACTCGCTGGCCCAGAATGGCAGCCAGAACTACTCACAGGGCAGTCTCGGCGCCTACCTCCAGATCAACCCGACGGAGGAGCTGACCTTTGCCGTGGGCTTCCAGGACGCCAACAACGTCCTGGCCTCCAACTACATCCAGTTCAACACGGTGGGGCAGGGCCAGTATTCGTGGTTTCTCTACGGCGCCTGGTCACCGACCGTCGGCAAGCTCGGCCAGGGCAGCTACTCGCTGCTCTACTACAATCTCCCCGGTGTCGAGATGCAGCCTCTGGCCAGCTCGGGCCTCTCGTTCAGCGCCTCGCAGCCGCTCGGCGAGCAGTGGGGCGTGTTCCTGCGCGCCAACACCGTCTGGAATTCCAGCCAGTACATCCAGTCGTCGATCGCGGGCGGTGCGGTCTACAACAACCCGCTGGGCCGCGCGCCGCTCGACCAGATCGGCCTGGGGATCGCATGGAACAGGGTCAACCAGGCCCTCTATGTCGACACCTATGTGAACCCCAGCGAGACCATGGTGGAACTCTACTGGTCCTGGTCGTTTCGGCACCTCTTGATCACACCCGACGTGCAGCTCTATTTCCAGCCGGCGCTGGCGCCGACGCAGTCGATGGCAGCGGTCTTCTCGCTGCGCCTGACGGTGCTGTTCTAGCCTTGGGATCGGGTAGATGGGAAAGACGATCTGGCACTGTCATGTTGCGATGTCGCTCGACGGCAAGATCGCGCGCGCCGATGGCTCCTTCGACTGGCTGGAGAGTTTCCCGCCGCAGGACTTCGGTTTCGATGCGCTGATGGCGGGCATCGATGCGATCCTGATGGGGCGCGACACCTACGAGGTCCTGCGCGGCTTCGGCGAGTGGCCCTATGGCGGCAAGTCCACGATCGTGATGACCCATCGCCCACTGGTCGATCCGCCGCCCGCCGTTGAGACGCGTTCGGGCGACCTTGCCGTCGTGGCCGCCGAGCTGGAAGCGCGCGGTTATCGGAGGGTCTGGGTCGAGGGCGGTGCGCAGGTGATCCGCGGCATGATCGCGGCCGGCAAGCTGGACGTGCTGGAGATGGCCATCGTGCCGATCGTGCTGGGCGACGGCATCCCGCTCATTGCGCCCGGCGTGCCGGAACTCAAGCTCACCTTGAAGTCCTGCGAGCCGCGCAGCGGCGGCGCATTGCATGTCGTCTACGAAGCGGCCTGATAAAACCTTCTCCTGACTGCAGGACGGAACGAATGCCGGCGATTGTGCCGGCGCCGTTCGTGTGTTCAAATTCCGCTCAGTTCGCCGCTTCGACTGTGTAACGAAGCGGACAGAGTCCCATTCGATCGACGATTGCTGATGCTTTTCCCTGATCCCAGGTGAAGGAGCGGCCGTGACGACACCGAATGTTCTCATGATTTTCCCGCGCTTCAATCCGAACTCGTTCTGGAGTCTGCAGGCGGCGTGTGACCTCCACGGGGTGCGGTGTCCGGCGCCGCCGCTGGGTCTCATTACGCTGGCCGCGCTGCTGCCGCGCGACTGGAACATCAGGCTCGTGAACCGCAATGCCGAGGCGCTCGATCCGGCCGATCTCGTCTGGGCCGACATGGTCATGACCGGCGGGATGCTGCCGCAGCGCCTCGACTCGCTCGAGGTCATCCGGATGGCCCAGGCCCTGGGCAAGCCGGTGGTCGTCGGAGGGCCGGACGCCATGTCCAGTCCCGAGCTCTTCGAGCATGCCGACTTCCTCGTCGTTGGCGAGGCCGAGGGCGTGATCGGACAGTTCGTCGAGGCGTGGGAGTCGGGCGCCCGGACCGGGCGCTTCGAGGCGGAGAAGTTCAAGGCCGACATCACGAAAAGTCCGATCCCGCGCTTCGACCTGATCGATTTCAACCACTATCTCTTCGTGGGCGTGCAGTTCTCGCGCGGTTGTCCCTTCAATTGCGAGTTCTGCGACATCATCGAGCTGTTCGGCCGCGTGCCGCGCTCCAAGACGGTGCCGCAGATGCTGGCCGAGTTGCAGGCGCTGCACGATGCCGGCTATCGCGGCCATGTCGACTTCGTCGACGACAATCTCATCGGCAACAAGAAGGCACTGAAGCAGTTCCTTCCCGCGCTCGAGGCCTGGCAGAAGAGCACCGGCTACCCCTTCATGTTCTCGACCGAAGCGTCGATCAACCTGGCCGACGACGTCGAGCTCCTCGACATGCTGAAGCGGGCCAACTTCTTCGCCATCTTCGTCGGCATTGAGAGTCCCGATACCGCCACGCTCGTCTCGACGCGCAAGAAACAGAACACGCGCCGCAGCCTGGCCGAGAGCGTGCACAAGATCCATGCGGCGGGGATGATGGTGATCGCCGGCTTCATCGTGGGCTTCGACACCGAGGAACTTCGCGTGGCCGAGGCGATGATCGAGTGCATCGAGGCCACTGACATTCCGGTCTGCATGGTCGGCCTGCTGACGGCCTTGCCGACCACGCAGCTGACCCGCCGGCTGGAGAAGGAGGGCCGTCTGCTGCCCTTCGCGGATCAAGGGCTTGGCGATCAATGCACTGCAGGGCTCAATTTCGTCACCCGCCGACCGCGCGTAGATATCCTGCGCGACTACAAGGCGATTCTCGAAGCGGTCTACCGGCCGGGCGCCTATTTCGAGCGCGTCCGCCGATCGGGGCTCAACCTGCGACGGCCCAGCCATCCGGTGACGGCCCGGCCGGTCGTTTCGCCGCGCGACCGCAATACGCTTCTGCGCCTGATGTGGCGCATGACGGTCGTCCGGCCCTTGCTCGCCCGACACTTCTGGCGGACGTTCGTCGACATCGCCCGGCACAATCCCGCCGCCCTCGAGGTCGTGGTGATCCAGCTCATGCTCTACCTGCACCTTGGACCGTTCTCGAAGACGGTCGTGGCGGAGATCGACCGGCAGATCTCCGTGCTCGAGCACGAATCGCCATCTCCGCCGCAGGAGCGCGCCGCTAGAGTTCTGCAACGGGCCGTGTAAGGTCGCGCCTTTCCGCGATTCACGGGGTCTTCATGATTCGTAAAGCGACCAGCGCCGACCGTCCCCGAATCTCGGAAGTGCGCCTCGCCGTCCGCGAGAATCAGCTCAGTGCGGCTTCCGTGAGCAAGGTCGAGACGACCGCCAACTGGATTTTCGAGAACGCGACCTTCTGGGTCTGGGAGGAGGCGGGCGCGGTGCAGGGCTTCTCCGTTGCCGATCCGCGCGACGGCACGATCTTCGGACTGTTTGTCCATCCGGACTGGGAGGGCCGAGGTCTCGGTCGCGCGCTACTGCCGCTGGCCTGCGAGGATCTGCGGGCGGCGGGATTCGCCGTGGCGACGCTGACCACGGGCCCTGGCACGCGGGCCGAGCGCTTCTACCGGGAGAACGGCTGGGAGGAGACAGGCCGCCAGGACGACGGAGAGATCATTTTCCGGAAGCCCCTGTAACGGCGCGTCGCAGCGCTGCGCGCGCCAGTAGCCGCGTCGAGTCCAGCGTCGGCAGAGGCGAGTTGCCGTCGTTCATGATCAGCGGAATTTCCGTGCAGCCCAGCACGACGGCATCGCAGCCCTCCGCCTTCATGCGGTGCATCACGCGCTGGAAGGTGGCGATGGCTTGCGGTGTGAAGCGGCTTTGCACCAGCTCGTCCATGATGATCCGGTTGATGGCGTCGCGTTCGACCTCGGTCGGCCGCAGCCACGCAAGCCCTTGCGCTTCGATCTTCTCCGGATAGACCTCGCTGTCGACCAGCCAGCGTGTGCCGGTGATGCCGAGCTGGCTGTAGCCGCGCGACGCCGCTTCGGCCGCCACGACCTCGGCGATGTGCAGCCAGGGAAGGGGCGAGTGCGGCAGCACGAATGGCAGGGCCTGGTGAATGGTGTTGTCGGGACAGATCAGAAAATCCGCGCCTGCGCGCGCGAGCTTGTGCGCGGATGACAGCATCAGCTGGGCCACGCCGGCGCGGTCGCCTCGATCGAGGCGCTCGACATAGTCGGCCAGCGAATGCGTGTGCAGCGAGACTTCGGGATGGCCGTGCGGGCCGAGAATGGCGGTGCCCTCGACGCAGATGGTCTTGTAGCAGAGCGCGGCGCCTTCTGCGGAGCAGGCGACGATTCCGACGTGCTGCGTCACGGTCATCCCTTGGCGCGCGGATGGGCGGCGCGATAGACGGCGGCGAGGCGCGCGGCGTCGACGTCGGTGTAGCGCTGGGTCGTCGACAGCGAGGCGTGGCCCAGCAGTTCCTGGATGGTGCGCAGGTCGCCGCCGGCGCCCAGCAGGTGGGTGGCGAAGGAGTGGCGCAGCGCGTGCGGCGTCACGCTTTCGGCAAGGCCGAGATCGCGGCGGATCTCGCGCACCCGCTTCTGCACGATGGCGGGATCGAGCGCGCCGCCGCGCGCGCCCATGAAGACACGGTCGGAAGGCCTTGCCGCCGCGAGCCACGGGCAGGCGTCGCGATATTTCCTGAGCGCCTGAAGTGCCTGTGGCAGCAGGGGCACCAGTCGCGTCTTGTTGCCCTTGCCGGTGACGGCGAGCGTATCGCGGCCGCTCTTCAGCAGGTCGTCGACCTCGGCCTTGGTGAGTGACAGTGCCTCGCCGATGCGCAGGCCCGCGCCATAGAGCAGGATCAGCACCGCCGCGTCGCGCAGGTCGATCCAGGGCGCGCGCTCCCGGTCGGGCTCGGCCGCGAGCACATCCTCCATGTCGCGCTCGCTCAGCGCCTTCGGCACGGCGCGCGGCAGCTTGGGCGTCTGGATGGTGGCGATGCTCGCATTGTGGACGAGATTGTTCTTGTCGAGGAAGCGGAAGAAGGAGCGCACCGAGGAGAAGGCGCGGGCGGTCGAAGACCGCGCCATCCCCTGGCGCGAGCGCTCGGCCAGCCAGGCGCGGAACTCGGCGGGCTTCAGGCCGGCGAGGGCTTGCAGCGTCGGCATCTCGCCGAGATAGGTCACCATGAAGCCGAGGAAGGTCGCGACGTCGTGCTCGTAGGCGATCAGCGTGTGGTCGGCGAGGCGGCGCTCGCTCTTCAGCCAGTCGCGCCACGCCGCCAGTGCGTCTGCGACACTCACGGCGATGCTACTCGGGCAGGTCGAGCCAGGCGCGAATCGTGTTCTCCAGCACCTTCGACAGGAAGAACAACAGCTCGGTCGCCATCTCCGGCCCGAACGCCTCGGGATCGCGGGCGCCGAAGCACATGACGCCGTCTGGCGAACCCGACGAGACCTGCAGGCGCATCAGCACGTCGGACTTCACGAAGCGCGCGACATCGCCGAAGAACGCCTCTTCGCCCACGATGCTGGAGCGCAGACGGGCATGCTTGTCCGGCCCGATCGCGGCATCGATGGCGCCCGGCGCCAGCACATAGACGCCGCGCACCGGCACGCGCTTGGGAGCGTCGGCATTCGCCTCGATCGCGAGCGTGATGAAGTCGACGTCGAGCAGCTCGGGCAGCTCGTGCGTCACGACATGGATCATCTTTTCGAAGGTCGTCGCCTGGATGATGCTGATGACCGCCGCCTGGATGCGGTTCTGGACGATCTGGTTCTGCTTGGAGTTGGCGATGATCTCGGTGCGCTCGACCTTGAGCTTCTCGATCTCGCCGCGCAGGCGCTTCAGGATCGCCTGCTGCATGTCGATGACGCCCGGGCCCTGGACGCGGGGCGTCACGCCCATCTCGGCGGCCAGCTCGCCATTCTTGTCGAAGAAGTCGGGATGGGCCTTTAGATAGGCCACGACGTCGTCGGCGGTGATCAGTTTCACCTGCCGGCCGGAGCCGTCGGGCGCCGGAATCGTCCCGTCATTGGCCATGCGCCCGTCTCCGGGTCAGAGGATCGACTGGCCGGTCTTGGCCCAGTCGTCGAGGAAGGCCTTGAGGCCGTTGTCGGTCAACGTGTGCTTGAAGAGCTGACGCAGCACGTTCGGCGGCAGGGTGCCGACATGGGCGCCGAGCTTGGCGGCCGCGATCACGTGCTGGGTGTGACGGATCGAGGCCACGAGGACCTCCGTCTTGAAGTGCGGATACTGGCGATAGATCGTCATGATCTCGCCGATCAGATGCATGCCGTCCTGGCCGATATCGTCGAGGCGGCCGACGAAGGGCGAGACGAAGGTGGCGCCGGCCTTGGCGGCGAGCAGGGCCTGCGCCGCCGAGAAGCACAGGGTGACGTTCACCATCGTGCCCTCGGAAGTCAGCGCCTTGCAGGTCTTGAGACCGTCCGGCGTCAGCGGGACCTTCACGGTGACGTTCTTGGCCAGCTTGGCGAGCTTGCGGCCTTCCTCGAGCATCGTCTTGTGGTCGGTCGCGACGGTTTCGGCGCTGACCGGGCCCGGGACGATGGCGCAGATCTCCTTGATGACGTCGAGCATCTGGCGGCCCGACTTGGCGATCAGCGAGGGGTTGGTCGTCACGCCGTCGAGCAGGCCGGAGGCCGCGAGATCCGTGATATCGGCGACATCGGCGGTATCGACGAAGAACTTCATATAAACTACCCCAATGGCCAGTGGTTCGGACTCGCCTGTTGCCACAATTTCTAGCGATTCCCCTTCGGAGCCACAAGCCAAGGGGACGGCATCGTCGCGTCTCGAACCGGTGGAAAACACGATCAAGGTCCTGCTGCCGCTGCCGCTCGGCGATGCCTACGACTATCGAGTCCCGGAAGGCATGCCGGTGGTGCCGGGTCATTTCGTCGTGGTGCCGCTCGGCAAGCGCGAAACCATCGGTGTCGTCTGGGGCGCGGGCACGGGGGGCGTCGCTCCGGAGAAGTTGCGCGATGTGATCGCCATCCTTCCCGCCTTGCCGATGGCCGACGCGATGCGCCGCTTCGTCGACTGGGTCTCGGCCTACACGCTGATGCCTGCAGGTGCCGTGCTTCGGATGGCGATGAGCGTGCCCTCGGCGCTCGAGGCGCCCAAAACCGAACTCGTCTATCGTCCGGCCGTGCCAACCGGCGACACGGCGCTGAAGCTCACGGCGGCGCGCCGTCGCGTGCTGGAGCAACTGAAGGACGGGCCGTCGATGACCGCGTCGGAGCTGGCGCATCATGCAGGCGTCGGCGCCTCGGTCGTGAAGAGCATGGCATCGCTCGGATTGCTGGACGCCGAGGAGCGCATCGTCCGTCGGTCCTTTCCGCGACCGGACGGGCTGCATGCGGGTCCGACCCTGTCGCCGGCCCAGAAGATCGCCGCCGACGGGCTCGTCGCGAAGGTAAAGGCCCATGCCTTCTCGGCGACCCTGCTCGATGGCGTTCCGGGGGCCGGCAAGACCGAAGTCTATTTCGAGGCGATCGCCGCCTGCCTCGCCGCCGGCCGACAGGTGCTTGTGCTCCTGCCCGAGATTGCGCTCACGGCGCAGTGGCTCAAGCGCTTCGAGGATCGCTTCGGCGCGCAGCCGTCGCCGTGGCATTCCGGCCTGACCAGCCTGGAGCGCCGCGAGACCTGGCGCGCCATCGCCGAGGGAAGGGTGGGTGTCGTGGTTGGTGCGCGCTCCGCGCTGTTCCTGCCCTTCGCCAACCTCGGCCTGATCGTGGTCGACGAGGAGCACGACAGCTCGTTCAAGCAGGACGAGGGTGTCGTCTACAATGCTCGCGACATGGCGGTGGTGCGGGCACGTCTTGCTTGCGCACCCATCGTGCTGGCATCGGCGACACCGTCGCTCGAAAGCGTCGTCAACGTGAAGAGCGGCCGCTACGGCGAAGTACACCTGCCGGGGCGTCATGGCGGACACCGGCTGGCGACCCTGAAGGCCATCGACCTGCGGCGGGATGCGCCGTCGCGCGGGCACTGGCTGTCGCCGCCGGTGGTCGAGGCCATGAAGGAAACGCTGGCGGCCGGCGAGCAGACGCTGCTGTTCCTCAATCGCCGCGGCTATGCGCCGATTACGCTCTGCCGGGCCTGCGGATCGGGGCTCGAATGTCCGCAATGCTCGGCCTGGCTGGTCGAGCACCGGTTTCGCCGCACCCTGGTCTGCCACCATTGCGGCTACTCCGAGCCGCCGGCCCATACCTGCCGGCAGTGCGGCTCGGTCGACCAGTTCGTCGCCTGCGGTCCCGGCGTCGAACGCCTGGCGGAGGAGGCGCTGGAACTCTTCCCAGAGGCGCGGCTGGAACTCTTCACCTCAGACAGCCTGATGAACCGCGACGAGGCGTCGGCGGCCGTCGATCGCATGGAGAAGGGCGAGATCGACATCCTGATTGGCACGCAGATGGCGGCAAAAGGGCATCATTTCCCGAATCTGACCCTGGTGGCGGTGATCGATGCCGATCTCGGCCTGAACGGCGGCGATCTGCGCGCGGCCGAGCGCACGTTCCAGCTCCTTTACCAAGTCGCCGGCCGTGCCGGCCGCGACGGGCGGCCGGGCCGGGCGCTTATCCAGACGCACAATCCCGACCATCCGGTGATGCAGGCGCTGGTGTCGGGGGATCGCGACCGGTTCGTCGAGGTCGAGCTCCACGATCGCGCGGCGGCCGGCATGCCGCCCTATGGACGGCTGGCCTCGCTGATCATTTCCGGGCCGGACCCCGTCGCGGTCGACAATGTCTGCGGCGCACTGGCGCGCCAGGTGCCGCAGCAGGAGGGCGTCACGGTCCTGGGGCCGTCGGTCGCACCACTGGCCCTGCTGCGCGGCCGACACCGTCGGCGCTTCCTGCTCAAGGCCGCCCGCGACACGGCCGTCCAGCCCTTGCTGCACGCCTGGCTTGAGAAGATCGGCCTTCCGGGTTCGGTCCGGCTACAGGTCGATGTCGACCCCTATTCCTTCCTTTGAGACCCCCGCGCCGAAAAACCGCTGTAGAACAGTGCTTTGCCGACGTTGCGCCGGGAAATGCAGCATGGTAGCAACGCGCGCTTTTCCGGGGTGGGGCGGCAAGCGACGCGGGGCGTTCTGCTAGTGAAAAGTGTGTAATTTCAATGGCTTGCCGGCCGCGTTCCGCGGCAGGGGAGAGGCTCTCGACGTGACCACCGCAACCACCGGCGTTGCCGGACGCTACGCCAGCGCCCTTTTTGAGCTCGCGGACGGCTCCAAGTCCCTCGATCAGGTCGCGCAGGACCTCGCCACCTTTCGCAAGATGGTCGCGGAGAGCGCGGACCTGGCGCGGCTGATCGCCAGTCCGGTCATTCCGCGCGCCCTGCAGGGCAAGGCGCTGCTCGCCGTGCTCGACGCCGCCGGCATTTCGGGTCTGACACGCAATTTCGTCGGCACCGTGGCCGCCAACGGCCGCGCCCGCGACCTGCCGGCGATGGCCTCGGCGTTCCTGGCCGAACTCGCCGCCCGCCGCGGCGAGACCACCGCGACCGTCACTTCGGCCGTTCCGCTTTCGCCCGCCCAGTTGCAGCAGCTCAGCGACGCGCTGCGCTCGGTGCTGGGCAGTAACAAGGTTTCCATCGACGCACGCGTCGAACCCGACATTCTCGGCGGTCTCGTCGTGAAGGTCGGTTCGCGCCTGTTCGATTCATCCGTCCGCAGCAAGCTGCAGCGCTTGCAGCTTGCCATGAAGGGAGTTGCCTAATGGATATCCGTGCCGCCGAAATCTCGGCCATTCTGAAGCAGCAGATTGCCAACTTCGGCACCGAGGCCGAAGTGGCCGAGGTCGGCCAGGTTCTCTCCGTCGGTGACGGCATCGCGCGCGTGTACGGGCTCGACAGCGTCAAGGCTGGCGAGATGGTCGAGTTCCCCGGCGGCATCAAGGGCATGGCGCTCAACCTCGAGAGCGACAATGTCGGCGTCGTGATCTTCGGCGAAGATCGCACCATCAAGGAAGGCGACACGGTCAAGCGGACCGGCACCATCGTCGACGTGCCGGTGGGCAAGGGCCTGCTCGGCCGCGTGGTCGACGGTCTCGGCAACCCGATCGACGGCAAGGGCCCGATCCAGTCGACCGAGCGCCGTCTCGTCGAGGTCAAGGCGCCGGGCATCATTCCGCGCAAGTCGGTGAATGAGCCGATGCAGACCGGCCTCAAGGCGATCGACTCGCTGGTGCCGGTCGGTCGCGGCCAGCGCGAGCTGATCATCGGCGATCGTCAGACCGGAAAGACCGCCGTCGCCATCGACACCTTCCTGAACCAGAAGGGCATCAACAAGGGCACCGACGAGAGCCGCAAGCTCTACTGCGTCTACGTTGCCGTCGGCCAGAAGCGTTCGACCGTCGCCCAGATCGTGAAGACGCTCGAGGACAACGGCGCGCTGGAATACTCGATCGTCGTCGCCGCGACGGCGTCCGACCCGGCGCCCATGCAGTTCCTGGCGCCCTACACCGGCTGCGCCATGGGCGAGTACTTCCGCGACAACGGCATGCACGCCGTGATCGTGTACGACGATCTTTCCAAGCAGGCCGTCGCCTACCGCCAGATGTCGCTGCTGCTGCGCCGCCCGCCGGGCCGCGAAGCCTATCCCGGCGACGTGTTCTATCTCCATTCGCGCCTGCTCGAGCGCGCGGCCAAGCTGAACGACAAGAACGGCTCGGGCTCGCTGACGGCGCTGCCGATCATCGAGACCCAGGCCGGCGACGTGTCGGCCTACATCCCGACCAACGTGATCTCGATCACCGACGGTCAGATCTTCCTCGAGACCGAGCTCTTCTACCAGGGCATCCGTCCCGCCATTAACGTCGGTCTGTCGGTCAGCCGCGTCGGTTCGGCCGCGCAGATCAAGGCGATGAAGCAGGTCGCCGGCACCATCAAGCTGGAACTGGCGCAGTATCGCGAAATGGCGGCCTTCGCCCAGTTCGCCTCGGACCTCGACGCCTCGACCCAGCGCCTGCTGGCGCGCGGTCAGCGCCTCACCGAGCTCCTGAAGCAGGGCCAGTTCGCGCCGATGCCGGTCGAGGAGCAGGTCATCTCGCTCTATGCCGGTACCCGCGGCTTCCTCGACACGCTGCCGGTGAACAAGGTCAACGATTTCGAGCACCAGCTGCTCGACGCGATCCGGGCCGAAGGCTCGATTCTCGCCTCGATCCGCGAGAAGCGCGAGATCGTCAAGGAGACCGACGACAAGCTGAAGGCGTTCCTCGGCGATTTCGTCAAGAAGTTCGCCTAAGGCGCCCGCAGGTTTAGATGCCCAGTCTCAAGACCTACCGGCTGCGGATCCGAAGCGTCCAGTCGACGCAGAAGATCACGAAGGCCATGAAGATGGTGGCCGCCGCCAAGCTGCGGCGCGCCCAGGAGCAGGCCACGGCGGCCCGTCCCTATGCGCAGGCCATGGACAAGATCCTGGCCTCGCTGGGCGCGAGCTTCCAGGGCGCAACGGGCGGTCCCCGCCTGTTGGCGGGCACCGGTTCGGATCAGGTCCATCTGGTCATCGTCGCCACCGGCGACCGCGGCCTCTGCGGCGGCTTCAACAGCACCATCGTCCGCGAGGCTCGCCGCCAGATCCGCGCCCTTCTGAACGAAGGCAAGACGGTCAAGATCTTCTGCGTCGGCCGCAAGGGCCGCGACCAGCTGCGTCGCGACTTCGGTTCGCTGATCGTCGAGACGATCACCGATCTCGGGCGCCCGCGCCTGTCCTTCGCTGACGCCCGGAAGGTCGCCGCGCGCGTCATGGAGATGTATGACGCCGGCGAGTTCGACGTCGCGAAGGTCATCTTCAACCAGTTCAAGTCGGCGATGACGCAGGTCGTCACCGTCCAGCAGCTGATCCCGCCGCCGATGCCGGAAGCTTCGGCCGCACCGGCCGCCGCCGGCGGCGCGATCTACGAGTTCGAGCCGGACGAGGGCGAGATTCTCGCCGACCTGCTGCCGCGCAACCTTACCGTCCAGATCTTCCGTGTCCTGCTGGAGAATGCGGCGAGCTTCTACGGCTCGCAGATGACGGCGATGGACAATGCCTCGCGCAACGCGGGCGACGTGATCAAGAAGCTGACGCTGCAGATGAACCGCTCGCGCCAGGCGTCGATCACCAAGGAACTCATCGAGATCATCTCGGGCGCCGAGGCCATCTAGGCCGGCCGCCAAGCAATCGAAGGAAAGGGCTCCGTAATGGCTACCAACAACATCGGTACGATCACCCAGATCACGGGTGCGGTCGTGGACGTGCACTTCGACGCCGACCTGCCGAACATCCTGAACGCGCTGCACGTGAACGCCGACGGACGCCTGATCGTGCTGGAAGTTGCCCAGCATCTCGGCGAGTCCGAGGTCCGCACGATCGCGATGGACACGACCGACGGTCTGGTGCGTGGCGAGAAGGCGGTCGACACCGGCGCCCCGATCGCAATGCCGGTCGGCCCCGAGACCCTCGGCCGCATCCTGAACGTCATCGGCGAGCCGGTCGACGAGCGCGGTCCGGTCGGTAACAAGCAGACCCTGCCGATCCATCGCAGCGCGCCGGAATTCGTTGAGCAGTCGACGGAGGCGCAGATCCTGGTCACGGGCATCAAGGTCATCGACCTGCTCGCGCCCTACGCCAAGGGCGGCAAGATCGGCCTGTTCGGCGGCGCCGGCGTGGGCAAGACCGTGACGATCATGGAGCTGATCAACAACGTCGCGAAGGCACACGGCGGCGTGTCGGTATTCGCGGGCGTCGGCGAGCGCACCCGTGAGGGCAACGACCTCTATCACGAGATGATCGAAGGCGGCGTCATCAAGCTCGACGGTCCGGGCTCGAAGGTGGCGCTTGTGTACGGCCAGATGAACGAGCCGCCGGGCGCCCGCGCCCGCGTCGCGCTGTCGGGCCTCACCGTCGCCGAGTACTTCCGCGACGCCGAAGGCCAGGACGTGCTGTTCTTCGTCGACAATATCTTCCGCTTCACCCAGGCGGGTTCGGAAGTGTCGGCGCTGCTGGGCCGTATCCCGTCGGCGGTGGGTTACCAGCCCACCCTGTCGACCGACATGGGCGCCCTGCAGGAGCGCATCACCTCGACCAAGAAGGGGTCGATCACCTCGGTGCAGGCCATCTACGTGCCCGCCGACGACTTGACCGACCCGGCGCCCGCGACCTCGTTCGCCCACTTGGACGCCACCACCGTGCTCAGCCGCTCGATCGCCGAGCAGGCGATCTTCCCGGCCGTCGACCCGCTCGACTCGACCTCGCGCATGCTCGACCCGCGCGTCGTCGGCGAGGAGCACTACAACGTCGCGCGTTCGGTGCAGCGCGTGCTGCAGCAGTACAAGTCGCTGCAGGACATCATCGCCATTCTCGGCATGGACGAGCTGTCGGAAGAGGACAAGCTGGTCGTGAGCCGCGCCCGCAAGATCCAGCGCTTCCTCAGCCAGCCCTTCCACGTCGCCGAGGTGTTCACCGGCACGCCGGGCGTATTCGTCAAGCTCGAGGATACGATCAAGGCCTTCAAGGCGATCGTCGCCGGCGAGTACGACGATCTTCCCGAGCCGGCGTTCTACATGGTCGGCACGATCGAAGAGGCCGTGGCCAAGGCGAAGAAGCTCGCGGCCGAGGCGGCCTAAGCCCATGGCCAAGGTCTCCTTCCGTCTGGTGATGCCCGAGCGCGAACTGCTCGCGACCGAGGCCGACATGGTGGTCGTCCCGGGCAGCGAAGGCGACTTCGGCGTCCTGCCGGGCCACGCCCCGCTGGTCTCGACCGTTCGGCCGGGCGTGCTCGAGGTCTATCAGGGCAGTAAGGTCGAGCGGCGCTTCCTGGTGGCCGGCGGCTTCGCCGAGGTCACGCCGGAGCGCTGCACCGTGCTGGCCGACGAGGCGGTACCCTTCGAACAGGTCACCGTCGCGCAACTCGACGACCGCGAGCGCTCGGCCCGCAGCGACATCACTGACGCCTCTACGCCCGCCGAGAAGGCCGCCGCCGAGAAGAATCTGGGGATCGCCCAGGATCTGAAGCGCGCGCAGGCCTTCTACGCCAGCCGCTGACTTCAGCGCTACTGCGCATTTTTCAGTCGAAAAGTACTCCGGTCTGCCATTGAAAGGCGGGCCGGAGGTGGCTTTATTACGCTGGTGAGACAACGCGCCGGGGGGGCTCGTTCATGGCTAGCTGGACACTCGAGACGATCGCCTGGGATCGCTTCGATGCCTCGAAGGTGGATCCGGAGATTCTCCGCAACATCAAGGCCGCGGCCCTGGTGGAGCGGAACGGCGGCGACTACGGCATCTATCTCGGCCGGGTCTTCGCCGACGATGCCGCGTTCATGGACGACGTGCAGAACTGGGTGGTCGAGGAGGTCCAGCACGGCATGGCGCTGGGCCGCTGGGCCCAGCTTGCCGACCCGTCATGGGATTTCGACGCGGCTTTCGAACGGTTCCGGACAGGCTACAAGCTGCCGCTTGATGTCAGCGAGTCGGTGCGCGGCAGCCAGGCCGGTGAAATGATCGCCCGCTGCATCGTCGAGACCGGCACCAGTTCCTATTACAGCGCCCTCAAGGACGCGACCGAGGAGCCGGTGCTGAAGCAGGTCTGCCAGAAGATCGCGGCCGACGAGTTTCGCCACTACAAGCTCTTCTATGAGCACCTCAATCGCTGCTTGAAGCGCGACCGCCTGAATCGCTGGTCCCGGCTGCGCATCGGCTGGGGGCGCCTCGCCGAGAGTGAGGACGACGAACTGGCCTATGCCTACTTCGCCGCCAACGAGCCGGCCGGAGCGGTGTACGACCGCAAGCGCAACATGCAGGCCTACGCCAGGCGTGCCTATCCGCTCTACCGCCAGACCCACGTCCAGCGCGCCATGGCCATGGTGCTGAAGTCGGTCGGGCTGGAGCCGCAGGGCCGGCTCAACACCCTGATGACTCGCGCGGGCCTCTGGTTCCTGCGCCGCAACGCCGCCAAGCTGGCCGCGCAGGGAGCTTGAAGCGTCTCATTGGAGCGCACCCCTGGAGTGGGCGCGCTCCGATGATCGGTCCAGTACTCAGGAAATCAGGTCGGCGAATTCCTCGAACACCGCGTCGTAGACGGCGCGCTTGAAGGGCACGATCAGCGTCGACAGTTCGGTCGGGGCGATCCAGCGCCAGGCAGCGAATTCCCGGTCGTGCGCGTCGATGTCGATGTCGGCATCCGTGCCCGTGAAGGCCAGCGCGAACCACTTCTGGGCTTGGCCGCGCCAACGGCCTTTCCAGTGGGCGGGCCGCCGCTCCTCTGGCACCTCGTAGGAGATCCAGCTGGCGCTCTCGCGCAGCAGCAGCGCCTTGGTCGTGCCGACCTCCTCGTGCAGTTCGCGGCAGGCGGCCTCCACCGGCGTTTCGCCCTTGTCGATGCCGCCCTGCGGCATCTGCCAGGCATCGGGCTGATTGACGCGGCAGCCGACGAAGACGCGGCGGTCCGCGCCGATCAGCATCAGGCCGACGTTCCGTCGATACTCGGGTGTGACGGGGGTGGTCATGAACCTCAGGGGCGGAGCTGCGCAGGGTGGGCCCGCAAGCGGGTCATGCAGGCGTCGCGGCATTCGAAATGCCCGATGATCGGCACGAAAGATAGCGCGGTCTTGCCCTCCTGGCCTCTGTACCAGGCGGCGATGGCGGTAATCGCCTCGTCTTCCGGCTGCATCACGCCGAACGCGTGGCGCGGTGCCCGGCCACGAGCGGTCTCGCTCACCCACGCACCGAGCCGGTCGAGATTGCCGGCCACGCCGTCGCCTGCGAGTTTGTAGTCCAGCACATCGGTGCTGCGGGCATAGCCTACCCCCAGCTCCTCGGTCAGGCGCTGGATCGGGGTCGCCCCCGGCGCCGGATTGACCTCGATCAGCGCGAGACCCCGCTCGGCGATTTCCATGACCAGCGGCCGCATCACCGCCTCCGATTGCGCCGCGCGGCCGGGCGGGGAGACGACGAGGCCGACATAGCCTTCGCCGCGCGCCAGGGTGGCGCGCAGCCGGCGCAGGTTCTCCGGTCCGTCGGCGGTGGCTTCGATCGGCCGGACACCGCGCCCGGCGACGGCGAGATCGTCCATGGGCAGCATCAGGTAGCTCTCGTGGCCGAACGCGCGGGCCTGGAGCAGCCAGCGCGGCAGGTCGGGCGTGCCGGGCAGGAAGGCCAGGCTGACCTCGGGCGGGAGGTCCTCTATGGCCCGACGCATCGTGGCCTCGTTGAGTCCGACATTGATCACGAGCAGGCCGAGGCGCGCCGACGGACCCGCCGGATCGAAGCGCCTCGCATGGGCGATCCACGGCATCCAGCCTGAAGGCGCAACGCGCGGGAGGCGAAGCCCGTCGGCGGTCGTCTCGACCAGCGCGGCAAGGTCTTCGGCGGGCAGGCCGCGGAACCCCGATGGCTTTGGCGGGCGCCGCGGCAGCGGCAGGGACTGGATTTCCGCCGGCGCGGGGGCCGTCGTGGCGGCATCTTCGGCAGCGGGCAGCGGAGCCGAGGCCGCCACGGCGCTGTCGACGATCTGCGGCGTCTTGCCGTCGATATCGCCGAAGGCGATGCCGGCAAAGGCCGCAATCAGGCCGAAGACCAAAAGGTAAGCCGCGACCAGGCCGCGAGGGTCTGGCCGCTTCTTTGCGACGATCGCGACGCGCCGGCTGGTCCTGGCGGCGGACATGGTCACGCCGTCATTCTCCGAAGGCCGGTCAGTTGGCCTTGCTGCTGTAGAGCGAGATGCCGCGGATCAGGTCGGCGGCGCGCAGCAGCTGGTAGTCGGCAGCCTGCTCCTTCGGCGGCTCGTCCGGGTCGCCGGACGGCGTTGCCTGCGGCGCGGTCTGGCCGGCCGCCTTGTCGTCGGGCTTGTCACCCGGCTTGGCGGCTTCCGGCTTGGCATCGCCCGGCTTGGCCTGCGGCGGCGCCACCGGCTTTTCGTTCGGGTTGGTGATCGAGCGGCGCAGGTTTTCCTCGCGGAAGTTCGAACGCTGCTGGATGTTCTCGATCTTCGCGGGCTCGACCTCGATGTCCGGCTTGATGCCTTCCTTCTGGATCGAGCGGCCCGACGGCGTGAAGTAGAGCGCCGTGGTCAGGCGGATCGCACCGCCACCGGTCACCTGCATGATGGTCTGGACCGAGCCCTTGCCGAACGAGCGGGTACCGAGAACGATGGCCCGGCGGTGATCCTGCAGCGCGCCGGCCACGATCTCCGACGCCGAGGCCGAGCCGCCGTTCATCAGCACCACGATCGGCAGGCCGCCCGCGACATCGCCCGGCTTGGCGTTCCAGCGCTGGACCTCGTCGTTCTTGCGCGCCTTGACCGAGACGATCTCGCCCTTGTCGAGGAAAGCGTCCGACATGGCGATCGCCTGGTCGAGCAGGCCGCCCGGGTTGTTGCGCAGGTCAATGATGTAGCCCTTGAGCTTGTTGCCGGCTTCCTTCTTGAGCTTCTCGACGGCGTCGAGCACGCCCGGCGTGGTCTGCTCGGTGAAGGAGGTGACGCGAATGTAGCCGATGTCGCCACCTTCGAGGCGGAACTTGACCGGCTTCACCTTGATGGTCTCGCGGGTCAGCGAGACGTCGAACGGATCCTTGGTGCCGCGGCGGATCGAGACCTTGATCGGCGTGCCGACCTTGCCGCGCATCCTCTCGACAGCTTCCTGGAGGGTGAGGCCCTGCACCGGCTCGCCATCCAGCGCGAAGATCAGGTCGCCCGGCTGGATTCCGGCCCGGGAGGCCGGCGTGTCATCGATCGGCGACACGACCTTGATGACACCGTTGTCCATCGTGACCTCGATGCCGAGGCCGCCGAATTCACCCTTCGTCTGGACCTGCATGTCCTTGTAGGACTTGGGGTTCATGTAGCTCGAATGCGGATCGAGCGCGCTCAGCATGCCGTTGATGGCATTCTCGATGAGCTGCTTCTCCTCGACCGGCTCGACATAGTCGCGGCGGATGCGCTCCAGTACGTCACCGAACAGGTTGAGCTGCTGATAGAGCTCACTCTTGTCGCCGCCGGTGGCCTTCGGGTCGGCGGCCTTGGTCTGCGCGAGGGCGGGAGCAGCGAGGAAGGCCACGGCCGTGGCGAGGGAGGCGAAGCGCAGAAAGGTCATTGGGGTGCCTTCAGGAGGGAGTCGCCAGGGGCCTTGAGGGCCCGGCGATCCGGTGTTTCAGCGTGGTTGGAAGATACAGGGGCGTCTTTGGCAGGATCAAGGCGCCAGGGCCCGGCGCCGCTTCACAAATCAGGCAGAGGCGGCGGCCGCTGGGCGCGGTGCCGCCAGGACGGTCGGTCGGGAGGCGGTCGAGAGCATCGATCTGCCGGTCATTTCCGCAGGCTGCGGAACGCCCATCAGGGCCAGCATCGTGGGGGCGACATCGGCCAGTTTTCCGTCCGACAAGGAATGCACCGAGGCGGGGCCGTTGAACAGCAGCGCGGGAACGCGGTTCAACGTGTGCTGGGTGTGCTTCTGGTGCGACTGGTCGTCGTACATCTGCTCGGCGTTGCCATGGTCGGCGGTGACGAACATGACGCCGCCGGCCGCCTGGATGGCCTGCATCAGCCGTCCGAGACAGCCATCGACGGCTTCGACGGCCTTGGTGGCCGCGCCGAGGTCACCGGTATGGCCGACCATGTCGGTGTTGGCGTAGTTGACCACGATCAGGTCGAACCTGCCCGAGCCGATCGCCTCGACGAGCTTGTCGGTCACTTCCGGCGCGCTCATCTCCGGCTTCATGTCGTAGGTCTTGACCTTGGGCGACGGCACGAGGATGCGTTCCTCGCCCTCGAACACACGCTCCTCGCCGCCGTTGAAGAAGAACGTGACGTGGGCGTACTTCTCGGTCTCGGCGATGCGCAGCTGCTTCAGGCCCGCGCGCGACACCGTCTCGCCGAGGCCCATCTTGATGATCTCGGGCGGGAACAGCGTCGTCAGGAACGGGTTGAGGGCGGCTGAATACTCGACCATGCCGACCGCCGCGCCGAAGGCGACGACCCGGTTGCGGTTGAAGCCGTCGAACCGAGGATCGAGCAGCGCTGTCAGGATCTCCCGCGCGCGATCGGAGCGGTAGTTGAACATCAGCAGGGCGTCGGCGTCCTTCATGCCGGCATAACCGTCGATCACCGTCGGCAGGACGAACTCGTCATCGAGCTTGGCGGCATAGGCTTTCTCGACGGCCTCCCTGGGCGTCGTTGCGCTCTCGCCCCTTGCGTCGACCATCGTGTCGTAGGCCAGGTTCACGCGTTCCCAACGCTTGTCGCGGTCCATGGCGTAGAAGCGGCCGGTCGCGGTGGCGAAGCGGATCGGCAGGCCGGGTTGCAGCCCTGCCTGGATATGGTCGAGGCATTCCAGCGCGCTACGGGGCGGCATGTCCCGCCCGTCGAGGAACGCATGGATCCAGACCGGCACGCCCTGGCCCGCGATCAGGTTGGCGAGGAAGACCAGATGGTCCTGGTGGGCGTGCACGCCGCCCGGCGAAGCGAGGCCCATCAGATGCAGCGCCGCGCCGCTCTGCTTCAGCCGCGCGATCGTCCCGGCGAGGATGGGGTTCCGCGCCAGCGAGCCGTCCTCGATGGCATTGTCGATGCGCGGCAGGTCGGGCACGGCGACCCGGCCGGCGCCAAGATTCATGTGTCCCACCTCGGAATTGCCCATCTGGCCCTTGGGCAGGCCGACGAAGCTCTCGGAGGCGTCGATCAGCCCCTGCGGGCAGCTCGCGACCAGCCGGTCGAAGTTCGGCGTGCGGGCGCCCAGGATCGCATTGTTCGAGGGATCGGTGCGATGACCCCAGCCGTCGAGGATACAGAGCAGGACGGGGCGCGGAGCATTGGCAGCCATCACGAGGCCTTCCGGATCTGGGGCTGGGCGCGTTCGACGGCGTTGAACTTGTTGGGGCAGCTCAGCTCGCGCGGATCGGTGTTGGGATTCTGGTCCGGCACTTCGATGGCGCAGAACACGAACTCGCCGCGTGGCTCGCCGTCGATGCTGACATCGTAGGTGTAGGTGCCGGGCGGATCGCCGGGGATGATGCACCAGGAGCGCTGCAGCACGCCGTCCTGCACCGTCTCCAGCATCCGCGTCGTGGCCTTGGTCTTGTCGGCGCTGACTTCGGTTTCCGGGCCTGCGATCACCTGCTCGGCCGGCTGCGAGGTCGTGAGGACCTCCTTCAGCGACACGACCCGGTTGGGGCCGCCGAGATACATGCGCCAGCCGAAGCAGGCGCGGTGGAACAGCAGCGGAATGGCGTTGGTCTCGTAGTGGCGCTGCTTGCCGTCTTCGCCTGTGATCGAGACATAGGGGATGCTGCGGACGGGTTTCGCGGCCGGCTTCTGGACGGGCGTCGTCGGCGTCGTCGACTGGGCCAGTGCGGCGCTCGAAGCGGCTGCCAGGAGAAGGGCGGACGAGGTGGCCACGAGCCACCGGGGGAGGGGGTGCATGGCGCCAATGTAGCCCCGGTTTTTCGTCAGAACAGAGGCAAAATCGCCTTTTCGGGCAGGATCGTCAGGCGCGGTGATAGGGATGGCCGGCGAGAAGTTGCTGGGCGCGGTAGATCTGCTCGGCCAGCATCCCGCGGGCCAGCAGGTGGGGCCAGGTCATGGCGCCAAATGACAGGACCAGAGTGGCTCTTTTCAGCATCGCCTCGGTGTGGCCGTCGGCGCCGCCGATCAGGAAGGCCACGTCCGAGACCGACGTGTCGCGCCAGCCCCCGAGGCGGGCCGCGAAGCCTTCGCTGTCCAGCACCCTGCCGCGGCGGTCCAGCATCACCAGCGTCGCCCCGGCCGGCGCCGCGTCGAGCAGCAGCTCGCCTTCGCGCTGCATCAGCTGGGGTGCGGGCAGCTTCCGCTTCTCCTCGAGCTCGCGCAGCACGAGCGGCCAGCGGATGCGGCCGGCATAGTGGTCGTAAAGGTCCCGCTCCGGCCCGCGCGACGCACGGCCGATGGCGGCGATCGTGATCTTCAACCGAAGCTCACGTCGCCCGAACTCACGACGCGCGCTTGCGGCGGGCTGCGGGCCTGGCGGCCGCCTTCTTGACGACGGCTTTCTTGACGGCGGCCTTCTTGACCGGCTTGGCGGCGGCCTCGTCCTCGAGCGCCCACATCTTCTCGAGCGCGTAGAAGGAGCGCGCCTCGGGGCGGAAGACGTGGACGATCACGTCGCCGGCGTCGACCAGCACCCAGTCGCCGGTCTGCTTGCCTTCGACGGGAATATAGCCGCGGCCGGACTGCTTGAGCTTGTCGGCGAGATTCTCGGCGATGGCCACCACCTGGCGGGTCGAGCGGCCGGAGGCGATCACCATGTAATCGGCGAAGGCCGACTTGCCCTTGAGGTCGATGACGACGATGTCCTCGGCCTTGTTGTCGTCCAGCGACTGGCGCACCAGCTCGAGGAGCGCGTCGGAGTCTTTGCTTCGATCGGGAAGCGTGCGGGTCTGGTCGGGGATGGTCTTTCCTTTCGATCTGGTCCGTCGGGGCCGCTCGGCGCGGATGGCCGTCGCGGAATGGCTGTCCAACCTGCTCGGGATAAAGCACCAGGCCGGCGGCTCGCAAGTGGCCAGCCGGCGGGCCTCGGCGGCCTGCAGCTGGAAACGCTCGAAGGTGCGCGGTGCCGGTGCGGCCAGCGCGGTGTATCCCCACCCGGGGCGCGCGAAGGCGGCGATGGGCACGGTGGCGAACAGATCGCGCCAACCCGCCCAGTCGACGAGCTGGGGCAGGATGTCGGCGCCCATCAGCCAGACGAACCTGGCATGAGGATAGACGCGTTTCAGCGCCCGCACCGTGTCGAGCGTATAGCGCGTGCCGAGCAGGAGTTCGGGCGCCTCGACGCGGATGCGCGGATGGCGGGCGACCTGGCGGGCGCGCGCCACGCGCGTGGGCAGCGGCTCCATGCCGTCGCCGCTCTTCAGCGGGTTCTGCGGCGAGACCAGCCACCACACTTCGTCGAGGCCGAGGCGCTTCAGCGCCTCCAGGCTGATATGCCGGTGGCCGGCATGCGCGGGATTGAACGAGCCGCCCAGCAGGCCGATGCGCCGCGCCGTGGCGCGCGGCACGCCCGGCATCGGATGCAGGCTCATCAGATGGCGCTCACGGGCGGAGCGTGCCCTTGCCGCGCACGATGTTCTTGTAGGTCGTCAGTTCGACCAGCCCGACCGGACCGCGCGCATGCATGCGGTTGGTCGAGATGCCGATCTCGGCGCCCAGGCCGAACTCGCCGCCGTCGGCGAACTGCGTGCTGGCATTGTGCATCACGATGGCGCTGTCGACCTCGCCCAGGAAGCGCTGCGCCGTCGCCTCGTTGTCTGTGACGATCGACTCGGTGTGCTGGCTGCCGTAGCGCGCGATGTGATCGATGGCACCAGCGACGCCGTCGACCGTGGCGACCGAGATGATCGGTTCGAGATATTCCGTGCGCCAGTCCTTCTCTGTGGCGGCAATCACATGGGGGTCGCGCTTGCGGACCTCGGCATCGCCGCGCACCTCGCAGCCCAGCTCGTGCAGCCTGTCGAGCACCGGCTTCAGGTGCGTGTCGAGCGCGGCGCGGTCGATCAGCAGCGTCTCGGCGGCGCCGCAGACGCTGACCCGGCGCATCTTGGCGTTGGCCACGAGATCGCGCGCCATCGCGACGTCGGCGTCGCGGTCGACATATACGTGGCAGATGCCGTCATAGTGGCGCAGCACGGGCACGCGGCTCTCCTGCGTCACGCGATCGATCAGCGAGCGTCCGCCGCGCGGCACGATCAGGTCGAGCCAGTCCATGGCGCGCAGCATTTCGCCCACCGCCGCGCGGTCGGTCGTCGGCACCAGCGCCACGCAATCCTCGGGCAGGCCGGCGCCCGCCAGCGCGCGGCGCAGCAGCTCGACGATGGTGCGGGAAGAATGGAAACTGTCGGAGCCGCCGCGCAGCACCACGACGTTGCCCGACTTGATGCACAGCGCGCCGGCATCGGCCGTCACGTTGGGCCGCGCCTCGTAGATCACACCGATGATGCCGATGGGCACGCGCACGCGGCTGAGCGCCAGCCCGTTGGGCCGCCGCCATTCCTCGATGACGGCGCCGACCGGATCGGGCAGGGCGGCGATGTCGTCGAGGCCCCGGGCCATCGCCTCGATGCGGGCCTCGTTCAGCAGCAGACGGTCCTGCAGCGCAGCCGTCATGCCGGCGGACTTGGCCGCTTCGATGTCGCGCGCGTTGGCGGCCAGGATCGAACTCTTTTCGGCGCGAATGAGACGTGCGGCCTCCAGCAGTGCCGCGTTCTTGGCCGTGGTCGGGGCGGTGCGCAGCGCGGCGGCGGCGGCCTTGGCGCGGCGGCCGAGCTCGGCGACGATGGCCACGACGTCTTCGGCGGCGGGCTTGGTCTGGACGTTCATGCGTCGCTCCGTCTGTTCACTCGACCACGAGATCGTCGCGATGGACGATCTCGTCGCGGCCGCGGAACCCCAGCAGCCGTTCGATCTCGACGCTCTTGCGGCCGGCGATGCGGCGCGCGTCCTCGGCGGCATAGGCGACCAGGCCGCGCGCCAGCACGCGGCCGCCGCGATCCTTCACGTCGACCACGTCGCCGCGCCGGAACTCGCCCGCCACCGCGGTCACGCCGGCCGGCAGCAGGCTCTTGCCGGTCGACAGCGCGCGCACCGCGCCATCGTCGACGACGAGCGTGCCGGCCGTCTTGAGCGAGCCCTTGATCCACTTCTTGCGCGCCGACAAAGGCGAGCCCTCGGGCAGGAACCAGCTGCAGCGCGCGGTGCCGTCGATCAGTGCGCCCAGCGCGCCGACGCTGCGGCCGTCGGCGATCGCCATGCGACAGCCCGCGGCCATGGCGATGCGGCCGGCCATCAGCTTGGTCACCATGCCGCCGTTCGACATCTCGGACGCCGCGACGCCGGCCATCGCCTCGATCTCGGGGGTGATCTCGCGGACCTCTGGGATGAAGGTCGCCGAGGCGTCGCTGCGCGGGTCGCCGGTATAGAGACCATCGATGTCGGACAGCAGGACCAGCGTGTCGGCCGAGATCATCTCGGCGACGCGGGCGCCCAGGCGATCGTTGTCGCCGAAGCGGATCTCGTCGGTCGCGACCGTGTCGTTCTCGTTGATGACCGGGATGGCGCCCAGTCCCAGCAGCGTCGCCATGGTCTGGCGCGCGTTGAGGTAGCGGCGACGCTCCTCCGAATCGTTCAGCGTCAGCAGGATCTGCGCCACGGTGATGCCGTGCCGCGCCAGCGCCTCCTGGTAGGCCTGGGCGAGGCGGATTTGCCCCGTGGCCGCCGCCGCCTGGCTCTCCTCGAGACGCAGCGGGCCAGCGGCGAGCTTCAGATGCGTGCGGCCGAGGCGAATGGCGCCGGACGAGACCAGTACGACCTCGCAGCCACCTTTGTGCAGGCGGGCGACGTCGTTGGTCAGGGCCTCGAGCCAGTCGCGCCGGACCTCGCCCTTCGTCTCGTCGACCAGGATCGAGGAGCCGATCTTGACGACCAGCCGCCGCGCGCCGGCGAGCGGAGTCATGCTGCGTCCCGGGAGGGCGCGCGCTGCTTGTCGACCAGCTTCATCAGCTCGTGCAGCAGCGGCTGGACGCCCTGGCGGGAGACCGCGGAGATGACGTGCACGGTCTTGCGGCTGGCCTTGGCGAGCTGGGCGCGCTTGGTCTCGATGTCCTCGGTAGTCATGGCGTCGGTCTTGTTGAGCGCCACGATTTCCTTCTTGCGCGCCAGGTTGCCGCCATAGGCTTTGAGCTCGCGGCGCACCGTACGATAGGCGTCGGCCACGTCGTCCTGCGTGCCGTCGACCAGATGCAGGAGCGCGCGGCAGCGCTCGACATGACCGAGGAAGCGCGTGCCGAGGCCGGCGCCTTCATGGGCGCCCTCGATCAGGCCGGGGATGTCGGCCATCACGAACTCGCGCGCGTCGGAGCCGTCGCCCACCTTCACCACGCCGAGCCCGGGATGCAGCGTCGTGAACGGATAATCGGCGATCTTGGGCTTCGCGTTTGTGTTGATCGACAGGAACGTCGACTTGCCGGCATTGGGCAGCCCGACCAGGCCGATGTCGGCGATCAGCTTCAGCCGCAGCCACAGCGCGAGCTCCTCGCCGGGCCAGCCCGCGTCGGCGCGGCGCGGCGCGCGGTTTGTCGAGGTCTTGTAGTGCAGGTTGCCGTAGCCACCGTCGCCGCCCTTGGCGATGACCACTTTCTGGCCGATCTCGGTCATGTCGGCCAGCAGGGTCTCGTTGTCCTCGGCGAAGACCTGGGTGCCGCGCGGGAGACGCAGCACGACGTCCTTGCCCTTGCCGCCGGTGCGCTGACTGCCCATCCCGTGATGGCCGGTCTCGGCCTTGAAGTGCTGGGCATAGCGGTAGTCGATCAGCGTGTTGAGTCCGTCGACGCATTCGAGGATGACGTCGCCACCGCGGCCGCCGTCGCCGCCGTCCGGACCGCCGAACTCGATGAACTTCTCACGGCGAAAGCCCGCGCATCCCGCGCCGCCGTTGCCGGAGCGGACGTAGATCTTGGCCTGGTCGAGGAACTTCATGCGCTGGGGTCCAGAAACGAAAAGGGGGAACGGCGAGCCGCTCCCCCTTCACAATCCAATGGGATGAACGGCGTTATTCGGCGGCGAGCGCCGGCGCCGGAAGAACGTTCACTTCGACCTTGCCGCCTGCGCGGGTGCGGAACGACACGACGCCGTCGGCGGTGGCGAATAGCGTGTGGTCGCGGCCGAGGCCGACATTCTCGCCCGGGTTCATCTTGGTGCCGCGCTGGCGGACCAGGATGTTGCCCGAGATGACCTTCTGGCCGCCGAAGCGCTTCACGCCCAGGCGCTTGCCGTCCGAGTCGCGGCCGTTACGCGAAGAGCCGCCTGCCTTTTTATGTGCCATCGTACTACTCCGGTCGCTCTGCTCAGGCGACGATCTGTTCGATCTTGACCACCGTCAGGTCCTGACGGTGACCGTTCTTGCGCCGCGAGTTCTGGCGACGGCGCTTCTTGAAGATGATCACGTGCTCGCCGCGGGCCTGCTTGACGATCGAGCCCACGACCTTGGCGCCCTCGACGACCGGCGCGCCGATCTTGTCGCCGACCATCAGCACGTCGGTGAATTCGACCTTGGTCCCGGCCTCGCCGTCGATCTTCTCGACCGTCAGCTGGTCGTCGGCGGCGACCGTGTATTGCTTACCACCCGTGCGGATAACGGCGATCATGATGACACCCGGCTTGAGGTTCCCCGGCGCGAAATGCCGAAAAACACGAAAGAACGCGGCGGACCCGCAGGGCCCGCCGAAGAAGCGCGGAATATACGCACGCCGGCTCTTGAGTCAATGTCGGAGACGGGAGGGCCGAGCCGCCGGCAGCGGCACGACCGGGAGGCCGAAAATCCAGTCGTTTCAAGGCGATGGACCCGGCCTGTCTTGCCCCGGCGTTGCCAGGGACGCGATTCGGGGCCTTTTTTCCCTCACCCGCGCTGTTCCCCACGGGAAGCTGTTGCTCCTCCAAAGACGCCCGCCTATAAACCCGCGCGCCCGGAGGGGTGCTAGAGTGGTCGATTAGGACAGTCTCGAAAACTGTTGTGCGTGCAAGCGTACCGTGGGTTCGAATCCCACCCCCTCCGCCAGAACCCGATGAAAAGTGCCAGTTCGCCGGCCTTTTCCTGCCTAGAAGTTTATGGGCCAATCTCACCCCGCATTCACTCCGTCGTGTGACTGGCCGTCTCTTGCGTCTCCTCCCGGCCGATTTGGAAGCGCGGGTCTATCGGGGCGGCAATCAGCCTGGGGCCAGACGGCCTCTAAGGACCCCCGCGATATCGGTACGCGTGAAATCCTCACCGACGTAGAGCAAGGGGCATCCATGCTCCTTCGCGACTTCGTAGGCGAAGCAGTCCCCGAAATTGAGCGCCGCCGGATGCACGCCCTTGCTCCAGCTCTCGTGGGCCTGCGCGATGCGCCGCGCCGATGCAGGTGTCACGCCGATGATCTCGAAGCCGAGCCCTTCGATGAGGCGCTCCATCTCCTCGCCAACATTGCGTCGAGCGGCGACAATCAACGCCTCTGCCACTGTGCCGGCCGAGATCAGGAGATCGGCATCGGCCTCCAGTGCTGCGGCACAGGCATCCGCGTCCGCCTCATTGAGCAGGATCGCCATCAGGGCCGACGTATCGACCGCCATCATTCGGGCAGGCCGTCGTCGCCATAGAGGAAGTCCTGGCTCCGCGCCGCGCTTGGCCCGGTTGCGGCCTTGGCGGCAGCCGATGTCCGTACAGCCTCGAGAAGCGTCCGACGGGACTTCCGGTCCGTCGCCGCCTTGATCGGGACGAGCCGGACGGCGGCGTGGCCATGCCGCGTCAGGATGACCTCATCGCCCGCCTCGGCTCGCCGAACCAGTTCGGTCAACTGCCCCTTAGCGTCTGTCACAGACACTTGCATGCGTGCTCCTACGCGGACCATGTCGAGGTCCAATTTCTCTAATTTTTAGACTATTCTATGGTCCATAATAACGACATGCTTGATGACTATCAGCATTCTATCCCAGCGGAACGTCGGCTTCCTAAATACTCCCTCCAAATCCGTCGCGGCGAGGGGGCGGCATGACACGATCAGACGGCTATAATCGCAATAAAAGTAATGAACGAAACAACTGAAACGAAAAGACCCACCCCGGATTCAGGCGTCGACATCAACCCTTAGTGTCGTAGGCGCAGCGAAACCCTATATAGAGGGCATAGAAGCGGGCGACCTTCCACTGGGCACCGTCGGCACGGGCTTGGGCCGGGCCGTACCACCAGGATCCGCCTGCGGTGAGGGCGTCGTCCCCGCGCCGGTCCGCCATCCACTCCCAGACATTGGCGCCCATGTCGTAGAGCCCGTTGACGCCGCGTTTGGTGGTCGCGACGGCGACATGCGCCCGACGGTTGTTGTTCATGCCGGCGGGGTCGTCGCCCACCGGATATTGATAGGTCTGTCCCCGCACGTAGCCGTCGGTCGGTCGGTCAGCTGCTCGGTGTAGGCGGCGCTTCGCCACTCGGCGAGGGTCGGCAGCCGGCCGCCGACATGCCGGCAGAAGGCATCGGCCTCCGCCCACGTCACGTGCACGGCGGGCTCGGAGTCCTGGCCGGGCTCGCCTTGTGGACGCTCGTAGGTCCAGCCTTGCCGCCGCGTCCATCCGCCAGTGTATTCGAAGCCACCGCCCTCGCGCTCGGCCGCCGTTCGCAACGACGTGGCGCGGGCGAAGGCCCGGAACTCGCCGATCGTCACTTCGGTCGCGTCGATGCCAATCCCACCGATGCGCACAGGCTCCGGCCGTTGTGCAAAGCACGGAACGGCATTGGCGATAGCGGCAGCGAGCGATGCGGTAACGATCGTAAGGCGCGAATGGATCATGGGTGTCGTGTTCGTGCGTTTGGAGGGCTGCGGGGCCTGCCCTTGCCGGAACGTAGGTCTTGCCGCACGCAGGCGGCAAGCCTTCCGCCCCGTCCCGGGGAGGGGGAAAGGAGGCTTTAACGGGGATGCAGCCTCGGCCGTCCGCGGTCGTTGACGCTCATGGACGAACCCCGCCCGCCTCCCGTGACAGAAACCGCGACACCCAGGCCGCAGGAGCGCGTGCAGAAGCTGCGGCTGGGGGTGCGGCTCGTGTGGTGGAGCGCCATGGTCCTCGCCGTCGTCTTTGCGGGCCTCGCCCTGTGGCTGGCGCTCGTGAGGAACGACCTGTTTGCGCTGTTCTACCTCGCGCTGGCGCTGTGCTGCGCACTCGCGGGCTACGGCACGCTCCTGGCTGTCCGGCGCCCGTCGGCATCCTGACGGAGGCTGGTGACCAGGAGGTAGACGCTGATCAGGAGGGCCCAAAGCGGGAAGACGATGAAGCTCCAGTCGACCCAGGGGCTGGCAAACAGCAGGAAAAGGCCCATCGCGAAACCGGGCACCGCCAGCCAGCGCGCGACGAAGGCGGTGCGCAGCGCGATCGTCGAAGTGACGAACATGAAGATGCCCGCCATCCGGATCGCGTAGACGTTGACTAGCGTGTAGGCGAAGGCCCGAGCAAAGGCGAAGGCGGGCGAGTCGCGCAGCGCTTCCGGCTGGCCGGCATGGACGATGACGATGGCGCCGAACACTGCGGTGGCCACGAACATCAGGACGAGGAACAGGAGTCCGCTGCCCAGGAAGACCGTCGCGAACAACCGATCCTCCGCCTCTGCCAGTCGGTCGCGCACCACGCCGATGAACCACAGGAAGGCGACGCCGGCAAACGGCATCAGGTTGATCGCGAGCACGACTCGGTCGAGGCCGGTGACCAGCCACGTCCCGTGCTCGCGCGAATCGCGCGGAACGGCTGACAGGAACAGCAGAAACGCGGCGATCAGCAGGCCGGAGAACAGGATGCCAGCGACCGCCGCCGCCCGCGGCGTGCGCAGCCTGCCGCGCGTCAGGGGCGTGGGCGGGGTCATCGGCGTCATGGCGGGCTGGTGAAGGCGTCGATCGTGGCCGCCGCGTTGACGAGCGGCTGCTGGCTCACCGTGATGAAACCGCTGCCCGGCCGATCGATGTCCTGGATCAGCAGCACGATCGTCGCCACGAGCAGGCCGGTGATGTGGACGGGCAGCCGCGTCCGCTTTGGTTCGACCCCGCTGCCGTAGCCGGCGAAGCCGATGGCCATGAGGGAAATGCCATGGAAGGCGGCTGCCGGGCAGCCCGCTCCCCGAGCCAATGGCCCGCTTCGTCGGTGGCGAGGCTCAGCACCAGGCTGATCAGGAAGATGACCAGCAGGGAGTGATTGCCGATGTCGAACGTCATCGCGTGCTCTCTTGCTACCGGTCCTCCTCGACATGAACCTTGATCCGGCCGGCGGCGACCGCCGCCTTCAGCAATCCGTGGTCGCGCTCGGTCTGGTCGGCATAGGCCACCGCGAACTTCACCATGGCCTCGTCGAACGCCTCGCTCCGCCCGAGATAACCCGCGATCAGCCACGGATGGCTGGCCCGCCCGTGCGCCCGCGCCAGCGCCCAGCCGCAGGCCTTGCCGAACAGCACCAGCATCTTGCGGTCGAAGGTCTCGACCAGCGGCTTGATCTTCGCGTCGCGCAGCTGCCGGACGTAGAGGTCGTTGCCGCGCACGCCGGTCGCCCAGCCCAGGAAGATGTCGGACGACGACTGCATCAGGCGCTGGCCCTGCACCACGCGCTGTCCGGCATGGCCGTAGCCGCTCTTGCCGGCATAGGGCTCCAGCACCGAGGGCACGGCCTCCTTGAACTGGAGGAACAGCGGCTGGTTCGACGACGACATCAGCAGGCCGATCGAGCAGTAGCGGCCGACGCTGCCGATGCCGACCACCTTCATGGCGACGTCGACCAGGCGATAGCGGTCGAGCAGCGCCTTGCGATCGTCCGGCAGCGTGTCGCGATAGCTGGCGAAGGCCTTGTCCACCGCCTCCCGGAAGCCTTCGGCGCGCGCGAATTCCGGATGGAAGATCAGCGGCGGCTGGTCCTTGATCTGGACCTGGCCGCCGACCATCTCCGCCAGCTTGGGAAAATCGATATCGGCAGAGCGCTCTTCCTGCGCCGCCTCGATCCGGCGCTGCATGCGTTTCCGGATCTGTGGGTCGTCGGTCAGGCTGAACAGTTCCTCCGGACCGATTTTCGTGTACCAGGCCTCCAGCGGGCTCATCTCGGCGACCTCGCGCAGGTGCTCGCGGTAGCTCCCGGCCGTGGCCTGGGCTGCGTCGCGCCCCGCCGCTTCCGACAGGCCGTTCGACCGCGCCGCCAGCACGAACGAGGCGACCAGGCGCTTCAGGTCCCATTCCCAAGGCGCGGGCAGCGTCTCGTCGAAGTCGTTGATGTCGAAGTTGATGCTGCGTTCGGGCGTGGCAAAGCCGCCGAAGTTCAGCAGGTGGCAGTCGCCGCAGGCCTGCACGTGAAGGCCCGTCGCCGGCGTGCCCGCAAGGTCGGCGGCCATCACGGCGGCCGACCCGCGATAGAAGGTGAAGGGCGATTGCAGCATGCGGCCGTAGCGAATCGGCAGGAGATCGATCTGGCGCCCCTCGTCGGACGCCTGGAGGATCTCCAGCGGATCACGGCGGTCCTTCGGGCGCTTCCAGGCGCCCTGGCTCGCGCGCGGAACGGTGTCGCGTAGGCGCTTGCCGGCGGCGACCAAGTCATCGGCGGGCACCGAGTGCACGGGGCGTTCCAGTTCGGGAACGGTCGGCTTGGCGTGCAGCTTGGTTACGTTGGTCATCGAGGGCATCCTTCCACGCGAAGAGGATAGGGGTGCCCAGCCGCGCCGTACTTGAGTTAAGTCAAGCGCTCCGGGGCGTCGCCTCCTGCTGCATCCGCCGGCGGGGTCAGCGCGTTCACCGGGCCTGAACCCTTCATGCCGACGGAGATTCACATGGCCTGCACGCCCCAGAAGCCCGACCCGAACGAGGTCTCGGCCAGTTACAGCGGCACCGGACAGGCCAAGGACGCGCGCCGTGAGGAGAAGCGCGAGAAGGGCGTCTATGGCGCCGACGCGGAAGAGGGGCCGGGCTATCAGCGCGAGGACCAGGAGACGGGCGGCCGCTACGGTCTGGAGCCCACGGTCGAGCGTCCGGACGACGAGGGCAGTTCGGAAGCTGCAGTGCCCCCGGCCGGCCGGAAAGGCGGTAAGGTGCAGGTCCGAAAGTGATGCCGGTTTCCGGCAGGAGAGTTCATGGGCCAGCCGATTTCCGAAGCCAAGAAGGCGATTTTCCTGCAGCGGGCCGAGGCTCGGCTGAATTTTGCCCGCAACCTGCCGGCGGAGGCTCCCAACCGGGAGGCCAAGATCCGGGAGGCGGAGAAGGCGCTGCAGACCGCGCTCGCCTCCAAGACAGGTCCCGTCAGGACCGGCTCCGGGCGCAAGGCCGGCAAGGCGGGGAAGAAGCGTGCCCGATGAAAGGGCGGGTGCCTTCAAAACGGCGCGATTTAGACATCGAATCTGGCTACAATCCACACAGAGATTGCGTGTTCGTTGCCACCTTCCGGTGAGGGAATGTCGATGTTGAAAAAGTTTGCCGTGGCCGCCCTGGTCGCCTTTCTTCCTGCCGCGCCTGCCTTGGCAGAGCCGGCCGTGTGGACTTGGACGGGCTACGGGCTGAACGTCCCGGGCAGCGGTAAGTGCCCGACCTACAAGATGCAGATCAAGGTGACGGTCGTCGGGACCGACGTGGATGGCTGGTTCCAGCAGGAAGGCCGTCCCGAGCGCGGATTCAAGGCGAAGCTGGGTCCCGACATGAAGTTCAAGACGACCACCATCGTGGGCGGCGGCAACAAGATGGACGTGGTGGGCTCGGTCAAGCCCGGCGCCGCGACCATCATGCTCGACGGCTACTGCCTGTTCGAGGGCCCGCTCAAGCCGCAGTGACGGCCCCTCGATGGGTCTCTCCGACCGGCCGCTGGATCGCTAGCTGGCGATCCAGAACGTGTCGGGTTCGTAGAGGCCGATGTATCCGCCCGGATCCCACGCCCAGTAGCCCTTCTCGGGCACGTTGCGCACCTTCTTGCCCACCGTGACCGGCTGGCGCACCTCGTTCACGGTGCCGATCGAGAAGACCTGGTCGGCATTGACCGTCAGGATCTCCTCCCACGCCTTGCGTTTTTCAGCGGCGTCGGCTGACTTCTCCCACTTCTGCAACAGCCCGAGCAGCTCCTTGCCGACCTCCATGTCGCAGGGCTCGCCCTGCTTGCCTTTCGATTCGACGTAGAGGCCCCACTTCGGCCATTGCAGCCCGCCCTGCATCACCGGCGTGAACTCGCGCGGGCTGGTGTCGACGGTCGGTGCGGCGGTCGTGACGCCGGCATAGGCGGTCATGATCGCCTCCCCCGATGTGGTGCGCAGGCGGAAATTGTCGGTGGTCTGCGGCTTCAGCAGCGCCTTGATGCCGATTTTTTTCCACTGATCGACGACCAGGGTCATGGTGTCGACCTCGTCGGCCTTCTCGCTCGAATGCTCGATCACGAACATGGCCGGCTGGCCGTTGGGCAGAAGGCGGATGCCGTCGCTGCCTTTCTTGGTGAGGCCGATCTCGTCGAGCAGCTTGTTGGCCGCCTTCACGTCGTGGATCGCCCATTTCTTCGCGTATTCCGGTTTGAACAGGGGCGAGCGCGGCATGATCGTGTTGGCGGAGGGCTTGGCCAGCCCGTTGTAGACGACGTCGCTCAACTCGTCCCGATTGATGGCCAGGGACAGGGCGCGGCGGAAGCGGACGTCGCGGTTGAGCTTGCGCCAGGTCTCGTCGTTGGCGTTCATGTTCGGATAGAAGGCAACCTCCGAGCCCGAGCCCTTCTCCCACAGGAGCGCCTTGATGCCGGACGTCTTGGCGGCGTCGCGCAGGAAGGTGTAGTCGCGCAGGCCGAGATAGCGCGGCTGCAGGTCCGATTCACCCAGCCCTGCCTTGGCCGGGATCAGGTTGGCCGCCACCACCGTCAAGATCACGTCGTTGATGTAGGGCAGCTGCTGGCCCTTGCTGTCGATGCGGTGGAAGTAGGGGTTGCGCACGAAGACGAAGCGCTGGGCCGGCGGCACCGTGGTGAGGACCCACGGGTTGAGCGTCGGCAGGTCGACGTTGCTGTTGCCGTACATCGCGTCCTGGCGCTTGTAGACGTTGGCCCAGCGGCTGCCCTTGAAGCGCTTGAGGATCTCCTCCTCGTCCGTGTACTTGCCGTGCAGCGTCTTCATGTAGTGGGCCGGGCGGAACAGGAACAACGGCGCGGCGCGTGCCTGGCTCTCGATGAAGTCGGGGTTGGGCTTGTCCCAGCTGTAGCGGATCGTCACCTCGTCGAGAATCTCGACCTTCGGCGGCTTGCCGTCGACCAGCAGCTCGACGGAGGGACCGTTCGGCGACAGGTCCTTGTTGTTGGCGACATCCTCCCAGAAGAAGCGGAAGTCCTCGGTGGTGAAGGGATGGCCGTCCGACCATTTGTGGCCGGCGCGCAGCTTGAAGGTGAACTCGCGGCCGTCCTTGACCTCGTAGCTCTCGAGGATGTCGGGGTGCAGCTTGAACTTGTCGTCGTAGACGATCAGTCGGGTGTAGCTGTAGACGGTCATCAGGCGGGTATCGCGCGTGGCCGCGACCAGCATGTTGAGCTGGCCGCCCTGCCGGCCGATGCCGTCCGCGCCCGAAAAGCTCTCTATCACCCGCGGCTGCTTCGGCAGGCGCTCGGTCACTGGTGGCAGGGCGCCCGACTTCACCTTCTCGCGCAGGCTCCGCGTCTCCTGCAGGGTGGGCACATCCGCGGCAAAGGCCGGAACGCTGCGCGCCACCAGCCCCATCAAAAGCGCCTGCGTCAGAACACGTCTTTTCATCGCCCGCCTCCCGGCTATTGCCCCGAACTCCGAGTTTGCGGGAATTATGATGCAGAACTAAGGCAGAAATCGTCGATTTTCTGAGGGTCGGGCCGGGAATAATAGACGCAGCCGCCACAGAGACGGAGTCTCATGATGTCGAACGAGAGCTGGCAAACCGCGATGATCGAGCTGCAGGCGGCCCAGGAGGCCTTCGCGACCGGCGACGCCGGCCCACTGCAGGCGCTCTTCTCCCATGCCGACGACGTGACGGTGATGGGTGGCTTCGGCGGCGTCGAGCGCGGCTGGGCCGAGGTCGGGCCACGGCTCGCCTGGGCGGCCTCGCACTTCCACGGCGGTGCCTACAGCCAACAGCTAGTCGGTGTAACCGTGGGGCAGGACGTGGCCTGCCTGGTCAGCCTGGAACGTTGGGCGCGGCAGGCGCCAGACGGTAAGCCCCTGCCGGTCCTCGACCTGCGCGTGACCCAGACGTTTCGCCTCGAAGGCGGGCGCTGGCGCCTGGTCCACCGGCATGCCGACGCGCTCGTGCAGAAGCAGGAACCGCTGTCTTCACGCACGTCGTGAGGGACCGTCGCGTCACATATGATAGCCCGCAGTCCTGTTCGGTGGGACATTGCGAGGCAGGCCGGTCGTGGCCGCACCGAAATGCAATCTGGAGACTTGGACACCCCCACCGATGACGACCAACAAGAAGGGCCCCTGGACCATCCTCTCCCAGAACGAGGTGTACGAGAACCCGTGGATCCGGCTGACCCACCACGAGGTTCTGACGCCGGCTCAGACGCCGGGCATCTACGGGCTGATCCACTACAAGAACCTGGCCATCGGGGTCGTGCCGGTCGATGCGGAGGGGCACACCTATCTGGTGGGTCAGTACCGCTTCCCGCTCGATGCCTATAGCTGGGAAATCCCCGAGGGCGGCGGGGCGCACGGTATCGATCCGCTCGACTCGGCGGCACGCGAGCTGCGCGAGGAGACGGGGTTCGTGGCGCGCCGCTGGCGGAAGATTCTGGAAGCCGATCTCTCGAACTCCGTCTCCGACGAGCGCGCCGTCGCCTATCTCGCCTGGGGCCTGACACCGGGCGAGTCGGAGCCGGAAGCCACGGAGGAACTCGCGGTGAAGCGCGTTCCGCTGGCGGAAGCCTTCCGGATGGTCGAGGCCGGCGAGATCCGCGATGCGCTGAGCGTCTTGTCGCTGCAGGCCGTCCGCCTCCTGCAGCTGGAAGGAAAGCTCGACCTGCGGGACTGAGGCGCTGCCCGGGCTGGTCCGCTAACTGCAAATCGTAAAGACTGCGATCCGACGGCATTCCGGAGGTTCGCGCGCCATGCCCCAGCTTCGTTACGAACAACTCCATCCCGAGTTAGGCGTCCGCATCCGCGGTATCGATGTGGGCAAGCCGCTCGCGCCCGACCTCGTCGCGGAGATCAACGCGGCGGTCGACCGCTATTCGTTCGTCTGCTTCCCCGACCAGACGATGGACGACGATCGCCAGCTTGCGCTCACGCGGCAGCTCGGCCGGCCCGAGCCCAGCCACACCAGCCTCGGCAAGATCGAGTATTTCGGCACCATCGGCAACGTGCAGCCGGACGGCACGGCCCTGGGCAACGCGCACAAGAAGACGATCTTCCTGACCGGCAACAACATGTGGCACTCCGATGCCTCGTTCAAACCGGTGCCGGCCTTCCTCTCGGTCATGTGCGCCTACGAGACTCCGTCCGTGGGCGGCATCACGATGTTCGTCTCCCTGCGCACCGCCTACGGGCGCCTGTCGCCCCAGCGAAAGGCCGAACTGGAACCGCTGATTGCAATCCACGACTACGTCCATTCGCGCTCCAAGGTCGCGCCCGATGCCGTGTCGCCGGAGCTGGCCGCCTCGCTGCCGCCGGTGCGCCAGCGTCTCGTCCGCACCAACCCGGCGACGGGAGCGAAGAACCTGTTCCTCGGCAGCCACGTGCGCGAGATCGAGGGCATGGACCCGGCGGCGGGCCGCGCCCTGATCGACGCGCTGACCGAAGAGGCGACGCGGCCCGAGCACGTCTATCATCACGCCTGGCAGCCGGGCGACGTCGTGCTCTGGGACAATCGCTGCCTGCTGCATGCCGGCGGCGGTTACGACGCCGACCGCCACCGCCGCTACATGCGCCAGACCCGCGTCAGCGGCGCCTGCTCGTCGCTGGAGGAGGTTGGCTAGCCAAACCGCTTGCGACACGGGCTGGGCAAGCGCAGTCACGATGCCATACGGGCGGCCTGAGATACACCGCGTGACGTGCTTTCCCGACACAACGCACCCTGATACTGGTTGCTGGTGGGGGATGATCCGACCGTTCCATGACTTCGCAATCGCGTCGCTTCCTGACGCTCGACGCAACGCGCGGCGCCGCGGCGATTTGCGTCATGCTGTATCACTTCACGACGAGCGGACTGTCGTCGGCTACGCTTTTTCCAAACGCCGCCGTGGCCGTCGACTACTTCTTCTGCCTGAGCGGGTTCATCCTCTCCTTCACCTACGAGCAGCGTCTGCGTGACGGCATGACGACCGGCGCCTTCATGACGCGCCGGCTGGTGCGTCTCTATCCACTGTATCTGCTGTGCATCCTGCTCGGGGTCGCGGCCGAACTCGTCGCGCCGAGCCTGCCACGGGAATGGGGCAAGTTCGTCACGGCGGGTGTCATGGCGCTGCTCTTTCTGCCGGCGTTTGTGCCCATCCCGGTGCGCATCGGAACGCAGACCATCGACGACTTCCTGTTTCCCCTCAACCCGCCGTCGTGGTCGCTGTTCTACGAGTTGGTCGTCAACTGGATATACGGCGTTGCGCGCCCCTCGACCCTGGCCATCCTGATCACAATGGCCATCTCGTTCGCTTGCTACGTGCAGAGCGTGCACTACCACTTCGTCCCGCCAGGATTCAGTCTCGGCACGTTCGGGGGCGGCCTGGCACGCTCGATCTTCTTCTTTCTGGGCGGCGTCCTGGTGTTTCGCATCTGGCAACGGGTTCCGCCGCGCCTGCCGGCGTTCTGGCCGATCCTGTCGTGCGTGGTGCTGGTCGCGATCTGCGCCCTGCCGTACGGGAAATTCACTTACCTCGCCACGGCGCTGCTGATTCCGATCCTGGTCTGGTCGGCGACCGTCGAACCGGCCACCCGCGCGGAACAAGTCACTTATTCCTGGCTCGGCGAACTGTCGTATCCGATTTACGTCATCCACGCCCCGCTCGTCATCGTCTTGCAGCCCGCAATCATCTCCCCGGGCACGCCCGCTTTCTCTTTCCCCATCGTGTTTACCCTCGCCGGAGCTGTCGTCCTGGCGGCGTTCGTGCTGTCGCGGACCTGGGATATTCCGGTGCGCCGCGCCCTTGCCCGGCCGGCCGAACGGCTACAGTTATGGCTGGCCGGTCTTGCGTCGAAGCCATGGCCGGGCAGGCCGACGGTCAAGAACTGACGACGGAACCTCAGGAACGCGATGCGACCAGCCTCCGGCAAACGTCCATTGTCGCCCGCCGCCGAATGGCTGGGACGAATCTTCCTGATAGCCTTCTCGGTCGTCATCGGCTTGGGCGGTCTGGAGATTGCGAGCCGTCTCAATCGCGGAACGGAGTGGCTCACGCGCTGGCCGAACTTCGTGCTGAACCAACAGGCGCGCTTCGAAGGCGAGTTGCAGGGACAGTTCGCCTTCGATCCGCAGCTGGGCTTCGTCTCGCGCCCCGACTTCCGCTCGGCAGAGGCCAATCACGACTCGCACGGCTTCCGAGTCGTGCAGGGCGGACAGGAGCCACCGGCAGGTACGCCGATCCTGGCAACCGGCGATTCCTTCACCTATGGCGCCGAGGTCGCAGACGGCGAGACCTGGCCCGCGCTGCTGCAGGCCGACCTCAAGCGCAGGGTGCTGAACGCGGGCGTCGTGGGCTACGGCCTCGACCAGATCGTGCTCTACACCGAACGGCTGGTGGCCCAGGAGAAGCCCGGGCTCGTCGTCGTGGGCTTCATCGCCGACGACCTGCAGCGCAGCGAGTATCGCCGCCTGTGGGGCAAGGAGAGGCCTTACTTCGAGCTTGGCGTAGGCAAGCCCGACGGCAAACTTGCCCTGCGCAACGTGCCGGTCCCACAGAGCGCGCCGATCCCCTGGCACCTGCGCGTGCTGCGTGACGTCTTCGGCTGGTCCGCGCTGCTCGAGACGATCATGCGCCGCGCGGGCGACCCCTACGAATGGCAGGCCGCGGGTGTGCGCATCCTGCCGCGTGGCTCGGGCGAGGCGCTCGCCTGTCCGTTGATGCAGAAGCTGTCAGGTCTTGGCGTTCCAACTCTTGTCGTTGGACTCTACGCGCCGCCGGTGTGGCGAATGGAGCCGCGTCCGCCGTGGATCGTCGAGGAGATCCGCCAGACCCGCGCTGTCCTCGCCTGTGCGACCAAGGCGGGGCTTGGAACACTCGATACCTACGAGACGATCGATCGCGGGATGAAAGAGCTCGGCAAAGACGAGTTCTTCTTCAACTTCCACGTCTCGGCCGAGGGCAACCGGCGCATCGCCGCCGCCATCGCCGGCGCCCTCACCAGCGGCGCGGCCGTCTCGCCGGCGAAGCGCGTCGGCGAGTAGGCATCACCGTCCCGTTATCTCCGCCAGCGCGACACGAGTATCTGCCCGCCGACCGCCAAGGCTCCATAAGCGGCAATACAGAGGACCAGCAGTATGATGCCGCCGAGGGAAGGAGCCTGCAGGAAGGCCATGGCGCGGTCGCCCATCAGGGACACGACGACGAGGCCCGGCATCATGCCTATCAACGTCCCCAAGACGAAATCCGGGAAGCGGATCCCGCCCGCGCCGAGGGCCAGATTGGTGAGCGTCCCCGGAGCGGCCGGCACGATCCGGAAGCCAACGACCACCAGCACGCCACGTTCCTTCGCCAACCGAAGAACGGGCTGTATCCTCGGACCGAAGTTACGGGCGACCGCGTCCTTGCCCAGCCGGGCGCCGATGAAATAGGGGATCCAGCCGCTGAAGAAAACGCCGACGGCGGAGTAAGCAAAACCGGTCCAGCCGCCGAACACGGCCGCCGTTGCAAGAATGACCCCGTGTATGGGGAAGACGACGACTCCTGCGAGCAGGAACGCTCCCACCACGACGGCGGGCGCCCACGGATGGCCGCGTGTCGCTGCCAGCCACTCTCCGATCTTCTCGGGCGTCACGATTCCGAGCGATCCAACGGCCCACCAGGCAACGGCAGTTCCCGTAACGACGACCAGCAGCGCGACAGTGACGAGAACAGAGTGAAGTCGCATGGGCTACGCTTGGGAGGCGAAGACGAAGCGCTTGTCGAGCTGGTACTTCACCCAGTAGCCGATGGCCAAGCCGATCACGCCGCCGAGGTATCGCATGCCCGTCGAGTGGAATGTGTACCAGAAGCCCAGTTCGACGGCCCAGAATATCGCCGTCGTTGCCAGCCCCATCGCGGCGTACAGCAGGAAGGTGAGGAGGTCGTGGGCCCGTGACGCCGGTCGGTAGGCAAAGATCAAGCGCTTGTCCCAGACATACTTGACCAACAGGCCGACACCCGTGCCGGCAATCATGGAATAGTAGAGGCCGGTGCTGCCGAGCAGGCGCCAAACCAGCTCCTGGCTTGCAACGTTTGCCAGCGTTGCGACCAGCGCTCCCGCCAAATATATGACAACCAGATTCATTGATGGCGACAATATATACTGTTCTCGTGACGAGAAGAGGGAATTGCGTAGGGTTGTATTCGCAGTATCCGGCGCTCGTCTCCGGACAGTATGGCAGGCGATACAGGCGATGAAAAAGATTCTCCCCGTCCTTCTCCTCGCGTTGATCGGCGCGTGCCTTGCGTTCAAAGGCGCCGAAAGCGTCAATCGACTGATGTCGTCCGACCTGGTCGCCGTTGCATTCGCCGAGGGCGGCGACGATGCCTACTACTATTTGACCATCGCCCGTAACGCCGCCCGCGGGTTCGGTATCACCATCGACGGGGTGGAGTGGACGTCGGGCATCCAGCCTCTCTGGGGCCTCGTCTGCGCCATCGCCTACCTGGCGGGCTCCGATCGCGCCGCATTCTCGCTCCTCTACTTGACGAGCTACGTGCTTTGGATCGCTGGCGCTTTTCTGCTTGTCGTGTTCGCCCAACGCGCGACCCGGTTGCCCCTTCCCGTACTCGCGATACCGCTGATCGCGGGCTTGTTTTTCTGGGATCGCCAGCTCAACGACCTTTACATGAACGGGATGGAGAGCGGGCTTTACATCTCGGCCCTCCTGCTCTTCCTGCTGGTCGGCCAACGCAGCGCCGGAACCAAGGTTCGGACGCCCAGCGTCCGGCGTGCCGTGGTATTCGGCCTGTCGGCAGGGTTCCTCATGCTCGCGCGCAACGACGGCGTCTTCGTCTGCGCGTTCGTCATGATCGCCTTGCTGATCGGGGATCGTTCGATTGCGCGGCTGTACGAACTGATGGTCGCCGGTGTGATCGCCTGCGCTCTGGTGCTGCCCTGGATCGCTTACTGCTACTGGGTGGCCGGGCTGCTCGTGCCCCAGAGCGGGGTCGCAACATCGGCTGCACTGCGACCTTTCAGTCATCCGCTCGATACGATCCGCGCCTTCATCGTCTCCTTCATTCCGATCCTGTTCGTCCGCGTGAGGATGTTGCTGACTGAAACTCCGTTGGTCGGCGGGCTGATTGCCGGGCTTCTGACGATCGGGCTGACGTTTGCCGTATTCCGGCCGCGGTCCCCGTTGGCAGACAGGGCGACGCGTCTTGTCTTGCTGGCATTTGCCGCGTCGAACGTCGTGCTGCTTGCCTACTATCCCCTGGTCAGCTCTGCGGTCCAATTCTACGAGCGCTATTTCGGGCCCGTGAAACTTCTGGTCATCATCATGACTTCGCTGGTGATTGTCGGCGCCGCAAGGCGATTCGAAGCGTCGAAGGTGTTCGCGAGCGTGGCATCCCTTGCCGTCGTGGCCGCCGTTCTGTCCAATGTCTACTGGATCGCCGAGCCTTGGGGCGTTCCGTACCGGGGCTATTTCGGCTCATCGGCCTACGCCCTGGCCCGGTCGCCATTCATGTCGGACGGGTCGCGCATCGGCATGATGGAGTCGGGGCGTTTCGGTTTCATGCTGCCCGATCGTGTCGTGAACCTGGACGGAAAGATGCGGGTGCCGGCATTGCGAGCCCTTCAGCAGGGCAAGCTCGACGAGGAAATCCGGCGCGGCAATTTCGACTACATCCTTCTGAATGTGTTCGATGAGGCTTTCTTCGACGAACGCGCGCCGGCGTGGCGCCGCCGCTACAGTAAGGTCGGCCAGCTCGGCACGCTCGCCGTGTTCGAGCGCACGCAGTGACGAAACGTTGCTCGGCCGGGCACTGGCCGGGGCCGTGAGACACAAGGTCGTGCTGGCGGCCAAGTCGGCGGACGAGGTTGGCGCAGCTCTCTTCGCACCGCCGCGCGCCGCCGCGGGCACTCGCTATCTCGAAGCGCAGATGACGGTCGTTTACGTTCAGATTGCTACTGCGGCCAGCCAAGTTCGATCTCGATGACGACCGGCCTGGTCTGGCGCACGGCGGGGTCGGTCGACAGGAATTCGACGTCGCCGTTCACCTTGTCGAGAGCATCGCCGGGGGCATCGCTTGCCGGGTCGAAGCGCACCGAGAGGTTGCAGCCGCCGACCGGCCTTTCGAGGCGGCCGCCGTCCCAGCCGTTCGCGTAGCCGCCGAGATCCCAGCCGAACCCCGTCAGGCTGAAGGGCTTGCCGTTCATGGCCTCGATCTCTGCCAGGGTGGCACCGTTCGCGACCGGCTTGTCGAGGCCGGCCACGGCCACCGGCCAGCTCGACCCGTTACGGATGATGACGACATTGGGGCGGGCGTAGGAATCGTGCCAGAGGATGTCGATGCGCTTGGCCGGATCCCGGGCGAAGATGACGGTTCCCGGCTCCGTATTGCCCTCGCCGACGGGAATCTCGGCGCGTTCGACGTTGGCGGCACCGAAGACTTGGGCCAGCCTGCGCTCGTCGGCGTCACGGGCGAAGGGGCCGGTGCAGTCGAGCACGGTAGGGGCCGGGGCCTGGGCGAGCGCCGGCGTCGCAAGGGTGACGCAGAACAGGCACGCAAGGCGGCGCAGGGACAATGACACCTCGCTTTCGAACCGCTCTGGCGGCATACACCGTCGGAGCGCCATATTGTAGCCGCTGCAAGGGAGCAGCAGCATGACCGAAGAGCTCTGCTTTTATCACAACTGACGCTGACGCGAGACCGATGACGTCCCCGACCACCAATCGCCGGCTGGCGACCATGCTGTTCGCCGACGTTTCCGGCTACAGCCGAATGATGCGCGCCGACGAGGAACGCACCCTCGTCGATCTGCGCGCGCATCTGGCCGAGCTGGTGGCGCCGGTGATCGGACGGTTCGGCGGCCGCATCGTGAAGACGGTGGGCGACGGCGTGATGGTCGAGTTCGGCAGCGCGGTCGAGGCGGTGCGGTCCGCCGTCGAACTGCAGCGCGGCATGGTGGAGCGCAACGAGGGCGTGCCGGCCGAGCGGCGCCAGACCTTCCGCATCGGCCTGCATCTGGGCGACGTGATCGCCTCTGACGACGATGTGTTCGGCGACACGGTCAACGTCGCCGCCCGCCTGCAGGGTGTGGCCGAGCCCGGCGCCATCGTGCTGTCGGTCGCGGTCTACGAGCAGGTGCGCGACAAGCTCGCTCTGCCGTTCCGCGACCTCGGCAACCGCGCGGTGAAGAACATCGACCGGCCGGTCCGTGTCTATACGCTCGACCCGGCGGCGCTGGCCGACGGCGCGGTCGCGGCACACCGGCCGCTGCGACGCAAGCCGACGGTGCGGCTCGCCGTCGCGTCCGTTGCGGCCATCATTCTGGCAGGCGCCGGGATCCTTGCCTATTCCTCCGGCAGTTTCCGGCCGGCAGAGGAGGCGGTGGCGGCCGCGCCGGCGCCGGTCGAGACGGGCCTGTCGGTGGCAGTGCTGGTCTTCGCCAATCAGAGCGGGGATGCCGGCCAGGATTACTTCTCGGACGGGCTGACCGAGGACATCACGCGGGCGCTCGGGCGCTTCAAGCAGCTCACCGTGCTGTCCTACGGCGCGGTGCTGCCGTATCGCGGGAAGAATCTGCCGCCGCAGGAGATCGGACGCGCGCTCCGGGCGCGCTACATCGTGGGCGGCACAGTGCGCCGCATGGGGACGCGCGTGCGCGTCACCGTGCAGTTGAGCGACGCGATGACCGGCACGCAGCTCTGGTCCGAACACTACGACGACGACCTTGGCGACATCTTCGCGGTGCAGGACCGCATCGCACGCCGGATCGCCGGCACGCTGGCGACCAACCTGCAGCAGCTCGCCGTGCAGCAGTCGCTGCGCAAGCCGACCGACAATCTCGATGCCTACGACATGCTCCTGCGCGGCCGCACCCGGGCGGCAGAGACGACACCGTCGGGCAACCGGGCGGCGCGCGAGATGCTGGAGAAAGCCATGGTGATGGCGCCGAACTATGCCGACGCCTATGCCGAGCTGGCGGGCGTCCATTTCGAACGCGCCACCTTCGGCTGGTCGGAATTCCCCCAGCAGGATATCGACACCGCGATCCGCTACGCGCAGAAGGCGATTGATCTCGACGAGGAGAACGTGCTGGCGCATGGCGTGCTCGCCCGCGCCTATGCCGCGACCCGCAAGTACGACCTCGCGATGGCCGAATCGGAGCGCGCGCTCGAGATCAACCCCAGCGACGCCGAGGTGCTGCGGGCGCGGGCCGCGGTGCTGCTGTGGACCGGGCGCGTCGAGGAAGCGATAGCGACCTCGGAGATCGCAAACCGCCTCAATCCCAACATCGGTCCGGAGGCGGCGCTCAATCTCGGCATCGCCTATCTGCTGAGCGGGCGTTACGCCGATGCTGTGCGCCTGCTCGAGACGGTGCGGGCCCGCTTCCCGGCCTATCCGCTGCTCGACCTGCCGCTGGCCGGCGCCTATGCCGAAATGGGCCGCGCGGCCGACGCGAAGGAGGCGATAGACGAGGGCAGGCGCAAGAATCCGCATCTCGACGCCGCCAGCTTCGGGACGCGCTTCCAGGATCCGGCGCTGCAGCAGAGGGTCGCGGCCAGCCTGCGCAAGGCCGGGCTGGAGTGAGGCGAGGACGCTTTCCTACTGGCTCGGCGTGTTCTTAAGCGTCTGCCAGTTGGTCGCGGCGCGTGCCGCGTTGGCCGCAGCTTCCAGGCGAAAGCGATCTGACCCGGCTGAGCTGGCGAAGACGTAGAGGCGGCCGTCGGAGATCACCCAGATGGTCGGATCGGACTCGCGAACGTTGCCGTTCGCCATGTTCATGGCGCACTGGCCGCCGAACTGCGGCAAATACCTGTCGGGATCGGCCCTGAACATGTCGCGGTGCCGGGCACTGGCGAAGCGATAGCGCACGCCGTCCCACAAGAATTCGTAGGCCGCGACGCCCGGTGTCGCCATGCCCAGGGTGAAGTAGGCGACCGGATCGTAGCCCTTGAGGCCCAGGCGCTCGGCGGAGACCGGGCGCGTCTGCGCGAAGGCGGGAGGCGCTCCGGCCATGCCGTCCGCGATGGCGACAGAAGCCATTGCCCACAGGAACGCACGGCGCGTCGACATTTCACTCTCCAGTTGTGCCGGCAATCGAGCCGGCTCCCCAGCGAGATGGGCCTCAATTAGGGCGCGATGGGGGCATCCTGTAAACCGTCATTCAACCCGGATCGGGCCGCCGTCCGGGTGTCGCCGCGTCCGTGCTCCAGCATGCGATGGGCGATTTCCGTCTCGCCCAGCACGATGAGGTTAGCGCCCAGCTTCTCCAAATGCTCCACCGTCGCGCTTGAATGCGCTCGCGCCAGAATGTCGAGAGTGGGATTGGCCGCGCGGGCTTGCTGGACGATCTGGCCGGCCTCGAACGCTTCCGGAATCGTCACATAGAGGCGCCGTGCGCCTGCGAGATTCAGCGCCGCGATGATCGCCGGTTCGGCGGCGTTGCCGGTGAATACGTCGGCGCCGTCGCTGCGTGCCCGGTCGACTCCGGCGTCGCTCGCCTCGACGACGACCATCTTGGCGCCCTCCTGCCTCAGGCCGGCGCCGACCAGCGAGCCGACGCGACCGTAGCCCACCACGATGTCATGGCCTGTCAGGGTCGTCGGGGTGAGATCGGTCTCGGGTTCGGCGTCGGGCTTGTATTTGGGAGGGACCTCTCTGTCGGCACCCAGGCGCTCGAGCAGGGTGAAGACGAACGGGTTCACCATGATCGACACGATGGCCCCGGCCAGAACGAGGTCGCGCGACTCCTTCGGCACCATGTCCAGGCCGATGCCAATGCCGATCAGGATGAAGGAGAATTCGCCGATCTGCGCGAGGCTTGCCGAGACGGTGAAGGCGGTCGACCGGTTGTAGCCGAAGGCGCGGACGATCAGGTAGGCGGCGGCCGACTTGCCGACGATGATGATGGCGATGGTTGCGATGACGGCCAGCGGCGCCTCCACGAACACCATCGGGTTCAGCAGCATGCCGACCGAGACGAAGAACAGCACCGCGAAGGCGTCGCGCAGCGGGATGGCTTCTTCGGCCGCTCGCTGGCTGAGGTCGCTCTCGCCCAGCACCATGCCGGCGAAGAAGGCGCCGAGCGCGAAGGAGACGTCGAAGAAGTAGTGAGCGCCATAGGCGACGCCGAGTGCAACGGCATATACGGCGAGCCGGAACAGCTCCCGGGACCCGGTATGCGCGGTGTAGTGCATCAGCCAGGGGATGACGCGCCGACCGACGATCAGCATGATCGCGACGAACATCGAGACCTTGGCCAGGGTGGCGAGAAGGCTGAGCAGAAGCTGGCTGGAGGGTATGCCCTTGCCCTCGGTCGCCACCGCCACCGCCAGCGCCGGCAACAGGACCAGTGCCAGCACCATCACGAGATCCTCGACCACCAGCCAGCCGACGGCGATCCGGCCGCGATGCGTCTCGAGGATGTGACGGTCCTGCAGGGCACGGATGAGCACGACGGTACTGGCCACCGAGAGGGCGAGACCGAAGACGAAGCCGGCCAGCGGCGGCCAGCCGAGCGCCCAGGAGAGGCCGGCGCCCATCAATGTCGCGACGGCGATCTGCCCGATGGCGCCGGGGATGGCGATGCGTCCGACCGAAAGCAGATCCTTCAGAGAGAAATGCAGGCCCACGCCGAACATGAGGAGGATGACGCCGATCTCTGCGAGCTCCGTCGCGAGGGCGGGGTCGGCGGTGAAGCCCGGCGTATAGGGCCCGACCATGACGCCAGCCAGCAGGTAGCCGACCAGGGGCTGCACCCGGAGCCGCTGGGCGATCAGGCCGAGCACGAAGGCGAGCATCAACCCCGCAGCAATCGTCGCAATGAGCGGGGTTTGATGCTCCGGCATCCGGTTTCTCTCAGCGATTGAACGGGTGCTTCCGGTGTGGCGCGCATCTATGGAAATTGCAATCAGTCTGAACGGAACTTGGGAGGTTCGAGATGACGATATCGCGACGCAATCTGCTGGGCAGCGCGCTGGCTTTGTCGACGGTTGGTTCGGCCGCCGCTCCGGCCTGGGCGCAGGTCTATCCCAGCAAGCCGATCCGCTGGATCGCGCCCTTCGCGGCCGGCGGCAACTACGACCTGACGTCGAGGCTGGTCGGCGAGGGCATGTCGCGCACCCTCGGCCAGACGGTAATCGTCGACAACCGGCCGGGTGGAGGCGGGCTTGTCGGTGCGGAAGCGGCGGCCAATGCGCCGGCTGACGGATACACCGTCGTCATGGGGAGTTTCAGCGTTCTGTATGTCTCGCCCTACCTCGCGGGCAAGCCGTCGCTGGTGCCGATGTTCGCGCCGATCAGCCTGCTTTCGACCGTGCCGATGATCCTCGTCGGCAAGGCGGATGGGCGTTTCGCCGACATCCGCGCTGCCCTCGCCGAAGCCAAGAGCAAACCCGGCACCGTCACCATCGGCCATGCCGGCAACGGCACGACCAACCACATCGCCATTCTGCGCCTCGAGGTGAACGAGGGCGTGAAGTTCAATATCATCCCCTACAAGGGATCGGGCCCCGGCCTCACCGACCTGATGGCGGGCCAGATCGATCTCTACATGGACCAGCTCACCACGTCGCTGCCGCACATCAAGTCGGGCAAGCTGAAGGGCATGCTGGCGATGAGTCCCGACCGCGTCGCGCAGGTGCCCGACATGCCGTCGCTCACCGACATCGGCAGCAAGCCGTTCGACGGCGGTACGACGGCCGGCGTGCTGGCGCGTGTCGAGACGCCAAAGCCGATCCTCGACACGCTGAATGGCGCCGTCGTGAAGGCGCTCAAGGATCCTGCCATTGCCGCCAAGCTCGCGGAGCTCGGCGCCGTACCGCGTCCCTCGACGATGGAGGAGTTCGCAGCTTACATGAAGGATCAGGAAGTGGGCGTTAGCGCACTTGTGAAGTCTGGTTTGTTGAAACCGTCCTGACCGGGTGTCATGTCGTCGGCATGACAACGCTCTTCAGGACGATAACGCTGGTATTGGTCTTCGCCGTGGCTGGCGCTTTGGCGGGGTGCGCGAAGTCGGGCATCCCGCAGGACGACCGGTATCAACCGCACGGCAACGCCAGCTGGGAAAACTGGCGCGGCTGACGGAGAGGAACGGGTCGCCTTCAGGCGATCTCCTTCATCACCGCCCACAGGTCGGCCTTGCGTTCGAAGCCGATGCCCGGCGAGTCGGGCAGCGATACGCGGCCGTCGACCACGGCGCAGTCGTCGGCGAAGCCGCCGAACGGCGCGAAGACCTGCGGATAGGATTCGTTGCCGCCGCATTGCAGGCCGACGGCGATGTTCAGCGCGAACTGATGGCCGCCGTGCGGCACGCAGCGCCTGGGCGACCAGCCGTGCACCTTGAGCATCTCGATCGTGCGCAGGTACTCGACCAGGCCGTAGGAGAGGGCAGGGTCGTACTGAAGGATGTCACGGTCGGGCCTCAGGCCGCCGTGGCGGATCAGGTTCCGCGCATCCTGCATCGAGAATAGGTTCTCACCGGTGGCCAGCGGCGGGGCATATTCGGTGGCCAGCGCGGCGTGCGCCAGATAGTCGAGCGGGTCGAGCGGCTCCTCGTACCAGCGCAGGCCGAAGCCCTCTATGGCGCGGCCGAACGCGATCGCGGTGGTGAGGTCGAACTTGCCGTTGACGTCGACGGCCAGCCTTTCGCCCGCTCCGACGATCTCCAGCACTGCTTCGATGCGCTTCAGATCCTCGGCCAGCGGCACGCCGCCCACCTTCATCTTCACGCAGGAATAACCAAGGCCGAGATAATGCTTCATCTCGTCCCTGAGCCCGTCCAGCCCCTTGCCGGGATAGTAGTAGCCGCCGGCGGCATAGACCCACGCCTTCTCGTCGGCCTGGCCGCCATTGTAGCGGTCGGCCAGCAGCTTCCACAGCGGCACCCTCTTGGCCTTGGCGACGGCATCCCAGATCGCCATGTCGAGCACACCGACGGCGACCGAGCGCTCGCCGTGACCGCCGGGCTTCTCGTTGGCCATCATCGCGGCCCAGCATTTCGCCGGATCGAGCAGCCCTTCGGCATCGAGTAGCGAGTCGGGGCTGGCCTGGCTGAGCCGCGGGATGAAGCGCTCGCCGAGCAGCCCGTGCTGTGCATAGCGGCCGTTGGAATTGAAGCCGAACCCGACCACCGGCTTGCCGTCGACCATCACGTCGGTGACGACGGCCACGACCGAGGCGGTCATCTGGCTGAAGTCGATGTAGGCGTTGGCGATGTTGGAGCGGATGGGCGAGACGATGTCGCGGATGGCGACGATGCGCATGATCGTGTCCCTCAGGCGTAGACGTTGCGGCGATTCTGGCGGAAGAGGAGCCACCACGCGACCGCGCCGTTCAGCAGGTTCCAGGCGATGCCGTTGATGAAGGCCGCCCGGTAAGAGCCGGTCATGTCGAACAGCACGCCGCCCATCCATCCACCCAGCGCCATGCCGATCAGGGTCGAGGAGATGGCGAGCCCGACCCGGAAGCCGGCTTCCTTGGGCGGAAAATACTCGCGCACGATGATGGCATAGGATGGCACGATGCCTCCCTGAAACAGGCCGAACATCGCCGAGGCGAGGTACAGCGAGGTCACGGAGTCGTCGATGAGATAGAAGACCAGTGCCACGCATTGCAGGGTCGAGCCCAGCAGCAGCGTCTTCACGCCGCCGACCCGGTCGGCGATCCAGCCCGAGGCGATGCGGCTCACGATACCGAAGCCCAGCATCAGCGACAGCATCTCTGCGCCGCGCGCCACGCCGTAGCCCAGGTCGGCGCAGTAGGCCACGATATGCACCTGCGGCATCGACATGGCGACGCAGCAGCCGATGCCGGCCACGATCAACACCGCCTGCAGCGCGTTGGGCGAGAGGCCGAGCGAGCGTGGCGTATGGGCGGCGGCGCCGGCCGTCCCCGGCGCACCCGTCATTTGCTCCGGGGGCGGCTTGCGGCGCAGGGTCAGCGCCAGCGGGATCATCGCCGCGAAGCACAGGGTGCCGGCGGCCCAGTAGGTGACCCGCCAGCCGTGATCGTGGATCAGCGTCTGGATGATCGTGGGCCAGATCGCGCCGGCGAGATAGTTGCCGGAGGCGGCGATGGCCACCGCGATGCCGCGCCGCCGGTCGAACCAGTGCGAGATGTCGGCGACCAGGGGCGCGAAGGTCGCGGCCGAGCTGAAGCCGATCAGCACCTGGACCGCGGCGAACATCGGCAGCGCGGTCGAGAGCGGCGCCAGCGCGAAGCCCAGCGCCAGGCCGGTCGCGCTCAGGACGGCCGTCAAGACGATGCCGCGCTTGTCGACCATTTTGCCCCAGGTGACGCCGCCGGCGAAGAAGCCCAGCGTGTTCATCGTGTAGGCGAAGGAAATGTCGGCGCGGGTGATGCCGAGATCCTGCTGGATCGACGGCAGCGCCACGACGAGGCACCACATGCCGATCCCGCCGACCGTGCTCAGGGTCACGCTGGCGGCGAGGCGCCACCAGGCATAGCTCGACTCGACTCCGGACATGATCAGCCGCCGAGCGCGCCCTGCGTGTTGACATAGAGGGCGTAGAGCGAGTGGCTCGCCGCCATGAACAGGCGGTTGGCGGTTGCGGTAGCGGCCGCCGAAGCAGACGTTGGCGCAACGCTCCGGCAGGTCGATGTGGCCGATCGGCTTGCCCGCCGGATTGAAGATGCGCACGCCGTCGAGTTCGGCCGAGCCCATGCCCCAGCCGCACCACAGATTGCCGTCAACATCGACGCGAAAGCCGTCGGGCGAGCCCCCGGGACCGGCGTCGATCAGCACCGAGCCCTTGCCCAGCGTCGTGCCGTCGGTCGACACGTCGTAGGACAGGATCGTGCGGTGCGGCTCGGCGCGCGAGGCCACGACGTAGAGCTTCTTCTCGTCAGGCGAGAAGGCGAGGCCGTTGGGGCCGGGCACGTCGTCGGCCATCACGGCGAGCTTGCCGGTCGTCGGGTCGAGCCGATAGACCGCGGGCCTGTTTTCGCTCTCTTCCTTGTGTCCTTCGTAGTAGCCGAGGATGCCGAAGGTCGGATCGGTGAACCAGATCGAGCCGTCGGATTTCACCACCACGTCGTTGGGCGAATTTAGAGGCTTGCCGTCATGGGAATCGGCCAGCACCGTGATGGCGCCGTCATACTCGAAGCGGACGACGCGGCGGGTATCGTGCTCGCAGGCGATCAGCCGGCCGCGCCGGTCGCGCGTATGGCCGTTGGCGTTGTTCGAGGGCTTGCGAAAGATCGAGACGTTGCCGGTCTCCTCGTCCCAGCGCAGGACGCGGTTGTTGGGAATGTCGCTCCACAGGAGATAACGGCCGTCACCGAACCAGACCGGTCCTTCCGACCAGCGGCAACCCGTGTAGAGCCGCTCGACCGAGGCCAGCACCAGCCGGTACTGGTTGAACGACGGGTCGAGCACGCGCACGGCCGGGTCGGGGTAGCGCTCGCTGGGCTGCCACATCTTGGTTTCCTCGTTCATTGCTTTGGCGCAAGGCGTGGCGCCGAACTTCGCGCGAGCATGCCTGCCCGGCGCTCGGGAGCCAAGCGTCGAACGTGTCCCCTCGGCGTTCCGGAGGGCGGCTTTATGTAGGCCAAACCCTTGAAGAAATCGTGGGAATGGCCCGGCGGGGCTGTGATATACCGCCAGACCCGCTCGCTCCTCCGGGGCCAGCCAATGCTTGCAAGTCCTAAAGGGATGGTTGTGATGAAGCCGAAGTTTGTGACGATTGACCGCCACCCTGGACGCTCGGCCCAGACCATCGGTGTCGCCCATGCGCTCGGCACCGATCCGGATCTCATTCACGAGCCGTCGGTCGGCGTCGTCGGCACAAAGGGCGACAGCCAGTGCTACCTCGGCGTCATGTCGAAGGTCGAGGCGATCCACGCCCAGCTCAAGGCCCGCATCGGCACCGGCCCCAACCAGCTCAAGATGCGTCTGGTCCAGCCCGAATACACGATCGCAACCTCGGATGGCATCCGCAACGGCACGCGCGAGATGCGCTATTCGCTGATCGGCCGCGAAGTGACGCAGGACGCGCTGTGCGAGCATCTGAGCGCCACCGGCCTGGCCGGCACGATCGCCGTGGTCGCCTGCGACAAGCCGCCGGTCGGCACGCTCTCCGCGCTGCTCGAGCACAACCTGCCCTCGCTCATCATGTCGGACGGTCCGATCCACCCCGGCAAGGAGCCGAACACCGGCGAGCCGCTCGACATCGTGAGCGCCTATCAGGTCGCCGGCCATCCCGACGCGGAATACCGGCACCTCATCGCCTGCCACGCCTGCCCCGGCATCGGCAGCTGCGGCGGCATGTTCACCTACAACACGATGCAGACCTTCATCGGTGTGGTCGGCATGCAGCCGCTGCACATGGTGGCGCCGCCGTCCGACGATCCGCGCCGCACCGGCGAGTTCGCTGCCGAGCTGGTCGATCTGCTGGCCAACCTGATCGCGAAGGACCTGAAGCCGCGCGACATCGTCGTGCGCGATTCGATTCGCAACGCGGTGATCGTGTCGATGGCCATCGGCGGCTCGACCAACGTCGTGCTGCACGCCCCGGAAATCGCGCGGGCCGCCGGCTTCGCCGACTTCTGGAAGGACGTCATGACGCCGGAGGAGTTCAACTACCTCTCGCAGCATGTCGTGCCGGTGCTCACCGACGCGCGGCCCTACGGCAAGTATTCGATGGTCGACATCGACGAAGTCGGCGGCGTGCAGGTGATCGTGCGCGAGTTGCTCGAGGCGGGCCTGCTGAACGGCGATGTGCTGACCTGCACCGGCGAGACGCTGGCCCAGCAGGTCGAGCGGCTGGGTGCAAAGAAGGCCGACGGCCGCGTCATCTATCCGGTCGAGAAGCCCTACAAGCCGACTGGCGGCCTGCGCATGCTGGGCGGCAACCTGTCGCCGGACTTCTCGGCGATCCTGAAGCTCGCAGGCGTCGAGGGCGGCCTCGAGGACAACCTGTTCCGCGGTCGCGCCCGCGTGTTCGAGGGCGAGCAGGGCCTGCTCAAGGCGCTCGACGAGACGCCGGACAGCTTCCAGAACCACGACATGATCATCGTGCGTTACGAGGGGCCGAGCGGCGCGCCCGGCATGCCGGAGATGCTCGATCCGACCTCGCGCATCACGACGCTGTGCCGCGAGCGCAACATCGTCGTAGCGCTGATGACCGATGCACGCTTCTCGGGCGGTTCGGTCGGCCTCGTGATCGGGCATGTCGGACCCGAGGCGGCGATCGGCGGCCCGATCGGACTGGTCGAGGAGGGCGACGAGATCGTGGCCGACCTCAACATCAACGAGCTGAACTGCACCCAGCTCCAGGATCCCGCCATCTACGCCAAGCGCAAGGCGGCCTGGGACAAGGTCGTCGCCGACAATGGCGGCATCCATCCCAATTGCGGCATCGCCGATACGCGCCTGCTCCATCGCGCCCGCACCAGCGCGGTGCCGGCGACGCGCGGCGGCGGCCTGCATCCCAATCGCGAGGTCTGGGTGCGCGCCCCGCGCACGGCCGAGCGGCAGGACTTCAAGCTGCGCAACAAGCACCGCCCGGCGTTCGACAAGAGCTTCTGACGGGACCTCATTGGAGCGCGCCACTCCCGTGGCGCTCTTCCATTTCTGAGCGCCACGGGAGTGGCGCGCTCCAATTGATCAGTCGCCTTCGAGGCCGTAAGCCGCCCTCGCGGCGTCCCTGCTGACAAGCCCCAGCCGTACGTCGCGTTTGACCGCCTCGGGATCGCGCCTGGACGGATCGCCGTAGCCGCCACCACCCGGCATCTCGACCACCAGCCGCTCGCCCGCAGGGACGGTCTGGAAGCCCTTGGCCTTCAGCTCCTGGCCTGAGGCGAGCGACAGGCGGCCGTTGGCGCCGGGCTTGCCGCCGTCGCGGCCGCGCGCCGGGTACTTGACCCGTTCGAAGGTGGCGAAGATGCCAAACGGAGCGCCTTCGCGATGCTCGACTTCCATCACCTGGCCGAGGCCGCCGCGCTGCGCGCCGGCTCCGCCGGAATCCTGGCGATACTCCTTCTTCCAGACGACGACGGGCGCGATGGTCTCTGTGATCTCGACCGGCACGTTGCGGACGCCGGACGGGAAGGGCGTCGCCGAAAGCCCATCCAGTGTCGGGCGTGCGCCGGCGCCGCCGGAATGAAAGGTCGTCACCATGAAGGGACGGCTGTTGCCAATCGTTCCCGTCATGCCGTGGCCGGCGCCGAGCTTCAGGTTCCACAGGTTGGACGTGCCTTCGGCGGGCACCTGCCCCGGGATCACCTGATGCAGCGCGTCGAAGCAGACGTCGGGCAGCATGTGGCCGATCGTGCTGCGCGCGTTCACCGCGGCGGGGTGGAGCGCATTGACGATGGTGTTCTCGGGCGCCGTGACCAGGATCGAATCGAGCGTGCCGGCATTGTTCGGGATGGTCGGCGCCACGATGCACTTGATGCCGAAGGCGGTATAGGCCTCGGTGTAGCACATCGGCGAATTGATGCCGTAGATCGAGGAGCCCGAGGTACCGGCATAGTCGACCGAGATGTGGTCGGCATGGATCGTGACGGCGGCGTGCAGGTCGATCGGCGCGTCGTAACCGTCGATCCGCATGTGGCCCTTCCAGGTGCCGCGCGGCAGCTTGGAGATGGCCGCGATCATGCCGGCGCGGCTCTTCTCGATGATGTGCGCGCCGAGTTCGTCGAGCGAGGCGATGCCGTGCTCGGCCATCATGTCGGACAGCCGCTTCTCGCCGATGCCGTTGCAGCCGATCAGCGCGTGGATGTCGCCCTCGACCTGCACCGGCTCGCGCACGTTGGCACGCACGATGCGCATCACGCTCTCGTCGATCACGCCCTCGCGCATCAAAGGCAGCAGCGGCAGGAAGAGGCCCTCATGGAAGACCTGCCGGCCGTCGGGCGACTGGCCGAGGCCGCCGATGTCGACCACGTGCGTGGTGCAGGAGAACAGCGCCACCAGCTTGCCGTTGTGGAAGGCGGGCGAGGTCACGACGATGTCGTAGAGATGGCCGGTGCCCTTCCACGGATCGTTGGTGACGTAGGCATCGCCCGGCTTCATCGTCTCGACCGGGAACTCGCGGATGAAGTGGATGACGCTGCGCGCCATCGAGTTCACGTGGCCCGGCGTGCCGGTGACGGCCTGCGCCAGCATGCGGCCCTCGAGGTCGAAGACGCCGGCCGAGATGTCGCCGGCCTCGCGCGCGCTGGTCGAGAAGGCGGTGCGCACCAGCGCGCGCGCCTGCTCCTCGACGACGGAGAGAAGGCGGTTCCACATGACCTGCAGGCGGATGTCGCCCAATGGCGACTTGGGAGAGGTGCTCATGCGCGGTCCTCCAGGACGATCTGACCCACTTCGTTGATGCGGGCGACGAAGCCGGCGGGAACGACGGTGGTGGTACCGTCCTCGACGATCAGCGCCGGTCCGTCGAACGACATGCCGGGCGTCAGCGCCCTGCGCTCGTGGAGGGCTGCCCGTTCCAGGAGGCCGCTCGCGGGATCGAACACTTCGCGATGGCCCGACGGCGCGGGCGCGGCGATCTTCGTCACGGGCCTGGCGGGCGGCGGCAGCGGCCGGTCGGTGCCGATCGACAGGGTCCAGGTCAGGGCCTCGACTTCGAGCTTGGGAATGGCGCGGCCGAACACCTGCTCGTAGGTCGCCTCGAAGCGGCGGCGCAGGTCGCCTGCGGCATCCGCGGCGAACGGCTCGTTGGGCAGCGGCACGGCGATCTCATGGCCCTGGCCGCGATAGCGCATGAAGGCCTGGCGCGATTCGACCAGCGCCTCGTCCGGCGCTGCCGGCCGTACCACGGTCTCTGCTTCGGTACGCATGGCGGCAAACAGCTCGTTCAGCATCTTCGCGTCGAACATGTCGAGCCTGACATGGCGCGTCCTCACCACCTCGTAGGCAATGGAGGCGCGCAGGAAGCCGAAGGCCGAACCGACGCCGGCGCCGACCGGCACGATGACCTGCTTCATGCCGAGCTTGCGGGCGAGACGCGCAGCGTGCAGCGGCGCGGCGCCGCCGAAGGCGATCAGCGCGCGGTCGGCGGTGTCCTTGCCGTTCTCGACGGCGTGCACGCGGGCGGCACTCGCCATGGTCTCGTCGACGATCTCGGCCACGCCGGCCGCCGCACCCTGGGCATCTGTGCCGAGCGGGCCGGCCAGCGCCTGCAGGGCGGCTTCGGCCTTGTCGCGGTGAAGCGGAATGGCGCCACCGGCGAAGCGCGCGGGATCGAGTCGCCCCAGCGCGGTATCGGCGTCGGTGACGGTCGGCTCGGTGCCGCCGCGGCCGTAGCATGCGGGACCGGGCACGCTGCCGGCGGAATCGGGGCCGACCTGGATGCGGCCCAGCGCATCGAGGCGGGCGATCGAGCCGCCGCCGGCGCCGATCTCGACCAGTTCGATGACGGGAATGCGCACCGGCAGGCCGGAGCCCTGAACGAAGCGATAGGCGCGCGCCACCTCGAACTGGCGCGAGCGCTGAAGTTCCAGATCGTCGAGCAGGGTGAGCTTGGCGGTGGTGCCGCCCATGTCGAAGGCAACGGCCCGGCGGGCGTCGTTTTCGGCCGCAACCGTGCGCGCCAGGATGGCGCCACCGGCCGGTCCGGATTCGACCAGCCGCACCGGATAGCGCCGCGCGGTTTCGACCGTGGTGATGCCTCCCGACGACATCATCAGCAGCAGCGGGGCCGCGATTCCGTCCTTCTTCAGGTCGGCTTCGAGCTGGCCGAGATAGCCTGCCATGCGTGGCAGGACGTAGGCATTGGCGATGGTGGTAGAGGTGCGCTCGTATTCGCGGATCTCGGGACAGACCTCGCAGGACAGCGATATCGCGACGCCTGGCAGTTCCTCGGCCAGGATCGCCCCGGCGCGACGCTCATGCGCCTCATAGGTGAAGCTGTGCAGGAAGCAGACCGCGACCCCCTCGATCTTCTCGGCTCGCAGTTGCGCGGCCACACGGCGCACTGCCGTTTCGTCGAGCGCCAGCAGCACCGCGCCGTCGGACGCCACGCGCTCCGGTACGCCGAAACGCAGGTCGCGCGGCACCAGCGGCTGCGGCCGCTCCATGTGGATGTCGTACTGCTCGAAACGGTGCTCCCACGCCATCTCGACGGAATCGCGGAAGCCTTCCGTCGTGATCAGCGCCGTGCGCGCGCCCTTGCGTTCGATCAGCGCATTGGTGGCGAGGGTGGTTCCGTGGACGACCAGCGTCACGTCCTGCGGTCGGCACTTCGCTTCGGCCAGAATGGCGCGCACGCCTTCCAGCACGGCGCGCTCGGGTGCGTCGGGCGTCGTCAGAACCTTGGTCGCATGGGATTTCGCACCGAATTCCAGGACGACGTCGGTGAACGTGCCGCCGATATCGACGGCCAGACGGGAGGACATTCTTACTCGTCGATCTTGATGTTGCCCTTGCGTACCACGTCGCCCCAGGTGACGGAATCGCGCTTCAGGAAGGCCACGTATTCGTCAGGCGGCAGGAGGGCCGGCGTGAGACCGCTCTCGTCGTACTTCTTCTTCACGTCCGGCTCGGCCAGCACCTTGGCGATGGCGGCGTACAGCCGGTCGACGATCGGCTTGGGCGTGCCGGCAGGGGCCGCGAGCCCGTACCAGTTCTCCGCCACGTAGCCCTTTACGACCTCGTCGATTGCCGGCGTGTCGGGCAGGACGGGCCAGCGCTGGGGCGAGGTCACGGCCATGGCACGCGCCTTGCCGCTGCGGATCAGGCCGAGCGTCGCGGGATCGCCGAAATAGGCATCGACGATGCCGGCCGCGAGGTCGTTCAGGGCCGGGCCCGTGCCGCGATAGGGCACGTGGATCATCTTCAGGCCCGACATCTGGGTAAACAGCTCGCCGGCAAGATGCTGGCTGGTGCCGATGCCGCCCGAGGCCCAGCGCAGTTCCTGCTTCTTCGCCAGCTCCATGAACTCCGGCAGCGTCTTCGCGGGAAGGTCGTTGCGCACCGCCAGGATGAACGGCATGCGCACCAGCCGCGTGATCTGGGTCAGCGCCATCGGATCGTAGGGCATCTTGCTGCGCAGATGTGGACCGGCGGTCAGCGTACCGGCGCCGGTGAGCGACAGCGTATAGCCGTCGGGCGCCGCATGCGACATCGCCTCGACGCCTATGATGCCCCCGGCACCGCCCTTGTTCTCGATGATGATCGTCTGCCCGAGTTCCTTCGACAGCGGCTCCATCATCAGCCGCGCCGTCAGGTCGACGCCACCGCCCGGCGGGAAGGGCACGATCATCTTGATTGGCCGCTCGGGATACTTGCCCTGCGCGGAGGCCGCGCGAGCGACGAAGGGTGAGGCAAGCGCCCCGACGATAAGCTGCCGCAGAATTTGTCGACGAGTGTTACGCAAACCGATCCCCTTGTTTCTGAAGCGAACTCGACAGGGTAGCCGTCGCTATGTCGCCGTTCGATTCGAGTGCAATCTCGATGCCAGCGAGTCCTAGAGCGCCACTTTCCTGAAGACTTCGACGAAACGATCGACATCCTGCTCGTCGTTGTAGACGTGCGGACTGATGCGCAGCCGGCCGAGGCGCGGCGCGGCATAGACATTCTCCGCGGCGAGTTTCTGCGGCAGGTCGTCGGCCATCCCTTTGGGAAACTGCAGGCAGATCAAGTGCGGCGCGCGCAGCTTGCGGTCGAGCACGCGCACGCCGGTGTTGGCCAGCCCGTCGGCCAGCCGATCGGTCAGCATGCCGAGCCGCGCGACGATGGCATCGTTGCCCCAGCCCGCCATCATCTCCATGCCGACCGCCGCCATTTCGAGTGTGATGAAATGGTCGCGCTCGCCCATGTCGTAGCGGCGCGCGCCGTCGGCGTAGGACAGGTCGCGGAAGTAGACTTTCTGTTCGGCGGCCACGCCCTTGCGCGCGGGCGCGGTCTGCTCGAGCGGCACGCCGTTCTGGTGGCGCTTGGCGACATACATGAAGGCGCGGCCATAGGGACCCAGCACCCATTTGTAGGTCGGGAAGATCAGGAAGTCGGGATCGAGCGCCTTCACGTCGATGCGGCGGACGCCGGCATCGTGAGTGGCATCGACCAGGAACGCCGCGCCTGCCTGGCGCGCCGCTTCGCCGATCCGCGGCAGGTCGATGGCGCCGCCATCCGACCAGTGTACGGACGAGATCGAGACAAGCGAGAGGGGAGGTGCATCTTTGCGCGTCATCGCGTCCAGCACCGCCGAGGTCCAGTCACCGTCGACGGGCTGCTTCACCTGTTCGACGGTGAAGCCTCCGTCTTCGGCCCGGCTCATCCATTCCAGGACCGGCGAAGTGTGGTCGTCCTGCAGAACAAGCACACGGCTGCCGCGAGGCAGGCGCATCACCTTGCCCGCCGTCGATACGCCGTAGCCGACGGACGGGATCAGCGCGATGTCGACGGGGGCGGCGCCGATCAACGCCGCCGCCGCACTGCGCGCGCGTTCGTACTGCTTCGACATGAAATCTGCGTCGAGCTTCCACGGCTGGCCCTTGCGCGCGACGCCGATTCGGCCCGCCTCCTGAACCGCGAGCGGCAGCGGGCTCCAGGCGGCGGCATTGAGAAAGCAGACATCGCGCGGGATGTCGAACAAAGCGCGTTGGGAAGGAAGCATCGGGACCGCCATCGGTGAAGGAGGCGGCGAGCGTAAGGCAATCGCGGGCCAAGAAAAAGGACGCCCGTCTTGCGACGGACGCCCTCTGTCTCGACAATCTTTGCAGAAGGTCGCGGCGTTAGCCGTCGATCGCTTTCTTGAGCGCGTCCTTGGTCTTGCCGACAGCCTGCTGGGCCTCCCCCTTGCGCTCCTGGATCGCGCCCTCGACGCGCATCTTGTCGCTGTCGATGGCCTTCCCGATACCCTGCTTGACATTGCCGACGGCCTCGTTGGTGACGCCCTTGATCTTGTCGGTCGTGCTGCTCATCGATTTCTCCTCTGTCGAATGGTTGTCCGGTTACAACGCCTCTCCTTGACCGGCGTTGCGCCGACATTTCTCGACCAGGCGCGGCGGCCCCTGGGTCCAAGTATTGGGTTCGGACCGCCTGTTGATTGGTGAAGCAATCGGGGGAACCAAGAGCGATCCCTGACGTTGAACGACCACGCGCTAGGCGCGGCCGTCGCTTGGGCGGTCCCCGAACCGCGGCGTGTGGTGGTCGAGAAAGCCTCTTCGCGCCCCAGGGCATCCAAGGCGCAGAGGGGACGAGATGGCAGCAACAGACTTCGACTACGGTTCGGCGCTTTTCCTGGATCTCGACGGGACACTGCTGGAGATCGCCGCGACGCCCGAACTCGTGGTCGTCCCGCCCAATCTGCCTGGGGTCCTGATGCAGCTCCATACGGTGTTGGGTGGCGCTCTCGCCATCGTCAGCGGCCGATCCCTCAAGACCATTGACCAGTTCCTGCAGCCGTTTATGTCGGCCGCCGCGGGCGAGCATGGGGTCACGTTGCGCTTCAGCGACGGAACCGTCGAGGAGATGCCGGCCGGCTTGGCCGTGACGCAGGCCTGGCGGGATTCGCTCGTGGCGGCAACGGAGCGCTGGCCGGGCGTACTGGTCGAGCCCAAGCCCCACGGCTGCGCAATCCACTATCGGCTGGCGCCGGAGCGGCACGACGACGTCTGGCGTCTCGTGCGCGCCCTCGTGCCGGAAGATCATCCCTGGTTTCGGCTGATCCCTGCACGCGAAGCCGTCGAGATCGGACCGCGCGGCACCTCCAAGGGACATGCGGTCGAGCGATTGATGAAAGACAGCGCTTTCAAGGGCCGTCGACCGATTTTCATCGGCGACGATTTCACCGACGAAGCCGGCATGACCGCGGCGCGACGTCATGGCGGCGAGGGATTGCGTGTGCAGGAGGTGTTCGACGGTGACCCGGCGAAGGTGCGCGCCTGGCTCGCGCGCAATGCCGAACGGATGGCGCATGCATTGAACACACCCCCGGCAGGAGCAACGGCCCGTCCATGAGCACTCTAGACCTCGGTGTCATCGGCAACTGCTCGATCGCGAGCCTGATCGACCGCAACGGCCGACACGTCTGGCATGGCCTGGGACGGCTCGACGGCGATCCGGTCTTCAATGCCCTGCTGGGTGGTAACGACCCGCAGGCGGGTTTCATGGACGCCGTCTTCGACGGCATCAAGGAAAGTCGGCAGCGCTACATTCCCAACACCGCCATTCTCGAGACGACCATCGAATGCAGCGGCGGAACGGCGCGCATCCTGGATTTTGCGCCGCGCTTCCGACGGTTCGGACGCATGTTCCGTCCCCCCATGCTGATGCGCCGGTTCGAGCCGTTGGCCGGACGGCCGCGCGTCACCCTGCGCCTGCGCCCCACCTTCGACTACGGCGCGCGCAAACCGCAGGTCACGGTGGGCAGCAACCACATACGCTACTACGGCGATGCCTCGGTGCTGCGGCTCACCACGGATGCCTCGCTGAACTACGTGCTCCACGAGACCGAGTTCTCGCTCGACCGGCCACTCACTCTCATCGTGGGCGCCGACGAGAGCATCACCGACAATGTCGATCAGCTGTCGCGCTCCTTCCTCAGCGAGACCGAGATCTACTGGCAGGGATGGGTGCGCGACCTCAACATTCCGTTCGACTGGCAGGTCGCCGTCATTCGTGCCGCCATCACCCTCAAACTCTGCAGCTACGAGGATACCGGCGCGGTGCTGGCCGCGCTCACGACGTCTGTGCCGGAGGCCGCCGGCACTGTGCGCAATTGGGACTATCGCTTCACCTGGCTGCGTGACGCCTTCTTCACGGTGACGGCGCTCAACCGGCTGTCGGCGACCCGCACGATGGAAAGTTACGTGCGGTTCATCATCGACGTGGTCGAGGCCGGAAGCGCGCGCGGCCAGGTCGAGAGTGTTGCGCCCCTGTTCCCGATCGCGCCAGGCACCGACACGGTGGAGCGCCTGATCGATACGCTGCCGGGTTATCGGGGCTACGGCCCGGTGCGCATCGGCAACGCCGCGGTAGGCCAGCGTCAGAACGACGTTTACGGCTCGATGGTGCTGACGGCTGCGCAGATGTTCTGGGACGAGCGGCTGCCGCGGCAGGGCGATGTGGAACTCTATCGGCAGCTTTGCGCCGTCGGCAACGCGGCGCACCGCGCCGCCCTTACGCCGGATGCCGGCCTGTGGGAATACCGCGAGCGCGAGGAAGTGCATACCTTCTCCGCCGCCATGTGCTGGGCCGCCCAGCATCGGCTCGGGATGATCGCCCGGCGGGTCGGCTTGGGGGGCGAATCGCGCGAATGGCTCGCCAAGGCGGGCGTGCTGCGCCAGGAAATCCTCCAGCGCGGCACCATGTCTGAAGGCTGGCTGTCGGGCGTGCTCGACCGCGAGATGGCCGATGCGTCCAGCCTCGTTCTGCCCGAGATCGGCCTACTGCGGTCCGACGATCCGCGCTTCCATGCCACGCTCGACATGGTCTCCCGCAAGCTGATGAAGAATGGCTTCATCATGCGCTATATCGAGGCCGACGATTTCGGCGCGCCGTCCAATGCTTTCCTGCTGTGCACCTTCTGGTACATCGACGCGCTGGCCAGCGTCGGCCGCCGCGAGGAGGCGTTGGAGCTCTTCAACAACGTGCTGGCGCGGCGCAACCATGTCGGCCTGCTGTCGGAGGATCTCGATCCACGCACCGGCGAACTGTGGGGCAACTTCCCGCAGACCTACAGCCAGGTCGGCCTCATCCTGTCGGCCATGCGGCTCTCGCGGAGCTGGGAGGAGGGGCTGTGGCACGCCTCGTGATCGTCTCCAACCGCGTGCCCGTTCCCAAGGCGCGCGGCACGGCCGCGGGCGGCCTGGCGGTCGCGCTGCGTGACCTCCTGACGCCCGGCGCGATGTGGTTCGGGTGGAGCGGCCGGCTCGCCGCGGAGCCCTCTACGCAACCTGCCATCGTCGAGGCGCGCGGCGTTACCTATGCCACGGTCGACCTGACGACGGACGCCTATCGCGGCTTCTACGTTGGCTTCGCCAACGGTGCGCTGTGGCCTTTGCTGCACTTCCGCCTCGGCTTGATGCACTTCCGCCGCGAGGATTACGAGGGCTATCTCTCGGTGAACCGCTCCTTCGCCTCGTCTCTGGCGCCGCTGCTGCAGGGCGACGATACGGTCTGGGCGCACGATTACCATCTCATTCCGTTCGCCCGCCTGCTGCGCAAGGAAGGCTTCGAAGGTCGAATCGGATTCTTCCTGCACGTTCCGTTCGTGCCGCCATCGATGCTCGAGGCGATGCCGGTGGCGCGCGAGCTGGTGGCGGATCTGTGCGCCTACGACGTTGTGGGTTTCCAGACCGAGGAACATGCGCGCGACTTTCGCGACTGCGCGCATCGCCTGCTCGGTGCCACGGTCGAGGGCGAGTGGATCCGGCTGGCCGGCCGCCGTGTGCGCGCCTTTGCGGATCCGATCGGCATCGATGCCCAGGGCTTTGCGCAGGACGCGGTTCGGGCGGCGGGCGAGAAGGAGGTGCAGCGGGTGGCCGAGAGCCTGTCGAACAGGGCACTCGCGATCGGCGTCGACCGCCTGGACTATTCCAAGGGGCTGCCGCACCGCTTCGAGGCGTTCGGCCGCCTGATCGAGAAGCATCCCGAGCACAAGCGCAGGATCCACTTCCTGCAGATATGTCCGCGCTCGCGCGAGGAGGTCGACGAATATCGTCGGCTGCGCACCGAGCTCGACCGGCTGGCGGGACGCATCAACGGCCGCTTCTCCGAGTTCGACTGGACCCCGCTGCGCTATTCGACCCGCGCCGCGCCACGCTCAACACTGGCAGGCCTCTATCGCCTCGGCCGCATCGGGGTCGTAACGCCGCTGCGCGACGGCATGAACCTGGTCGCCAAGGAGTTCGTGGCCGCGCAATCGGACGAGGATCCCGGCGTACTGGTCCTGTCGCAGTTCGCCGGGGCCGCCCAGGACCTGACCGAGGCGTTGATCGTGAATCCATTCGATCCCGACGCCATTGCCGACGCTATGCACGTCGCTCTGACGATGCCGCTGACGGAGCGCCAGGAGCGCCAGAGCGTGCTGAAGCAGAAGGTGATGCGTACCACGGCGGAGGCCTATTGCCGCCGCTTCATCGAAGCGCTCGAAGCGCCCGCGGTCGCGCGCGCCGCCTAGGAAACCAGGCCGAAGGCCGCCGGATAGACGATCAGCCCGTCGTCGCCGTCAAGCGCGCCGGGGACAAGTTCCAAGGCCATGAACGAGTCGCCTTCGAAGGGTGCGTCGAGGCCGCTCGCCAGCTCGGCCGAGAAGCCGAAACGCGGATAGTAGTCGGGATGCCCGAGGACCACGACGGCCTGCCATTCGCGGCGCCGCGCCAGATCGAGCCCGGTTTCGACGAGGGCGGTGCCGATGCCCGAATTCTGGTGTTCGGGATGCACGCACATCGGAGCGAGAGAGAGCGTCGGCACGGCGTCGTCGTCGACCATCGTCGTCAGCGCGCTGAACAGGATGTGGCCGACGATGGCGCCATCCTCGACCGCCACCAGCTCGACCGCATCGATGAACGCTTCCCGCAGCTCGTCAATCAGCCTGCTTTCGAACGGTCCGCCGAAAACCAGGTCGTTCAGGCGGCGGATCGCGCCATCGTCCGCCGGTTCGCGCTCGCGGATCACCACGTCACGGATCACCACATGGTGGCCGCTGCCCGGCCCGGCCATTCGCGATCGTAGGTTTCGCCGCCAACCCTCTCGCCGCTCAGTGCCGCCAGGATCTGGCCGGCGCTCGGCAGCGACTTCGGATCGACATGTCGTGCGGGATTCCACAGCTCGGAGCGGACCAGCGCGCGGGCGCACTGGAAGTAAACGGCGTCGACCTCGATCACGGTCACCGAGCGCGGCGCCTTCTCCTCGACGGCGAACGACTCCAGAAGATCCGGGGCGATGCTGAGATGGGCGCGGCCGTTGACGCGCAGCGTATTGCCGACACCCGGGATCATGAACAGCAAGGCCACCCGGGGATCGCGCACGATGTTGCGCAACGAATCGATGCGGTTGTTGCCGCGACGGTCCGGCAGCATCAGCGTCCTCTCGTCATGCACCCGAACGAAGCCCGGCCGGTCGCCGCGCGGCGAACAGTCGAGACCCTCGGGACCCGACGTCGCCAGCGCCGCATAGGGCGACGCCTCAATGTAGGCGCGATAATGCGGCGTGATCCAGTTCACTTCCTTGACCGTCGCCGCTTCGACCGGCCGCCCGTAGATCGCCTCGAGCTCGGCTTCGGTTCTCAAAATGTCGGACATGGTGCTACGCCCACTGCGCGGGAGAAGTGCCGAGCGGTTCGGCGGGACGGGCGTAATAGGCCGGTGTCTCGCCGAGCTGCACGACCGGCTTCAGGTGACGCAGCCGGCCGAGCGGGCCGACGCTTTCGGTGAGGAGCGGCAGCAGCGTGGCCTCGGGCAGTTCGGCGGCGCCCTTCGACGCCTCGACGGTGCCGAGGCTGGCGAGCCAGTGCGCGACCTGGACCAGCGAGACGCGCACGTGCCACGAGCCGCCCTGTTCGGCCCGGCGGGCCAGCGCCACCAGGGCGCCCAAGGCGCCGAGATAGCCCGCGATGTAGTCGAGTGCCTGGACCGGCAGGTTGCGCGGCTTGTCCAGCGTGCTTTGCGTGGCGGCAAGGCCGGTCACGTTCTGCACGATCGAGTCGAAACCGCGGCGCGACGACCACGGGCCTTCATGGCCGTAGGCGCAGAGGCTGACGCAGACGATGCCTGGCCGCAGCGCCGCCACCTGTTCCGGCGAGAAGCCGCGGGCCGCAAGCGTGCCCGGGCGATAGCCCTGGGTGAAGATGTCGGCCTCCTTCAAGAGCGCCTTCATCGTCTCGACGCCGACGGCCTCGCGCAGGTCGATCCAGGCGCAGCGCTTGCCGTGCCCGGTGTCCATCAGCAGCTCGGCCTGGTAGGGCAGATGGGGCGCCGCGACGTGCAGCACGTCAGCACCGTTCTCCGCCAGTACGCGGCCGCTCGTCGGACCGGCGAGCACGCGCGTGAGGTCGAAGGCGCGCACGCCGGACAGCGGGCGATCGCCCTTGGGCAAGGGCTCGGCCGGGGCGTCGCCGATCTTAACGATGTCGATCAGCGGCAGCTTCGCCACGGCGATGCCGTGCGGTGAGGTGTTCCATTCGTCGCGGCTGCGCGTCAGGCCGCCGACGCAGCCGCCGTCGGCAATCGCCTGCTCGATCGCGAGCCCGTCCCACTTGGCGACGGCGGCGGCCAGCGCCTCGCGCGTGTCGCCCTCGGCGCCGGCAATGCGCAGCGCGCCTGCGCGATGGTGCGGATGGTTGGTGTGGATGAACATGTGCCGGCCGTCGCGCGTCGGATAGTGGCCGGACAGGGGATCCCACGATACCGGCCGCTCGCCGTTGCGCAGCACATAGGTATTGGAGCGCAGCGACGCGGTGGCGGCCTCGATGTCGACCGAGACCGACTGAGGCCTGCCGGTCTTCAGCCGCCACAGGTCGGAGACCGCGAGGCCGACGGCGCCCAGCGCCGCGGCGCCGGCGATGCCGACCCGCCACGGCGTCTGGAACACCGGATCGCCGCCCCCGGTGATCGTGAGCCGGTCGTCGGCGCGTGGGCGGCGTCCAAGCTGGCCCAGGATCGAAAAGGCCAGGTCGGAGTTCACTTGCCGCCCGCCATGATCTTGGTCAGCAGGGCCATGAACTCGTTCGGGCAGGTGATGTGCGGGTTGTGGCTGGTGTCGAGTTCGTGGCAGGTCCAGCCGGCTTCGCTGCGCGCCCGGTCGGCGAACTGGCGGAACGGGTCGCCCGGTCCGTTGCGTGTCGCATAAATGTAATGCCGGGGCGGCGGCGGCTCCTTCGACTCGAGCTTGATCTTCTGCTCGAAGGTCTTGATCGGCTGCGGCCGGCGGCGCGGGCTGGCCCACGCGACATCCTCGGGCGCGGTATCCGGCGGCATCGGGTTGACCGGCATCTTCCAGCCGTCGCCGTCCCTCTCCGCGCCCTTGCGCATGTTGCCCTCGGCTTTCGGCCCGACCAGATCGAACAGACTCTGCCCGTCCTTCGGCGCGAAGGCGTCGATGTACACGATGCGTGCAAGGCGGTGCGGGATCCTGTCGGCAACGCCGGTGGCGACCATGCCGCCATAGGAGTGGCCCAGCAGGACGACGTCGTTCAGGTCTTCGAACTCGATCTCGGAGACGATGTCCTGGATGTGGGTCGAGAGATCGACGTCGGGCGTGGCGAGATGGGCGCGGGCGCCCAGCCCGGTATAGGTCGGCGCATAGAAATTGTGGCCAGCCTCCCGCAGCAGTGGACGCATCTTCTTCCACGCCCAGGCCGCCGACCAGGCGCCATGCGCCAGAACGATATCTGCCATTTCCTTACCTCCCGCTGGCACGCCAACTTTTTCGATGCTACTACGACTTACTCTCAATGAGCAGCGAACCAACAATAGCACTTGGCGTCGCCCCCGTGGGTTTTCGTGGGCGCATACAGGCCATCGCCGCGGGGCGTGTCGCCGCAGGCATGCCCGCGCCCGAACTCGAGCGCCGCCTGATCGAGCTGGGCTTCGTCGAGGGCGCCGACGTCGAAATCCTCCACCAGGGCCTGTTCGGTGGCGATCCCATCGCCGTGCGCGTCGCCCACACCACCATCGGGCTGCGCCGTCGCGAGGCGATGGCCATCCTCGTGAGCGTCGGAGCCGAACCGTGAGCGTCACCGCCCCCACCGCCGCTCCCGTCGTCGCCCTGGTCGGCAATCCCAACTGCGGCAAGACGGCATTGTTCAATGCACTGACCGGCAGCCGGCAGAAGGTCGCCAACTATCCGGGCGTCACGGTCGAGAAGAAGGTCGGTCCCCTGACGACGCCTGCCGGCCGCACGGTGCGCATCGTCGATCTGCCCGGCACTTATTCGTTGCGCGCGCGCTCGCCCGACGAGGAGGTTACGCGTGACATCGTGCTGGGGCGGACCCAGAGCGACGTAATCCCCGACCTGATCGTCTGTGTGGCCGACGCCTCGAACCTGCGCCTGGCGCTTCGCCTCGTGTTGGAACTGAAGCAGGTCGGCCGGCCGGTCATGCTGTCGCTCAACATGATGGACATCGCGCGCAAGCGCGGTATCGAGATCGACACCGAGAAGCTCGGTCGGGAACTCGGCCTGCCCGTCGTGAGTTCGGTCGCGGTGCGCCGCGGGGGCACCGACGCACTGCTGGCCGAGATCGATCGCCGCCTGGCCGCCGCAGAGCACGCGACCGGCACGCTCTGGACCACCCCCGACGCCACCGCCCTGCGGCGCGCCCAGAAAGAGGCGGACCGCATTCTCGCCTCCGTGGTGAAGGGGCAAGGCACGCCCGACAGCCTGACGACGCGTGTTGACGCGGTGCTCCTGCATCCCGTGGCGGGTCTGATCGTGCTGCTCGCCATCCTGTTCGTGATGTTCCAGGCCGTCTTCGCCTGGGCTGAACCCGGCATGGACGCGATCGAGGCTGGTTTCCATTTCCTCGGTGACCTCGTCGCCGGGTTGCCGCTGCCCGACCTGCTCAAAAGCTTCCTGAAGGACGGGCTGATCGGCGGCGTCGGCAGTGTGATCGTGTTCCTGCCGCAGATCGTGATCCTGTTCTTCTTCATCCTCATCCTCGAGGATCTGGGCTACATGGCGCGCGCGGCCTTCCTGATGGACCGCATCATGGGCGGCGCCGGCCTGCACGGGCGCGCCTTCATTCCGCTCCTGTCGTCCTTCGCCTGCGCCATCCCCGGCATCATGTCGACGCGCGTGATCGACGACCGGCGCGACCGCCTCACCACCATCCTGGTGGCGCCGCTGATGACCTGCTCGGCGCGCATCCCGGTCTATACGCTGATCATCGGGGCGTTCATTCCCGACCGCGAGGTCTGGGGCTTCGTCGGCCTGCAGGGGCTGGTGATGTTCGGCCTCTACACGGTGGGCATCGCGAGCGCGCTCGCCGTCTCGTTCGTGGTCAAGCGCCTGATCTGGCGCGGCAAGCCCGGCGAGCCTTTCATGCTCGAACTGCCGGACTACAAGATTCCGCAGGCGAAGAGCATCGCCATCGGCCTGTGGACGCGCGCCGCGATCTTCCTGAAGCGTGCGGGCACCACGATCCTGTCGATGATGATCCTGATCTGGGTGCTGGCCTCGTTCCCGCAACCGCCGGAGGGCGCGACCGAGCCCGCGATCAACTACAGCCTCGCCGCCCGGATCGGCACGGCGATCCAGCCGCTGACCGAGCCGCTGGGCTTCAACTGGCAGATCAACGTCGCGCTGATCCCCGGCATGGCCGCGCGCGAAGTCGCGGTCGGGTCGCTCGGCACTATCTACGCGATCAGCGGCGGCGAGGAGGCCACCGACAAGATCGCGGCAGCGCTCAGTTCGCAATGGAGCCTCGCCACGGCGCTGGCCTTCCTCGCCTGGTACGTTTTCGCCCCGCAATGCGCCTCGACCCTGGCCGTCATCCGGCGCGAGACCGGCGGCTGGCGTTGGCTGTGGGTGACGTTCTTCTACATGCTGGCGCTGGCGTACGTGGCGGCCTTCCTCACGTATCGCATCGCCGCCGCCTTCGGCGGAGGATAACCATGGCCAAGGGCCCCAGGCCGCGACGCCGCACGTTCCGCTACTGGCTGCAGCAGGTCCATCTCTGGGTCGGGCTCATCCTGCTGCTGCCGCTGGTGATGATGGGCTTCACCGGCGCGGTGCTGGTCTATGCGCACGACATCGAGCATCTGCTTGGGCAAGGCGAGCCCGAGGTGAAGACGGAAGGCGAGTGGCAACTGGCCGGGCGGCTGATCGAGGCTGCCAAGGCGGCCAACAATGAGCCGGGCCGCATTCCCATCGCGGTGCGTTGGCCGGTCGAGCTCGGCGAGCCTGCTGCCGTGCGGCTGTCGCGTCCGGGCATGGCCAACGAGCGGCCGCAGTTCCGCGGCGGCCAGCAGGGTGAGGCGGCCAACGCGCAACCGGGCCAGCCGGCGCAGGGCCGGGTGCCGACGCGGAGCCCGTTCGCGGGTAGCCTGCAGATCCTGATCGATCCGGCGTCGCTGCAGGTGCTGCAGACGCAGCAGGCGATGACCGGCTGGGTGCGCTTCTTCCACGATCTGCACGGCCACATCTTCATCCCAGGCGGAGTCGGCCGCGAGATCGTGGGCTGGCTGGGCGTGGCCATGCTCGTGCTGGGCTGCTCCGGCCTCTATCTCTGGTGGCCCAAGCCCGGCCAGTGGAAGCAGGCCTTCATGGTCCGCCGCACGGCCAAGGGCCTGCGCCTGAACCGCGAGCTGCACGGCGCGGTCGGCATCTGGTCGCTGGTGATCTTCCTGCTGGTGAACTTCACCGGCGTCTATCTGGCATTCCCGCAGCAGATTTCGGCCGCGGTCAATCTCGTCTCGCCCGGTCGCGACATGCGCGCGGCGATGTTCCAGGCCCGGGTCGAGCCGATGCACGGTACGCCGGCGATGGGCGTGGACGAGGCGGTCGATCTTGCCAGAGCGCGCGTTCCCGGCACGCGGTTCCTGAACGCCTTCCTGCCGACCCGGCCCGACCAGGCTCTGCGCGTCGGGCTGGTGCGGCCCGGCCATGAGGAGGGTGCGCCGGTCGTCACGGTGATCGTCGATCCCTATCGCAGGACCGTGGTCGACGTGTTCGATCCGCAGGCCATGTCGGCCGGCGAGAAGGCGATCACCTGGCAGCGTGCGCTGCACTACGGAATCGGCCTGGGTGGTGTCTACAAGTTCCTGGTGTTCGTGTCGGGCGTGATCATCCCGATCTTCGCCGTGACCGGCTTCCTGATGTGGTGGATCAAGCGCCGCAACCGCCGCGCCGGCGAACGGGCCAGGCAGGCCATCCTGCGTGGCGCCGGCCAGGCCGCCGAGTAGAGCGCTCCCGGCCGGACTCACCAGGACGGCAGCGGGCCCTTGAAAATGAAGAAGGCGCCGCCGCAGATCATCGCGAAGCCCACGAGGTGGTTCGAGGTGATGCGTTCGCCGAGATAGAGGACCGAGAAGGCGGCGAACACGGTGAGCGTGATCACCTCCTGCATGGTCTTGAGCTCGGCGGCGGAATAGACGGCATGGCCGTACCGGTTGGCCGGAACGGCGAAGCAGTATTCGACGAAGGCGATGCCCCAGCTTGCCACCACCACCAGCCACAGCGGCTTGTCGGTGAACTTCAGGTGCCCGTACCAGGCGAACGTCATGAAGACGTTGGAGACCAGCAGCAGGACGATGGGCGTGACGGTGGCCGGCAACAGGGACATCGGTTTGGCTACTCCGGTTTGATCTTCAGCTTCTGGATGAGAGGGACGACCATCTTGTCCTCGGCGTCGAACATGGCCGCGGTCTCCTGCGGCGTGGTCGGATAGGCCTCGGCCGTGAGGTCGGCGAAACGCTGGACGACGGCGGGATCCTTCAGGACCTTGACCATCGCCTCGTTGATCTTCGCCACCACGTCGGGCGGCATCTTGGCCGGGCCGAACAGTCCGGTGAAGGTCGCGAAGGTGAAGTTCTCGAGACCCTTCACGCCGCTTTCCTTCATGGTCGGCACGTCGGGAAGCTGCGGCACGCGCTTGTCGGACGACACCGCGATGGCGCGCAGCTTGCCTGCCTTGATGTTGCCGATGGCGGCATTGAGCTGGTCGACCTGGGCCGGCACCTGTCCCGCCATCACGTCGATCATGGCGGCGCCCGATCCCTTGTAGTGGACCAGCGTGTACTTGGTGCCGGTGGCCTCGCCGATCAGCTCGATGGCCAGGTGGTTGGTGGTGCCGATGCCGGAATCGGCGACAGCGAACTTGCCATCCTTGCCCAGGGCAATGAAGTCGGCCAGCGTCTTGATCGGCGAGTTGGGCGGTACGACGAGGACGGCCGGCACGCGCTGGATGTGGGTGATCGGCGTGAACGCCGTGCGCCAGTCGTAGGGCGCGTTGCCATAGATGGCGGGCACCGCGACCAGCGAATTGGCCGAGACCAGCAGGCTGGTCCCGTCCGGCGCGGCGCGGGCGACGATGTCGCTGCCGATCATGCCGCTGGCGCCGGCCTTGTTCTCGACGATGACGGTGGTGCCCAGCACCTCTCGCAGCTTGTCGGCGATGATGCGGGCGGTGACGTCGATGTTACCGCCCGGCGCATAGGGCGCCATGATCTTGATGGGCTTGTCGAAAGTCTGGCACAGGGCCGTTCCCGACCCCAGCACAAGCCCGGCAAGGGCTCCCATAATGGCAACCAGACGCATTGATTCCTCCTGTTCATGTTTGGGAGGAGCCTAGAAGAACGTCCGGGGCCGCGCAAAGCTCCCAGCCCGCGCTGCGGAGGCTCAGAGCGCCGGCGGGCGATGCTGCGCCCACGGCCGTGCGCCCTCGAGCAGGGCTCCCATCCGCAGCACGTCGGTCTCGGCGCCCCACTTGCCCACGACCTGCACCGAAGTCGGCAGGCCGTCGGCGCCAAAGCCCGACGGGTAGGCGCAGGCGGGATGGCCGGTGAGGTTGAACGGGTACTGATAGGAGGTCCAGCCCTGGCGGGTGATGCCGCACTTCACGCCGTCGACCATGACCTCGTCGTTGGCCGCGTCGTGCGTCACGTCGAGCGCGGTGCGCGCGTTGGTCGGCATCACCAGGAAATCGTAGCGCTCGAACAGCGACTGGATCTTGCGGAACAGCGTGGTGCGCGCGAACTGCGCATTGCGGAAGTCGGCCAGGGTGAACCTCGCGCCGCGCTCCATGAAGGCCAGCGTCACCGGGTCCATCTGGTTCTGCCACTTCGGCAGGTACTGCGCGCAGAACACGGCGAAGTTCGCCTGATAGAGCACGCGGCCCTCGTACTCGATCCAGTCGATCTTGTCGGTGACCTCCTCGACCTCGGCGCCCATCGCCTGCCACGCCGCGAGCGAAGCGCGCGTGTTGGCGCGCACGTCGGCGGCCACGCGGGGATTGGCGGTGCGCTCGATGTAGCCGATGCGCACGGCGGCGAGGTCGGCACCCGCCAGCTTGGACGACAGCGGCTTCTGCGCACTTCCGGACAGGGTCCACGGATCCTTGTCGCTGGGACCGACCAGCACGGAATGCATGATCGCGGCGTCGGTGACGGAGCGCGCCAGCGGGCCGGCATAGATGTTGTTGCCATAGGCATCGCGCGTCGTGTCGTAGGGCACGGCGCCCAGCGTGGGCTTGAGCCCGACCAGGCCCGAACAGGAGGCGGGCCCGCGCACGGAGCCCGCGCCGTCGGTGCCGAGCGACAGGGGCCCG
>WOUR01000100.1 GCA_009772935.1 Rhodospirillaceae bacterium
ATCGCAGCTTCACCATCGTCATCGCCTGCAGCTCGATGGCGATTGGCGGGCACCTGGCGTGGTCGTCGACATGAACACGGCCCAGGTCCACCCCAGTGTGCCCAAGCTGAGCACGGCCAAGGCGGCATCGCAAGTCCAGGCGTGGCGGGTCACGCTGGTCGGTCCGCGCCTGATCGAAGACAAGGCTTTGCTCCGGCAGTTCGGCGCCGAGTACCGGGTGCGCGTCTTCAGCCGGCTGCGCGAAGCCGCTGCATCTTTGGACGATGAGCACGACCGCGCCGACGTGGTGGTGGCTGAACAGTCGCTCGTCGATGGCGCCGGCGTTGACCTGCTGCGAGATCTGCGTACCCGCGCGCCAGAGACGATACGCGTGTTGCTGCTGGACAATGCCGAAGCCGAGGTCGTGCAGCAGGCGGTGAACGATGCCGCTGTCTACCAGGTGGTGATCACGCCTTGGCAGAGCGAGTCGCTGCGCCTGTTGCTGCGGCGGGCGCTCGAGTCGCGCGAGCTGGCGCGCATCCATCGCTACCTGTCACGCGAGTTGAAGTTCGCCGACGCCGTGGTGACGCGCCAGAGAGAAGGCATGCGCGCCGTCCTGCAGGAGGTGTACTCCTTCGACCGCATGGTCTTCGTCAGCCACGCCATGGCGGAGGTTTGCAACCTTGCGCGCAAGGCGGCGCCGACCGACCTGCCTGTGCTGATCGAAGGCGAGACGGGTACCGGCAAGGAATTGATGGCGCGCGCGATCCACCTGTTCAGCCAGCGCCACGCCTTGCTGTTCATGGCCGTCAACTGCGCGGCTATCAACGACGATCTGCTGCAAAGCGAGCTCTTCGGTCACCGTCGCGGCGCGTTCACTGGCGCAACCACGGACCGCCTGGGCCTTTTGCAGGCTGCCGAAGGCGGCACAGTGTTTCTCGACGAGATCTCCGAGATCTCACCCAGCATGCAGGTGTCGCTGCTGCGCTTCCTGCAGGAAGGGGAAGTGCGGCCCATCGGTTCCGACCAGACGCGCCGCTGCGACGTGCGCATCGTCGCAGCGTGCAATCGGCCGCTGCGCCAGTTGGTCGATGAGGGCAAGTTCCGCCAGGACTTGTACTACCGCCTACGCGGCTTCGAGTTGCGCATACCGCCGCTGCGTGAAAGGCCCGACGACATCCCGCCGCTGGTCGCGCACATGATCGAGAAGTACGGGCGATTGACGTCCAGGCGAGTGGCCGGCCTGACGCCCGATGCGATGGCACGGCTGTGCGCCTTTCCGTTCCCCGGCAACGTGCGCGAACTGGAAACCGAGATCCGACGGCTTGTGGCTTTGGCCTCGGACGGCGAAATCATCACCGAACGACACCTGCCGCCGGAGATTGCCAAGATCGTTCCACTGCCGGTGGCCCGGTTGAGCAACGTGAACCTCCTGCTTCCCGGCCGGACGCTGAAGGAGAAAGTCGAAGCATTGGAAGAACGGTTGGTGCGCGACACGCTGGATCGTTCGAAGTGGAACCACACCCGTGCTGCGCAAGAGTTGGGGCTGTCCCGCGTCGGCCTGGCCAACAAGATCAAGCGCTACGGTATCCGCCGCGCCGGTGACGAGTGACGTCCCCGCCGATGAACGTCGCTGCCTTGATCTTCGACGTCGATGGCACGATGGCGGACACCGAAGAGGTGCATCGCGTGGCCTTCAACCTGGCATTCGAGCGCCTGGGCGTGGGCTGGTCCTGGAGCCGCGCCGACTATCTCCGGCTGTTGGCCGTGACGGGGGGCAAGGAACGCCTCGTGTTTCATATCCGCTCGCTGCCCCTCACGGCGCGCGAGAGGAATCGGCTGCTGGGCCTGGTACCGCGGATCCACACCGAGAAGACGAAGTTCTACATTTCCGCCGTGCGTGACGGGGCTGCGCCGCTGCGTGACGGCATCGCCCGACTCCTCTGCGAGGCACGAAGCGCTGGATGTCGTCTCGCCATCGCCAGCGCATCCACGACCTCGAGCGTGCACGCCCTTCTGCGCAAGGCGCTGGGTTCGCGCGGCCCTGAACTCTTCAGCGTGATTGTCTGCGGCGAGCATGTGCGCGCCAAGAAGCCCGAGCCCGACGTCTACGAGATCGCACTGGCTCGTCTTAACCTGCGCCACGACCAGGCCATCGCGTTCGA
>WOUR01000032.1 GCA_009772935.1 Rhodospirillaceae bacterium
GCCATCGTGACGCTGGGGTTCGGGGAGATCATCCGCCTCGTGCTGCTCAACTGGTTCGACCTCACCAACGGACCAGCCGGCATCGGCTCCATCCCGGGGCCGACCCTGTTCGGCGCCGTGTTCGCCGAGACGCCGCCGCCGGGCAAGCAAACAGTGTCGGAGATGCTCGGCATCGCCTTCAACGGCAATCACCGGCTGATCTTCCTCTACTACATCATCCTTGGCCTGGCGCTGATCACCAACCTCTTCACGCAGCGCATGCGGCGCCTGCCGGTGGGCCGCGCCTGGGAGGCGCTGCGCGAGGACGAGACGGCCTGCCAGGCGCTCGGCATCAATCCCACCAACACCAAGCTCACGGCCTTCGCGATCGGTGCCATGTTCGCGGGCTTCGCCGGTTCCTTCTTTGCCGCCAAGCAGCGCTTCATCAGCCCCGAGAGTTTCGTGTTCATCGAATCGGCGATCATCCTGGCGATCGTCGTTCTGGGCGGCATGGGCAGCCAGATCGGCGTGATGCTGGCGGCGGTGCTGCTGATCGGCCTGCCCGAATGGTTCCGTGACCTCGGCAACTACCGCATGCTGGCCTTCGGCCTCGCCATGGTGCTGATCATGGTGTTCAAGCCGCGCGGCCTCATTTCCCACCGCGAACCGTCGATCCGATTGCATCCTGGAGGCGGCGGATGACGGTACCGCAATCCAATGGGCCGCTTATCGAGGTCGAGCACCTCACCATGCGCTTCGGCGGACTGGTCGCGATCGACGACGTCTCGTTCACGGCGCGGTCGCAGGCCATCACGGCCGTCATCGGGCCGAACGGCGCAGGCAAGACGACGGTCTTCAACTGCATTACGGGTTTCTACAAGCCGACGATCGGCCGGCTGACCCTGCGCAGTGCCGGCGGCGAATTCCTGCTCGAGCGGATGCGCGGCCACGAGATCGGTCAGAAGGCGAGGGTGGCGCGCACCTTCCAGAACATCCGCCTGTTTTCCGGCATGACCGTGCTCGAGAACCTGATGGTGGCGCAGCACAACAAGCTGATGCGCGCGTCGGGCTGGAGCCTGCTCGGTCTCGTCGGCGCCGCGAGCTTCCAGCGTGCCGAGGCGGCCTCGGTCGAGCTGGCGCGGCTGTGGCTGGAGCGTATCGGCCTGGTCGCCGACGCCGACCGGCCGGCCGGCGAACTGCCCTACGGTGCCCAGCGCCGCCTCGAGATCGCCCGCGCGATGTGCACCGAGCCGGTGCTGCTCTGTCTCGACGAGCCGGCGGCCGGCCTGAATCCACGCGAGTCGGCCGAGCTCAACCAGCTGCTGGTCTCGATTCGGGATCGCGACCGCATCGGCGTGCTGCTGATCGAGCACGACATGAGCGTGGTGATGAACATCTCCGACCACATCGTCGTGCTCGACTATGGCCGCAAGATCGCCGAGGGAGCGCCTCTCGCGGTGCGCAACGACCCGGCCGTCATCCGCGCCTATCTCGGTACCGACGAGGAGGCGATCGATGGCTGAACCCACGATCCTCTCGGTGAAGGGCGTCGAGACTTTCTACGGCGCCATCCAGGCTCTGCACGGGGTCGACCTCGACGTGGCGCGGGGCGAGATCGTGACGCTAATCGGCGCCAACGGGGCGGGGAAATCCACCCTGCTGATGACGATCTGCGGCAATCCCCGGGCGCAGGGGGGAACGATCACGTTCGACGGCGAGGACATCACGGCGCTGCCGACCCACCAGATCGTGCGGCGCGGCGTGGCGCAGGTGCCGGAGGGGCGGCGCATCTTCGCGCGCATGAGCGTCTACGAGAACCTGCAGATGGGCGCAATCCTGGGCGACCCCGTCAACTTCAAGTCGGACCTCGAGCGAGTCTTCGCGATGTTCCCACGGCTGGCCGAGCGGCGCGACCAGCGCGGCGGCACCCTGTCGGGCGGCGAGCAGCAGATGCTGGCGATCGGCCGTGCGCTCATGAGCCGTCCTAGGCTCCTGCTGCTCGACGAGCCGTCACTCGGCCTCGCCCCCCTGATCGTGCGTCAGATATTCGACTCGATCGGCCGCATCGCCCGGGAGGAGGGGGTGACGATCTTCCTCGTGGAGCAGAACGCCTTCCACGCGCTGCGCCTGGCCGATCGCGGCTACGTGCTGGCCAATGGCCGGGTGCGCCTCAGCGGCAGCGGCCGGGAGTTGCTGGCCAACCAGGAGGTCCGCGCGGCCTATCTCGAAGGCGGCCACGCATGAGCCCGCTCGATACCTTCATGTTCGACTGGTTTGGCGACACGCTGTTCAACGTGGTCGTGTTCAACGTCGTGCTGATCGGGCCGGCCTCGTTCTCGGCCGGCCATGCGGTGGCGCTGACTTGGCGGCCCTGGCCGCAGATCGTGTTCTACACGGCGCTCCTGTCGGCCACGTTGCGCTTCCTCGACTATGCCCTGGCGGGCGGCGAGCTGTTGTCGCTGGCGGGCTTTGCACTGGGGTGGGCCGTACAACTGGCGATCGCGGCCTTTGCCTTCAGACTTACGCGGGCGCGCCAGATGGTGCGCCAATATCCGTGGCTCTACCGGCGCAAAGGCTTGCTGGGCTGGGACGACCAGCCTTAATGTAACGGTCATTCTCCGCAGCAGCGGAGGGGGCTCAATCGACAGGGAGACTCGGATGAAGAAGTTGTACGGCACGCTGGCCGTTGCCGCCGTTGCGCTGATGGCGACGCCCGTGTTTGCCCAGATCAAGATCGGCTCGGCCGGTCCGATGACCGGCTCCAACGCCGCGTTCGGCGAGCAGCTCAAGCGCGGCGCCGAGATGGCGGTCGCCGACATCAATGCCGCTGGCGGCGTCAACGGCCAGAAGCTTGAGCTGGTGATCGGCGACGACGCCTGCGACCCCAAGCAGGCGACGGCGGTCGCCAACAAGATGGTGTCGGACAAGGTGGTGTTCGTGGCCGGGCACTTCTGCTCGGGTTCGTCGATCCCGGCCTCTGACATCTACAAGGAAGGCAAGATCCTGCAGATCACCCCGGCCTCGACCAACCCGAAGCTGACGGATGACGCTGCCTCCAAGGGCAACACAACCGTGTTCCGCACCTGCGGCCGCGACGACGTGCAGGGCACGACGGTCGGCAACTACATCCTGAAGAACCACAAGACTGCGAAGGTCGCGATCCTCCATGACAAATCGCCCTACGGCAAAGGCGTGGCCGACGAGACCAAGAAGGCCCTGAACAAGGGCGGCCTGCGCGAGACGATGTACGAGGCGTACAACGACACCGACAAGGACTTCGCCGCGCTGATCAACAAGATGAAGCAGGCGAAGATCGATATCATCGTGCTGGGCGGCTACCACACCGCGGGCGCGCTGATCATCAAGCAGGCGCGTGAGCAGGGCCTGGCGGCGGCGATGATGGGCTTCGACGCGCTGGAGACGGCCGAGTTCGCCCAGCTGGGCGGTGCGGCGACCAACGGCGTGATGATGTCGTTCCCGCCGAAAGCCGAGGACGACCCCAAGAATGCCGCCCTCGTGAAGAAGTTCCGCGATGCCAAGTACAATCCGGAAGGCTACACGCTGTTCAGCTACGCCGCCGTGAAGGCCTGGGCCGATGCCGCCAACAAGGCGAAGTCGACCGAGGCGGCCAAGGTCGCCGCGGCACTGCGCTCGGGCAAATTCGACTCGGCCGTCGGGGTGCTGGAGTTCGACGCCAAGGGCGACATCAAGGACGCGGTCTACGACATCTACGTCTGGAAGGACGGCAAGTCGGCACCGATGAAGAAGTAGGGCAAATCAGCCCGGTCAGGGAGAGGCCCGGCATCGGCCGGGCCTTTTTCGTTTCATTTCAGTCTCTTGTGGGTCGCTTTCCACGATTTTGCGGAACGGTGACATCGCGCCCCCGGATATGGTATCGGGGGACTCAATAGCTAGAGGGGGTCGATCGTCGATATGCCGGGGGGCGCCATCGCGGTCGCGTCGGATCATGCCGGCTTCGACCTGAAGGAAATTCTGAAGCGCGACCTGCAGGAAGCGGGTCACGAGGTGCTGGATCTCGGGACGCATTCGACTTCATCCGTCGACTATCCCGACTTCGGGAAAGCCATGGGCGACGCCATCGGCTCGGGCAAGGCCGACCGCGGCGTCCTCGTGTGCGGCAGCGGCATCGGCATTTCCATTGCGGCCAATCGCAATCCCAAGGTTCGCGCAGTTCTCGCTCACGATGTGACCTCGGCGCGTCTGTCGCGCGAGCACAACGATGCGAACGTCATCGCCTTTGGGCAGCGCCTGACCGGAATCGAGGTCGCCCGCGAGGCGCTGAAGGTTTTCCTCGCGACCAAGTTCGAGGGCGGCCGTCATGTCGGCCGCGTCGACAAGCTTTCGAAGGGTTGAGTAATCATGAGCCAAGCCGCTGCCAGCACGGCCTCGTCGCCGTTGTCGATGTTCACCAGGAGCCTGGGCGAGGCCGATCCGGCCATCGACGCCGTGCTGAAGGGTGAACTCCATCGCCAGCGCGAGCAGATCGAACTGATCGCCTCGGAGAACATCGTCTCGCGTGCGGTGCTCGAGGCCGCGGGCTCCGTGCTGACCAACAAGTACGCCGAGGGCTATCCGCGCCGCCGCTACTATGGTGGCTGCGAGGAGGTCGACAAGGCCGAGGATCTGGCCATCGAGCGTGCGAAGAAGCTCTTCGACTGCTCCTTTGCCAACGTCCAGCCGCATTCGGGTGCGCAGGCCAACCAGGCCGTGTTCATGGCGTTGCTGCAGCCGGGCGATACCTTCCTCGGCATGGCCCTCGACCAGGGCGGGCATCTCACCCACGGATCGCCGGCCAACCAGTCGGGCAAGTGGTTCAAGGTCGTGTCCTACGGGTTGAAGCCCGACACGCACCTTATCGACTACGAGCAAATGGAGGAGGCCGCCCGCCGCGAGAGGCCCAAGCTGATCATCGCCGGTGCCTCGGCCTATTCCCGCCCCATCGACTGGGCACGCTTCCGCAAGGTGGCCGACGAGATCGGCGCCTACTTCATGGTCGACATGGCCCACTATGCCGGTCTGGTTGCGGCCGGTGTCTACCCGAGCCCGCTGCCGCATGCGCATGTCGTGACGACGACGACGCACAAGACGCTGCGCGGCCCGCGCGGCGGCATGATCCTCTCGAATGACGCCGAGCTCGGAAAGAAGATCAACTCGGCGGTGTTTCCCGGCCTGCAGGGCGGTCCGCTGATGCACATCATCGCCGCCAAGGCGGTGGCGTTCGGCGAGGCGTTGAAGCCCGACTTCAAGATCTATGCGCAGAACGTGATCGACAACGCGCGCGCGCTCGCGGCGACACTGACCGAGCGCGGCCTCAAGATCGTCTCCGGCGGTACCGACAGCCACGTCATGCTGGTCGACCTGCGGCCGAAGAAGGCGACCGGTGTGTCGGCGGAGAAGGTGCTCGATCGCGCCGGCATCACGACGAACAAGAACAGTATCCCGGGCGATCCGGAAAAGTACACGATCACCTCGGGCGTGCGGCTCGGCACGCCGGCGGGAACAACGCGCGGATTCGGGGTCGCCGAGTTTCAGGAGATCGGCCATCTGATCGCCGACGTGCTCGACGGCATCGCCAAGAACGGTCCGGACGGCGACGCCCAGGTCGAGGCCCAGGTCCGCGCCAAGGTCCACGCCCTATGCGCGCGCTACCCGCTCTACCGTGACTGACAAGGCGCAAAGCCGGAACAAACAGGGGAACTAGATGCGCTGCCCATTCTGCGGTCACGAGGATACACAAGTTAAGGACTCGCGGCCGACTGACGACAATTCGGCGATCCGCCGGCGCCGCTACTGCCCCTCCTGCGGTTCGCGCTTCACGACCTTCGAGCGCGTGCAATTGCGCGAGCTGACGGTGGTGAAGAAGAACGGGCAGCGCGTGCAGTTCGATCGTGACAAGCTGGCGCGATCCATACAGGTCGCGTGTCGCAAGCGGCCGGTCGATCCGGAGCGGATGGAGCGCGTGGTGAACGGCATCGTTCGCCGGCTCGAGAGTTCTGGCGAGAGCGAGATTCCGTCGACGCAGATCGGCGAACTGGTGATGGATGCGCTGCGCGCGCTCGATCCGGTGGCCTATGTCCGCTTCGCGTCGGTCTATCGCAATTTCCGCGAGGCCCGCGACTTCGAGGAATTCATCTCCGACCTGGCCGATACCGCCCACTTCAAGGATTGACGCCGATGATGCGCGCGGCGCTCGCGCTGGCGCGGCGGTCGCTCGGCAGCACTTGGCCCAATCCGGCCGTCGGCTGCGTGATCGTGCAAGACGGGCAGGTGATCTCCCGCGGAAGGACGAGAGACGGCGGCCGGCCGCACGCCGAGGCCGACGCGATCGCGGAGGCGGCCAGGGCCGGCCTGTCGCTGAACGGCGCCACCGCCTTTGTCACACTGGAACCCTGCTCGCATCATGGCCGCACCCCGCCCTGTGCCGACGCGCTGGTGGCGGCCGGCATTGCACGTGTCGTGTCCGCGCTCGAGGATCCGGATCCGCGGGTGATGGGGCAAGGGCATGCGCGACTGAAGGCGGCCGGCATCGCCGTCGAGGTCGGCGAGGGCGGGGCCGACGCGGCCGAGATCAATGCCGGCTTCCTGTTACGGGTCCGCGAAGGCCGGCCACTCTTTCACCTCAAGATAGCGGGCTCGCTCGACGGTCGAATCGCGACCGCTTCGGGCGAGAGCCAATGGATCACCGGCGAGGCGGCGCGCCGCGACGGCCACCGGCTGCGGGCGATCCACGACGCGATTCTGGTCGGAGCGGCGACGGCGGCGGCCGACGATCCGGAGCTCACCTGCCGTCTCCCGGGGCTTGCGGCACGCTCGCCCGTTCGCATCGTCCTCGATTCGCAGGCGCGGCTGTCGCCCACGTCCAGACTCGCGACGTCGGCGCGACGGACGCCGGTGTGGCTGGTCTGTACGAACGCTGCACCGGCCGCTCGCCGGGAGGCGCTGGCCGTCCTCGGCGTCGAGATCGTCGAGGTCGAGCGGGCCAGCGACGGCCGCATCGATGTTCTGGCGGCAGCCCGGGCGTTGGGCTTGCGGGGGCTGACACGGGTTCTCGTGGAAGGTGGCGGGCAGGTCGCCGCGGCCTTCCTGAAGGCAGGCCTCGTCGACCGCATTTCGAGCTACCGGGCAGGGCTCGTCCTCGGCGAAGACGGCCGCTCTGCGGTTGGCGGGCTGGAATTTGCACGGTTGAGTTCCGCGCCCCGGTTTCGGCTGGTTTCGGCGCGGTCCCTGCAGGGCGACACGCTGGAAACCTGGCGGCGGGAGGACTAAGTAGCGCGCATGTTCACAGGCATAGTGACTGATATCGGTGAGATCGTTTCGGTCGACCCGGGCGGCAAGGAAGGCGATCGCCGGTTCGTGATCGCCACGAACCACGATATGACGCCGATCGCCATCGGCGCCTCGATCGCCTGCTCGGGCTGTTGCCTCACCGTGATCGAGAAGAAGGACGGCCGGTTCGCCGTGGAGGTCTCGGCAGAGAGTCTCGACAAGACGCACCTCGGGGACTGGACGGTCGGCAGCCGCCTCAACCTCGAATTGTCGTTGAAGCTCGGCGACGAGCTGGGCGGGCATCTGGTCTATGGTCACGTCGATGGCGTCGGCAAGATCGTCTCGCTGACGCCGGAAGGCGGCAGCGTGCGCTTCGTGTTCGAGGCGCCGACCGAGGTGGCGCGGTTCGTTGCGGCGAAGGGCTCCATCGCAATCGACGGTATTTCGCTTACAGTCAATGAAGTAGACGGCAATCGCTTCGGGGTGAACGTGATTTCACACACCCAGGCGGTCACGACGCTGGGACAGGCCCGGGTCGGCCAGAGGGTCAACCTTGAGGTGGATATGCTCGCGCGTTACGTTGCGCGATTGTTGGAGCATCAGAAATCATGAGTGCGCTCGAAAAGGACGCTTGGCGGATCACCTTCGGCGAGGTGAAGGCCGCCGCCGAGGACATTATCGAGGAGGCCCGCAAGGGCCGGATGTTCATCCTCGTCGACGACGAGGATCGTGAGAACGAAGGCGACCTCGTGATCCCGGCCCAGTGGGCGACGCCCGACGCGATCAACTTCATGGCACGGCACGCGCGCGGTCTGATCTGCCTGGCTCTCACCCGCGAACGGGTCGAGCAACTCGGCCTGCCGCTGATGTCGCAGAACAACCGCACCCGTCACTCCACGGCGTTCACCGTCTCGATCGAGGCGCGCGAAGGCGTCACGACCGGCATCTCGGCCGCCGATCGTGCGCGTACCGTTTCCGTCGCGATCGACCCGTCATGTGGACCGCAGGACATCGTGACCCCTGGGCACGTCTTTCCGCTGGTTGCCCGCGACGGCGGCACGCTGGAGCGTACCGGCCACACCGAGGCTGCCGTCGACCTCGCGCGTCTGGCGGGCCTCAATCCGGCCGGGGTGATCTGCGAGATCATGAACGACGATGGCACGATGGCCCGCCGCAACGACCTGATTACCTTCGCGCAGCGCCATGGGCTCAAGATCGGCACCATCGCCGACCTGATCGCCTATCGCCGCCGCTACGACTCGATCGTGAAGCGAATCAGCGAGACCACGCTCGACAGCACGTGGGGCGGCGACTTCCGCTGCGTCGTCTACGTGAACAAGGTGACGATGGCGCAGCACGTTGCGCTGGTGAAGGGCGACCCGGCTGCGGGCGGCCCGGTCATGGTCCGCATGCATGCGGTAAACCTCTTCACCGATACGCTGGGGCAACGCAGCGGCGGCCGGGGCGGCGAGATCGAGGCCTCGATGCGCGAGATTTCCAAGGAAGGCCGCGGCGTCATCGTGCTGATCCGCGAGCCGCTCACCGTCGTCCTGGCAGAGCAGCGCCGCCGCGCCGGCGAACCGATCGAGCCGTCGGGGCAGGAATTGCGTGATTACGGCGTCGGCGCCCAGATCCTGCTCGATCTCGGCGTGAAGGAAATGGTGCTGCTCAGCAATTCGCAGAAGAGCGTCGTCGCTCTCGAGGGGTTTGGCCTCAGCATCGTCGCCCAGAAGCCGGTTCCCGGCCGCGCAAAGGTCTGAACATGTCGACACGGACGGAAAATCCGACCGCCCGGCCGGCGGTCGCGGGCGTCAAGGGCGCGCGCATCCTGATCGTGGAGTCCCGCTACTATGCCGACATCGCCGATGCGCTCATCGAGGGTGCCGAGCGCGAGATCGCGAAGAACGGCGCGAAGTCCGAGCGCGTCGTCGTACCGGGTGCTTTCGAAATCCCCGGCGCCATTGCGCTGGCGGCCGGCAAGAAGGGCAAGCGCTACGACGGCTATGTCGCTCTGGGCTGCGTGATCCGGGGCGAAACCACGCACTACGACTATGTCTGTGGCGAGAGCGCGCGCGGTCTGATGGATCTCGCCGTCCAGAAGAAGCTCGCCATCGGCTACGGCATCGTTACAGTCGAGACTGTCGAGCAGGCACGGGCGCGTGCCTTCACAGACCGTGGCGACAAGGGCGGGGACGCGGCCCATGCCTGTCTCGCCATGGTGGCACTCGGCCGTCGCTGGAAGAAAACGTGAGCGCCGCCAAGCCGGCCGTTCCAAGTCGTCGCCAGGCCGCACGGCTGGCGGCGGTGCAGGCGTTGTACCAGTGGCAGGAAGGTCAGGATGCCCCGGCGGAGATTGTCGAGCAGTTCCTGAAGGTCCGGACCGGAGAGGCAGGCGAGGGCGGCATGCGCCGCGACGCCGACCGGCCCCTGTTCAAGGACGTGGTCGAGGGTACCGCCAGCAAGCGCGATGAGTTGGAGGCGCTCGTGTCGGCCTCGCTGGCGGAGGACTGGACCTGGGCGCGTGTGGACCGTCTGGTGCGCGCCATTCTCCTCGCCGGCGCCTACGAGCTCGCGCACCGCCACGACGTGCCATTGCGCGTCGTCATCAACGAGTATGTTGAGATCGCCCACGCCTTCTACGACAAGGGCGAGCCGAGCTTCATCAACTCCGTTCTCGACCGCGTGGCGCGTCAGGCGCGGCCGTCCGACCACAGGTAGGTCAACATGGCGCGGGCGCGTCGGCTCGGCGAATTCGAACTGATCGCCCGCTACTTCGCGCCGCTCGCCCGTGACTTCAGGGGAGCGGGCGGTCTCCAGAGCGACAATGCCTTCCTCCCAGCGGACGCGCGGCGTGACTTGGTGGTCAAGACCGACACGATCGTCGCAGGTGTGCATTTCCTGGCCGACGAAATGCCCGAGCGCGTTGCCGCCAAGGCCGTCCGCGTTTGCCTGTCCGATCTGGCTGCCGGGGGCGCGACCCCCTTCGTCTATCAGCTCTCGCTTGCTCTGCCGACGAACTGGACGGAGGCCTGGGTCGCGGCCTTCGCCAAAGGCCTGGCCGCCGATCAGCGACGCTTTGGGATCGTCCTCTGCGGCGGTGACACGGTCGTGACGCCCGGCCCGCTCACCGTCACAATTACTGCCTTCGGTCGCGTTGCGCGCGGCAAGGGCATCACCCGCGCGGGTGCGCGGGCGGGAGACGACCTCTGGGTGAGCGGCACGATCGGCGACGGGGCGCTCGGCCTGTTGGCGGCACAAGGCGCCCTGCCGGCGCTGACGGCCCGTCAGCGCGCGCACGTCGAGGATCGCTATCGCCTGCCGCGGCCTCGCTGCACCTTGGGGATGCTTCTGCCAGGTATCGCGACGGCGATGGCCGACGTTTCGGACGGGCTGCTGGCCGATGCAGGCCACATTGCCGAAGCCTCTCGCCTGGCCGTGAGCATCGAACGGGACGACGTGCCCCTTTCGCCGGGCGCCCGTGCGGCCGTGGCGGCCGATCCGCGCCTGTGGGCAAACGTCGTGGGCGGCGGCGACGACTATGAACTCGTGATGGCCGTGCCGGTACGCCGTCGGGCGGCTCTGCGGGCGGCCGCGCAGGCGGCAGGCCTCCCGATCACCCGCATCGGCTGCTTCGCCCGCGGCAGTGGCGTCGCGATGACGGCGGGCGGCAGAGCGATCGACGCCCCGCGCAGGGGATACGTTCACTTCTAGTGAATTCTGTCACTTCATAGCTGCACTGCGCGGCGCACAATGGCGCGCGCAGGGCGGCCGACTACAGTGCCGGCCCAATGGACGGATCTTCGAAGGTGCAGGAAATGCCCGCGGGCACCGACGGGCGCATGCCGCGCCGGTCGATGCGGAACATCGCCTTGCTGGCGATTTGCCAGGCGCTGACACAGAGCAGCAACACGCTGATGTTCGCCTCGTCAGCGCTGGCGGTTCTCACCATCGTCTCGCCGGACATGCGCATGTGGGCCAACATACCGGTCACCATGCAGCATCTCGGGGTGATGCTGTCGGTCTTTCCGGCGTCGCTGCTGATGATGCGTCGCGGCCGCAGGTTCGGTTTCCGCAGCGGCTCGCTGATGGGCATGATCGGGTCCTCGCTGGCGGCCATCGGACTGGGTCTCGGCAGTTTCCCGGTGATGTGCTGCGGCGGCCTTTTCCTGGGTTACGCCATTGCCAACATGCAGCTCTACCGCTTCGCTGCCGTGGAGCTGGCGCCGGCCCCTCATCGCGCGCAGGCGATTTCGTATGTCACCGCGGGAGGCGTCCTGGCCGGCATCCTCGGCCCGACCCTCGCCCGCTTTACGCCCGACCTCTGGTTGCCGCTCTTCCAGGCAAGTTTCTGCGCCGTCATCGTCATTCACATCCTCGTCTTCATCGTTCTGGGCTTCATCGAATTCCCGCAGGTGAGGGTGGAGGATTCATCCGGTCCCCAGCGTCCGCTCTCCCAGATCGTCACCCAGCCGGCCTACATGGTGGCATGCGCCGGTGCGATGATCGCCTTCGGCGTGATGTCCTTCGTGATGGCAGCCTCGCCGCTGGCGATCGTGCAGTGCGGCCTCTCGGCGACCGAAGCTCCGGTGACGATCTTCGTGCACGTCATGGGCATGTTCATCCCGTCGTTCTTCACCGGCAGCCTGATCGCGCGCTTCGGGATCTTCAACGTCATGATCGCGGGCATCGTCCTTCTGGTGGCGGGAGTGATCGTGGCGCTGATGGGGATCACCGAATGGCACTTCCGCGGTGCGCTCACCCTGAACGGGGTGGGCTGGAACTTCCTGTTCGTCGGCGCGACGACGCTTCTCACCACGACTTATCGATCGGCGGAGCGGGGCAAGGCCCAGGCCTTCAACGATTTCATGGTGTTCGGTGTCACGACCGTGGCCAGCCTGATGGCCAGCGTCGTTCTCGAACTCAAGGGATGGGCAACCTTGAACTACGTCGCGCTCGTCCTGGTTCTGGTCGCGCTGCTCGTCATCGGCGTCTACCGGTTACGGAATCCGTCACGCGCCTGAAGCCAAGCCCTTGAGGCAACGTGGCTTTTCCTCCTCTTCGGTTGCGCGTGCACGGCCCATCTGTCATTTTTCCGCCCACCTCGCGCCCGGGGGGAGTTCGCGTGCTTCAGGTCGCGATGTGCGTAAAAGCGACGAAAAAACAATAGGTTAGGGAAACATGTCCACGGTTCTTTGGGGCGTCATCGGTTGCGGCTTGATTGCCGTACTGTATGGCGTCGTTACCGCATCGCGGGTAATGGCGGCTGACGCCGGCACGCCGCGTATGCAGGAAATTGCTCAGGCCATTCAGGAAGGCGCCGCCGCGTATTTGCGCCGCCAGTACACCACGATCGGCATCGTGGGCATCGTCGTCCTCGTCGTTCTCGCCCTCCTGCTCGGCAAATTCGCCGCCATCGGCTTCCTGATCGGCGCCGTATTGTCAGGTGCCACCGGCTTCATCGGCATGAACGTCTCGGTCCGCGCCAACGTGCGTACCGCCGTGGCGGCGCAGAAGAGCCTGGCCTCGGGCCTCGACCTCGCCTTCAAGGCGGGCGCGGTGACCGGCATGCTGGTGGCCGGCCTCGCCCTGATCGGCGTCGGCGGCTACTACGCGGTGCTGCTCAACATGGGCATCCCCGGCGGCAGCCGCGTCATGATCGATGCGCTCGTCTCGCTCGGCTTCGGCGCCTCGCTGATTTCGATCTTCGCCCGCCTCGGCGGCGGCATCTTCACCAAGGGCGCGGACGTCGGCGGCGACATGGTCGGCAAGGTCGAAGCGGGTATCCCGGAGGATGACCCCCGCAACCCGGCGACCATTGCCGACAACGTGGGCGACAATGTCGGCGACTGCGCCGGCATGGCCGCCGACCTGTTCGAGACCTATGCGGTGACGACCGTCGCCACGATGGTCCTGGCCTCGATCTTCTTCGCGGCCGATCCGGTCCTCGTGGGCAAGCTGATGGCCTATCCGCTGGTCATCGGCGGCGCCTGCATCATCACCTCGATCATCGGCACCTACTTCGTCCGCCTCGGTTCCGACGGCAATATCATGTGGGCGATGTACAAGGGCGTGATCGCGGCTGCCGTCCTGTCGATCCCGGCCATCTACTTCGCCACCGACCGCCTGATCGGCATGGGGACGGTGATGACGGTGGGCGATCGCTCGTTCACCGGCCTGTCGTTGTTCTGGTGCTCGCTGGTGGGCCTCGCCATCACCGGCCTGATCGTCTGGGTCACCGAGTACTACACCGGCACCGACTATCGCCCCGTGAAGGCAGTGGCGCAGGCTTCTGTCACTGGCCACGGCACCAACGTCATCGCCGGTCTCGCGATGTCGATGGAAGCCACGGCCGGCCCGGCGCTGCTGATCTGTGCAGGCATCGTGACCTGCTACATCCTGGCGGGACTTTTCGGCATCGCCATCGCCACGACCGCCATGCTGGCGCTCGCGGGCATGATCGTGGCCCTCGACGCCTACGGCCCGGTCACTGACAATGCCGGCGGCATTGCCGAAATGGCCGGCCTGCCGAAGGAAGTGCGCAAGAACACCGACGCGCTCGACGCGGTCGGCAACACCACCAAGGCCGTCACCAAGGGCTATGCGATCGCCTCGGCCGGCCTCGGTGCACTGGTGCTGTTCGCGGCCTACACGTCGGACCTCGACTACTTCATCGCCGCGGGCAAGCTGGGCGTCACGGCGGTCGATTTCTCGCTGAAGAACCCGTACGTCGTGGTCGGTCTCCTGGTCGGCGGCCTGCTGCCGTACCTGTTCGGCGGCATGTCGATGCTGGCTGTCGGCCGCGCTGCCCAGTCGGTGGTCGAGGAAGTCCGGCGGCAGTTCAAGGAGAAGCCCGGCATCATGGCAGGCACGGACAGGCCGGACTATGGCCGCGCCGTGGACATGCTCACCAAGGCGGCGATCAAGGAGATGATGATCCCATCGCTGCTGCCGGTGCTGTCGCCGATCGTGCTGTTCTTCGTGATCGCGGCCATCGCCAACCGCTCCGACGCCTTCGCGGCCGTCGGTGCCATGCTGCTCGGCGTGATCGTCACCGGCATCTTCGTCGCGATCTCGATGACGGCGGGTGGCGGAGCCTGGGACAATGCCAAGAAGTACATCGAGGAAGGTCATTTCGGCGGCAAGGGATCCGACGCCCACAAGGCGGCGGTGACCGGCGACACCGTCGGCGACCCGTACAAGGATACGTCGGGCCCGGCCGTCAATCCGATGATCAAGATCGCCAACATCGTGGCGCTGCTGCTCCTCGCGGTCCTGGCGCACTGAGTTCAGGCGGAAAACATCCACAACGAAAAGCCCCGGCCAATCGGCCGGGGCTTTTTTGTTTGAATCGCCCGTCGGGAGCCGGGCCAGGGATGGCGCTGCCGTTCCGTCAGGTTCCGCCGCCGCTGGTCGGCGCGCCGGGGTTGCCGCCGCCCTGCTGCTTGGGGCCGGTGAAGCGGCCGACATTGCCCAGCACCTGCTCGAGGATCGTGAGTTCCTTGCCCGAGGTCGGCGTGATGCGCTGGACCATCTGAATGTTCTGTGCGTCCTTAAGGTCGTAGTTCTTGATGGCTTCGATGCGGCCCGATTCGCTGAACGTGACCTGGATTACCGTCTGGGAACTGACCTTGGGCTTGGTGTAGGCCCAGTACTCCTGGGTCTCGCTGATGTAGTACCAGATATTCGGATTGAAGGTCGCGACGGCCGAGGGCGATCCGATCAGGCGGACCACGTCCTCGCGACTCTGCGCGCCGACTTCGAGTTTTTCGACCGAACCGGGCGTCGCGGCGAAGCCGCGCTGGTAGACAGTGTTCTCGCAGCCGCCCAACGCGAGGGCGGAAAGGGCGAGGGCGCCAGCGAGGGCGAGCGGGGCGGTGCGACGCATGGACTGCTTCTTGGCTTTGCGGGAAGAGGGACCGCAAGATGTCGCGATGAAGACGCCGGGTCAACCTGTTGTCCCGCGACCCGTTGGGAAGGGAGTGGTTCGTGCTCCGTCGACGCAAGCCAGAAGATGATTTCGCCGCCGCCGTCTACAAGCGCGTGGCCGAGCAGGCGCGCGTGGCGGAACTGTTCGAGGCCTGCGGCATTCCCGACACGCTGGACGGCCGCTTCGATTCGTTGGCGCTCCATGCGGCGCTGATGATCGATCGCCTGCGGCGCGAGCCGGATGGCGAGGCATTGTCCCAGGCCTTCTTCGACGCCATGTTTCGCCATCTCGACCTCACGCTGCGAGAGATCGGGATCCAGGATCTGGGGGTCGGCCGGCGCATCAAGATCATGGCGGAAGGCCTGCACGGCCGCGCACTGGCGTATCGCGAGGCTCTGAACGGTGGCCCGACGCCGCTTGGTGAGGTCTTGCGGCGCAATGCCTACGGCGGTACGTCGCCGCAGGATTCCGGAGCCGTGAGTCAGCTCGAGGCTTACGTTCGGAACTACGCGAGATCGCTGGGCTCAAAGGCCCGCAACGACTTGATGAAGTGAATTAGTAAAATGATGCAAGGCACTGAAAAGTCAATAAAATCCGAGATTGAACGTATGCTGGATCTCGATAAGCTCGGCACCAACGGGACGGCGCTCGAGATTTCCACGACGGAAAGTGAGCGGGCCGCGCTGGCCAGGCGCTTCGGATTTCTGGGCCTGCCGGATTTCTCGGCGCGCGTGACGGTGGACCGTCGGCCGGGAGGCCAGGTCGTCGTCGAGGGACGCCTCAAGGGCCGCATCGTCCAAGCTTGCATTCTGAGCCTGGATCCCGTGACGCAGGAACTGGACGACCCCTTCCGGCTGGTCTTTGCCGAGGATGTGACAGAGGAACGCGATCCTGAGAGCGGGGACGCGCTGTTGAATGCCCAGGGCGATGCTCCCGAGCCTTTGGTCGGGAACATGCTTGACGTCGGCGAAATCGTCGCAGAGCAACTCTCGCTGACGGCCGATCCCTATCCGAGGCGGCCGGGAATCAAGCTCGAGGACGTAATGCCCAAGCCGAAGGGCGGTGCTCGCCGTGCGGCACCCGAGCAGCGCCGGCATCCCTTTGCCGGACTGGCGGCCCTGAAGGACAAGCCCCGGCGTGGCCGGTAAATTGTTGCGGCGGCGAGACGTTTTGGCTAGAGAGGGCCGCCCGCCGCGCCTATAGAGCGCGGCTGCAGCTTTTTTGGGGGCATGCCCTGCCTGTATAAGGCGGGCACGGCCCTCGTCGTGGAGATCGTCATGGCAGTTCCCAAGAAAAAGGTTTCGAAGTCCCGTCGCAACATGCGTCGCTCGCATCATGCGCTGCCGACCATGGCATTCGTGGAATGCAAGAACTGTGGCGAGCTGAAGCGCCCGCACATGGTTTGCTCGCATTGCGGCTACTACCGCGAGGACATGCCCGTCCTGGCCGACGCCGCGTCGGCCGAGAAGTAGTCCGACGCACGCCGCCGGCAATGCGCTGGCATTCGACAGGCGGAGCGCGACGGTGAGTGCGAGGAAGATCGTGCTCGCACTCGATGGCATGGGTGGCGATCACGCTCCCGATGTCATCGTGAACGGCGCGGATATCGCCCGCGAACGCTATCCCGGCACGACGTTCCTGCTGTTCGGTGATGAGCCGCGCCTGAAGGCCCTTGTCGACAAGCGCAAGGGGCTCGCGCAGGTTCTCGAGATCGTGCCGTCGGAAGACGCGGTGCTCGCCGAAGACAAGCCGTCCTTCGCGTTGCGTCGCCGCCGCAAGTCCAGCATGTGGATGGCAGTCGAGGCGGCTGCCCAGGGGCGGGCGGATACGATCGTATCCGCCGGAAATACCGGCGCGCTCCTCGCTATCTCGATGTTCGCGATGCGCATGCTCGAGGGAGCGGACCGGCCGGCCTTGGCGTCGTTCATGCCGACGTCGCGGGGCGAGACCGTAATGCTGGATCTCGGCGCCAATCTCGAATGCGATGCCCAGAACCTCGCGCAGTTCGCCGTGATGGGCAGCGTGTTCGCCCAGGCGCTGCTTGGCCTCGACGCCCCCAAAGTCGGCTTGCTGAATGTCGGCTCGGAGGAACTCAAGGGGCACGAGGAACTGCGGCAGGCTGCGGCGTGGCTGCGCCGCGACGGCTCGCCTGTCAATTTCCACGGCTTTGTCGAAGGCAACGACATCGGCGCCGGCGTGACCGACGTCGTGGTCACCGACGGGTTCACCGGCAATGTCGCCCTGAAGGCGATCGAAGGCACCGCCAAACTCACCTTCCAGTTCGTGGGCGACGCTTTCCGCACGTCGACTTTTGCGAAGATCGGTTACCTGTTTGCGGCCGGTGCCTGGCGGAAGCTGCGCAACAGGGTCGATCCGCGCCGCTACAATGGCGGCGTTTTCCTGGGTCTCGACGGGGTCTGCGTGAAGAGCCACGGCGGGACGGACGCGCTGGGCTTCGCCTACGCGATCGGCGTCGCGGTCGACCTGGTCCGTTACGAATACAAGAACAAGCTCGTCGAGGGGCTGGCACGGCTGCACGAGATCACCTCGGTGACCGAACCGCCGGCCGCGTCGCTGCAGGCCACCGGAGGAACTGCGTGATTCGTTCTGTCGTCCAGGGGTGCGGTTCGTATCTGCCCGAGCGCGTGGTCACCAACGAAGAACTCTCGAAGACCATGGACACTACCGACGAGTGGATCCGCCAGCGCACCGGCATCTGCCAGCGTCACATCGCGGCGGCCGGTGAGTTCACGTCCCACCTGGCGATCAAGGCCTCGCAGCGCGCACTCGACCATGCCGGCATCAGGGCGTCCGAGCTCGACCTGATCGTGCTGGCGACAGCGACCCCCGACCAGACCTTTCCCGCCACGGCCACGCGAGTGCAGGCCGCCCTCGGCATGACCGGAGGGGCGGCGTTCGACGTTCAGGCTGTGTGCGCGGGCTTTGTGTACGGCGTCTCGGTCGCCGACAGCCTCATCAAGAGCGGCCTTGCCTCGACCGCCCTGGTGATCGGCGCGGAGACCTTCTCGCGCATCCTCGACTGGAACGATCGAGGCACTTGCGTGCTGTTCGGCGATGGCGCCGGCGCGATCGTGCTCAAGGGCGAGCAGGGAGCGGGTACCCCGGCCGACCGCGGCATCCTCGCCAACGCGCTGCATTCCGACGGTCGCCATCACGACATCCTCTATGTCGACGGCGGCCCGTCCTCGACCCGCACCACCGGTTACCTCCGCATGGAAGGCAAGGAGGTATTCAAACATGCCGTCGTCAACATGGCGGCGGTCGTGGGCGAGGTGCTGGAAAAGGCGGGGCTCGAAGCCAAGGACATCGACTGGCTGGTCCCGCACCAGGCCAACAAGCGCATCATCGACGGCACCGGCCGCAAGCTCGGCCTGCCGCCGGAGCGTGTCGTCGTCACGGTCGACAAGCACGCCAACACCTCGGCCGCCTCGATCCCGCTGGCGCTCGACGTCGCGGTCAAGGACGGCCGCATCAAGACGGGCGACCTGCTGCTGCTCGAGGGGATCGGCGGCGGTCTTTCCTGGGGCGCCAGCCTCGTTCGTTGGTAATGCGAGAAACTTAGCCAACGGAACGTGAACAGGCGGCGATTCAAGTCCAGCCGCTATCCTACTGATATTGACCGCTTTCCCACCTTAGAGTAAGGATTAACTGGGGGAAGAAGAGGTACCGGAGTGGACGGCCGGACAATTACGCGCGCCGATCTGAGCGAGTCAGTGTTCCAGGAGGTGGGACTGTCTCGCAATGAATCCAGCGATCTCGTGGAGACCATTCTCTCCGAGGTGGTGGAAGCGTTGGCGCGCGGCGAATCTGTGAAAATCTCCTCGTTCGGGAGTTTCACGGTTCGTGACAAGGGGCAGCGTGTCGGCCGCAACCCGAAAACCGGGCAGGAAGTTCCCATCCTGCCGCGGCGAGTCCTCGTCTTTCGAGCGTCGAATGTCCTGAAATCACTGATCAACGGGGCGCCCGGCGAGAACAAGGGGTAGTTGGGAACACGAGGGGATCTTAGATGGCCGTTTCGGTTCAGACCGTCGAAAGGCGGGTCGAGAAGTCGGCGCAGGCGTTCCGTACGATCAGCGAGGTTGCGACCGAGCTCGACGTGCCGCAGCACGTGCTGCGGTTCTGGGAAAGCAAGTTCACCCAGGTTCGTCCCCTGAAGCGGGGCGGCGGCCGGCGCTACTACCGGCCCGAAGACATCGACCTCCTGCGCCGCATACGCACGCTGCTCTACGAAGACGGCTACACGATCAAGGGTGTCCAGCGCCTTCTGAAGGAAGGCCGTGGGCGCCTGCCGGCGCAGCGTCTCGACCTTGCCGCCGAGAGCGCCCTGGAAAGTCTGCGCATCGTCTCGGCGCGGGCCGAGGCCATGGCGGGAGGCGCCCGCCAGCCGCTGCCGCGGACCGGTCCGCAACCTTCGACGACGACGCCGCGCGCGGCCGTCCTTGACCTCCACAAGCGCCGTGAGATCGAGTCGGTGCTGGAAGACCTTGAACAGGCGCTGACGCAGCTTCGCAGCACGCTGAAGACGCAAAACTAGGCCTTCGGGTCTGGAGTATCGCCGGGGGGCGGTGCTCTAGAACTTGCAGGTTGGGCGTCCAAAGACCACCAGATCGGGTGGTCTTTGTAAGAAAGTGTATCAAGTAACTGGTTTTATTTGGTTTTTGTCGAGGCAGGCGTATCCTGCCCGGCGAGGGGCCTTCAACGGAATCGTCAAAGGGGGACGTGACCGTGCTTATGAATCGCGATTTCGCGCGCCATCACGCGCGCTCGTTTGAATTAAATTCCTTTAATGACAATGGCCTGGAGGTCGATCTTCCCGCCATAGATGAGCTCCTTTACCTGCGGCGTGGGTTGACGCAGCCCGGCGGCAAGCTGCCGCTCTTCGATCTTGACGGTCAGGAAATCCATATTGACATCGTCAAGCGATGTTTGGCGGCGGGCTGGGCGCAGCCCTGGTTCAAGAATCCACTGAAGCCGGACTGGCTGGTCTGCAAGCTCACAGAGCGCGGGCGACAGGTCGCATCCGCAGCGTAGCACCCGCCGTCACCCGCCGTACTGCATTCCGCCAGTTTGGCGGATGAATTCGAAGCGGAAAGACCCGAGAGAGCCAGTGACCGAGATTACAGATGGTCGCGAGCAATACGCCGCGGCTACAGCTCGTCGAACTTGAGGCAAGCGCTTCGCGCTCGATCATGACGATGGATGGGAAGGAAGTTTATTGGTCGGGGCGACAGGATTTGAACCTGCGACCCCCAGTCCCCCAGACTGATGCGCTACCAGGCTGCGCTACGCCCCGACCGGTGCCGCCGGCCGGTAGGGCCGCGGCACGGGGGCTTTAGCGCGAATGACAGCGTTGCCGCAAGCCGCGCTTGCAGGAATCAGGGTGACAAAGGATACAGGCTGCATGATCGACCCCGGCCGGCGCGTCCTGCTCTTCTCCTCGATCGGCCACGCGCTGATGCACATGATGACGGCCTTCTATGCCGTGATCGTGCTGACGCTGGCGGCCTCCTGGAACCTGCCAGCCGAAGACCTTCTGCGTCTGTACGCGCCGGCCACGATCCTGCTGGGCGTCATGTCGCTGCCGGCCGGTTGGGCATCCGACCGGTTCGGCGCGCCCGCCATGATGGTCGTGATGTTCCTCGGCCTCGGCCTCTCGTCGATTGCCTGCGGGCTCGTGCCGACCGGGGATACGCTGGCGCTGTCATTGGCCTTGTGCGGTATCGGCGCCTTCGGTGCCTTCTACCACTCGGTCGGCATCGGCTGGGTGATCCGCACGGCCAAGGCGCAAGGCCATGCCATGGGCGTCAACGGCCTGTGGGGGAGTGCGGGGCTGGCACTCTATGGGATCGTGCCCGGCGTGCTGATCACGCTGGCCTCGTGGCGCGCGGCCTTCATCGTTCCCGGTATCGTCTGCCTGGTCGTTGGCGCCATCCTCTGGATGCAGATCCGCCAGGGCAAGGTCGGCGACCGGCCGATGCCGCAGGCCAAGGGCACTCACGTCGGCCGCCGAGACTTCTGGCGGGTCTTCTCGGTGCTGTCCGTCACCATGGCGTTGGAAGGGGTCATCTGGCAGGCGTTGATGTTCGGTGCGGCGATGGTCTTCGAGGTGAAGCTCGCACCCGAGATCTCGGCGCTGCGCGGCGGGCTCGCTTCATGGGGCGTCGCGACCCAGATCGTGCTGTGGGTCGGCCTCGCCACCTCGATGATCTACGTCGTCTCGGGCGTGGCGCAATATGCGATGGGCCGGCGCATCATCGACCGCTATCCGCTGAAGGCGACCTATGTCGTGGCCTCGGCCCTGCAGGTGATCGCCATGCTGGCGCTGGCCATGGGCAACGGCTACGTGGCGCTGCTGGGCGCCATCGCCTCGGCGGTATTGAGCGCTGCGGCGGGGCCGATCGAGAACATCCTGATCGCCCGCTACACGCCCAGCCGCTATCACGGGCTGGGCTTCGGCGCGAAATTCGTGGTGGCCTTCGGGGCGGGGCCGCTGGCGATCCTGCTGATCGCCTGGGTGCGCGAGACCACGGGGAGCCTCGAACTGCTGTTCCTCGGCCTCGCCGCCACCTCGGTCCTGATCACTCTGGTGGCGCTGCTGCTTCCCGGCAGCGACCGCGATGCCGCGCTGCCGGCACCGCGGGTCGCGCCCGCGGAGTAGCGGCTACTTCGCGCCGCGTGCCGCCTTGAAGGACGGGCGCGACAGGCAGCGGTCGAGCCAGGCGCTGACATTGGGGACCTGGCTGAAGTCGACCTTGATCGGCTTGGCCCAGCTCATGATCGAGGCCAGGTTTAGGTCGGCGACGGTGAAGGTCGGGCCCAGCAGGTAGTCACGGCCTTCGAGCGCGGCATTGAGCACCGCCAGCGGCTTGGGCAGCGCCTTCTGCGCCTCGGCGACCGCCTCCGGCTTGCGCTTGTCGGGTGGGGTCATGAACATGTCGATCAGGACCGTCAGCAGCGGCTTCTCGAGTTCGGTCATGCCCCAGAAGCTCCACTGGTTGCACAGGGCCTGGTCCTCGAGGCTCGCCGGCATGAAGCCGTCCTTGCCGTGCTTGGCGGCGAGGTAGAGGTTGATCGCCATCGATTCGAACAGCTTGAACTCGCCGTCCACCAGCGCCGGCACCTTGCCGTTCGGGTTGACCTTGAGATAGTCGGGATTCTTGAGATCCTTCATTTCGACGGCGATGTGCTCGTACGGAATGCCGAGCTCATGCGCGATCCAGAGGGCGCGCGCCGCACGTGAGGCCGTCGGCCCGTAAATCTTGATGGTCACGAAAAATCTCCCCAAATCGAAAAAGCGGCGAACGATAGTGCACCGCCTCGCGCCGGTCTAACCCTCTATTCCGGCAGTCCGTATTCGTCGCCGACATAACCGTGACGGTGCCCGAAGCGTTCCGTCATCACCGTCGTGAGATCCTTTTCCGCCGCCGTGATCCATCCGCCGGCGCGCACGGCATAGCGTGTCGAAGCGGCGGCCGCGCGGGGCGGCTCGCCCTGCTGCAGTGCGCGGGCGGCCGCCATCAAGAGCTTGCGGAACTCGATGATGCCGACATCCGTCGGCCCGAGATGCTCTCGGGTGCGATCCTGGATGGCGCCCTGGCTGTCCTGGATCGCCGCATCCTGGTCGGAGACGCCGCTGATGCCCGTGTAGCTCAGCGTCTTCTGCAACTCGCGATCGATCATGTAGTCGTTGCGCATGTTGCGCTTCGGCACGTAGTGCTCGTCGATTTCGGCATGGAGACTGAGCCCGGAGGCGTACTTGGCGCGCTCGGCATTGGTGAGGGGGCGGTCGGGCACCCAGCTGTAAGTGTAGATCCAGCAGCTCGTGTCATCGACCGGCACCCAAGTCTGACCGTGATAGACCTCGCCCGGGAAGGCGACCGGCACCAGCGCGTGGTTGGGCGCAAGATACTGTGCGATGCGCCAGTAGAGGTCGGTCGTGTCGGTCTTGCGCCCGGCGGCGATGACCAGCCCGGCCTCGTGGCCCTGGATCCTGAACTTGGGTCGCGGGTCGTCGGTCACCCAGCGGCTGCGATCGGCGAGGCCGCCTTCCTGTCCGATGGCGGAGGTCTTGCGCAGGATGTCGAGGCGGGTCGCCTCGTCCTTGGTCGGGATGGCGTGCAGGAACGAGAAGTGCGCGGTGTCGATGGCGCCCTCCAGGCTCTGCACCCAGTTGCAGTCCTGCCATTTCTTGGAGACGAAGCGATGGTCGGCGGGAACGAGCCCAAGCTCGAGCTGGGGCAGGTCCGGCGTGTGCTCGCGTGGGCCCATATAGACCCAGACCATGCCGGCCCATTCGCGCGCCGGGTAGGACAGCAACTTGATCGTGTCCTTGTAGGTGGATTCCGGCGGCGACGTGGGCAGGTCGACGCAGTTGCCGTCGATGTCGAATTTCCAGCCGTGGAAAGCGCAGCGGAGTCCACAGTCCTCGTTGCGGCCGAAATAGAGATTGGCGCCACGATGCGGGCAATGCGGCTCGACGATGCCCACTCGTCCGTCGGTCTGGCGGAAGGCCAGCAGGTCCTCGCCCAGGATGCGGATCTTCTTGGGCGGCCCGTCGCGGTCGGGAAGTTCTTCGGAAAGGAGGGCGGGCATCCAGAAGCGGCGCAGCAGGTCGCCCATCGGCGTGCCGGGACCGCCTTGCGTCAGGAACGCGTTGTCGGAGGCGAGCATCAGTCACCCAATCCGTAGTTGTTTCCGATATAGCCCCGATCGTGGCCGAACCGCTCGGTCATGACCGTGGCGAGATCCTTGTCCGGCGCCGCAATCCAGCCACCCGATCTCACGGCGTAGCGCTGCGCTTTGTGGGCCGCGGCCGGCGGTTCGCCCGCGACGAGGCGGCGCGCCGTTCCCATCACCAGCTTGCGGAACTCGACGATGCCGATGTCGGTCGGCCCGAGATGCTCCTTCGTACGATCCTGGATCGGCCCCTGGCTGTCCTGAATGGCGGCATCCTGCTCGGAGACGCCGGTGATGCCGGTGAAATTCTCGCTGAGCTGAACACTGCGGTCGCGCAAGTAGTCGTTATCCTTGTTGCGCAGCGGCTTGTAGTCGGCGTCGACCTCCGAGTGGACGTTGAAGCCGCCGCGGAACTTGGCGCGCTCGGAATTGCTGAGCGGCCGGTCGGGTTGCCAGCAGTAGGTGTAGATCCAGCAGTTCACGTCATCGACCGGCACCCAAGACTGCCCGTAGTAGATTTCGCCGGGAAAGGCGGCCGGCGTGTAGGCGTGGTTGGGCATCAGGAATTGCGCGATGCGCCAGTAGAGATCGGGCCCGTCGGTCTTGCGGCCGCCGGCGATCACCAGGCCGGTGTCGTGGCCCAGCACACTGAAACGCGGCCGCGGGTCGTTCTGCACCCAGCGGACGCGATCGTCGGGCTTGGCCTGGTCGGCGAGCGCAGCGCGGCTCATGGCGCGCCGCGCCGCCTCGTCGTCGGTGGCCAGTACCTTGTGCAGGAAGGAGAAGTGCGACGTGTCGATCGCGCCTTCCAGGCTCTGCACCCAGTTGCAGTCCTGCCACTTCTTGGTGACGAAGCGGGAGGCGGCGGGGACCAGCCCGAGTTCGAGCTGCGGCAGCTCGGGCATCGTCTCGCGCGGGCCCATGTAGACCCAGATCATGTCGGCCCATTCGCGGGTCGGATAGGCGAGAAGCCTGATCGTGTCCTTGTAGGTTGATTCCGGCGGCGAGGTCGGCAGGTCGATGCAATTACCGTCGACGTCGAACTTCCAGCCGTGGAAGGAGCAGCGCAGCCCGCAATTCTCGTTGCGGCCGTAGTAGAGGTTTGCGCCGCGGTGCGGGCAGTGCGGCTCGACGATGCCAACCCGTCCGTCGGTCTGGCGGAAGGCCAGCAGGTCCTCGCCCAGGATGCGGATCTTCTTCGGCGGCCCGTCCCGCTCCGGCAATTCCTCGGAGAGCAGCGCCGGCATCCAGAACCGCCGCATCATCTCGCCCATGGGCGTGCCCTTGCCGGCACGGGTCAGGAACTCGTTGTCCGCCTTGCTGAGCATTCCATCCTCCAGCTCGCCGTGTCGCCCGGCGTAGAGGCGACGGGCTAGGAGCGCGTCGCTTTTTCCAGAGCCTGATCGAGATCGGCGATGATGTCTGCAACAGTTTCGATGCCGATCGACAGGCGCAACACGTCCGGGCCGGCGCCTGCTGCCACGCGTTGCTCCTCGGAGAGCTGGCGGTGCGTGGTCGAGGCGGGGTGGATGATCAGGCTCTTCGCATCGCCGATGTTGGCGAGATGAGAGAAGAGCTCGACATTGTCGACGACCTTCACGCCAACATCGTAGCCGCCCTTCACACCGAAGGTGAAGACCGAGCCCGCGCCCTTGGGCAGGTACTTCTTCGCCAGCGCGTTGTACTTGTTGGAGGGCAGGCCGGCGTAATTCACCCAGGCCACCGCCGGATGCTTCTCGAGGTGGTGCGCGACGGCGAGCGCATTGGCGCAATGGCGCTCCATGCGCAGGCCGAGCGTCTCCATGCCGAGCATGGTGAGCCAGGCGTTGAACGGCGCCTGGGTGGGGCCCAGATCGCGCAGGCCGACGGCATGGCTATGGAACGTGTAGGCCATGTCGCCGAAGGTCTCGTAGAAGTTCAGCCCGTGATAGGCTGGCTCCGGACCGGCAAGGCTCGGGAACTTGGAGCCCCTCGACCAGTCGAACTTGCCTGAATCGACGACGGCGCCGCCCATGGAGGTGCCGGTGCCGCTCAGGAACTTGGTGGTGGAATGGACCACCAGGGTGGCGCCGTGGTCGATCGGCTTGCAGAGCCACGGCGTGGCCAGCGTGTTGTCGACCAGCAGCGGCACGCCTGCGTCCTCGGCGATGCGCGCGATCGCCTCGATGTCGCTGATCACGCCGCCGGGGTTGGCGAGGCTCTCGATGAAGAAGGCCTTCGTCTTGTCCGTGACGGCGCGCTTGAAATTGTCCGGCGTGTCGGCGTCGACGATGTTCGCCGTCCAGCCGAACTTCGGATAGGTGTTCTTCATCTGCTGCAGCGAGCCGCCGTAGAGGCGGGAGGCGGCGACGATCTCGGCGCCGGGACTCATGAGCGGGAAGAGGGCGAGGACCTGCGCCGCGTGGCCCGAGGAGGCGACGGTGCAGCCGCGGCCGCCTTCCAGCGTCGCCAGCCGGGTTTCGAGGGCGGCATTGGTGGGGTTGGTCAGCCGCGAGTAGATGAATCCCACGGTCTGCAGATTGAAGAGGGCGGCGGCATGGTCGGCATCTTCGAAGACATAGGCCGTTGTCTGGTAGATCGGCTGGGCGCGCGCGCCGGTCGTCGGATCGGGGGCGGCGCCGGCATGCAGTGCCAGTGTCTCGAATCCATATGTCTTGTCGCTCACGCAGTTCTCCCTGTGGCTCGCAAATTCATATCGCCATTCCGCCCATCACCCGGGCGTCCCGTCAAACCCGGGCGAAGGCTGGCGGACGGATCTCTCAATGTCCTTTCATTCCGGAGAGCGGGCTACCCAATCCCGGCGTCAGCTTGGCGTAAGCATCGGACAGTACGGTCCGCGCCTGTGTTTCGCGATTACGCCGTCGCAGCACAGCGTAAATGTTTGGGGAGCGAAGCGCCGTGAATCGGTTTGTGACCAAGGACTTCCTGTCCGGGTTGATGTTCGTCGCCTTCGGTCTGGCGGCCCTCTATTTTGGGCAGCATCTTGCCGTCGGCACGCCCGTTCGTATGGGACCGGGCTATGTGCCCCGGATGCTCTCCCTGATCCTTCTGGCGCTCGGCGCCGTGGTCTGCATCGTGGCTCTGGTGAGCGGCAGCGAGCCGGTCGAGCGCCCGAAGTGGAAGCCGATCACCCTGGTGACACTCGGCATCGTCTGTTTCGGGCTGCTGTTCGAGCGTGCGGGGCTGATCCCGGCGCTGGTGGTGCTCGTCATGATCTCGTCGCTGGCCGGCGAGGAATTCAAGCTCACCGAGGTGATCGGCAACATCGTCGTGCTCTCCATCCTCTGCACGATCGTCTTCAAGGTCGGGCTGGGCATGAACATCGCCATCGTGCAGGGGATTTGGTGATATGGGTCTCCTAGACAATCTCGTCCTCGGCATCGGCGTCGCCTTCACCTTCCAGAACCTGGCCTACGCCCTGCTGGGGTGCATGGTCGGCACCCTGATCGGCGTGCTGCCCGGCATCGGCCCCGTGGCGACGATCGCCATGCTGCTGCCCATCACCTTCCACCTGCCGCCGACTGCCTCGCTGATCATGCTGGCGGGCATCTATTACGGTCTACCAGATGGCGAGAAGGGGACGTGCCGGCGCGGCACTCTCGATCTCCGCGGTCGGTTCGTTCTTCGCCGGCACCGTCGGAACCATCATCATCGTCATCTTTGCCGAACCACTGACGCAAATGGCGCAGAAGTTCGGCCCGGCCGACTACTGCTCCCTGATGGCTCTTGGTCTCGTCGCCGCGGTGGTGCTCGCCAGCGGTTCGATCACCAAGGCGATCTCGATGGTTTTCCTCGGCTTGCTGTTCGGATTGATCGGCACCGACGTCAACACCGGGGCGCAGCGCTTCACCTTCGACATTCCCGAGCTGAGCGACGGCATCGATTTCGCGCCGATCGCGATGGGCCTGTTCGGCATCGCTGAGATCGTCGTGAACCTCGAACGACACCTCGAACGCGGCGGGGCGATCAAGGTGGGCTCGTTGTGGCCGACGCGCGAGGAGATCAGGCGCTCCATCCCAGCCATTCTGCGCGGTACCTTTCTGGGATCGATGCTCGGCGTGCTGCCGGGCGGTGGGCCGACGCTGGGCGCCTTCTCGGCCTACACGCTGGAGAAGAAGCTGTCGAAGAACCCGGGTGAGTTCGGCAAGGGGGCGGTCGAGGGCGTCGCTTCGCCAGAAGCGGCCAACAACGCCGCCGCCCAGACCTCGTTCATACCGATGCTCACCCTCGGCATCCCGTCCAACGCCGTCATGGCGCTGATGGTCGGCGCCATGATCATCCAGGGCATCCAGCCGGGTCCCGAGGTCATGACCAAGAAGCCCGACTTGTTCTGGGGCATGATCGTCTCGATGTGGATCGGCAACGCCATGCTGGTCATCATCAACCTGCCGATGATCGGCATGTGGGTGAAGCTGCTCACCGTGCCGTACCGTTATCTTGCACCGGCCATCCTGCTGTTCTGCTGCATCGGCGCCTACAGCCTGCAGAACAGTACCTTCCACGTCATGCAGGTCGCAATCTTCGGCGTGTTGGGATACGTCTTCGTCAAGCTGGGCTGCGAAGGGGCGCCGTTCTTGCTGGGGCTCGTGCTCGGACCGCAGATGGAGGAGTACTTCCGCCGCGCGATGCTGCTCTCGCGCGGCGATGCCATGGTCTTCATCGAACGGCCGATCAGCCTCGGCCTGCTCATCACGACGGCGCTGCTGCTGGTCCTGATGGCGCTGCCGAGCATCAAGAAAGCCCGCGAGGAGGCCTTCCAGGAGGAAGGCTGACGCTTCAGCGCGAGAACACGATGCACGCCGGGCTGCCGACCTTGGCCCGTAGCCTGGTCGGCGCCAGAAGCCCGCTGCGGCCGACCTTGTAGGCAACGATCGAATCACCGCCCTGGTTGACGACGTAGAGGAAGCGCGCGGCCGGATCGAAGGCAAAGAAGCGGGGAACGCTGCCCTTGGTCGGCACCCACTGGCGCGGCGTCAGCGTGCCCTTGGCGGCATCGATACCGAACACACCGATACTGTCGTGCCCGCGGTTCGAGACATAGACGTTACGGCCGGCGCCATCGACCCAGATCTCCGCACCGGTGCTGTAGCCCGTGAAATCCGACGGCGTCGACGGCACGGTCTGCAGCGGCGTCAGGGCTCCGCTGGCCGTATCCTGGCGATAGGTCGTGATCGTCGAATCGAGCTCGTTGATGACGTAGGCGAACGGCTTGCGGGGATGGAAATCGATGTGACGTGGGCCGGCGCTCGGCCGGCAAGCCACACGGCTGGTTTCGACCAGAACACCTCGCCGGGCGTCGAGCCGGTAACCGATCACGCAGTCCGAACCCTTGCAGGGCAGGTAGAAGGTCCGATTGGCGCGATCGAGCGGATTGTGATGCGGCCGCACGTTCTTCTGTTCGGTGCGGTGCGGCCCCAGCGGCGCGGCAATGGCCGTCAGCGTCGAGTAGGGTGCAAGGCTTCCGTCCTTGGTGATCGGCAGCGCGGCCAGCGAATCGGAGCCATAGTTGCTCACGACCAAGAACCGCTGATCGGCATCGAAGGTGAGGTGGATGGGGTTGTAGCCGCCGGTCGGCTGGCGGTTCAGCACGGCCAATCGACCGGTCTCGCGATCGACGATGTAGGACGTCGCCTCGCTGCGATCGCCATGTACCGAATAGAGGCGGTCCCCGGCGCCGTTGAGTGCAAGGAAAGACGGGTTCTCCAGTCCGCCGAGATGCTGGACATGTCGAAACGCCCCCGTGCGCGGGTCGACACGATAGACGTTGATGCCGTTGCCGCGGCCGTTGCGTTCCGGCGAGGTGTAGCTGCCGACATAGGCGAAGAGTGGGCATGTTATCATCACAGGAGTTTCGGTGTCGAGGCTACGGGAGGTCAACGATGGCAGACGCTCTGCAAAAGGTCGCGCTGGTCACCGGCGCCAACCAGGGCCTGGGACTGGCTTTGGTGCGAGCGCTGTGCAGCGCCCTTGGCATGGGGAGCACCGTGTACCTTGCGGCCCGTGATATGGGCCGTGGCGAGGCGGCGTGCGCGCTGCTGCAGCGGGAGGGGCTGAGTCCCGCACTGATCCAGCTGGACATCGCCGATGCTGCCAGCGTTTCGGCGGCCGCCGACGAGATCAAGGCGCGCCATGGCGGCATTGACATCGTGATCCAGAACGCGGCGGCGCGGATCACGCGGGAGACACCGCAGACGGATCAGGTCGCGCGTTTCGTCGACACCAACAATCACGGGACGCTTCGGATCATCGAGGCTTTCGTTCCGCTGCTGCGGGACAATGCGCGGTTCATCGTGGTGGCGAGTTCCTTCGGCTCGCTGCGCCATCTCGATCCACGTCTGCACGCCCGTTTCGACTCGCCAGGGCTCACGCTGGACGACATCGAGCATGCGATGGACGATTTCGCGGCGGCAACGCGCGCCGGTTCGGCCCGAGAAGCAGGCTGGCCCGACTGGATCAACGTGCCGTCGAAGATCGGCCAGGTGGCTTCGGTACGCGTCCTCGCGCGAGACAGGTCGGAAGAGTTCCGCCGGCGCGGCATCCTTGTGAACGCTGCCTGTCCCGGCCTCGTCGATACGGAAGCATCGCGCCCATGGTTTGCCGACATGTCGAAGGCGGCGACGCCGGACGAGGCGGCGCGAGATCTCGTTTGGCTAGCCACTCTGCCGGCGGGGAGCGAAGAACCCTATGGCGTGCTGGTGCGCCATCGTAAGCCGTATCCGTGGACCTAGGTCAACGTGTGTTCGACAGGATCAGAACCACACCGGCCATGATGAGGACGATGCCCGCCAGCTCTCTCCGGCTCATCGGTTCGTGGAAGACGCGGCGTGAGACGAAGTAGCTGAAAACGACCTCGATCAGGATCAGAGTTCGCACCTGGGAGGCTGGTGCCAGCGCGAGCGCCGTCACGTTGGCGAGCGACGCCAGGGCGCCGGCAACTCCGGCGAACATCGAGACACGCCAGTGCCGAAACGCGCCGAGCACGATGGCGGGATTGCGTGCGAGCAGCCAGAGACAGAGCAGGACGGCCTGCACGAGCTGGCTCCAGAATAGTGTCTCCGCGGCGGCAAGGAACGGCGAGCCGGTGTGCAGCGCCAGGTTTGCGCCGCGATAGCCCACGACCGAAATCGCGAAGGCGGACCCGGAGGCCAGACCATAGAAGGTGGCCGGATCCGCCCAGCTGCGCTTTGCTCCGTCGAGTGACGGAGGCCGCGGCGAGAGCAGGACGACGCCCAAGGTCGCCGCGACGATGGCCGCGATGGCCAGCGCCGACAGCGTTTCGTCGAGGAAGAGCACGGAGAAGACCGCGACCTGGATGACCTCACTTTTGGAGTAGACGAGCCCGATCGCGAAGCTGCGCTCTTCCATCGCCCGCAATAGCAGGGCCGTGCCTGCCATTTGACTGAGCGCAGCGACCACCACCCAGCCGCCAAAGGTCCAGGTGAGGGCGGGCTGAGGGACGCCACCGAACAGGAGCACCAGGCAAAGCCACACGGCGAGAACGGGCATGCCGTAGAGAAAGCGGACCAGCGTCGCGCCGAGCGTCCCCAGTTCGGCCGTGAGATGGCGTTGCGCGGTGTTGCGGACGGTCTGTGCCGCAGCGGCGAAGACGGTGAGTGGTATCCAGAGCCAAGACGGGGGAATCATATCGTCGGCTCGTCAGGAGGGTTGTCGTTTGACCATGTGGAACAATTGCACATAGGATCGCCGCAATCGGTCAGCGACCGCAAAAGAATTTCGGGAGTAACACCATGACGTCCACCGAGTCGCGGCGCGCGAGCCGTCGTCAAGTTCTGAAGGGTGCCGGAGCGCTGGCCGCCGCCGGGGTGATTGGCGCTCCCGCGATCAGCAAGGCGCAGACCGGCACCATCAAGATCGGGGTGCCGACGATCCTGTCGGGCCGTGTCGCGATCCTCGGCCAGACCAGCGTCGGCGGCCTCAAGGTCGTATTCGACAAGTTCAACGCGGCGGGGGGCATCAACGGCCGCAAGATCGAGATGGTGGTCCGCGACTCCAAGGGCGCGCCGCAGGAAGCCGCCAAGGTGACGCGCGATCTCATCAACAACGACAAGTGCGAGATCATCCTCGATGCCGAGGCGTCGAGCGCCGCCTTCGCCGTCCAGGAGGTCATCCGCGAGATCGGCGTGCTCTGCCTCCATTCCAATTCCGAAACCTCGTCGCTGACGGCCGATCCCAAGCTGCACGTGCCGACGGCGTTCCGGACCGCCCGCCAGGGCATTCACGATGCGATCGGCGGCGGCGACTACGCGGCGAAGATCGCCAAGGCCAAGGGCCTGAAGAAGTGGGCGACCTGTTCGCCGGACTATGCCTATGGCCGCTCGAACACGGCCGAGTTCATGGAATACGCCAAGCACTTCGACGGCAACATCCAGGTCGTCGAAGAGTCGTGGCCCAAGCTGTTCCAGCCCGACTACACCGAGGTCGTCACCAAGCTCCTCAATGCCAAGGCCGATGCGATGTACTCGGCGCTGTGGGGTGGAGATCTGGTGGCCTTCATCGACCAGGCCAACCTCTACGGGCTGTTCGACAAGCAGGCGTCGTTCATGGTGAACCTCGGCGACTACGGCGTCGTCGACCAGGTGAAGCAGTTCCCCCAGGGCGTCTACTCGGGCGGCCGCTACAATCGCACGGTGCCGGCGACCAAGGAAAACGAGGAGTGGTACCAGAATTACGTCAAGACGCAGAAGCACAAGCCGACCAACTGGTCGTGGGAGAACGCGGTCGCCGCCGAGTTCGTCGTCGAGGCGCTCAAGAAGACCAACGGCGACACGAACGGCAAGAAGATGGCCGAGGCCATCAAGGGAATGACCCTCAAGAGCCAGTTCGGCACCAAGGGGACCGTGACGATGCGAGCCGAGGACAACACCCTTGTCGACTACATCATCGGCTACGGCGTCTCGCTCTCCAAGGAGCCCTACGTGTCCGACTTCCAGGCCTCGGCGTGGGAGCCGATCTTCGAGCTCGAGAAGCAGTGGAAGAAGAAGCAGGGCTACATTTCCTGACCGGCCGCCGCTTTAGAGTAGGGTAAACAGGTGGATCTCGATGCGTTGCTACGCTGCGTCGGGACGACGTCATGCGTCGTCACGCAGCTCACCAGCGGCATGATCATCGGCATGCTGCTGTTCCTGATCGCGTCCGGCGTGACGCTGATCTTCGGCGTGCTCAACGTCATCAACTTCGCGCACGGCTCGCTCTACATGATCGGGGCGTATGCGGCATGGACCTTCTACCAGCTCACCGGCAGCTACTTCGTCTCCGCCTTGGGGGCGGCCGTGGCGGTCGGCATGCTGGGCGTGCTCTTCGAGCGAGTGCTGATGAGCAAGGTCTACGGATCCAACGTGCTCATGCAGCTTCTGGTCTGCTATGCCGTTGTGCTGATCTCCGACGACCTGATCAAGATCATCTGGGGGCCGGTGCCGCTCTCGATGGGCATGCCCCCCGAGTTCCGGCTGCCGCCCATCCGCTTCATGGGCGGCGTCATTCCGCCGTTCTATCTCTTCATGATCCTGGCGGCGATGGCGATCGGATTGCTGCTGTGGCTGGTGATCGTCCGCACGCGCTTCGGCAGCGTCGTACGGGCCGCGGCCATCAATGGCCCGATGGTGTCGGCGCTCGGCATCCGGGTGAACCTCTACTATGCCGCCGTATTCGGCATCGGCAGCGCGCTCGCGGGCGCGGCGGGGGCGCTTGCGGCACCCGTGCGCTCGCTGACTCCGGGCATGGGCTTCTCGATCCTGATCGAGTCCTTCATCGTGACGGTGATCGGCGGCATGGGCTCGATCGTCGGCGCCTTCGTGGCCTCGATCATCATCGGCCTCACGCGCTCCTTCGGCAGCATCGGCTTCCCGCTGTTCGTCGACGGGGTGATGTTCCTGATCATGGCGCTGGTCCTGATCTTCAAGCCCAGCGGCCTGTTCGGCCGCCCACACCGGTAGGCGGCGATGGCGGGACGTTGGCGTGATCTCGGCCTAGCTGCGCTGGGGCTTCTTGTGCTTCTGCTGGTGCCCGTGGTCGGCGCACCACCGGCCATCCGCGACTTCATCATGTTCGGCATGGCCTATGGGCTGCTGGCCATGTCGCTCAACCTGCTGATCGGCTACACCGGGCTGGTGTCGTTCGGCCACGCAATGTTCTTCGCCGCCGGCGCCTATGCGTTCGGGCTCGCGATGCAGTCCGGCAAGTTCTCGATTCCGGGCGCGTTCGTGCTGGCGATGGCGTTTACCGCGACAATGGCCCTGATCGTCGGCGCGATCTGCGTGCGGCTGAACGAGATCTACTTCGCCTTCCTGACGCTGGCCTTCCAGATGCTATTCTACAACATCATCCTGGGCTGGGTGTCCTTTACGGGCGGCGACCAGGGGCTGATGGGCGGCATTCCGCGGCCGAAGTTCCTGGGCATCGATCTCGCCGACCGAACGCAACTCTACATCTTCTGCTCGGTGGCGTTCGTCGTCTGCATCGCCATCCTGCGCCAGGTCGTGACGTCGCCGTTCGGCTACACGCTGCGCATGATCCGCGACAACCAGGAGCGCGCGGCCTTCCTCGGCATCAACGTGACCATGGTCAAGCTGGCCTGCTTCGTGATTTCCGCCTGCATCGCGGGCGTGGGCGGCATCCTGCTCACCCTGTTCGTGTCGGGCGCCTATCCCAATTTCGGCTTCTGGACGACCTCGGGCGAGGCGATCTTCATGATCCTGCTGGGCGGGTCGAACGTCTTCCTGGGGCCGCTGGTCGGCACGGTGATCCTGCGCCTGCTAAACGACATCACGGTAAGCTACACCAGCCACACCGAACTGGTGCTGGGTATCGTGATCCTCGTCCTGGTCCTCGGCCTGCGCAAAGGCCCGCTCGACCTGCTCGCCGACCGCTGGGAGAACCGGCGGCAGGCCAAGGCCCAGGCGGTGCGCGACGCGGCCGACAAGGACGCGCAGGCGGGCAGGGACGCCTGACATGCTGAAGCTCGAGAACCTCAAGAAGTCCTTTGGCGGCGTCGCGGCGACGCGCGACGTCACACTCGATTTCGCCGACGGCTCGCTCAGCGCCATCATCGGTCCCAACGGCGCGGGCAAGACGACGCTGTTCAACCTGATCACCGGCCGCTTCCCGCCCGACACCGGCCGGATCCTGCTGGCGGGCGAGAACATCGCCGGCCTCTCGCAGCGCCGGATCGTCCGGCTAGGGGTCGGGCGGGCCTTCCAGGTGGCGAGCCTGTTCCCGACGCTCACCGTCTCGGAAGCTCTGGCGGCGGCGGCGCAGGCCCATCAGCGGCGCGAGACCGTGCTGCGCTCGCCGTTCCCGCTCGCCACGACGACGAAGCATGGCGACGAGATCATGGAACTGCTTGGGCTCACGCGGGTCGCGGGCATCCTGAGCCGCAACCTGAGCCACGGCGACCAGAAGCTGCTCGACATCGGCCTGGCGCTGGCACTGGAACCGAAGGTGCTGCTGCTCGACGAGCCGACCGCCGGCATGGGCCCCGAGGAGCGCTGGCGCATGATCGAGACGGTGCAGCGCCTGTGGCGGGCGCGGCGCATGACGCTGATCTTCATCGAGCACGACATGGACATCGTCTTCAAGGTCGCCCAGACGGTGCGCGTCCTGTCCTACGGATCGGTGCTGGCCGAAGGTACGCCTGACGAGGTGCGGACCAACCCCAAGGTGATCGAGGCCTATCTCGGCAAGTCCGCGCACGGGGCAGTGGCATGAGCGCCGGTGAGATTCTGCGCGTCGATGATATCGACGTCTTCTACGGCGCCAGCCAGATCCTGTTCGGCGTCTCGTTCGGGGTGGAAAAGGGCCAGTCCCTGGCGCTGCTCGGCCGCAATGGCGCGGGCAAGAGCACGACCATGAAGGCCATTATCGGCATTGCACCGGCCACGCGGGGCAGGGTCTCCGTGCGCGGCACGCCGGTGCAGAAGTTCACGCCTGATCGTATCGCCCGCGAGGGCGTGGGTTTCGTTCCTGAGGACCGGCAGATCTTCCCAGAGCACTCGGTCGAGGACAATCTGAAGATCGCGATCAAGGCCGGCGTCGGGGGCCGGATCGATTGGACCCTCGAGAAGATCTATGACGTCTTCCCGATCCTCGCCTCGATGCGCGGGCGCATGGGCGGAAGGCTGTCGGGCGGCGAGCAGCAGATGCTCACCATCGCGCGCACGCTCATGGGAAATCCCGACGTCGTGCTGCTCGACGAGCCCAGCGAAGGGCTGGCACCGATCATCGTCGAGAAGATCGGCGAACTGATCCAGCGCCTGCGCGACATGGGCACCACCCTGATCGTGGCTGAGCAGAACATGCATTTCTGCCTCGATATCGCGAGCCACGTCGCCGTGATCGACAAGGGCCACATCGTCTATCGCGGGTCGATCGACGAGTTGCGCGCCAACGACGACGTGAAGAAGCGCTATCTTGCGGTCTGAAGGACGACGCGAAGACCGGGCATGGCATCCTCGAGTCGGATCGTGAGCCCATGCAGGCCGGCGATCGCCTTGACCATCGCCAGGCCAAGGCCACTGCCCGACGTCGAGCGGCTGCGGTCGAGCCGGTAGAAGCGGTCGAAGACCTTGTCGTGCTCTGCGGCCGGGATACCCGGCCCGTTGTCGGCCACCTCGATCTCGAACCCTTCGCCCTGCCGGTGCAGGCCGAGGCGCAGCTTCGTACCTTCGGGCGTGTGGCGCAGGGCGTTCTCCAGCAGGTTGGACACGAGCTGGGCCATCAGCTGGCGGTCGCCGGTCAGCGTGGCGCCGGGCTCGACCTCGACTTCGAGGGTACGGTCCGAATCCTCGGCGACGGGCTGGTAGGTCTCCCCCAGGTTCTTCAGCAGGGCGGAGACGTCGAAGGCAGCGAAGGCACTCTTCTGCGCGCCGGCCTCGACCTGGGCGATGCGCAGCAGGGCCGAGAAGGTCTCCAGCAGGGCATCGGCTTCCTCGATGGCGGCGTCGGTGGCGGCGCTGTAGTCGGCGGTCGTGGTCGCCCGCTCACGGGCATCCTCCAGCCGTTGGCGCAGGCGGCCGAGCGGCGTGCGCAGGTCGTGGGCGATGTCGCTCGACACCTGGCGCAGCCCGTCCATGAGCTGCTGGATGCGGGCCAGCATGGCGTTGAGGCTGGCCACCAGCTGGTCGATCTCGTCGTGCGTGCCCCGCACGGGGATGCGGGCCGAGAGATCGCCTTCCATGATGGCGCGGCTGGTGCGCGTGATCGTGTCGATGCGGCGCAGAAAATTGCTGCCGAGCAGGACGCCGCCGGCGATGGCCAGCAGCAGAGTGAGGCCGCCCGACCAGGCGAAGGCGCGAATGATGGCGCGCTGCATGTCGACCAGGCGGTTGGCATCCTGGGCCACCAGCAGGAATGAGCCATCGGGCAAGGTGAGGCCGAACCCCGTCAGCTTGGGGCGCTCGCCGGGCCGTTCGGGATCGATTTCCGTCTGCGGCTGGTCGGGTTCGAAATCGATGGCGCCGTTGACCGGCGGCATCCCGGGCAGGTTGCCGACGACGACGCGGCGGTTGGGCGCCTGCAGCAGGTAGAAGATTGGGCCCCGGGTGCGGAAGTTGATGCGCCGCGTGATCTGCTCGGCGAGGCCCGCCAGGCCGCTGCGGCGGTGGACTTCGGCCAGCTGATAGGCCTCGGAGCGTAGGACGGCGGCCATGTCGTTCTGCATCGCCGCGGTCGCCGTCCAATAGACGCTGGCGAACAACACGCCTGCCGACAGGATGAACAGGACAGCATAGAGCAGCGGCAGGCGGAAGCTTGCCGAGCGCAGGATCCTAATCAGGCGCGCGGATGACATAGCCTGCCCCCCTGATCGTATGGAGCAGCGGCTTGTCGAAACCCTTGTCGATCTTGGAGCGCAGCCGGCTGATATGCGTCTCGACGATGTTGGTCTTGGGATCGAAATGGAAGTCCCAGACCTTCTCGAGCAGCATGGTGCGCGTCACCACCTCGCCGGCGTGGCGCAGCAGATACTCGAGGACCTTGAATTCCTGGGCGAGCAGCTCGATCCGCTTCCCGCCGCGCGTCACGGTGCGCGCCAGCAGATCCATTTCGAGATCGCCGGCGACGAGGGAGGTCGCCGCAACGATCGGCGGACGACGGGAGAGGGCGCTGATGCGGGCCCTGAGTTCGGCGAAGGCGAAAGGCTTGGTGAGGTAGTCATCGCCGCCGGCTTCCAGCCCCGCGACACGGTCGTCTACACCGCCCATGGTGGTGAGGAACAGGACCGGCGCCTTCATGCCGGTGGCGCGGGCCGCCTTGACGAGCGACAGCCCGTCCATCTGCGGCAGCATCCGGTCGACGATCAGCACGTCGTATTTCTCGCCCGTGGCGAGATACAAGCCGTCGCGTCCATTGTCGGCATGGTCGACCACGTGGCCGTGCTCGCGCAGGCCCTTGGCGATGTAGTCGGCGGTTTGCTTGTCGTCTTCAACGAGGAGGATTTTCACGGCGCCCGTCTATCCCGGCGCCGGCCCCCGGCGCAACGTTCCCGAACTATACAAACATTCAATCCTGCGGCCATCCGGGCGCTACAGGCCTCCCCCCATATTGCCCTCACCCCCCAAGGAGGAGGCTGTAGATCATGACCAAGACCAAGTCCCGTATCCTGACCGCCCTGGCGCTCACCACCGCCCTGACGGCGCCTGCGCTGATCGCGCCGATGTTCACCGCTCCCGCGGCCATCGCCGGCCAGACGACCATGCCCGTTCAGGACTTCTCGGACCTGGCCGCCAAGGTAACCCCTGCGGTCGTCAATGTCGCCGTGACCATGAAGGCCGGCGCGGACGACGGCGACGAGACCCGCATGTCGGACTCGCAGCAGAAGCAGATGGAAGAGTTCATGAAGCGCTTCGCCGAGCGCTTCGGCCAGCCGATGCAGCCGGGTCGTCCGGACGGCAAGGGCCGCCCGCAGTCGAAGGAGAAGGCCCAGGCCGTCGGCACGGGCTTCATCATCGACGCCAAGGGCGTGATCGTCACCAACTACCACGTGGTCGGCAAGGCCGACTCGATCACGATCACCATGGCGGACGGCACCAAGCTGCCGGCCAAGCTGGTGGGCGGCGACGAGAAGACCGACCTGGCCGTGCTGAAAGTCGAAAGCGACAAGCCGCTCCCGTACGTCTCGTTCGGCGACGCCGGCAAGGTGCGCGTCGGCCAGCCGGTGATGGCGGTCGGCAACCCGTTCGGGCTCGGTGGCACCGTGACCACGGGCATCGTGTCGGCGCGCGGCCGGGACATCCACTCCGGTCCGTTCGACGACTACATCCAGACCGACGCCGCCATCAACCGGGGCAACTCCGGCGGCCCGCTGTTCGACATGGACGGTAACGTGATCGGCATCAACACGGCCATCTACTCGCCGACCGGCGGCAGCATCGGCCTGGGCTTTGCCATCCCGTCCTCGCTGGCGCAGCCGGTAGTGGCGGAGCTGAAGGACAGCGGCCGGGTCGAGCGTGGCCTGCTCGGTGTCCAGATCCAGCCGGTCTCGAAAGAGATCGCGGAAAGCCTGTCGCTGAAGAGCGAGAAGGGCGCCCTGGTGGCGGTGGTCCAGCCGGACAGCGCGGCGCTCGCCGCCGGTGTCCAGTCGGGTGACGTGATCGTGAGCGTCGATGGCAAGAAGGTCGACGGCATCAAGGAGCTGACCCGCACGATCTCCGCGGTCAAGCCGGGCACCTCGGTGAAGCTGGGTGTGTGGCGCGACGGTAAGGAGATGAGCCTCACTGCCAAGGTCGGTGGCCAGAAGGACGACGCGATCGTCAAGGCCAGTGCCGACGGCAAGGACGCAGTGAAGCCCGCACCCCTGTCCTACGGTGTCTCGCTGGCGCCGCTCTCTCCCGAGGCGCGCAAGCAGCTCGGCCTCGACGGTGACGTGAAGGGTGTAGTCGTCGCCACGGTCGAGCCGGGCAGCCCGGCCGACGACCAGGGCCTCAAGGCCGGCGATGTCCTCCAGCAGGTCGGCAAGGACGCCGTCGACAGCCCGAAGGCGGCTGCCGAGAAGCTCAAGGAAGCGAAGACCACCGGCAAGCCGGTGCTGATGAAGGTGTTTCGAGAGGGGATGACGCGCTTTGTCGCTATCTCTCCCCGGGCGGCCTAGCAAACCTCTCGATCGGTCGGAGCCTTCGGGCTCCGGCCGGACCCTTCCAGCCTGGCGTCGTCTGCGTTGCTTTCAGTCTTCGAGGTCGAAGCGAAGCCGCTATCTCTCCCCGGGTGGCCGAGCAGAACCTCAGTAAGGAGCCGGCGGTGGCCCCACCACCGCCGGTTTTCTTCACCTGACCATGTCTCTCAGGGGGGCCGTGTCATTCCCGGCGAAGACCGGGAAGACGCGATCATGAGGGGGAGCGGGAGGTCTGCGGCCTGGTGTGGCGGTGCCGCGGACCTCCCAAACCTTCCCACAGATGCCGGCCAACAGGCCGGCATTGCTGCATTCAAGACGTGACGCGTCCCTTCAGAAGCTCGTACTGCGCGACGGACGTGTCCTCGAGGGCCTCGCTCCGGTTGCTCGGCACGTCCTGGTAGTCGAGCGGCTGGCCGAACTGGCTCTCCGTCAGATCGAGTCGCCGGCCGCCAATGCAATTGTAGAAGTGCCACTGGCCTTCGACTTGCGTCTTCAAGATTTCGCCGCCCAGTAGGTCTTGTGCAACGAGCGCCGTGACACTGCATTGACCGCAGGCGGGGGTGTCGGAACGCCACTTTCCGCCGGTCTCGATGGACCAAGCCGACAAGAGCTTTTCGCGCAGCTCGATATCTTCGGTGGCATCGACCGTCACAGTGCGCGTTTCCTTGAGGAGATGACGCCGCTGGCGATGCCGTGCCATTCAATCGTGCCGGCGAGGCGGGAATGCTCGATTTTGGGGCAGCGGTTCATCACCACCTTGAGGCCGGCTTTCTCGGCGCGCGCCGCGGCGTCCATGTTCACGACGCCGAGCTGCATCCAGACGATCTTGGCGCCGTGCCTGATCGCCTCGTCGGTGATCGGGCCGGCAGCCTCGGAATTGCGGAAGATGTCGACCATGTCGGCCTTCACCGGCAGCTCGTCGAGCGAGCCGTAGACCTTCTGGCCGAGGATTTCCTGGCCCTTGGCGGCGGGGTTGACCGGAATGACCTTGTAGCCACGATCCAGCAGATATTTCATGGCGAAATAGGAAGGCCGATTCCAGTTGGCCGAGGCCCCGACCATGGCGATGGTCCGGGTATCGCGCAGGATCTTGCGCAGGTACAGATCGTCGTAACGGTCGCTGAAGGCGGCTTGCATGGGGGGATTATACATGGCCGGTCCGATGCTGTTCGATCCGATTTCGATCCGCGACGTCACCCTGAAGAACCGGGTCGTGGTGGCGCCGATGCACCAGTACGCAGCGGAGAAGGGCTTCGCGACCGACTGGCACCTGGTGAATGCCGGCCGTTATGCCGCCGGCGGTGCCGGGCTCGTCATCATGGAATCCACCAAGGTGGAGCGGCGCGGCTGCGGCACGGTCGGCGATCTCGGCCTGTGGGACGATGCGTTCATTCCGGGCCTGAAGCGCTGCGTCGACTTCATCCGCCTGCACAATTCCGTGCCGGGCATCCAGCTCGGCCATTCCGGCCGCAAGGCCCGGCGCGCTCGCCCGTGGGAAGGCGGGGCGCCGTTGAAACCGTCGCCGGAGATCGACGACTGGGATCAGTGGGAGCTCGTCTCCTCGAGCGGCATCAACTCGCCCGACTCCGATCCGACGCCACGGGCGCTGACCCTGGCGGAGATTCCGGAGGCGGTCGAGCGCTGGGGGCAGGCGGCGCGCCGCGCGCACGAGGCCGGGTTCGACGTGCTCGACATCCACATGGCGCATGGCTACCTGATCCACCAGTTCCTCTCGCCGTTCTCCAACGTGCGCAACGACCAGTACGGCGGCAGCGAGCTCAACCGCATGCGCTTCGCCATCGAAGTCGTGGAGAGCGTGCGTGCGCACTGGCCGGCCGCGAAGCCGCTGTTCGTGCGCCTCTCGGTCGAGGACGATTCCGGCTGGGGGCCGGACCAGAGCGTTGCGCTGGCGAAGATCCTGAAGACCAAGGGCGTCGACGTGATCGACTGCAGCTCGGGCGGCATGCGCGGCTCGCCGGTGGTGAGCGCGGGTCCAGTGACCTACGGCTATCAGGTTCCCTATGCCGACCGGCTGAAAAACGATGCCGGCATTCTCAGCATGGCGGTCGGCCTGATCGTCCATGCCGACCAGGCGGAGAAGATCCTGCAGGAAGGTCGTGCCGACCTGATCGCGCTGGCGCGCGAGCTTCTCTACAATCCGAACTGGCCGATGGATGCCGCGCAGAAGCTGGGCGTCGACCCGAAATTCGCCTCGGTGCCGCCGGCGCAGGCCTATTGGCTGGCCAAGCGCGCACAGTCCGTCAAGTCGGTCGTGCCGTCGACCTACATGAAGGGATTGAACGTCGAGTGAGCCAACGCTTCACTCGGACGTGACACCGCCGGGTGCCCTGGGGCGTTATGGTCTTCGCCTCTCGAATGCTGGAGAAGATCATGAAGCGGATTGCGGCAACGGCCCTCGCGCTAGGCTGTATCGTGGCAACACCGGTCTGGGCGGCGCTGAAGCCCGGCGATACCGCGCCGATTTTTACGGCACAGGCGGCGCTCGACGGCAGGGACTACACCTTCTCGCTGACCGAGGCGCTGAAGACGGGGCCCGTCGTGCTCTACTTCTTCCCCAGGGCCTTCACGACCGGCTGCACGGCGGAGGCGCACGAATTCGCCGAGGCCGCGGACCAGTTCAAGGCGTTGGGCGCGACCCTGATCGGCATGTCCGCCGACGATATCGGCACGCTGCACAAATTCTCGACCCAGGCCTGCTCGGGCAAGTTTCCGGTCGCCGCCGATCCCGACCTCAAGGTCATCAAGGCCTACGATTCGGCGCTGATCCGGGTCGGCAGCGTCGGCATCGCCGATCGCATCTCCTATGTGATCGCGCCGGACGGCAAGATCGTCTACGCCTTCTCCAATCGCAGCCCGGAGAAGCATGTCGAGAACACGATGGCAGCGGTCAAGGCGCTGCAGAAGAAGTAGCCATCCGGTTCTGCTCGGCGCGCTTGCGCAGGAAATGGGCGGCGCCCATCAGCGCGGCCGTGAGCACGATCGTGAGGGTCGAGACGGCGGCGATGGTCGGATCGATCTGGAACCGCAGATCGTCCCACATGCGGCGCGGCAGCGTGACCGCGCCGGTTCCGGAGATGAACAAGGCCACGATCAGCTCGTCGAACGAGGTGATGAAGGCGAACAGCGCACCCACCAGTACGCCGGGCTGGATCAGCGGCAAGGTCACCTGGAAGAAGGTGGCGCCGGGCGTCGCGCCGAGGCTGAGCGCGGCCTGTTCCAGCCTGGGGTCGATGCCCGAGAGGCTCGCCGTCACGCTGGTGACGACGAACGGCACCGCGAGACAGGTGTGTGCCAGCACCATCGCGATCGGCGTTCCGACCAGGCCGTAGCGCGAATAGGCGTAGTAGATACCGATCGCCACGACGATGCCGGGCACGATCAGCGGCGACAGGATCAGGCCGGCCGCGACGACGCGCAATGCCTTCGGCAGGCGCGCAATGCCGAGCGCCGCCAGGGTGCCGAGGAAGGTCGCCAGCACGACCACGGCACAGGCCACCCAGATACTGACCCAGGTGGGCTTCAGCCAGTCGGGATTGCTGAAAAACGCCTCGTACCAGCGCAGGCCGAAGGCGGGTGGCGGAAAGGTGAGATAGGTCGCCGAGGAGAAGGAGACGATCGCCACCACGACGATGGGGAAGGCCAGGAAGAACAGGATCAGGCTGACGATGCTCGCCGGAAGGATGCGCATCAGCCTCATCGCATGCTCGTCTTGAAGGCATTGCCGACACCGGGAAGCTTGCGTGCCATGGCAAGGATGGCGAGCGCCGTCGCCAGCAGCACCGCCGACAGGGTCGCGGCATAGGCCCAATTGAGCTGGTCGACCTGCTGGGCGATCAGCATCGATAGCGTGATGTCGCGCGGCCCGCCGACCATGGCCGGGGTGATGTAGAAGCCGAGCGCGAGGACGAAGGTGAGAAGGGTGCCTGCCGCCATACCCGACATGGAAAGCGGCAGGATGACCTGACGGAAGGTCATGAACGGCGTCGCGCCGAGGCCGGAGGCGGCGCGGATCAGCGAGGGATCGATCTGTCGCAGCGCGTTTGCGATGGGCAGGATCATGTAGGGCAGCAGGATGTGGATCATCGCGATCTGCGTCGCGAGCGGCGTGTTCAGGATGCGGATCGGCCGCTCGATCATGCCCAGCGCGATCAACGCCTCGTTGACCAGGCCATGCCGGCCGAGCAGCACCATCCAGGCGTAGCTTCGGACCAGGACGCTGGTCCAGAAGGGCAGCAGGATGATCACCAGGATGAAGGGCGCCATCGACTTGGCGCGCACCAGCCCCATCGCCACCGGGTAGCCCAGGATCAGGCATCCCAAGGTTACCGTGACCGAGGTGTTGATGGTGATCCAGAAGGTCTTCTGGAAGACCACGTCCTCGAACAGGATTGCATAGTTGGCGAGCGTCCAGCTCGGATCGTTGACGCTGCGCAGCAGCATCGCCGCCACCGGCAGCGCGTAGAAGACCAGCATGTAGACGAGGAGCGGGGCCGCGAGCAGGAGCGGCACGGCGCGGCGCCAGTCGAACGGTGCCGTCTTCGGCCGGCTGACCGCGAGCGCAAGGGACGCGGGCTGCACCACCTCAGACATGGCTCCCCTCAGACAAGAATCGTATCCGCGACGGACCAGGCAATCTCCGCGCGCTCGCCGACGGCGCGGCGGCGGATGGCAGCGCTGGACGGTTCCTTGAGCACGATCGACGTGCCGTCACCGGCCCGGAGCATGTAGCGGCAGCGCTCGCCCGCGAAGACCGCTTCGGTCACGGTGACGCTCATACGGTTCTGCGGTGGCTCCGTTCCGGCCCAGGTGCCATCGGCGAAACGCAGCCGTTCGGGCCGCGTCGTGAGCGTTACTCTTTCGCCACTCGCCGGCCGACCGGGGCAAAGCGCGCGGATCAGCGTGCCTTCGCATTCCGCGACGACCACGTCGTCCTCGAGGCCGCGCACGACCGCCGGCAGGAAGTTCGATTCGCCGATGAAGCCGGCGACGAAGCGGTTGTCGGGGCGGTCGTAGAGATCCTCGGGGCTTCCGACCTGCGCCACCTTGCCGTCGTTCATGACGGCGATGCGGTCGGACATGGTGAGCGCTTCTTCCTGGTCGTGCGTCACGTAGATGAAGGTGATGCCGAGATCGGCATGGAGCCGCCGCATCTCGAGTTGCAGGTTTTCCCGCAACTGCTTGTCGAGCGCGCCCAGCGGCTCGTCCATCAGCAGCAGGCGAGGCTTGAACACGACAGCCCTCGCCACGGCGACACGTTGCTGCTGGCCACCGGAGAGCTGGCGCGGATAGCGCGCGCCGTAGCCTGGCAGATGGACAAGTTCCAGCGCCTCGGCCACCAGCTTCGCGCGCTCCGCCTTGGGAACGCCGCGCTGCTTCAGGGGGAAGCCGACATTCTCCTCGACGGTGAGGTGAGGGAACAGGGCGTAGTTCTGGAACACCATACCGATGTTGCGTCGGTAGGGCGGCATGGCGACGACCGACTTGCCATCGATCGCGATGTCGCCGGCGGTCGGTGTCTCGAAGCCCGCGATCATCATCAGGGTCGTGGTCTTGCCCGAGCCGCTGGGGCCCAGCAGCGTCAGGAATTCGCCCGAGCGGATGTCGAGCGAGACGCCGTCCACGGCCTTGGCGGCGGCACTGGTGCGGTCGTAGGTCTTCTCGAGGTCGGAGAGCGTCACCGACGCTCCTCTGCCGATCGGACCCGGGCCCGCTCCATTCATGCCGGCGACGGTCATGGCGTCAGCTCAACAGCCACTTGTTGAACTTGGGAATGACCGCCTCTCGATTGTCGATCCACCAGTCGTAGTTGTAGTTGACGAGCTGCTTCTTGATGCCCGGCGCGCTGGGCAGGACGGCCAGGCGTTCCGTCGGGATGTATTCGTTCGACTTGGCGTTCACCGACCCATAGGGAATGCCGAGACAGACGCGAGCCTGCGGGATGGCCATGGTCGAGTAGGCCACGAATTTCATGGCGTTGACCTTGTTCTTCGCTCCCTTGGGAATGCCCCAGGCGTCGCGCTTCAGAAGACCCTGGTTCCAGCTGACCGCCGCGGGCACGCCGGCGGCTTGCAACGCGGCCATGCGGCCGTTCCACACCGTGGTCATCGTGACTTCGCGATCGGTCAGGAGCTGGATGGGTACCGCGCCGGTGTCCCACCACTTGAAGACATCCTTCTTGATCTTGCTGTAGCTCGCCAGGGCCTTGTCGATGTCGATCGGGTAGAGCTTGTCGGCCGGCACGCCGGCCGCCATCAGCGCGAATTCCATCTCGGGCCAGCCGCCGCTGTTGGTGCCGAACATCGCGCGGTCGCCGGGAAACTTCCTGGTGTCCCAGAAGTCGGCCCAGCCCGACGGGACGGCGCCCTTGAAGGCATCGGTGCGATAGGCGAGGACCTGCGCCCACACCAGCATCTCCAGGCCGTATTCGAATCGGTACTGGGCCTCCACGCCGGGATCGACGATGTCGTAGTCGATCTTCTCGAAATAGTCGCCGCGCTTCTGGAGGTTCATGATCGAGCCGCGGCTGAGCTGCGCCATGTCCCATTCGACGTTGCCGGTCTCGACCATGGCCTTGACCTTGGTCGCGTCGGAGCCCGGGAAGGCACGCACCTTGATGCCCGTGATCTTCTCGAACGGCTCGAAATAGGCCTTCTGCTGGACCTCCTGCATCAGGCCGCCGAAGGTGGCGATGCGGACTTCGCCGCTGCCCTTGAGGATTTCGGGCACGGACGTCTGCTCGGGCCAGGCGGCCTGGCCATAGCTCGGCCGGATGAAGGGCGCCGCCACGAGGCCCGCTCCCAGCAGTCCCAGGGTCGTGCGCCTGCCGATGGTCTTCTTGCTCATGGATGCCGTCCTTCTGTTGCTCGATCAGTAAGCGAGGAGATTTTCCCTGAACTGCTTGTGCTCGTAGGCCTTGCGCACCAGGCCGCGGTCCTGGAGGGCGGGCACAAGCCCGTCCTCTATCTCGGCCAGGGTGCGGCGGTTGACGTTGGGCATGGAGAACAGGAAGCCGTCGCCGCCGACCTCCTGCATGACCTCGCCCATGCGGGCGGCCACCGAATCGCAGGTGCCGCACAGGTCGATCGACAGGTCGACGGCGTTGAACGAGGCCATGGTCTGGCGGATCGAGCGGCCGGCGGCCAGTGTCCGGAACTGTTCGAGGTTGAGCTGGTGACCGTTGGTGGTCACGTCGTCGGGTAGCGGCTTGTCGAGATCGAACTTGCCGAAGTCGATGTTGGTCACCTTGCCAAAATGGGCAAGGCGTTCCTGGATGTTGGCCTGCGCCATGCACTCGCGCTTCTTCTTGCGCTCCAGTGCCTCTTCCATGGTCTCGCCGAGAATCGGGTTGATCAAATAGAGCACCTTGCAGTCGCTCGGCTTGCGGCCCTGCGCCACCATGTGCTTGTGCACGTCGTCGCGATAGGCGCGCATCGCGTCGACGCCCTTGGCGTTGACCACGATCGTGTCGGCGTGGGCGGCGGCGAAGCGTCGGCCGCGCGGTGAGCCGCCGGCTTGGGCGATCACCGGCCGGCCCTGCGGGCTGGGGCCGGAATTGAGCGGCCCGCGCGTCTTGAAGTACTTGCCTTCGTAGTTCACGCCGTGGACCTTGGTGTGGTCGATCAGGTTGCCGCTCTTGCGGTCGGCGATCATCGCGCCCGGCTCCCACGAGCCCCACAGGCCGCGCACCACCTCCATGTATTCGTCGGCCATGTCGTAGCGCAGGTCGTGCTCGGGCATGCCCGGCATGCCGAAGTTCATCGCCGCGAAGTCGGAGCTGCCGGTGACGGCATTCCAGCCGGCACGGCCGGCCGACACCTGGTCGAGCGTCGCCATCAGGCGGGCCAGAAGATAGGGGTGGTAGGCGTAGGTGCCGAAGGTGGGGACGATGCCGATGCGCGAGGTCACCTGGGTCATCAGCGCGGCCACCACCGACGGATCCTGCCGCGGCACCGCGATGGCCTTCTTCAGGTAGATCTCGGTCGAGCCGCCGAAACTCTCGCCCACGTAAGAAGAGTCCTCGAGGAGGATGTAGTCGAAGCAGGCCCGCTCCAGGCTGCGCGCCATGTCGAGGAAGAGTTCGGGCTTCTCCCAGGTCGTCCCGATATGGCCGGTCCAGGGCTCGCCCCATGCCTGCACACTGGAGCCCTGTAAGAACCACGCGAGATGAAATGGATTGGTCGCCACGAACGCCCTCCGGTACCGCCTGTTCGGCAGGGGAGACGCAAATACTGTGCCGAGGGTTCGCAGGGCGGCTCTGCGTGCCGCGGGGGCGAGACTGCATCGCCTGCCCGCGCGAGTTGCGTTAACATGGCAATTGAGGCAGCGGCCGAAACCCAAGCAGGAGCGCGAGATGGATACGTTGGTGCAGTCCGGCAAGCTCGATATGACCGAGGCCGAATGGCAGGCGCGTTGCGACCTGGCGGCACTCTACCGGATCACCGATCATTTCGGCTGGACAGACACGATCGACACCCACATGACGGTGCGCATCCCGGGCGAGCCTAGGTGCTTCCTGATCAACAACTACGGCGACCTGTTCGACGAGATAACGGCCTCGAGCCTGGTGAAGATGGACATCGACGGCAACGTCTATGCCAAGGACGGCAAGTTCAACGCCGCCGGCTTCACCATCCATTCGGGCGTCTACAAGGCGCGGCCGGATGCAAACTGCGTGATGCATACGCACACCCGCGCCGGCACCGGCGTCTCGGTCCTGAAGAAGGGTATCCGCCCGATCAGCCAGGATGCGCTCTCGGTCTATGACGACCTCGTCTATCACGAGTACGGCATGCCGACGTCCCAGGAAGAGTGCGATGCGCTGGGCGTGTCGTGCCAGGGCGGCAACTCCGTCGTGCTGCGCAATCACGGGCTGCTGACCGTCGGGTCCACGATCCCCGGAGCCCTGCGGCGCATGTACATGCTGGAGCGCGCCTGCGAGGTCGAGGTCATCGCCCGTAGCCTCGACGAGGAGGCCGCGCCGATCGAGGAGGACGTGATCCGCCAGTACGGCGAGCGCGCCAAGCAGCAGCGCGCCAATCCGGAATACGGCATGACCTACTGGAAGGCCGCCCTGCGCCAGATCGAGGGCAAGGGCACCGACTGGCGGCAGTAGTCCCGCCGGACCGACGGTCGGGTCTGCATACGAAAAGAGCGCGCCGCGAGGCGCGCTCTTCTGATTCGGGGGGAGGGTGCTACTTCGCCGGTGCCGAGAGCTTCACGATGTCACCCCAGCGCCGAAGCTCGCCGGCAAGATAGGCGTTGAGCTCGGTGGGGCCGCCCCGTCGGTCCTCGATTCCCTGCACGCGGAAGGACTCCTTGACCTTCGGGCTGTCCATCGCCTTGTCGGCCGCGCGGTAGAGCCGGTCGACGATCGGCTGCGGCGTTCCCTTCGGCGCCATCATGTAGAACGACACGTCCGCCACGATGTCGGGATAGCCGAGTTCCTTGAAGGTCGGGATGTCGGGAAGCGCCGCCGCGCGCTTCTCGCCGGTGACGGCGAGCAGACGGGCCTGCTTGGCGCTGTGGATCGGAACGCCAGAGGCGACGGGCGTGAACCAGACCTGGATGCGATTGGTGAGCAGGTCGTTCAGCGCATCGGTGGTGCTCTTGTAGGGGACCATCACCATGTCGATCTTGGCCGCGCGATTGAGCATCTCGCCCAGGAACTGTGGCACACCGCCGGCGAAACCCGAGAAGTTGATCTTGCCCGGCTGTTGCCGGGCGAGCTCGACCAGTTCGGCGACGCTCTTCGCCGGCAGTTCGTTGGGCACGAACATCGAATAGTACACGCCGCCCGTGAAGCTGACGGGTGTCAGGTCATTCAGCAGGTTGACCGTGTTGTTGCCGGTGGCCTGGTTGATGATGTTGCTCAGGGACGAGATCACGACCGTATGGCCGTCGGGCCGCGCCTTCGCGGTGTATTCGGCGCCGATGTTGCCCGTGGCGCCGGGGCGATTCTCGACGATGACGCTCTGGCCCAGAGTGGCCGTCATGTCCTGCGCGAGCAGCCGGGCGATGATGTCGTTGGTGGTCCCGGGCCCGAACGGCGCGACGATGACGATGGGCTTGCCCGGCTGCAGATCCTGCGCGCCCGCCGGAACGGACGCGGTCGCGATGCTCGCCATCGCCGACGCGACGGCCGTACGCCGGGACAGTTTCATGGTTTGCATAGGCGGTCTCCCTTTGCTTTTCATCTATTATTCAGGAATGGACGCCCGCGAGTTTTGCTTCGTCAACTCCTGGCGACCGGCGCAACAGCGCCCAACTCCTGCGAGCGGTATGCAATGGCGGCGGCTAGTCGCCCCGGCAGTAGCTTTGCGTCAGGGCGACGAACGCTCCTTCCGGCCAGCGCGCGCGTGGTGGGAAATAGCGTGCGGCGCGAAGGGTCCCCTCAGTGACGACGGCTTCACCGCCCGGCTCGGATTCGCAGCGAGGCCGAAGTTTCTCGTCGGGAAAAATGAAGAAGAGCCTGTCCGACAAGCGCTCGTAGACGGCCCGAGGTTCGTAATCGCCGAAGCAGCGTTCGCCGCGCCCCGGCCTCATGCAGCTGCCGTAGACCACGTAGTCGTCCAACTCGAACGGCTTCTTCCATGACCATGCGAACGCGTTCGCGGCGTTTGTGAAACTCACGTCGGCTCCATCGGAGGCTGTTCGCAAGGCGCGATAGAACTGTTCGTTTCTGAGCTTGTCGCCAAATCTCTCGTTGGCAAGGAGGTCCTTTATCGTCGTTCCTGCAATTGGCGCGAAGCGAAGCGTATCGACGACACGAAATCCGCCACCGGGTGTCCACATCGAAACCGCGCCATCAAACCAGGGGGCCGGCGCCACTTCATGCCTGAAGCCCCCGTCGAAACGGGCGATCGTTCCCACGCAGGACCACTCCCTTAGGCGCCAATCGTCGTCCTTGGTGATCTGCAGGACTTCCGAAGGATGTCCGGACCGAGCAACGACAATGAAGATTCCGTATGGCTCACAAAAGATGCCGTTCCCTTTCCAGTTGATCATGAAGGCAAGGGCATCTGCGGTCCGATCCGTATAGCGATCAAGATATTCGATGCGTGCGCCGTCAGGAACTATGAGGTGCTCACCAAAGTAGAGACCACTCTGGGGAGCTTTCCTGTACTCCAATGTGCCGTCGCCGAAGCGGATACCTTTGGCATCGTAGAGCGCGTGAATGGCCTCGACATTGAGCGTATTCAAGTGTTTGAGCCGTTGCTCCAGTTTTGGCAGTAGGCAGTCCGCCGTTGGCGGCTTGCACGCCTCTCGTAGATTCTCGCGCCAGCCCAATTGATCGGCGTCGAATAATACGCCCTGTCTTTCGCCGGCCCGATTTACTTCGAGCTTCAGGTCGCCAAATCGTTTGGCTACGGCGTCGTAGAGGCTCAGCAACTGGGGATCATTGCATATGGCCGTGTCCAGCGCGGTAGCCTGCGTTGTACAGTTCGATGCCGCGGCGGACGCCACTCCAAAGAGTGAATAAAGAACTACGGCCAGCAGTCGCAGAATGTGGCGCACGACGCCTACCGCCCTTTCCACTCCGGCTTCGGCTGCTTGTTCACGAAGGCGTCGATGCCAGCTTGCGCGTCCTCGCGCTGCAGGGCGCCCGCCATGAAGTCCGTCGCATAGGCGTAGGCCTGCTCGACGGTCATCTCCATGTGCTTGTGGAACATCGCCTTGCCGGAAGAGATCTGCTGCGGCGGCTGGGCGGCGATATGATCGGCCAGCGCCTTGGTCTCGCGGTCGAGGTCGGCCGGGGGCACGACGCGGCTCACGAGGCCGTCGCGCAGCGCCGTGGCCGCATCGACGAACTGGCCGGTGAGCAGCATATCGAGCGCACGCTTGGGGCCGACGGTACGGCCGACCGCGACCGAGGGCGTGCCGCAGAACAGGCCGTTGATGATGCCGGAGGTCGCAAAGGTCGCCGTGCTCGAAGCGACCGCGAGGTCGCAGGCGGCGACGAGCTGGCAGCCGGCCGCGGTGGCGACCGCCTTGACCTTGGCGATCACCGGCTGGGGCAGGCGGCCGATCGACATCATCATCGCCGAACAACGCGTCATCAGGTCGTGATGGACGGCATAGTCGCGGGTCGAAGCGACCTCGCGCAGGTCGTGGCCGGTCGAGAAGGCGCGGTCGCCCTGCGCCTCGATGACGACGCAGCGGATGTCGGCGTCCCTGGCCAGCCTGTCGAGTTCCGCCTGCAGCGCGTCTATAAGGTCGCCGGAGAGCGCGTTCATGGCGTGCGGCCGGTTGAGCGTGAGGAAGGCGACGCGGCCCTCGTCGCGGCGCAGCAGGACGGGTTCGTTGGAGGCGGCGGTCATGGCGGCAGTCTACGGGAAGAGGGCAGGTGCGTCATGCCGGTGATGTCGCCAGCCGAGTTGATGACGTTCCTGGGCGAGCATTTCCCGCAGGCCGCCCATCTCGGGCTCGCCATCGAGCATCTCGACGACCGGACCATCCGCCTGCGCCTGCCGACGCACGAGCGGCATCTGCGGCCGGGTGGCACGATCTCGGGCCCGACCCTCATGTGGCTGGTCGATTGCGGCTTCTATCTGCTGATCCTGGGCCAGCTCGGACCGGTGGCCCTGGCAGTGACGACCAACCTCAACATCAACTTCATGCGCAAACCGGAGCCCGCCGACCTGATCGGGGAAGGCCGATTGTTGAAGCTGGGCAAGACCCTCGCGGTCGGGGACTTCACGATCTGGAGCGACGGCAAGGCCGATCCCGTCGCGCACGCCACCGTGACATATGCCATACCGCCCAAGCCTTAGTCCGGAGGTATTATAATACCGCGGCGATAAGCTCTTGAAATCATGAGAGTTTTTGTGGCGATTTGACAAGCCCTGAGTCTCTCTCCATAAGCGCCCGCTCATCGGAAGAAAGACCCATGCAAGCCCTCACCCACCAGACTGCCAGTATCAAGACTGCCGAAGTGCAGAAGAAGTGGTTTCTGATCGACGCCGACGGCCTCGTTCTCGGCCGGCTCGCCTCGATCATTGCCATGCGCCTGCGCGGCAAGCACAAGCCGATGTTCACGCCGCACATTGATTGCGGCGACAACATCGTCGTGATCAACGCCGAGAAGGTACGCCTCACGGGCCGCAAGGCCGAGCGCGAAGTCTTCTACTGGCACACCGGTCACCCCGGCGGCATCAAGGGCGAGACCCTGGGCAAGCGCCTCGAAGGCCGCTTCCCGGAGCGCGTCCTGATCAAGGCCGTCGAGCGCATGATCACGCGCGGCCCGCTCGGCCGGGCGCAGATGAAGAACTTGCGCGTCTATGCCGGACCGAACCACGAGCAGGAGGCCCAGCAGCCCGAGAAGCTCGACATCGCCGCTATGAACCGCAAGAACTCGAGGATCGGCTAACATGGCTACCGAACTTTCGTCGTTTGCCGAACTGAAGAAGGCTCCCACCGCCGGCGCGCAGATTGCCGGTGCTCCCCGCGAGAAGGAAATCGACGCGCAGGGCCGTGCCTACGCCACCGGCCGCCGCAAGAACGCGGTCGCCCGCGTCTGGGTCAAGCCCGGCACCGGCAAGATCACCATCAACGGCCGCGACCAGACGATCTACTTCGCGCGTCCGACGCAGCGCATGATGATCCAGCAGCCGTTCGACGTGACCCAGCGCAACGGCCAGTTCGACGTCGTCGCCACTGTTTCCGGCGGCGGCCTGTCGGGCCAGGCGGGCGCCGTGCGCCACGGCATCTCGCAGGCGCTCACCAAGTTCGAGCCCGGCCTGCGCGGCAGCGTCAAGGCTGCCGGCTTCCTCACCCGCGACAGCCGCGTGGTCGAGCGCAAGAAGTACGGCCGCGCCGGTGCGCGTCGCCGCTTCCAGTTCTCGAAGCGCTGAGCCCGCGTTTCCGATATCCTCGAAGGGCGCCTCAGGGCGCCCTTCTTTTTGGGATCTTGGGTTTTGGTGGAGTAGCGATTCGATGTCCGGTCTCATCGTGCCCTTCAATGGCTTCGTGCCTCGGGTCCACAGCACGGCCTTCGTCGCGCCCAATGCGACGCTGATCGGCGAGGTCGAGATCGCCGCGAACTGCAGCATCTGGTTCGGCGCCGTGCTGCGCGGCGACGGTCCAGGCATCAAGATCGGCGAGAATTCCAACATCCAGGACGGCACGGTGATCCACATCGCCGCGCGCGGTGTCGGCACGGTGGTCGGCCGCAACGTCACGGTCGGTCACCTGGCGCTGCTGCACGCCTGCGAGGTGCAGGACGACGCCTTCATCGGCATGCATTCCACCGTGCTCGACGAGGCGGTAGTCGAGAGCGGCGCGATGGTCGCGGCGGGGGCGGTGGTGACGCCGCGGAAAATCGTGCGCAAGGGCGAGTTGTGGGCCGGCAATCCCGCGGTAAAAATGCGCGACATCACGGAGAGGGATGTCGAATCCTTCCGCCGATCGGCCGCTGCCTACGTACGCCTTGGGCAGCGATACGTGGCGGATCGTGCTGAGGCCGCGGAGTAGGGCGCGGCACGACGGCGCGGCGGGCAACTTGCCGTGGCCGCAGGGCGTTTCAGGCGGATGAACGATCTTGTTGTTCGATCAATGGCCATCGCCATTGCGGGTATCGTGTTGACGATGCCAGTCGCCATTGCCGAAGTGCCCCCGAGCAAGGCCCGTTGCGATCAGTTGATCAAGTACTTCGACTATTATGGCCAGAGTCGCGGCGAGGGCGTGAGCGACGGGGCTCGGAACATGACCCGCATCGGCGCCCAGAGCGATTGCGACAAAGGCGACTACCAGACGGGGATCGCCATTATGGAAACCCTGCTTCGTGCGAAAAGAATGGGGATTCCGGGGCCGAACTGGAAGGCGTTAGGCGCCTGACCGCACCTTCACGTAGCTGCCGGGCGCGTCCTCGATCGCCGGGAGACCGGCGGTGCCGGGCACGCGGGCGGGAACCTTCGGACCCGACAGGGCCGAGAGCCACTTGTCCCAGTCGTTCCACCACGAACCGGGGAACTCCTTGGCGCCAGCCTGCCATTCGGCGAGCGTCGGCGGGTTCTTGTCGGTCTCGTTCAGCCAGTGCTGATACTTCTTGTTGCGCGGCGGATTGACGACGCCGGCGATGTGGCCGGAGCCCGCGAGCATGAAGCGTACCGGTCCGCTGAACAGCTGCGTCGCCTTGTAGACGGAACGAACCGGCGCGATGTGGTCTTCCTTGCCGGCCTGGATATAGACCGGAATCCGGATGTTGCGCAGATCGATCGGCACATTGTCGAGCACGATGCCGCCCGGCTGGCTGAGCAGGTTCTTCTGGTACATGTTGCGCAGGTAATAGCTGTGCATCGCCGCCGGCATTCGCGTGGCGTCGGCATTCCAGTACAGAAGATCGAAGGGGAAGGGGTCCTTGCCCATCAGGTAGTTGTTCACGACGAACGACCATATGAGGTCGTTGGCGCGCAGCATGTTGAAGGTCGTAGCCATCTCGCTGCCTTCGAGATAGCCCTTCTTGCTCATCATCTCCTCGACGCTGGCGAGTTGGTCCTCGTCGATGAAGACGCCGAGCTCGCCGGGTTCGCTGAAGTCGACCTGGGCGGTGAAGAAGGTGCAGGCCACGATGCGGTCGTCGTTCCGGGCGGCCATGTAGGCCAGCGTCGCGGCCATCAGCGTGCCGCCGATGCAATAGCCGATCGCCGAGGCCTTGCGCTGCCCCGTCGCCTTCTCGATGGCGTCGAGCGCAGCGAGCGGACCCTGGTGCATGTAATCCTCGAACACCATCTTCGCGAGGCGCTCGTCGGGATTGACCCAGGAAACCACGAACACCGTGTAGCCCTGCTCGGTCGCCCACTTGATGAACGAGTTCTCGGGCTTGAGGTCGAGGATGTAGAACTTGTTGATCCACGGCGGCACGATCAGCAGCGGGATCTCGTAGACCTCCTCGGTCGCCGGCGCGTACTGGATGAGCTGCATGATGTCGTTCTGGTAGACGACCTTGCCGGGCGTGGTGGCGACGTTTCCGCCGACCTTGAAAGCCTCCATGTCGGTCTGGCGGATGAGGAGGTTGCCTTTGCCACGCTCGAGGTCACCCAGGAGGTTCTGAAGGCCCTTAAGCAGGTTCTCGCCCTTGGACTCGACAGTGGCCTTCACCACCTGCGGGTTGGTCATGGCGAAGTTGGACGGCGACACCGCGTCGATGAACTGGCGCGTATAGAAGTCGACCTTGCGCGCGGTCTTGTCGTCGACGCCCTCGACCTCCTTGATCGTCCCCTGCAGCCAGCGCGCTGTGAGCAGATAGGATTGCTTCAGGTAGTCGAAGACGACTTCGTCCTTCCAGGCCGGGTCGTTGAAGCGCTTGTCCCCGCGCGCCGGCTCGGCCACGGGCTCGACCGTCTGGCCCATCATGCGCTGGGCCGTGACCTGCCACAGCTTCATGTATTGCTGCCACAGTTCGACCTGGGCCTGCACCAGGCGGTTCGGATCGGCCAGCATCTTGGCCGTGAAATCCATGAAGGTTTGGGTGAGGCGGAGCGGGTCGGCCGGCTGCTGACCGTCGGCCTGATAGCGCTGGGAAAAGTCCTGCAGCAGCTTCTGGCTGCGTGTGGCAATGTCCTTGAAGGCCTCCTGGAGCTTCTCGGACTCCTCCGGAGAGAGACCGCCAAGGGCTGCGGGCGCAGGACTATCGGACATGCGTTTCCCCTTCCGAATCATTGCCTTTGTGGCGTTTCTTGCGGTAAATTCAACGCCCCGGTACCATAGCTAGTGACGACCCGGGCCGCCACTTGCCCTTCATAGGTAGGCTGCGACAACTGACGGGTCAAATTTCCTCTCGATCTCCGCTAAACAGGCGGGAAACCGGGCCTTAAGCGTACACAGCAGGTGATGACGATGCAGCGACACCAGGACACGAACGGCAGCAGCGGCCGCTGGCTCGGTCTGCTCGGCGTGTCTGCGCTCGCCCTCCTGGCCGGCTGCGACTGGATCGGCGGCGGCTCGACGCCCGTCGGCCCGCCACCGCGTCCCGGTGCGGAGAAGGCCGTCCAGCCGTCCGCCAGCCTTCCGCCGGGCCCCGTCAATCCGCAATACGATGCTGGCGTCGTCGGTGGCGACGACCGCGCTGCGCCGGCAATCGGTTCCATCATTGCTCCCAAGGGGGGCCAGAAGGCGCAGCGCGAGGCCATCGAGAAGGAGCAGGCGGAGCGCGATCGGAAGGACCGCGAAGCGCGTCTCGAACGGGAAGCCGCCGAGAAGGAAGAGAAGGCGAGGGAGAAGCCGGAAGGGACGTCGCCCGCGACGGCTCCTGTTGGGGCGCCGCCGCCGGGTGCCGGAACGATCACGTCCGATCAACCGCCGGTTTCCGCCCCTGTACCGCCCCCGGCTCCCGTCACCACCGCCCCGGTGGCGCCGCCGTCTGCAGCACCTGATCCGGCCGCGGCTCCGGCGCCTGCCACACCGACGCCGTCCGGCGATCCGAACAGGGCCTTCAGCCCGCCGTCCGGCTGGACCCCGCCTGGAGCTGAGCCGGGCTCGGTGACGACGGGTGCGCCGCCGGCTGCAGCGCCTGAATCCACGCCGCCGCCGCCGGATCCCAACAAGGCCTTCGCGCCGCGGCCAGGCTGGATGCCGCCGGGGGTCAACGTCGGCTCTGTCCTGACGTCTGCGCCGCTGACGGTCGCCTTCACTGAAGCTGCCGACGATGCGTGTGCGGATCCGATGCCGGTCAAGGGCGACATCGCCAAGGCGCAGTCGGGAGAAGTGCCCTTCAGTGCCCTGAAGTCGCCGCCGTTCGACGGGTCGCTGCAGGTTGCGGTGATCCAGTTCGGACCGTCCTCGACGGGCCTGGATGGCCTGGACTCGGCGGTGCTCGCGCGAGTAGCCGAGATCCAGCGCGAGAACGGCGGCACCGTCCGCATCGTGGCGCATGCTGCGCAGGATCGATACAACCTCGATGTCTCGCGCCGCCGCGCGCTGGCGATCGCCCAGGAGCTGCGTCGGCTCGGCGTACCGACCAGTCGGATGGTCGCCGAAGCGGCTTCGGACGAGGAGCCGATCTATCAGACCAGCACCGCCCGCGGCGTCGCCGCCAACCGGCGCGTCGAAGTCTTCATCGACTTCTAAGCGCCGAAGGAAGAACGACATGGACGACTCTGAATTCCACCGCCTGAAGCGCCTGCCGCCCTACGTGTTCGCGGAAGTGAACGCCATGAAGGCCCGTGCCCGCGCCGCCGGCCAGGACGTCATCGACCTCGGCATGGGCAACCCCGACCTGCCGACCGCACCGCACATCGTGGCCAAGCTCGCCGAGGCGGCAGCCAACCCGCGCGCCCATGGCTACTCCGCTTCGCGCGGCATCCCGGGCCTCCGCAAGGCCCAGGCCGCCTATTACGAGCGCCGCTTCGGCGTCGAACTCGACCCCGAGAGCGAGATCATCGTCACGCTCGGCTCGAAGGAGGGACTTGCCAACCTGGCGCAGGCGATCACTTCGCCGGGCGACACGGTGCTGGTTCCCAATCCCAGCTACCCGATCCATCCCTACGGCTTCATCATCGCCGGCGGCTCCGTACGTCACATTCCGGTGCCGGGCTCGACCTCGATCGAGGACTTCCTCCCCGCGCTCGAGCGGGCGGTGCGTCATGCCGTGCCGAAGCCGCTGGCGCTGGTGCTGAACTATCCATCGAACCCGACGGCCCAGGTGGTCGATCTCGACTTCTATGCAGCCATCGTCGATTTCTGCAAACGCCAGGGCATCTGGATCCTCTCGGACCTCGCTTATGCCGAGATTTACTTCGACGGCGTGCCGCCGCCGTCGGTGCTGCAGGTGCCGGGCGCGCGCGACATCGCCATTGAGTTCACCTCGATGAGCAAGACCTACTCGATGGCCGGCTGGCGCATGGGCTTCGCGGCGGGCAACAAGACGCTCATCCAGGCACTTACCCGCATCAAGTCTTACCTCGACTACGGCGCCTTCACGCCGATTCAGGTGGCGGCGACGGCGGCGCTGAACGGCCCGCAGGACTGCATAGTCGAGGCGCGCAATATCTACAAGGAACGCCGCGACGTCCTGATCGAGGGGCTGAAGGGGGCGGGCTGGGACCTGCCGTCTCCCTCGGCCAGCATGTTCGCCTGGGCGCCTCTGCCCAAGGATTTCGCCGAGCTGGGCTCGCTGGCCTTTTCGAAGCTGCTGCTGACGCAGGCCAACGTGGCGCTGTCGCCCGGCATCGGCTTCGGTGAGCATGGTGATGCGCATGTCCGCATCGCCCTCGTGGAGAACAAGCATCGCATCCGCCAGGCGGTCCGCAATATCCGGCAGGTGCTGGCCGACCCGGGTCGCTCCATCGACCTCTACCTGCGCGGCGTTGGGGACAACATCACACCGATCAAGGCTCGCGCCTGACCCCATCCTGTCGTATCAGGCGCCCATGAATTCTCCTCTCAGGATCGGCATTGCCGGGCTCGGCACCGTGGGTGCAGGCGTGGTGAAGCTGCTGGCCGAACATGGCCGGCTTCTCGCGTTGCGTGGCGGACGACCCCTCAAGGTCGTTGCCGTCAGCGCGCGCAGCAAGGCAAAGAAGCGGGACATCGACCTCACCGGTTTGCGCTGGGAGAAGGATCCGATGGCGCTGGCGACCGCACCCGACATCGACGTCGTCGTGGAGCTGATCGGCGGCTCGGGCGGCGTGGCGCGCCGGCTGGTCCAGAAGGCCCTGGCTTCGGGCAAGCACGTCGTGACCGCCAACAAGGCCCTGCTGGCACTGCACGGCGCCGAACTCGCCGCGGCGGCCGAGAAGAAGCAGCGCAACCTCGCCTTCGAGGCGGCGGTGGCCGGCGGCATCCCGATCATCAAGGCGTTGCGAGAGGGCCTCGTCGGCAATCGTGTGAAGCGGCTCTACGGCATCCTCAACGGCACCTGCAACTACATCCTCACGACCATGCGCGAGACCGGCCGCGACTTCGACGTCGTGTTGGCCGAGGCGCAGGCGGCGGGATACGCCGAGGCCGATCCCACCTTCGACGTCGACGGCATCGATGCCGCGCACAAGCTCGCGGTGCTGACCGGCGCGGCGTTCGGCGCCCGGGTCGATTTCGCGGGTGTGCACGTCGAAGGCATTCGACGCGTCACCTCGATGGACATCCAGTTCGCCCAGGAACTCGGCTACCGCATCAAGTTGCTGGGCCTGGCGCGCGAGACGCGTCACGGCATCGAACAGCGCGTACACCCCTGTATGGTGTCGCTCGACACGCCGATCGCCCACATCGAAGGTGTCTTCAATGCCGTCGTCGTCGAGGGCGATTACGTCGGCACGACGATGTTTCAGGGCCGTGGCGCGGGGCAGGGGCCGACCGCGTCCGCCGTCGTCGCCGATCTCGTCGACGTGGCGCGTGGACGACACATGCCGGCCTTCGTGGTGCCGGCCGACAAGCTTGCGACCAAGAAGGCTTCGCCGATGGATCGCCATGTCGGCGCCTACTACATGCGCCTGATGGTGCAGGACCGGCCAGGGGTGATCGCCGCCGTATCCGGTGCGCTGGCCAAGGAACGGATTTCGCTGGAGTCGATGCTGCAGCGCGGCCGCTCGGAATCCGGAGAAGTGCCGGTGGTGCTGACTACCCATGAGACAGAAGAGGCTGCGATGCGGCGTGCCCTGGCGCGCATTGCGAAGCTCGGCGCCGTTGCCGAGGAGCCGTGCGTAATCAGGATCGAGGCTTTCTAAGAGGGCGTGGAATACGCCGCGGAGGAGACGATGGCCGATAAGAAGGACGATGCCGGCAAGATGGACCGCAACCTCGCGCTGGAAGCGGTGCGGGTGACCGAGGCGGCCGCGCTTGCCGCCTCCAAGCTGATGGGCCGCGGCGACGAAAAGGCGGCCGACCAGGCCGCTGTCGATGCGATGCGCACGTCGCTCAATTCGCTGAATATCGAAGGCACCGTCGTGATCGGCGAGGGCGAGCGCGACGAGGCACCGATGCTCTATATCGGCGAGAAGGTCGGCATGGGCGGCGGTCCGAAGATCGACATCGCGCTCGATCCGCTGGAAGGCACCACGATCACCGCCAAGGGCTTGCCCAATTCTCTGGCCGTCATGGCGATGGCCGAGCATGGCGGGTTCCTCAATGCACCCGACGTCTACATGGACAAGATCGCCGTGGGCGGCGGCCTCCCCGAGGGGATCGTCGATCTCGACAAGAGCGTATCGCAGAATCTGAACGATCTCGCCAAGGCCAAGAAGGTCGACGTCAACGACCTCGTGGTCTGCATCCTCGACCGGCCACGCCATTCCGAGCTCATCGCCAAGGTCCGCGAGGCGGGCGCCCGCATCATGCTGATCGGCGACGGCGACGTCTCGGGCGTGATCGCCACCTCGACTGGCGATTCCGGCATCGACATCTACATGGGCTCGGGCGGCGCGCCGGAAGGCGTTCTTGCGGCGGCGGCGCTGCGCGCGATCGGCGGCCAGATCCAGGGCCGGCTGCTGTTCCGCAACGACGACGAGAAGGCCCGCGCCAAGAAGTGGGGCATCACCGACCTCAACCGCAAGTACTCGATGACCGACATGGCCAAGGGCGACGTGATGTTCGCCGCCACCGGCGTCACCTCGGGGTCGATGCTGAAGGGCGTGCGCCGCTTCCACAACGGCGCCGAGACGCACTCGATCGTCATGCGTTCCAAGACCGGCACGGTCCGCTGGGTTTCGGCGCATCACAATTTCTCGATCAAGACCGGCCTGCCGAGCTGGGCGTAAGCCCGGCTCCGTCGGCCGACGGCCGGCGCGTGTCCACCGCGCCTTGGGTTAGGGTGGCCGCATGTCCGACGTTTCAAGAATCGAGCGCCCGGCCTTTCTGGGCGTCGAGCGCTCGCTGACGGGAAAGCGCTGGGCCACGCGGCTCGGCGACGAGCGTCAGGCGCTGGCCATTGCGCAGCGCCACGGGCTGCCGGATGCGATCTGCCGGCTGCTGGCGGCGCGTGACGTCGGCCTCGACGCGGTCGGCGATTTCCTAGAGCCGACCTTACGCAGGTTCCTGCCCGACCCGTCGCACCTCAAGGATATGGACGCAGCGGTCGCCCGCCTGGTGCGTGCCGTGCAGACGGGCGAGCGCATCGTCGTGTTCGGCGACTACGACGTGGACGGGGCGACCTCGTCGGCGCTGCTGCTGCGCTTTTTCCGTGCGGTCGGCGGCAATATCGGCGTCTACATTCCGGACCGCCGCATGGAAGGCTACGGACCCAATGCACCGGCGCTGCTGAAGATCCGCGAGCAAGGCGCCTCCGTCGTCGTCACCGTCGATTGCGGCATCACCGCCTTCGAGCCGCTGGCGGAGGCCAGGCGCGCCGGCCTCGACGTGATCGTGATCGACCACCACCTGGCCGAGATCGCGCTGCCCGAGGCGGTGGCCGTGGTCGATCCCAACCGGCTGGACGACGAGAGCCCGCACAAGCATCTCGCGGCCGTCGGCGTCGCCTTTCTCCTGACCGTCGGGGTCAACCGCGCGCTGCGCGAGGCCGGCTGGTACGGCACGTCGCGGCCGGAGCCTGACCTCCGGCAATGGCTGGACCTCGTGGCATTAGGCACGGTTTGCGATGTGGTGCCCTTGCTCGGCATCAATCGCGCGCTGGTGCGCGCCGGACTCCAGGTGATGACGCAGCGCCGCAACGCCGGGCTCACGGCGCTCGCCGACGTGGCGCGCCTCAAGGAGGCCCCGGAGGCCTATCACCTCGGATTCCTGCTGGGCCCACGGGTCAATGCCGGCGGCCGCGTCGGCCAGGCCGATCTCGGCGCGCGCCTGCTCTCCAGCGACGATCCGCACGAGGTCGGTGCGCTGGCCGTCCGGCTCGACGAATTCAACGCCGAGCGCCGCGCCATCGAACGCGAGGTCCTCGACCAGGCGATCACGCGGATCGAAGGCCTGTACGGGTCGGATGCCAAGAGCCTGCCGTCGGCGCTGCTGGTCGAGAGCGAGGGCTGGCACGTCGGCGTGATCGGCATCGTGGCCAGCCGCTTGGTCGAGCGCTACGCGCGGCCGGTCTTCGTCATCGGCATGGATGGTGCGTTGGGCAAGGGCTCGGGCCGGTCGGTGCGCGGCGTCGATCTGGGCGCCGCCGTAATCGCGGCGCGCCAGGCCGGGTTGCTGGTCAATGGCGGCGGCCACGCCATGGCGGCTGGCCTCACCGTGGCGCGCGATTCGCTGCCCGAACTGACGCGCTTCCTCGACGAGCGGATCGCCCCACAGCTCGGTGTCGCGCCGCCGGTCCGCGAACTGGGGATCGATGCGGCCCTGGCGCCGGCGGCCGCCACCGCGGAACTGGTGTCGATGATCGAGCGCGCCGGGCCCTTCGGGGCGGGCAATGCGCAGCCCCGCTTCGCCCTCGCCGGCGTCCGCGTGAGCTTTGCCAAGCCGGTGGGAGAGGGGCATGTCCGCTGCACCCTGGTGGGGGCCGAGCGCGGGCGGGTCGAAGCCATTGCCTTCCGGGCCGGCCAGAGCGCCCTGGGACCGGCCCTGATGGATTCCGCGCGGCCCGTGCTGCATGTCGCCGGAGCGCTCAAGATCGACCGTTTCGGCGGCCGCGAAACCGTCCGCCTGCAGATAGACGACGCCGCCACGACCGCGGGCTCCGTGCTCGCTTGATTTCCGTCGTCCAAGCCGTTATCTCAGCCGCTCTTCGGCTTCGTTCCCTTCGTCTAGAGGCCTAGGACACTGCCCTTTCACGGCGGCGACACGGGTTCGAATCCCGTAGGGAACGCCAGCGCCTGCTGGAACAGTCGGGAAATCTCATAAAATGCAGCTATATCGGCATTTCGTGGCTGCCGCTCGGGCGCCGCAGAAGAGGGCGTTTTGGAGTAGGTTTTTGGAGTACGATTGTTGGGCGGTTCCCAACGGTAGATATGCCCCGCGTTAGGCTTCGCCGCTGCGCGACTACTGGCCCGAAGAGAACCTTCTCTCTTGCAGGGGCGATTCGGCGGCGAGGTCAACCTTCTCTTGCGTTGCCCTCAAGCGAGCATAGCCGCGCATCATCTTCTCTCGAAACTCATACCAACCTGCCCGCGTCCCAATCAGTATTTCGCCATGCGTCGGCGACTTCATACTGTTCATCCGGGTATAGAATTGCTTTTGCGTAAGCGGCTTTCTGCCTCTCGATTCCATGATTCGCTTGTAGGACTCCAATATCTCGCGGCTAGGGCGCTGGAGCTGATGATCGTCCGCTACGGCCCAAAGAACTTCTTCGCAGTCGTTAGAGTATTTGCGGGTCGCCTTTTCATAAGGCAGCTTTAGGTGCGACTCGATCTCTTCGACCGCCTTTCCCACTGCTATCTCATAGTGATCAGGCGTGGCGTGTAGTGACCCCTCTTGGCAGTTCTCATATGCAGTCCAGAACAGCTTCTCGCATACCAGATGGATGAAATGCGGAAACCCGTCGCTGACGCGGACGATGCGTGTGATTGTGTTATCGTCAATATCAATCTCAAGTGCCTCGGTAGCAGTTTGAACAATCTCGTATCGTGGCTCCCAAGCAAGGCGTTCCAGCTTCACCGTATAGAAATAGCGATAGGTCGACTCGTGCGCTCCGAAGAATTTCTCAATGGAGTCCCCGATGCCGCAGAACACTAGTCGCAGCGGGATACGGCGGTCGCCGATCTGCTTCACGAAGTTTGCGAACAATCCTTGTTCTTTAGAATCTGTAATTTGGTCGAATTCATCAATGACGATCACAGGATTTTGGGAGTAAAGGCCAGCGATGAAGTCACAAACGTCCACGGCCTCGTTAAGTGACGTAGGTTGCGGGGGCCGTGCGCGCTCTACCGAAGTTCGTGCGTCGATAGAAAGAGACGCAAATTTCCCAGATAGACCACTTGCGATCTTTTCCTTGATCGTTCTGGGATCGCTAGGAAAGGCCCTCGCCAGCATTGCATGCACGATGCTGTAGAAGGTTGATTCGCCATCGCAGGTTAGAAGGATGGGGTCTTTATCCGACGACTGCTGTTGAAACGCCGCCGTCTGCGCCAGGGAGGTCTTGCCTACTCCGCGAAAGCCGTGAATGAAAATCTGGCGGCCCGGTTGGTACCATGCCTTTCGTATTCCATCGAGTGCGTCGGCACGCCCTTTGAGAAGCTCCGGAGTTTGGATGGCTCGCGATGGCGACAGAACCCCCGCCATCTTGTCGGCGAACTGCTTTTCTAAGAGTCGCAATTGCATGTGTTGCTATCCCGCCACTGAGTCTCACGCGCCGCGCGGCGAACTATAGCACGCACACTGCCGCGATGATGGGAGGATTTGTCTCGACCGAGCGCACCTCGATTGCGGGCACTTATCGCGCGGAATGGGATACTCAAGGGTTGTTCCTGTCCGGTGCTTGCAACCTTGCGCCAAAACTGCAACTATCCCTGTGGTGGCGTAAGCGTTGATTGCAACCTTGGGGGAACGTCACATGCGATACATCGTATTCGCGGCAGCTCTTATCATTGCCGCTTCTTCAGCTCATGCCCAGTCGCGAAGCGGCAACAGCAGCGGCGGCCTGTACGGCAGCAGCCCCAGTTATCCCACCTACGGGACCGGCAGTAATCCGCGAAGCAACAGCGTTGACGGCTACACCACCGATCGTGGGACGTATGTAGCGCCGCACCAACGGACCAATCCGAACGGTACGCAGTACGACAACTACAACAGCCGTGGGAACACCAACCCGTACAGCGGGAACACGGGCACCCGTTCGCCGCGTTACTAGGCCGAGCGCCGATGTCCACCTTCTCGGTTAGCTTTCGAATCCATCAGGATTCCGACCGCCAGCGCCGGTATGACACCTTCGTCGAGCAACTAGAGAGTGTTGGCGCTGGAGAGTATTGGGCGGAAACCACTTCCTTCTATTTTGTGAAAACGGCAGAAACTATTGATGCCTTCTGTCATCGCATTTATGTCCACTCGGGCTTCAACGCGACAAAAGATATGTACGTTGTCATGGACACCGAAGTTAAGGCCGCCAGGGCTAGAGGGGCGATACAATATCCAGCCACGTTGAGATCGCTGGTGCCATTCATCGTAATCCAATAGCGCCGCACAACCGAACGCACTCACTCAACTGGCAAGGGCATCCACAAGCTCGGCTATGCGTTTCCGCTTCGTGGCATCCTTAATCTTGTAGTACGCCCGGACCAACTCAAGCGTCTCTCGCTTGGTTACGATGGCGCCGTTCTGATCGCCTTCCTTTACCGCCTTGGGCCGTCCAGGCCTGCGCTTGCCGGTTTCCGTCGCAGAGTCCATCCCCTCGAAAAAGTGCGTAGGCAGAACGTCGAGAATTATGCCGAACTCAAAGAGCCGGCTGGCACTGATCCGATTGAAGCCGCTTTCGTATTTCTGCACTTGTTGGAAGGTCAATCCTACGGCGTGAGCAAGGCGAGTTTGGCTCATGCCGAGTAGCGTGCGCCGCTGTCTAACGCGGCGGCCGACGTGAACATCGACGGGATGCAGACGAGCCAAGGTGCGGCCTCTCATTTGGTGATGGGTTGCGGAGGTTAGCAGCGATGGCGCCAACTGACTAAGCAAACCGCCGCTTGGCTTCTAGAGCCGGCGAGACGTACTTCGGCCGCCCCTCGGTATCCGCGTCAGGTTCCACGTCGAACGCAGGAGGCAATGCGGCGCGTTCCTTCTGCCTCTTCAGGATGCCGGCCCCGAGCTTCAGAGCCATCGCCTCCAGGGCCTTTCGTGGCCCCAGAGGCTTCTTCGACTTCCCCTTCCTACGCTGCACGGCGCTCAAGGTAACGCTCAAGGCTCCGCTGCCGCGCCGTTGGTCCCGGCTCGATAGGCGTGATCGAGACTTCAAGGCGGGCGTGGTCGCTCGGATACTGCACTTCCAACTCGACATGCTGGACAGTCTCCGGGAGCGGAAAGGAAGCATCTTCGGTTAGGCGATGCTCAATGGTCCGCTTCGCAATCTTGGCGCGGGCCTTGACGATGACCACGGTAGGGTCAGGCCCCTCGCTCGCGAAGTCGCGCCAGACGCCCTGGATAGAGAAGCGGGCGAGACCCGAGACGGGGACAGGCAGGACGAGCTTGCGAGTGTTGCGGTCGATCCGGGCGCGGAAGGTGGCGGCAACGGCTGACGGGCTGTTCATCGCCGCGACCACTGTCCGCTCACGTCGTCACCGCCGCCGCCGAACTCTTCGGCAACGCGGTCCGCGCGGTCACGCTGCATTGCGCGGAGGAAGTCGACCACGTCGCGCTTGCCCAACTCTCGCTGGATCACATGAGCCGGGGTGTCGACCGGGAAGTTGCGGAGAGGGAAGGCGAGGTCCAATTCGTGAATGAGGTCGTCGGCGTTCTCGGGAAGCTTGTTCATTGGTTCTCCAAATGCGAGCGCCCCCAAGCTCCGGGGCCTGAGGGCGCAAGTTCGTTAATGTTGGGAGAGGGGCTTAGCTGCCGCTCGGCTTCTTGTTCCGGAGGTCCCAAAGGGAATAGGCGTTGACGCCCGCCCCAGCGATCTCCAGGCCTAAGCTAATGGGCGAGGGCTGGCGCACGGCGGGCATGTTGGTGCGTGAGATGTATTGCGCTCGGGCACCCTTCTTCTCTTCCTGAAGCTGCTGCACGGACATCTTGACGTTGCGCTCGGTGGCGCTATCGATGCGACCTTGCTCCATGTAGACGCCTCGGGCCACGCTCTCGACGGAATTGCCATGCACGCCGGCTTCAGCGGCGCCAGTGTCGGAGGTAGCCTTGGCCTTCAGTGCACGGACGGAGTTGTCGAAGAGCGCCTGAGAGGCGGCTTCGATCTCCTGTCGCTGCCGCGCGGCGATCTGGTCGTAGGTCTGGTTACGGGCGACTTCAGCGTTGTACTTGGCCTGCTCTTGGAACTGACGCTGCGCTGCCGCGTCTTCCATGCCGGCCTGATATTTCGTGACGGCCGATGCCGCGCCGATGGCGAGCGACGCGCCGGCCATAGCGGTTGACGGTTCAACGCACATCCTAGACGGCCCCCACGCGAGCCTCGGGGGCGGCCGGGGAGTTCGCCGGGTCGTCCTTGTGCGTAATCAGGAGGGCGCCGTTGGTCGTGCGTCGTGCTGCGGCAATCTCGCCGGCAGCGACGCGGGCGAGGGCCGCCTCTAGGTCGGGATCATTGCCGGGGCTCGGGATAGGCGAAGGGGCTCCAAGGACGCTTGCGGTTCGCCGCTCGTGCAACTTGGCTTCGAGCCTGTCTTTCAGGTTGTTCATGAGTTCTCGGGGTGAAGGGGAGAGGAGGAAGGCGCGCGAGGCGCTTCCCGATAGTGAAGGGTGAAGGGGTGTCCGCTGGCGGTTGGAGCCTCGCCCATCGCGACGAAGCCCAAGAACTTGAGCCAATCCGCATAAGCGGCATTCCTGGGGTCATTCATCGTGACCAGCTCGGGGCAGCGCCCCTGCCAATCCTCGACCAACCGCGCGGAGAGGCGCAACAGGTCGGCAATGGTGGCCTCGCTCCCGAGCGCTTCCGCCGTCATGGCAAACCACGGGAAACCACGCGTCGGCCGTAGTGGCGACGCGGTGATCCCGAAGAGCCCTACAAGCCGACCGTCGAGGCACGCGACGTGACATTCCCCGCGATCCTTGGCGAGCTTGAGAGCATCGGCAGCGGAGAGCGTGGGGAAGGCGGCGGCCAGGGCGTCTAGGTCGGGCTGGCGAAGTCGTGGGGCGAGGTCGGCGACGTCGTCGTCAGTCGCCGGCCGCGTGGTGATTGAGGACATGAGGTGCCCCTAGACGGCCGGCAGAGTGTCGGCAGCGACGACCGCAACCTCTTCGGCGCCAGTCGTGACATTGCGGATCGTGCGCTTGACGTTGCCGTCACCGACAGGGCGGCGCGTCTCGCACCATTGGTAGCCATCCTCGAAGTAGAGGATTTGAATGCCGGCGGGCTCGATGACGTTGTTTTGCGCGTCAGTGAGCGGGGCGAGCTTTGTAACCTGCATATTGGTTCTTCCTTTCAAGGGTTAGACGTCACCGCCGCGCTTGAAGGCGGCCCATTTGGCGGCGAGGGTCTTGAGCGGCTTGGCGTCGCTGGCAAGTACCAGGGCACGCACGGCGTTCTTGTGGTCGGCCGGATGATGCTCTGCGGCCCACTGGTAGAGCGCGTCCGTTTCGCTGGCGGGAATGCCCTGGGTAGCGACGGCAAGGTCCGCCTGCCGGCGAAAGCCTTCGACCACGCTCGTTGCCATGGCCTCGGCACGCTCGGCGTCCAGGCCGACAGAGCGCGTCGCGCGGACAAACTGCCCGTAATCGAGTGAGCCGCGACTGACGAAGTCCTCCACGAAGCCCGTGATTACCTGTCCGGGGACGGAAGCGTTGGCGCGATCAATGGCCGCCTGCAGCTCACGCGAAGGTTCGTCGCCCGTGGCGCGGAGGGCTTCGCGCTCCTCGGATGCCTTCTGTAGCTCCTGCTGTTCCTCCTGCCGCTGAGCCTGTTCGGCCTGCTGGCGCTCCACGGTCGAGATTGCTTCGTACCCGCCTCCCGGCGCCGGCCGGATCAGGCCCATGGTGACGGCCTGGGCGACTTCAATCTCCATGGCCGTGCCTCCCGCGTTGTAGATCAGGAGGTCATTGGCGGCGGCAGCGGCGGCGGCCTTCGGAGAACCGAACTTGCTGCGGAACTCGGGGGCGCTGGGCGGGGAGAACTCAGCCTGTGCGGGCGCGTCGAAGGTCGCGCCGCCCTGCTCGGCGCGCTGCACCATGCGGTCGATGTAAGAAGCGTCGGCGCCCGGCGGGAGGGCTGACGGGGGAATGCTGTTGCTCATGTGAGATGTGCCTTTCTGGTAGTTGGATTAGGGATTGGTCGAAGGGATGCGGAGCGGCGCTCGCATGTCCGCCTCGCGTTTCCGTGCGTCGTCTTCGGCGGTCTGAAGAGCCACCACGGCGGCGACGATAAGCTCGACGTACTGCTCAACGAGCCGCTTACCGGTGGACGCCAGGACGCGAGCGCCTGGGGTGCCAGTGTTGGGGGCCAAGCCGAACACGGCGCGGGCTATGGCGAATTCCAGGGACCGTTGGTCCGGGAAGAGCCGGGGATTGGACCGCTCGATAACGACGACGGCCACGGCGCGAGCGAGGATCATCTCAGGTGTTACGCCGTGCGCTGCCAGCCTTGCCAACTGAGCACTGACGCCGGACAGGGTGTCGCCATTCCGGGCGCGCTGGGCAGCGTCGTCTAGCTCCCGCTGTAGCTCCCGCGACGCTCGGGAGAGGCCGGGATGGCCCGCGTTCGCGGCGAGTAGCGCCTCTATCTTGCGTGACCAGCCTGCTAGGTCCTCTCCGGAACGAGATAAGGGGCGGGCGGTAGGGTGCCCGTATTGGGCGAGGCGACGACGGTGGCGGTGGCAGAACCTGCCGAACCGCGTGCGGTAGGCATGACAGTCCGACACCACGCATTGCTTATGCTGGTTCATGGGGTCTCTTGGGGTTGGCTAGAGGTGGTGTGCTGGCGCGCACGGTCGACCACCCCCGGCGGCCTGAGGTGTCCGCGAGGTTGACCCCTCGGGGTCGCGCTGTTGGGCTCAGGAGCCGGGGGCGGCGTTAAGCGTGGGAACCCTATAGCTGTAGGAAGTCCGCGCTTAAGTTTGGGGCTCTTCCTCGAATGCTCGCTCAAGCGAACGTCCGACCAAGAGCCATGGAACGTGATCAGGGACGAGCCGGACGGCGTCGGTAAAGGTCCTGGGAGGGACTTCCCGAAGCCCGGCAGCGTCCTTCAGTTGCCGGGTAGAAACCCGCTTGATGGACGGCGGGAGCCCCTTCAGATGCTCCACGATCTTTGCAGTCGTCGAGGCTGTTATTCCGGGCTGTCGCCCTTCAGCGTCGAGAAGGTGTCTCGCTTCCCACGGAGCCCAGCGGACGCCGGGCATAACGGAGGCGAGTAGGGGCTGGATGCCGCTGTCGCGATGGATGATCCATCCTTTCATCGGCCTTGCCTGCCCGTTGTCCATGACCCTGCAGCTACCTCGGCTTAGGGCCTGATAGACCACATGGGCAACTTCACTCCGGGCCAACTCCTTAACGGTGGTGGTCGACACCTCCTCGCGGAGGTTATCCGACTGACCGATGAAGGAGGCGGCAAGGTCCAGGGAAGAGCGCTGCAAGACGCCACATAGGATCACGTTGCTGCAGTGAGCCCAGCGGTTGAGGCTGGTCTCTTGTCCCCACGTCGCGACGTTGATCCTCGGGAGCCACACAGGCTTGCCGTCAACCACTGCCGGGACCTTGGCGTCCGTATCGACGCCGGCCACCGACAGGCCGCGAAGCATGGCGGACCTGTAGTTGATGCCTTCTCCATGGCGATCCTTGAAGACGAAGATCAGGACGGCTTCCTCGGCGGGAAGCGCCTTCACTACGTCGACAACCTCCCGCACGGCCTTCCGTTCGGCCATTGCGGAGAAGTCGCGTTGCATCGTCTCCCTGCCGCCCCCTGAAAAGAGTTGGTGCAAGGTGACAGCGTCGTAGCTCTTGAGTTGCGACAGTCGTTTCCCAATGCGCTTGATTGGATCGAGGTACTTCTCCGCGTCGTGAATGGTCGCGTCGGCCTGCACTAGGCGGCGGATCGGATAGCTGGCGTCGAGAATGATGATGTTTTGTATCTCTCTCGGCACCGCCACCTGATACCAGACCGCGCCATGCTCCCCGGTCGGTAAGGCTCGAAGCTCTTCCCTAGAGAACTCCAGGAGATCGGCCACGGGCGACAGCACGGTTTGCCTGGGAAGCTTCGCGCGGAGCGCTGTTAGCGACGCATCGTCCAGCTCTGGCAATGTGAGCGTGACCGCTTCGTCGCCCTTGCTGCGCGAGAGTGCGCCCTCGATTTGGTCGCGAGCGCTCTTGAGCCAAGCCACGAGCCGCGTTCCGTCGTCTTCGGCGCCGCGCCAGATGCCTTCAAGATATCCGATAGCGCCATTCAGCTCGCGAACGCTTACGCCGTGGGCATCGCTCGCCAACAAGCTCTCATCCCATATCATCAGGTCCCGACGCTTCCGCCGGTAGCTCATGAATAGGTCGTGCCCTTCAGCCATCCGCACGCGGTTATGTGCGACAAGCATTATCTGCCGGTCTTCATTCGCTGCGGTTGGAGGGAGTGCGTAGGAGTTGCCGTTGGGGACGTAGAGGAGCCCGATACGATCCTCGCCGACGCCTCGCGCCATCATCGCAAGCTTCAGCTCTACCAGTGCTTCAATCTTGCTGGCGGACACCGCGACCGAGACGTGATCGAGCCCGAGTTTCACCAGGGCGGAACACCACGCCACAACGGCCGATGTCTTCCCCATGCCGGTGGGCAGTGAGAAGGCCCAACGTCCGGGGCGTCTGCCTTGAGCACTCTCAGTGAAGAGGCCGCAGAGGGCGTAAAGCGCGGCCCGGTGATCGTCGCTGAGTACGTTCCCGTTATCCGCAAGCGTCTGACACAGGCTATCGAAGGCTTCTCTCGTGAGCGCTTGATGGGAGACGCCGTTGACTGGCACGCCATAGCCGGCGCGGTCTAGCGCATGCTTCATGGAGCGCCGTTGGCGCCTGTTGGGCTCGGCCATGTCCGACAACCTCTTGAGTTCGGGTGAGATAGTGGGGCGGCGTCAATGCTTGTTGCCGTCCGGGTCGAAGGGCAGGTTACGCAGCTCGGCCATCGCCTCCAGGCCCCGGCGTAAATCCGGCCTCGATACGGCGTTGAAACCTTGGTCCGCGAGAAACTTCCTCGATACATCCAACATGCTGGCGCGGGTCGGCTGGTCGCCCTGTAGAGCCTCCAAGAGGCGAGTGACCATGGCGTCCCACAGTTTCTTTAGGGCCTCTTGCCGTTCCTCGGGCGTGAGAGGGACGTAGGCGCCGCTGTCATCGGCCATGGCTACACCTTCCCGTCTGTCGGGATGGTGAGGCCAAGGTCCATGCTGCGAGAGATTGATTCCTGCCAATCCAGCAGCCGGCCCGACCGGTCCATCAAGACGCCAGGAGGCGCGGCGTCGACCAGCCGGGCGTGTTCAGCGAGAGCCTTCTTCTCGGCACTCACGTCGGCGGGATACGGTGCGGAGCGGTCATCCATACGGGCAGCGAGAATGATCGCCGCCATATGCTCTGTGTAGAGGTCGACCGCTCGCCGGACGAGTTGCGAATAGGAGGGCGCGCGGGTCGGATCGCCAACGAAGATGGTCGCGGTGCGCTGAAGCCACGCAAGCTGCGAGTCGGCCCTTCCGTCGAACGCCACACGGCGCGACTGAAACGGGTTCTTGGTCATGATGGTCCTGTAGTGGGGTGTTAGGAGGGTTGGGAAAACAAGGGCAGCCATCGCGCGGCCAGGGGTGCCGAACGGGACTGAAGGGGTCTGCGCAAAGGCAAACGAAGAGAGCGAGAGAAAATCAGACGCCCGAGGCGGCCAGGAGCAGCCCGCCGGGAAGGCGACAGCGGCGCTCTACCGGCCACACCTCGGGCACCTCGCACGCCATCGGCATGAGCCGAGCCGGGAGGGCGTGAGCGTGGAAGTTTTGCATCTGCCCTGGTGACGCTTTTGCTTTTGTGCCCGCTGTTATTGAACTTTACGCGATATTGGTGCGGGGCGGGGCGTCGCAGCAGGGATGGTAAAGTTTCTACCTGCCATGGTGAGGCTTTTGCTTTTGTGCCCGCCGTTGCTGGCTTTTGCGCGATAATCGGTACCGGTCCGGCTGCGAGGAAGGCAACCCGAGTAACAAGGTATGGGCAATGGTGCGTCTTTTGAAAGTCGGACCGTAAACACTACACTTTAGGCGATATTCGGGGGCGGGGCTTCGCTATGGCAGCTTTGGGCGGCCGGTAGCCGCGAGTTGTCGGCCTCGGCGTGCGCAATGTCCGCCAGCATTTCGGGGCCTGTCTCGGGCGGGCGTTCGCGGCGCGTCGTTCCACAATGACTTCGACATCCGCCCTGCGGTCGACTAGGTCGATACAGACTTGCACCGAACTAGACGGTAGCTCCGTTTGGCCGTCGCACATCACTTCCCAGCGGATCAGGGCATATTGCTTGCCCATGGCGCGCACCGTAACGACGGGTCGCTGTCTTGCCGGCTTTACCTCGCAACCCCGAATGGTCAGGCGGAAACGCTCGCCCGCCGGTAGGCATACACTGGGGTTCGCGGCATTGACGCGGCATGGCTCTTTCGGGGGCCTGGGGGCGACGGCCGGCGGCGCGCGGCGGCCCGGAGGTGGCGCGGCAGGGGCCTTGGTAGCGCTCCCAGGGGGCGGGCCTTGGATAGGCGCTGACGCGGCTATAGGAGCCTCTACAGAGCGTTCGGGAGACTTGGCCGGCTTCCGGAGCCGCAAGCCCGGAACGGTTGTGCGGGCAGATTTGAAGCCCTCTCGGATGCTCTTCGCGTTGCTCATTTGCTGGCCCCAACCTGGGCACTAATCGGGGCGTCTGCAAGCCGCGCCCTGACACGGGCCACCGTCACCGGATGCCATGCCCCGCCGCGCGGCGCCTCAATCTCCCTGCGGTTCAACTCTTCAGCCAGGGCACGGAGCGATAGGCCGCCCGCCGGGTCGATGTCTGCGAAGGCATCCCGGAACGTCTCAGCCCGCCCATTGGCGTTCGCTGTGAGCCGGGCCACGGCCGCAGAGTTGCCCTTGGCGGCCCTTCGGAGCGCTTCGGCGCCGTTGGGGTTGCCCAGCCGCCGCCCTTCTTTGGCGAGGCGTTTACGGGCCACGGCAAGGGCCTCCCGAGTGCGCTGGGCGATCATCTCCCGCTCGCGCTGGGCAATAACTGCCATGATGCCGACAACCGTCTCGTCCGCCGTGGGAAGATCGGCCGCGACGAACCGGACGCCACTGTCGCGAAGCTGGAGGAGGAAGGCGGCGTTGCGGGAGAGGCGGTCTAGCTTGGCGATCAGGAGCCGGGCGCCACTTGCCTTAGCCCGCCGGATCGCGCGCTGCAGCTCGGGGCGGTCGGCCCGCTTGCCGCTCTCGACTTCGACGAACTCAGCCAGGAGACGGCCCCCGGTGTTCGCTAGGTAGCTTTGCAGCGCCTCGCGCTGGGCGTCCAGGCCCAAGCCCGACCGGCCTTGCCGTGCCGTGCTTACCCGCAGGTAGGCCACAAACTTGTCCGCTCGCATCCTCGCCTCCCGGCCTGTTACGTTCGGCCTAACGACCATTAGGCAATATGTAACACGCTGCGATTTACGCCACTGAGTCAGATTGACTCAGGCGGGTGCGCCGGTCGCGTCACTGTGTGCTATGGGCGAGGGTATGGATGATCTCGCTACCACCATTGGTTATGTGGTTCTATTTGCAGCGGCATTGGTCGCGGGCGGGTGGGCGCTGCGCAACGTGCGGGCTATGTGGGACGCCTCGCCCAAGCTGAGGAAGGGCGCCCGCACGGCGAGCGACATTTACCTAGCCGTGTTCTTTCTGGTTGTTGTCGGTGGCCTGATCGTTGCAGGGCTGCGATCCATTTGACCATCGGTTTCAACTAAAGAAGCCCGACGTGTTGATCCGTCGGGCTCTTCAAGTTTCCGGGGCGTCTCGCTAGGCCGCCACTCTCGCCGGCTCCGCGATCACCACATGCGCCCCGTGGCGTGTCCAGGTACAGCCATCGTGTTCCCGGTGTGTCTCGCCGTCCGCGAGGTGTCCCGAGTACTCGCACTGGGGAAACCAGTCGCGTACCTCAATCGTCGCGCCCTTGTCCTGAATGATGACGCTGCCTCGCGCCTGCTTGACCTGCATCGCTCTCTCCCTGTGGGTTGATCCACTCGCCGCTCGCGAGTGCTGAGAGGGAAGATGAGTCGTGCCCGCCAGGATCACAACGAAGGTTGCTGCATAGCGCCGATTCAAAAAGACATTGTTTTTGCGGAGGGCTTTCGCAACGGGAGAGGTTCGTAGGTGTGACCTATCGAGCTTCCAATGTGCGGCAACCGTGATCCCGCGCCAGCAACCGGCGGGTCACGCCACCTCTACGGACATCCAATCCCGTAAGAGTGTCGGCCGATGCTGCATCGCCTCGTCTTGCGTGACGGGATGGCGTGACACTGGCACCACCATCGACCGCGACAGGTGCGCCACGTGACACCGGCACCGTGCCAGCGACCGAAGGCACGCCATGCCCACCCCACCGGGGGGACGCGGCGCGGCGGTATGGGCGCTTACCACTTTGCATTTCTGGCCAGGACATTCGGCGGACCGGCGTTCACTGCTTGCCGGATGCCACGGTTGGGAAGTGCTGGCGTAGGACGGACCACGCGGCAGGCTCCAGTTCGTCCAGCGTGGGAAGTAGCCCTGCGCCAGCTTGGCCCGCCCGAACCACCATGTACCTATCGCCTTCCCGTTGCGGGGGCACGCGATGAATGGTGGGCACCCTGCAGACGCGCTGTGCAAACGCGGTAGGATATTGGAACGACACTAGCAGCGACTTCCGTGCCTTCATCCCTGCCATCAGTGGGCCGGGCACGAACACTTTCGATTAAGTAGGGCGTGAGCACACACTGTGGCTCTGAAGTGGTTGGCAAGAAGCGCGATATCCGCAGCGGGCACGTCGTGGTAAATTTGCGCGGATGAAGGACCTTTATGATCTCGAATTCGAGCGCAAAGAGTGGATCAACAACATTGGCTACGCCGCTGCGATAGTCCTAGGCGGCTTGGCTTATGCTGGTGGGTGGGGTTGGTGGAGTCTTGGCGTTGTCTTAGGGATCGTCGCGCTCGCTGCTGGTCTCACAAAGCGAATTGAACGTCGATATGACCTTATCCGTGTCGAGAATAGTTTCCGCGAAGATGAGGAACTTCTCGGAATTGGTTGGGACACGCGTCGAGAAGCGGCGGCGCATCTGAAATCGACGCCGCGCTACTGGCAGGAAACGCATTGCGTGATGTCCTATATGAACCGAGATGGCAAACAGCGCTGGGGCGTCTGCAACAAGCCTCAGTATTGGCGCGATGCTGGCGCGCAGGAGGCTGTCCGGGAGCAATACCCTCCGACGCCTGAAGAGGAACACATGATGCGGGGGATGCAAGCACGATTGGCGCGGGAGGCTTGGGAGCGCGGCAGCCCGTACGCTAAGCCTCCCCGCGATTAAAGATCGCAAATGCTATTAACATTGGCCCCACGGCCGGCCGCTAGAGCGGCTTGGGGTACCTGAGCTTCGCCAGGGCCGCCGGCAGTAGCTTCTTGGCCGCCGCGCGGCTCCCGTACCGCCCGTAAGTCATCGTCGTAAGCCGATGGCCCATGAGGTCGGCCACCAAATCCTCGCTGACATCCCGCGCCCGTAGAGCCTGTGAGAACGTGTGGCGGATTGAGTGTAGGGTCTTGCCCGGACCGTGCCCGGCCGCCGCTTTCAGGCGCGTAAAGCGTTTCCCTACAGCGTCCCCCCGATGGCCCCACTTGTCCTCGTCGAAGTCGGCAAAGATGTAGCCCGCTTTCCGCTTCCCGATGAGGCGCGCGAGGATGGGGGCGGCGGCCTTGTGTACGGGCACGTCTCTGTCGCCCGCATCCGTCTTGGCGCCCCGAATGGAAATCCAATCGTCCGCTACGTCGGCCACCTTCAAGGCCGCAAGCTCTTCGCGCCGCGCGCCGGTGTACGCGGCCAGGGCGATCAGGTCGGCAAGCTCTTGGTCGGCGGACGCCAGGGCCTTGCCGTAGAGGGCCGACACTTCCTCAAGGGTGAATGCCTCCCGCTTTGCTGCCGCCCGGTCCTTCCTGCGGTCTTTGAAACGCTGCCCGGCGAAGGGCGTCGAATCTTCGGACACCTCTCCGCGCGTCTGCAGGTATCCCCAAAATGACCGCAGGCTGCTTACCTCCCGCTGCACCGTGGCGGCGCTCACTTCGGCCTTCCGGGCCTCGATCCAGGCAGCCACGGCCGGCTTGGTCACGTCGCCGGCGATAGGGTGCTTGTCGACGAAGCGGGAGACGGCGGCCTTGTCGATTGAGGCTGTCTTGGGTTCAACCTCAGTGGCGCGGACGGACGACCAAGGGTCTATGAAGGGACGGAGGGGCTTTTTGCCCTCTAGGACGATATCGACGAACGTGCGCGCCTTCGGGCCGCCAATGTCGACCAACGCCGCCGCGTTGTCGTCGTCGTGGAATAGGCGGGCCGTTTTCTCCACTTCCTTGATCCCGCCGGGCACGTAGAGGTCGGCAGCGGCCTTGATAGCCAACTCTATGGCAACGTCCCGGTGCTCCGGGTCGGCCTCGTTCACGGCCTTCCGCCAGTCCAGAGCGTCCGCCTCGACGGCCCCCGCCATGCCCCGTGCTTGGGCGACCCTTGCCCGAAACTCTGAGGCGACCCGGTGGACCTTCGCGGTAGCGATGTGGAGCTGATCCGTGTGGAGGTTTACCCAGTGCTCCCGGCCGCCACCGAAGGCCGGCCGAACGTCTTCAGGCACACCGAAGCGTGCCCAGAATTTGTTGTGCTGCTTCACCACGTAGCGGGGTAGGCGGATGGACTTGGTTGCCAAGACTGCCGGGCCGTTTGGAGTAGGATTTTGTAGTAGCCCAGAACCGGCAAAAGCGCAATAAAGGCGTCACTATTGCGCTATACTGAAATCGCTCCGTCCGCTCCCGTAGGGAACGCCACTCCGATCCTCAGCCGCGCAAGGCGGCTCTCGTGTACCGGGCGATCATGCGTTGTTCGTCGGTCGGCACGACCCAAGCCGAGACGGCCGATCCTTCGGCGCTGATGCGACCTAGGCCGCCCGCGTTGAGGGCGGGATCGAGCGTCAATCCCAGCCAGCCGCAACCGGCGGAGATTTCGGCGCGCGTTGCGGGATCGTGCTCGCCGATGCCGGCCGTGAAGACGATGCCGTCCACGCCGCCCATGGCAGCGGCCAGGGACCCGATCTCGCGCACGATACGGTAGACGAACAAATCGATGGCTTCACGTGCTCTGGGCGCCGGCGAGGCGCGGAGCGTGCGCATGTCCGAAGAGATGCCCGAGACGCCCAGCAGACCGGATTTGCGGTAGAGCAGATCTTCGATGGACTTCGCGTCGTAGCCGCGCTCCTCCAGCAGGTACAGCAGCACGCCCGGATCGAGGGCGCCCGTGCGGGTCCCCATCATCAGCCCATCGACTGCCGTGAAACCCATCGTGCTGGCGACGCTCCGTCCGTCGCGGACCGCGCACAGGCTGGCGCCATTGCCGAGATGGCCGACGATCAGCCGGGAGCCTGCCAGTGCCGGCTCCGTCTCCCGCAGTCGGCCCACGACGTAGTCGTAGGACAGACCATGGAATCCGTAGCGCTTCACGCCCTCCGCGGTCAGCGCGCGCGGCAGGGCGAATTGCTGGGCGAGGGCAGGCTGGCTGCGATGGAAGGCCGTGTCGAAGCAGGCGATCTGCGGCAGGTGCGGGGCGGCTTCCAGGATCGCCGCGATGGGCGCGAGATTGTGCGGCTGATGCAGCGGCGCCAGCGGCACGAGCTTCGCGAGCTCGGTCATGACGGCGGCGTCGATACGGATCGGCGCGGCATAGGCGGTGCCGCCGTGGACGACGCGATGGCCGAACGCCAGCACGGGGCGCCCCGCCAGCAGGTCGCGCCCCAGCGACATGATCTCGGCGGTGGCCGCGCGATGATCGAGCCCGCCGTCCGGCCAGTCCCGTGCGGCCACCTGGGCGCCATCCGACGCGTACATCTGCAGGCGAGGGCGGGTGCCGAGGCCCTCGACCTGGCCGTGGAACAGTTCCGGGCCGTCGTCATGAGCGTCGTAGAGGGCGAACTTGATGCTCGAGGAGCCGGCGTTGAGGACGGCGATGCAGCCGTTCTGGTCCATGTCCTGTCTCTCTCAGGCGACGATGTTGGTGCCGCCGTCGACATAGACGGTGCCGCCGGTCACGCGGTGTGCGTAGGGCGTGGCGAGATAGGCGCAAGTGTAGCCCACGTCCATGATGTCCACGAGTTCGCCCAGCGGCGCCTTACGGGCTGCTTCGTTCAGCAGCAGCTCGAAATCCTTGAGGCCCGACGCGGCGCGGGTCTTCAGCGGCCCGGGCGAGATCGCGTGGACACGGATGCGCTGGGGGCCCAGCTCATAGGCGAGGTAGCGGCAGGAGGCTTCGAGCGCGGCCTTCACCGGTCCCATGACGTTGTAGTTGGGCACCACGCGGTTGGCGCCGTAGTAGCTCATCGCGAACATCGTGCCGCCGTCCTTCATCAGCGGGGTGGCCAGGCGCGCCATGCGGATGAAGGAGTGGCAGGAGATGTCCATGGCCTTGCCGAAACCCTCGGACGAGCAATCGAGCAGGCCGCCCTGCAGGTCGGCCATCGGGGCGAAGGCGATCGAATGGACGAGAATGTCGAGCTGGCCCCATTGACGCTCGATCTGCTCGAACACGGCTTCGAGCTGGCCGGGCTCGGCGACGTTCAGCACGGCCGTGATCGGCGCCTCGAGTTCACGGGCGAGGGGTTCGACATGGGGGCGGGCCTTGTCGTTGAGCCAGGTGACGGCGATCTCCGCGCCGGCTTCGCGGAAAGCCCTGGCGCAGCCATAGGCGATGGACTGGTCGTTGGCGATGCCGACGACCAGGGCCTTCTTGCCGGCGAGGATGGGGCGGATCTGCTCGGTCATGGGTCCTCAGGGGATTGCGGTCGCTGCGTTCGCTCGCCGCGCCGCGGCGACGAGGCAGGCCACGGCGCAGGAGGCGAGGCGCGTCGTCACCGAGTCGGCCCGGCTCGTCAGGATGATCGGCACGCGAGCGCCGAGCACGATGCCCGCCGCGTCGGCGCCGGCCAGGAAGGTAAGGCTCTTGGCCAGCATGTTGCCGGCCTCGAGGTCGGGCACGATCAGCACGTCGGCACGGCCCGCCACGGGCGAGACGATGTTCTTGATGGCGGCGGCCTCGACGTTGATCGCATTGTCGAGCGCGAGCGGCCCGTCGAGGATTCCGCCTTTGATCTGGCCGCGCTCCGCCATCTTGCACAGTGCCGCGGCATCGATCGTCGAGGCGACCTTTGCGTTGACCGTCTCCATCGCGCTCAGGATCGCGACCCGCGGTTCGGCGATGTCGAGCGCCTGAGCGAGGTCGATGGCGTTCTGGACGATGTCGACCTTGTCATCGAGCGTCGGCGCGATGTTCACGGCCGCGTCGGAGATGATGAGCGCCTGCTCGTGGCCGGGGACGTCCATGACGAAGCAGTGGCTGATGCGGCGCGCGGTCCGGATGCCATCCGTCCGCGAGACGACGGCGCCCATCAGCTCGTCGGTATGCAGACTGCCCTTCATGAGCGCCTCGGCCCGCCCGCAGCGCACGAGCTCGACGGCCCTGGCAGCCGAGTCGTGACTGTGGTTCGAGTCGACGATCTCGAAGGCACCGATATCTAGGGAGGCCTTGCGCGCGACATCGCGGACGCGCGTGGATGGGCCGACGAGAATTGGTTTCAGGAGACCGCTGCTTGCGGCCAGCACGGCGCTCTCGAGGGAGACTGAATCGCAGGGATGGACGATGGCGGTGACCATCGGTGGATGCCTGCGGGCGACGGCGATCAGCCGGTCGTACTTGTCATGCGGCCGCGCCGTCGGTGCTGTCACGTCAATTCCTCTCTGAAAGTCGGGGCTAAGGCCGCGTGGCTGCGAAGAGCTGGCGAAGGCGGGCGATACGGTCGACCCCTTCCGGCGGCAGGTCGCCGGACGCCCCGAGCACGTGCTCGACGACCTGCCATCCCTGCGACCGTTGTTCCGGATCGTCGGGCAACAGGTGCGGGATGGCCCGGGCCGCCCGCTCCTCGTCGAGATACAGCAGCAGGTACTGTTCGCGAAGCAGCGTCTTCAGCTCGCCGAAGGTGAGGCGCCGGTTTGCGGGCTGCATGCGCCGCACCGCCTGCAGTACCGCGAAGCCGCGCTCGTCGGCGCTTCGTTGCGGCCGACGCACGTACATGATGGAACGGATGACGGCCTCGACCAGGCCACCGACCTCGAACTTCTTGTCGAGCTCCGCACGCCAGGCCACGGCGATGGCTTCGTGGGCGATATCCGGATGTTGCGGCGCCGGTGCCTCCTGGGGCGCGAGCCCCACCATCGCCTGGAGAGCGGGGGAACCGTAGGTCCCGAGGAACATCGCCTCCGTCATGGCATCGCGGGCCAGGCGGTAGCTCTCCCAGCAGGTCGAGATCCAGGTCGAGGCGACCTTCTCCAGCGTGAGCAGGGGATTGTCGGGCGAGACCGGTCTGCGGTCGGCGCGTGCGGATTCCGCAACTGATTTGACGGGTGCCATGAACGGATTGCGATCGGAGAAGGCGGCGAACCGCATCCGGTGCGGATGGGTCTCGCGCAGCAGCTCGGCTGAGGTCTCGCTCGCGATCGCCCGGACTGCCGGCTGCGCGAACGTGCGGTAGAGGCCGGTGTTGATCTCCGAAACGCGCGCCGCAGTGGCGAACCGGCGGTCGTCAGCTTCGCTGTTCGCACCCAGGGCGCGGATGTCGTCGAGCGTGCGCGTCTCCAGCCGGAACAGGTGCTTGCCGCTGATCAGGCCGGGATTGACCGTGTTCTCGTCGATCTCGGTGATGACGGCCTCGTAGAGGCCGGGCGGCAACAGGTCGATCATCTCCATGCAGGAGGCGAACTCGGCATGTTCCTTGGTCGCCACCTTGCTCGACACGAAGATGCCGAGATGGCCGATCGTCTGGTGGAGCGTGTAGACGATGGTCTGGCCGTTGGCGACGATCTCGTCCTCGTGACCGTAGAGGTCTGTGATCCAGCCCAGCGCCTGCTGCGGCGGCGTGATGTTGTCTCCCCAGGAGCACAACACGATGATCGGCGAGCGAATGTTGCGCAGGTCGACGCGGGTGCCGTCGGAGGTGCGGATCTCGCCCGAGGTGAGCTTGTTGCCGACGAAGAGATTGTCGGCGATCCATTGCATCTCGACGGCGTTCAGCGTCACGGGGCTTCCCCACCAGGTCTCGAAATCGAGGAAGCGGGCCGCTTCGGTGTCCGCCTTCGAATAGAGATTGTAGGGCTTCTCCCAATAGGTGTTCGCCGGGTTGAGCGATTCAAAATTGGCGACGAGATTGGCGCCGTCGAACGTGCCGTTGCCGAGATCGCCGGCGAGCGCGGTGAGCCATGTGCCGCCGAGCGTGCCGCCGAGATACCGCATCGGATTGCGACCCCGTACCCCTGCCCAGTAGGAGAGGGGCGAGCCCGCGAGCACGATGGGGCCGAACAGTTCGGGCCGGATGGCGGCGGTCATCATGATCTGCCAGCCAGCCTGGCAGTTGCCGACTACCACCGGCTTGCTTTCCGCTTCCGGATGCCGCGCGGCGACCGCTTCGAGGAACGCGGCCTCGGCGGCGCAGACGTCGGCGATCGTCTGCTCCGGCATGGGCTTGGCCAAGAAACCGACGAAGTAGCAGGCATGGCCGGCGGCGAGGGCGACGCCGATCTCGCTCTCCTGTTTCATGCCGCCGATACCGGGGCCGTGTCCGGCACGCGGGTCGACGACCACGTAGGGCGGCTTGGCCGGGTCGATGACCGTGCCCTCGGGGGGCGTCACGCTGACCAGAACGTAGTTCACCGGCCGGGGCAGGGTGCGCCCGTCGACGATCACGTCGAAGGTGAAGCCCAGCACGTGCGGCGCATTCTCGTCAGCCCGTGCGACGAAGGTGTTGCCGCGCTCCCGCAGGATATCAAGCGTCAGGATCGACCGCTGCCAGGCGTCGATCCAGTATTCCTGGAAGAGATTGAGACTGGCTCGGTCGACCATGGCGGCACTCTCGGGGTTCCGGTAGGTCAGCCTTCATCCCTCTTATGCTGCACTGCGTCATTGACCTTAATCAAGTGAACTGACGATGTCGTCGAAGGTGAAGGGAGAGGCTCACGCACAGCGGAAGCGGACGTAATAGTTGATCTCGCTGACGAGGCGCTCGCTGACGATCTGTGGGTTGAGGCGCCGGACCTGGCAGACTTCACGGGTGACGCGGGCCGCGGCTTCCTCGCCACGGGCGCGTTCGCTGGCCGGGTCGGGATCGATGACCACCGCGTCGCGCACGATCAGCAGGTCGAACTCGTTCGGCGTGCCGGTCGGGGTCAGGTTGGCCTTCAGGCGCTTGCCGGCCACATTGAGGGTGCGCGACGAGGTGCCTTCGATCGTCTGCTGATCGTGGCAGGCCGCCGCCGCGAGGGCGCCCAGGCCCGCGACCAAGGATAGTGTGAGTCGGGGAAAGGTCATCTCGTATTCCTCGTCCGGAGACGATAACGTCTCTCCTTGTCGCCCCCTTGATCAATGTCAATGCGCGGGCAATTGCGTGGCACAGGATGTCCGCCGAATGGGAGGGAACAGCATGAAGCGGAGTCCGTGCAGCCGGCGGGAGTTGCTCCTCCTGTCGTTGGCTGCGGCGGCGGCGGTGACGTCGCCAGCCTTGGGCCAGGCGCCCGCTCCGTCACCGACACCCGCGTCTGCGACACCCCAGAGGAAGCTCTTCTCGCCGGCTGAACTCGACCAGATCTTCGCGCCCATCGCGCTTTATGACGATGCGCTGCTGTCGCAGGTGCTGATGGCCTCGACCTATCCGCTCGAGATCGTCGAGGCCGCGCGCTGGCAGCAGGCCAATCCGGGCCCGACGGGCGATGCCGCCGTCGCCGCCGTGGCCGACAAGACCTGGGACGTCAGCGTGAAGTCACTGGTCGCATTCCCGTCTCTCCTGAAGCAGATGAACGAGCATCTCGACTGGACGCAGAAGCTGGGCGACGCGCTGCTCGGCCAGCAGGCCGATGTCGCGGCCTCGATCCAACGGCTGCGCGCCAAGGCCGCTGCGGCGGGCACGCTGAAGATCGGCGCTGGTCCGCAATACACGGTGTCGACCGAGACGCAGGGCAGCGAGACCGTCTATGCCATCGCGCAGTCCAGTCCGCAGGTCGTCTACGTCCCGACCTATGATCCCAACACCGCCTACGGAACCTGGTCCGAACCGGCCTATCCGCCGACCACCTGGCCGCTGGGCGGCGCGCTGCTGCGCGGCCTGATGTGGGGCGCCGGTATAGCGGCGGCGGGCGCCCTGTTCGGCGGTTGGCGCTGGGGCTATGGCGCCGGTGGCTGGGGCAACAGCTACACGACGGTGAACGTCAATCGCGCCGTGAACATCGACCGCAACTTCAATCGCAACAACATCGGCACCGGCGACCGTTGGCAGCATCAGGTGGAGCACCGGCGCGGCGTCGCCTATCGCGATCCGGCGATCCGTCAGCAGTTCGGCCAGAACCGCCCGGGCGCGGAGCAGCGCGAACAGTTCCGGGGACAGGTCCAGCGTCCCGCTCAAACGCCGGCGGGCGGTGCCGGGACCAACCGCCCGGGCGCCGGAGCGGGCGCAGGCGGCGCACAGCGTCCTGCGCAGCGTCCCGGGGCGGGTGCAGGTGCCGGCGCCGTCCAGCGTCCGGGTGGCAGCGGCGGCG
>WOUR01000101.1 GCA_009772935.1 Rhodospirillaceae bacterium
CCGTCTGCTTCGCCGACAGGTTCGGACGCCTCGCCGCCTGCCACTCGTCATCGACGATGAAGACGCTATAACAGACTAAGTAAAGTGTAATAGGCATAGACTAGACATAGGTTACACAAGGGAAAGAAAAGACAAACTACATATGTCCCGTAACACGTACTCTCCTTCGGTCATGTCAGGCGTCGGCGCCTTCTTCTCGTTCGCGCGGCTGCGAACGACATGCGTCACCGCGCACCTCAGCGGCTGCGGGTGGACCACCGTCGCATACTCGTCGCCCGCCTCCGGCTCCAGCTCCTCCTCCAGCTTCGGGTGCTCCGGGCGCGGCGTCGCGTCGCGACTAGAGGCGTCGCCCATATAGTAGGACGGCGAGGCGACCGAAGTCGCATCGCCCAGCGAGAACTTCTCGTCGTCGTCGTCGTTCTCGTCCGCGTCCACGCTACATTAAGGACATAGTTAAGGATATGGCATATAAAAATACACATTCTAAGGCTGAAAAACTTAGTCTAATTAGATTCAGGCATACGCCGCCTCGCCCGGCGTGTAGAGCAGGTCCTGCTCCTCTTCGACCTCCTTCACCCACACCGGCGGCAGAGGTGTGTTGAAGCGGATCGGCGAGTAGGGGTGGCCGATGGTGTTCGGCGAGTACGGCTGGCCGATTATCGACTCGGGCAGGGTGTTGTCCTGCACCGTCGACACCGTCGTCGTCGTCGTCACCGTCGTCGTGGTCGCCGCAGGGGCCTTGTACTGCACCCGCTCGTACATCGCCCTTAACCTGCGCGCACGCGCCGCACGCAGGAACTTCGACTTGCTTATCGGCCCGCCCGTCGCCTGGTACTCAGCGAGATTGTCGTCTTCAATCTCGATGCTGGTGAGACGAGCGAGCAGCTGCTTCCTGTCCCTGCCATAGGCCTTCGGGAGCGCGCCGAGGATGTAGTCCTCCTCCTCCCCCAGCAGGTCGCGGCGCTCGCAGACCGACTCACTTTCGGTCAAGTACTTCCGCTTGGGCGCCTTCGCCTCCACATCGCCGCTCTGCCCGCCCATTGCGCCCGTGGTGGCGCTGCTCGGCCCAGCCTTTGCGCCCATGTTGATGCCGCTCGGCCCCGGCCCTCCCCTTGCGCCCGTCTCCGCCCTGCTGCTGGCCGCCCACTGCTTTGCCGCTTTGGTCAGCCCCATTCGAGGCGCCGTCCACTGATCGAACGTGCAGCCGGGCACGACCACCTTCGCCTTCTTGGGGCTGCTCGGCCCTCCCTTCGCGCCCGTCGAGGCCGAATTCATGTCGGCCGCCGTCAGCACGCCATGCTGAAGCATGCGCATGACGGCCTGATTGCCGATCTGGTGCTTGCGCATCGCCGTCACGATGTTGAACGGCGAGGCCGGCCTTTGCCCACCTGCCGCCCCACCCGTCGCCCCACCCTGCAGCGCTGGCACAGCATTGAATCGGAAGGCCATTGTGCTACACTCGGGGAAGAAAACTATGTAGTCTTAAAGAACGGCAACCCCTTATGCCCTCCTACCTATACATGCTATTCAGGCAGACAGCGACATAGGGGACATTGAAGTGCTCG
>WOUR01000033.1 GCA_009772935.1 Rhodospirillaceae bacterium
TGCCGGAGGGGCCTAGCGGGCGGCTTCTGCGGCCGCGTGCCGCGCCGCGATATAGCCGAAGGTGAGCGCCGGGCCAATGGTGATGCCGGCACCTGGATAGGTACCCCCCATGACGCTCGTCATGTCGTTCCCGGCGGCATAGAGGCCCCGAATGGCCGTCCCACGGGCGTCGAGCACCCGGGCATGGCCGTCGACGCGCAGGCCGAGGAAGGTCCCGATGTCCCCGGGGACCATCTTCATGGCGTAGAAAGGCCCTTGCTCGAGCGGGGCGAGGCAAGGGTTGGGGCTGTGCGTGGGATCGCCGTTGAAGCGATGATAGGCATCGGTCCCCTTGCCGAAATCGGGATCCTCGCCGCGTGCGGCATTCGCATTGAAGTGGCCAATCGTGGATTGCAGTGCGGCTGAGTCCACACCGATCTTGCCAGCCAGCTCTGCCCAGCTTGCCGCCGTCAGCAGGTAGCCATTCCGGATATGAGGCCCGAGCGGCAGGGGGGCCGGGCCGATGGCACCCATGCCGTAGCGCCGGATAGCGCGGTGGTCGCAGAGCAGCCAGGCACTCGTCTCGTTCCGGCCGCGGCACGCCTCGACCATGGCCGGCACGAAGTCGTGATAGGAGGCCGACTCGTTGGCAAAGCGCCGGCCCGTCGGATCGACGGCGATATAGCCGGGCTTGCCGCGCTCGTAGAAATGAGGGAACGGCAGGCTAGAGCCGTCCGGCTGAGGGACCAGCGAGACCGGCACCCAGGCCGCGGGATAGGCAACGTCCTCGGCCATCGCGCCGCCGGCCGACTGGCCGAGCCGGATTCCGTCGCCGCGATTGCCCGGCGGCGGCGCCGAACGATGGAAATGGCCGGCGCGCACATGGCCGTAGTAGCGGCCCTTGAGTTCGTCGTCGGCGGGAAAGCCACCGCAGGCCAGCACGACGCCGCGTCGCGCATGGATCTCCTGACGTTTTCCATCGCGTTGCACGATCGCGCCGGCAACGTCACCGTCGCGCTGCACCAGCTCGACGACCGGGCTCTCGAGCCAGAGTTCGATGCCACGTTCCTGGGCCGAGAGCGCGAGAGCGGCGATCAGGCCGTTCCCGTTGGTGAGACGGGTCCCGCGATCATGGTTCAGCCGGTCGATCGCATAGCGCGCCGTCATGCCTGCGACATGGAGCGCGGAGCGGGCGGACCGTGTCATCTTGAAGACATGGGGCAGGTCGTTGCGGCCGAGCATCATGCCGCCGAACGCCATCATGGTCCGCAGCGGTGCCCGCAGCTGGTTGAATCGCTTGCCCAGTCGCCGTCCGTCGAACGGCAGGGGCAGCAGCGAGCGGCCACCCTGGGCGGCGCCGGGCTTGGTTGGATGATAGTCTGCCCAGATCGGCACGGCCTCGTATCGCACGTGCGTGTTGTTTTCGATGAACTCGACCGCGGGATTGCAGTTGTCCAGAAAGGCATTGGCCAGTTCGAGGTTCAGCCGGTTGCCGGCTTCGTTCTGCAGGTAGGTGAGCGCCTCTTCCTTCGAATCCGCGATGCCGAGCGCGCGACCGTGCCGGTTGCCGGGAATCCAGATGACGCCCGCCGAATACGCAGTGGTGCCGCCGAACAGCTTCTCTTTCTCGACCATCAACACGTTCAGGCCGGCATGAGAGGCCGTCAGGGCCGCCGAGAAGCCAGCGGCTCCCGACCCGACGACCAGCAGGTCAGTTTCGATCATGACTTCTCCCCGCCGTGCGACGAACTTCCGGACTGGCGCTCGAGATTTTCCTCACGCCGACGCCGCGCCTCGTTCTCCACCGCTTCGGCCAGCGCCGGGATGTGCGAGGCGATTTCGTAGAAGTCGCTGGCGTACAGCACCAGAAGGGTCGTCGGCACGGTCGTGGCGATCGAGGCGGCGCGTGGCTGACGGTTGAGCAACGACATCTCGCCGAAGAACGCTCCATCGCCCAGCCGTACGGTGCCGCCGGTCGGCAGGCGCACCTCGACCTCGCCGTTGGAAATGAAGAACATCGAATCGCCGGGATCGCCGCGCCGCAGCACCAGAACCCGCGCCGGGTAGTAGCGGGTCCGCAACTTGCCTACGATCTCCGAGAGCGTCACCACGCCCAGCGACGCGAAGATCGGGACCCGCGAGACCTGGTCCCAGACCCGGAGGTATTCGCGCCGCCGTTCTTCCTGGGCGAAGCCGGTGGCGAGTACGCCGGTCATCAGCGCCAGCACCGCGATGCCGCTGATCATCAGCAACGATCCGATGATGCGGCCTACGGCCGTGAGCGGCACCACGTCGCCGTAGCCGGTCGTCGTCAGGGTGACGACCGCCCACCACATCGCGTTGGGCAGGGTACCGAACTGCTGCGGCTGACCCTCGCGCTCGACGATGTGGGCACCAGTGGCTGCGGACATCAGCAGGATCGCGAACACGATCAGCACGCTGGTGATGGGCGCACGCTCATTGGAGATCACGCGTGCCAGCGTGCCGAAGGCCGGCGCGTGAAGTCCGAGTTTCAGGATCCAGAGGATGCAGAAAATGGAAGCAGCGTCGGTGCCGGCGATGCTGTAGCCGCCCGCCAGCATGATGGCGGGCATGATCGCGAGCAATCCGATCAGGCCGGGCACGCTGGCCGCCCAGCGCAGCCGCGCCGCCAGGGGAGACATGTCGGCCATGTGCGGCAGCTCGGGCGCCACCCAGAGTCGGGCCACATACTCGACCAGGAAAAACAGCGTCACACACCAGATCGCGCCACGCAGGAACACCCGCTGCGACGGCGGCATTTCATCGATCGACAGCAGGATCACGGCGAGCAGTCCGATGCCGAGAACGACCAGATGGGCTTTCCGCCAGCGGCGGGCCCCCGGCATCGGGTCGTTGGGGCGCAGCAGGTCGAACATCTGCGCCCGGAGCGTCTTTTCTTTGACCGTCACGGAGAGACCATAGGCGGGCTGGCCTGCGAATTGCAACGCGGCGGCGCCCGGTCTACCGTCAGGCCATCCCCCAGACAGAGGTTTGCACTCAAGGTGATCAACGATTTGCGCATTGCCGTCGACATCGGCGGCACGTTTACGGACGTCGTGTTGGAAGAGGGAGGCCGTCGGATCACCCGCAAGCTGCTGACGACACCGCAGCGACCCGAGGAGGCGGTTCTCGAAGGGGTGCGTCTCATCCTGGGCGATGCCGGCAAGGGGTTTGGCGACGTCGGCGTCTTCGTGCACGGCACGACGCTTGCCACCAATGCCGTGATCGAGCGGCGCGGTGCGCGCACGGCCCTGATTGCCACGGAAGGCTTTCGCGACGTCCTCGATATCGCCAACGAGAGCCGCTACGACCAGTACGATCTCGGCATCGAGAAGCCGAAGCCACTCGTTGCACGCGCGATGCGGTTCACGATCCCGGAACGCATGGACGTCCATGGCAAGGTTCGCCTGGCCCTGGATGAAGGCGCGGTACGTACCCTGGCCGCGAGGCTAAAGGCCGCCGGGATCGAAAGCGTCGCCGTGGCCTTCATGCACTCCTATGTGAACCCGGCGCACGAGCGACGGGTTCGCGAGATCCTCAAGGCGGAGTTGCCCGACCTCTGGGTGACGTTGTCGAGCGAGGTCTGCCCTGAGGTCCGCGAGTACGAACGGACGTCGACCGCGGTGGCCAATGCCTACGTGCAGCCCCTCATGGACTCCTATCTGGCCCGCATGCAGGCGGCGCTTGCGGCGGAGAAGTTCGCCGGCACGATCTACCTCGTGACCTCCGGCGGCGGGCTCACCGCGATCGAGACGGCGCGGCGCTTTCCGGTGCGGCTGGTCGAATCCGGCCCGGCCGGCGGCGCGATCTTTGCGGCACAGGTGGCGGCGCGGGCCGGCGAGTCGCGGGCGTTGAGCTACGACATGGGCGGGACGACTGCCAAGATCTGCCTGATCGACGACTACCAACCCCACACCGCCCGCGTGTTCGAAGTCGACCGTGCTGCCCGCTTCCTCAAGGGCTCCGGCCTGCCCGTCCGCATCCCGGTGATCGAGATGGTCGAGATCGGCGCAGGCGGCGGCTCGATCGCCAGGCTGGATGCCCTCAAGCGCGTCACGGTCGGCCCCGAGAGCGCCGGCGCCGAGCCGGGGCCTGCCTGCTACGGGCGCGGCGGCCGGCATCCGGCCGTCACCGACGCCAATGTCGTCCTGGGGACGATCGACCCGACTCATTTCGCCGGCGGCTCGATCGCCCTCGACATCGATGCGGCGCGCGGCGCCATCGAGCGCGACGTGGCCGAGGGGATTGGCCTCTCCACCGAGATGGGGGCCTACGCCGTCTACGAGATGGTGTCGGAGAACATGGCGAGTGCGGCGCGCGTCCATGCCGTCGAGCGTGGCTCCGTGGTCAACCAATACACGCTGATCGCTTTCGGTGGTGGTGCACCGCTCCATGCGGCGCGCGTCGCCGAGAAGATCGGTGTGCAGCGGGTGATCGTGCCGCCCAATGCCGGTGTGGGGTCCGCGGTCGGGTTTCTCGCCGCTCCGGTGTCGTTCGAGCTGGTGCGCAGCCGCTACATGCGCCTGGACACGTTCGACGGCGAGGCGGCCAGCGAGATGCTGGACGAGATGAGCCAGGAAGCGACGGCGCTGGTGGCGCCGGGCGCGCGCGGCCAGGCGACCTTCGAGCGGCGCGTCGCCTTCATGCGCTATGTCGGCCAGGGCCACGAGATCATGGTGACCCTGCCGCAGCGGCCGCTGACCGCGGCCGACACGGGTGCGCTGCGCAAGGCCTACGAGCACGATTACGGCGTGCTGTTCGAACGCCATATCCCCAACGCCGCGATCGAGATCCTGAGCTGGTCGGTCCAGGTCTCGACCGAGGCCAAGCGGCCCGAGGTACAGGGCGGGACCGGCAATGCGCCGGTGCCCGAGCCTGTCGGCCGCCGCCCGGTATTCGACGGACGCAGTGGGAAGACCGCCGACGTGCCGGTGTACCGGCGGGAGAAGCTGCTGCCGGGTAGCATCTTCAACGGCCCGGCCATCGTCGCCGAGGACGAGACGTCGACCTATGTCTCGGCGAATTTTGCCGCGCATATCGATGCTTCCGGCTGTATCGTCATGGATCGCAAGGCAGCGTGAGGAACAACAGATGAGCCAGTCCAACAGCGTCGGCCTGATCGATCTCCAGATCATGTGGAACCGCCTGATCGCGGTGGTGGAGGAGCAGGCGCAGACCCTGATGCGCACCGCCTTCAGCCCGATCGTGCGCGAGTGCGGCGACCTTTCCGCCGGCGTCTTCGACCTGCAGGGGCGCATGCTGGCCCAGGCCGTGACCGGCACCCCCGGCCATGTGAACTCGATGGCCGAGTCGGTGAAGCATTTCCTACGCTACTTCCCGATCGAGACGATGAAACCGGGCGACGCCTACATCACCAACGATCCGTGGATGGGCACCGGCCACCTGAACGACTTCGTCATCACCACGCCGTGCTTCCGCAACGGCAAGCTGGTGGCGCTGTTCTCCTGCACCAGCCATCTCATGGACATCGGCGGCATCGGCTTCGGCCCCGACGCGACCGACGTGTTCATGGAGGGGCTCTACATCCCCATGCTCAAGCTGTTCGACCAGGGCAAGGCCAACGAGACGCTGATGGCGATGATCCGCGCCAACACGCGCCAGCCGGTCGACACCGAGGGCGACGTCTACTCCCTGGCCGCCTGTAACGACGTCGGTGCCCGCCGGCTCATCGAAATGATGGACGAGTTCGGAATCGAGTCGCTGGATGAGCTCGGTGACCATGTGATCGCGCGCTCGCGCGAGGCGGTGCTGGCGGAGATCGCCAAGCTGCCCAAAGGCACCTGGCACAACAGCATGACGGTCGACGGCTACGACGAGCCGGTCACCCTGAAGGCCACGCTGACCATTTCCGATACCGGCATCCATGTCGACTTCACCGGCACGACCGGCGTGTCACGGCGTGGCATCAACGTGCCGCATGCCTACACGACGGCCTACACGGTGTTCGGCCTGGGTTGCGTGGTTTCGACGCACATCCCCAACAATGCAGGCTCGCTGGAGCCGCTCACCGTGTCGGCGCCGGAGGGCTGCATCCTGAACGCGCCCAAGCCGACCGCCGTGGCCTCGCGCCATGTGATCGGCCAGATGCTGCCCGACGTGACCTTCGGCTGCCTGCGCCAGGTCGTGCCGGAGCGTGTGCCCGCCGAGGGGACGTCGTGCCTGTGGAACATCAACGTCCGCGGCCGGGTGAAGGGCGGCGAGGGCGGCAACTACGGTTTCGGCATGGCCATCACCTCCAACGGCGGCACCGGCGCGCGGCCCGACAAGGACGGGCTATCGGCCACGGCCTATCCCAGCGGCGTGCGCGGCACGCCCGTCGAGATCGCCGAGACCCAGACACCGCTCCTCTTCTGGCGCAAGGAGTTCCGTCCCGATTCGGGTGGCGCCGGCCGCACGCGCGGCGGCCTCGGCCAGATCATGGAGATCGAGAGCGGCATCGACGAGCCGTTCGACCTGCTGGCCGCCTTCGACCGCATCGACTATCCGGCGCGCGGCCGTGACGGCGGCGGCGATGGCGGGGCGGGCGTCGTCGCCTTCAAGTCCGGCCAGGCGCTGAAGGGCAAGGGTTTCCAGCTCATCCCGCCGGGCGAGCGGCTGATGATCCTTACGCCCGGCGGCGCCGGCATCGGCGCGCCGCGCGACCGTGATCGCACACAGGTGGCCAACGACCTGGCCGACGGGCTGATCTCGGCGGAGACGGCCGAGAAGGTCTATGAATTCAAGCCGCCGCAGGCGGCGGAGTAGGCCGGCGGCGGCCGGATACGGGAAACGGTTGTCAATCCAAAGATGGGGGCTGCGATGAAGCTGGGACGCAGGAACGCCTTGAAGGCGGGCGTGGGTGCGGGGGCGATGGCGATGGTCGGTGCGCCGGCCGTGGTGAGGGCGCAAGCGCCGCTGAAGCTGCCGCTGGCGACCGTCTGGCCGGATGGAAACTTCCATACGGTCAACGTCAAGCGCTTCGCCGAGGAAGTGAAGAAGGCAACCAACGGCGCCGTGGAGATCGACGTCAAGGCGGGCGGCCAGCTCGGCTTCAAGGGGCCCGAGCAGATGCGTGCCGTGCGCGACGGCCTCGTGCCGATGGCCGACATCCTCAATATCCAGCAGATCGGCGACGAGCCGATCTTCGGGATCGAGGGCATCCCCTTCATCAGCGACAACATCGAAGAGCTGAAGGTGCTGCACAAGTACGTGCGGCCGGAATTCGAGAAGGTGCTGCAGAAGAACAACCAGACGATGCTCTACACGGTGCCGTGGCCGACGCAGTACCTGCATCTCAAGATCAAGGCGGAGTCGCTTGACGCGCTCAAGGGCGTCAAGATCCGGGTGCCCGACAAGAACGCGCAGGAAATGTGCAGCGCCATCGGGATGGCGCCGGCTCTCATCCCCTGGGGCGAGACGATCGCGGCGCTGTCGTCGGGGGCCGTCGCGGGCGTGTCGACCTCGTCCGTCTCGGCCGTGGACGGGAAGTTCTGGGAGTTCCTGAAGTTCTTCCACCAGACCAACCATGCCTGGTCGTCCGAGATCGTCACCATCAACAACGACACGCTCAAGAAGATTTCGCCCGCCAACCAGAAGGTCATCGTCGACCTGGCCAGGAAGCTCGAGCCGGAGTTCTGGCAGTCGTCGCTGCAGGCCGACAAGGACAGCAACGCGCGCCTGATCGCGGGCGGCATGCAGCTGGTCATTCCGCCGCCCGCCATGACGGCTGAATTGCAGAAGAAGACCGCGCCGATGATCGCCGAATTCTACAAGCGCGTTCCGGCGGCGGAGAAGCCGATCAAGGCCTATCTCGCCGAGATGAAGCGCGGGTGAGCGGCCACGGCCCCAATCCCAACGCGGGTGCGCCGCCCGTGCTGCGCGCCTTTCTCGACGGGATCGACATGCTGGGCCGTCTGGACGGCTGGATGGGCGCCGCTTGCCTGGTGGCGCTCACCTGCCTGATGCTGGGCGAGGTCCTGGTCCGGGCGCTTTCGGACATCTTCCCCTGGGTGCCGGCCGACATTCCCGTCGCCTGGGAATACGGATCTTATCTCATGGCGGCGGCCTTCACCTTCGGCGCCGCCATGACGCTCCGGGCCGGCGGCCATATCCGCGTCACCCTCGTCCTGGCGCGGATCGGACCGAAGGCGCGGCGCTGGCTTGAGACGGTCCTCGCGGCGCTGGGTGTCGCCTTTTCGGGCTACCTTGCGGTGGCGATGGTGAACTTCACGTGGCGCAGCTTCGTGTCGGACCAGGTGTCGATCTCGAGTGCGACGCCGCTGTGGATTCCGCAGGCGCTGGTGACGTTCGGAATATGTCTGCTGGTCATGCAGTTCGTCGCGCGGTTCTTCCAGGCCCTGTTCGGCCTGCCGCTCGAGGACCTCAACATGCGCGCCGGTTCCGTCGCTGAGTAGTTTGTCGCGCGAGTTGAGATCCCATGCTTGAAGTCGTCCTCACCATGTTCGTCGTGCTGTTCGCCTTCCTGGCGGGCGGCCTGTGGATCGGCTGGACCCTGGCCGTCACCGGCACGGTGCTGCTGGCGATCTTCCGCGACATCCCGCTCGACAAGCTTCTGGCCCAGTACACTTGGAACATCCTGACGACGCAGGAACTGCTGGCCCTGCCGCTGTTCATCATCATGGGCGAGATCCTGTTCCGCACGCGGCTGTCGCAGACCCTGTTCCGGGGCCTGTCGCCGTGGGCGGCGATGCTGCCGGGGCGGCTGCTCCACGTGAACGTCATCGGCTGCACCATCTTCGCCGCCATCTCGGGCTCGTCGGCGGCGACCACCCAGGTGGTGGGCCGCATCTCGCTGACGGAGCTGCTGAAGCGCGGCTATTCCAAGGACGTCGCGGTGGGGTCGCTCGCCGGAGCAGGGACGCTCGGGTTCCTGATCCCGCCCTCCAACATCATGATCATCTATGGCGTCCTGGGCGACGTTTCGATCGCCAAGCTGTTCACGGCGGGCTTCATTCCCGGCGCCTTTCTGGCGGCCTGCTTCATGGGGTGGATCATGATCTACACGACCCTGAAGCCGGAGCTCGTACCCGAGGCGGAGCGCAATGTGCGCATCGCCACGGCGGCGGAGTTCCTGACGTCGATCCGCGAACTGGGACCGGCGGTGTTCCTGATCCTGTGCGTGCTGGGCTCGATGTACGGCGGCCTCGCGACGCCGTCCGAAGCCGCCGCCGTGGGCGTGCTGGGAGCGCTGATCGTTGCCGGGATCCAGCGGGAACTGTCGCTTCCGGCGCTGAAGGCCATCGCCATCGGCTCGGTGCAGACCTGCGCCATGATCGCCCTGATCGTGTTGGGCGCTTCGATCCTGGGCAGCGCCGCGGCCTTCCTCGGCATACCCGCGGCCGTCGCTGGGTTCGTGAGCAGCCTCGGTCTTTCGTCGTTCATGCTGATCGTCGCCCTGATCGTCTTCTACCTGATCCTGGGCTGCTTCCTCGACGGATTCAGCATGATCGTGATGACCCTGCCGATCGTCATGCCGATCGTGAAGGCCGCCGGCTTCGATCCGATCTGGTTCGGCGTCTTTCTCGTGCTGGTCGTCGAGATGGCGCAGATCACGCCGCCCGTCGGTTTCAACCTGTTCGTGATCCAGGGGCTGACCGAGGACGGGCTGGGCTACATCGCCCGCGTCACCTTGCCGTTTCTCTCGATCATGGTTCTCTTCACCATGCTCCTCGCGATCTTCCCCGACATTGCCCTCTGGCTTCCCCGCTATCTCAGCAGCTAGTCTGCCGCGGTGTAACGAGGGAAGCTGAATGGAACCGCGACAGGTCAAGACGGCCGCCGACGCACTGAAGATCGTCAAGCAGCGCGGGCTCACACACGTCAAGGTGGGGGTCCACGACATCGATGGCATCCTGCGCGGCAAGTACATCCACGTCGACAAGTTCCGCTCCGCCCTCGAGGGAGGCTTCGGCTTCTGCGACGTCGTGCTGGGCTGGGACATGAATGACCAGCTCTACGACAACGTCACCTACACGGGCTGGCATACGGGCTATCCCGACGCCAACGTGCGCATCCTCCCGGAGACCTGCCGCGAGATCGGGACGGAGCCCGGCAATCTGATGTTCCTCTGTGAGTTCGTCGGAAAGGCGGAGGAGATCTGTCCGCGCGGCACCCTGCGCCGGGTGCTGGCGCGCGCCGAGAAGCTCGGCTTCGAAGTCAAGGTCGGGTTCGAGTACGAGTTCTTCGTCTTCGCCGAGACACCGGAATCGATCCGCGAAAAGGGCTACCGCAACCTGAAGCCGATCTCGCCCGGTTTCTTCGGCTACTCGGTCCTGCGCAACTCGGTCCTGTCCGACTGGTATCGTGACCTGCTCGCGATGTGCGAGGCGATGGATATGGGCATCGAGGGTCTCCACACGGAGACCGGCGCGGGCGTGCTCGAAGCGGCGCTGCGGGTCGACGATGCGCTCGCCGCCACCGACAAGGCGGCCCTGTTCAAGATCTTCACGAAGGTGCTGGCGCAGAGGCGGGGCTGGCTCGCCACCTTCATGGCGAAGTGGTCGAAGGACTGGCCGGGCTGCGGCGGTCACATGCACATGTCGCTGTGGAAGGGTGGCAAACCGGTTTTCTTCGACGAGAAGGCGCCGCATCGCATGAGCAAGACGATGCGCCAGTTCGTCGGCGGCCAGGCGGCGCTGATGCCCGAGCTGCTGGGCATGGTCGCCTCGAACGTGAATTCCTATCGCCGTCTCATTCCCGGTTTCTGGGCGCCGACCGCCTCGACCTGGGGCGTTGAGAATCGCACCACCTCGCTGCGCGTGATCCCGGGCTCGGCCAAGTCGACCCGAGTCGAATACCGGGTCGCCGCCGCCGACGCCAATCCCTACCTGGCGATCGCCGCCGCCATCGGCTCGGGCCTGTGGGGCATCGAGAACGACATCGACCCCGGCGAGCCCATCACCGGCAATTCCTACGAGAAGAAGCATCCCGCCAAGTCGCAACTGCCGCGGACCTTGATGGAGGCGGCGGGCCGGCTCAAGGCCTCTAAGCCGGCGCGCGATCTCTTCGGCGCCGCCTTCGTCGATCATTATTCCGCAACACGCGAGTGGGAAGAGCGGGAGTTCCGCAAGGCCATCACGGACTGGGAGCTCGACCGCTACATGGAAATCATCTGATGTCGTCTCCCGCGCCGACAGCCGCCGTTCCGACCCACGCCCGCGTCGTCATCGTCGGCGGCGGCATCATGGGCTGCTCGACCGCCTATCATCTCGCCAAGCTCGGCTGGAAGGATATCGTCCTGCTGGAGCAGGGGCGGCTGAGCGGCGGCACGACCTGGCATGCGGCCGGGCTCGTGGGGCAGTTGCGCAGCGTCCAGAACCTGACCCGACTGATCCGCTACAGCACCGAGCTCTATTCGAAACTCGAGGCCGAGACCGGCCTCGCCACCGGCTGGAAACGATCCGGCTCGCTGATCGTGGCGCGTACCGAGGAGCGCATGACCCTGCTGCGCCGGTCGGCCGCCATGGCCGCCGCGCAGGGGGTGGAGTGCGAACCGCTGACGCCGCAACAGGCCGGCGACAAATATCCGATCATGCGGACCGACGATCTCGTGGGCGCCGTCTGGCTGCCGGGCGACGGCAAGGCCAATCCGGCCGACATCACCCAGTCGCTGGCCAAGGGTGCGCGTAACGGCGGCGTCCGCATCTTCGAGAAGGTGCGGGTCACGGCGATCGACACCGAGCAGGGGCCGGGCGGCCCACGGGTCACCGGCGTGCAGACGACCGACGGGCCGATCAAGGCCGATGTCGTGGTCAACTGCGCCGGCCAGTGGGCGCGCCAACTCGGCCGCATGATCGGCGTGACGGTGCCGCTCTATTCCTGCGAGCATATGTACATCGTCACCGAGAAGATGGAGAACGTGCCGCGCGACCTGCCGGTGATGCGCGATCCCGACGGCTACATCTACTTCAAGGAGGAGGTCGGCGGCCTGCTGATGGGCGGCTTCGAACCCGAGGCCAAGCCCTGGAACAAGGACGTCATTCCCGACGATTTCGAGTTCGGCATGCTGCCCGACGACTGGGACCAGTTCCAGATCCTGATGGACAATGCGCTGATCCGCGTGCCGTCGCTGGAGAAGACCGGCATCAAGACCTTCATGAACGGCCCGGAGAGTTTCACGCCCGACATGAACTACATCCTGGGCGAGGCGCCGCAGGTGCGCGGCTTCTACGTCGGCGCCGGATTCAATTCCATGGGGATCGCCAGTTCGGGTGGCGCCGGCATGGCGCTGGCGGAATGGATCGTCGCCGGCGAACCGACGATGGACCTCTGGCCAGTCGACATCAGGCGCTTCGCGGGCTTCCACGGCAACGATGCATGGCTGCGCAGCCGGGTCGCCGAGACGCTGGGCATGCACTACAAGATGCCGTGGCCGCAGCGCGAGCAGGAGAGCGGCCGGCCGTTCCGCCGCTCGCCGCTCTACGACCGGCTGAAGGCGCGCGGCGCCTGGTTCGGCAACAAGATGGGCTGGGAGCGGCCCAATTGGTTCGCGGGCGAAGGCAGGGCGCCCGAGATGCGGTATGGCTGGGGCCGCGGGGCATGGTTCGATGCCGTCGCAGCCGAGCATCGAGCGACCCGCGAAGGCGTGACGATCACCGACGAGACCTCGTTCGGCAAGCTACTGGTACAGGGCCGCGACGCCGAGGCGGTGCTGCAGCGACTTTGCGCCAACGAAGTCGCGGTTCCGGTGGGACGCACCGTCTATACCGGCGTGCTGAACGAGCGCGGTACCTTCGAGAGCGACCTCACCATCGCGCGACTGGCGCGCGACAAATTTATGATCATCACCGGCTCTGCCCAACCCATCCGCGACATGGATTGGCTGGGCCGTCACATGCCGCCCGATGCAAACGCGGTGCTGACCGACGTGACGTCGGGCTGGACGGTGCTGTCCGTCATGGGACCGAAGAGCCGCGAGCTGCTGCAGAAGGTGAGCAAGGCCGATCTCTCGAACGAGGGCTTTCCCTTCGCCACGATCCGCGAGATCGGCGTCGGCTATGCCACGGTGCTGGCCTCGCGCCGCACCTACATGGGCGAGTTGGGCTGGGAGCTCTACGTGCCGGTCGAGTTCGCCGTCACCGTGTTCGAGACGCTGCACGAGGCGGGTGCCGAATTCGGCCTGCGCGATGCCGGCTACTACGCCATCGAGACGCTGCGACTGGAGAAGGGATATCGCGCCTGGGGCCGCGAGCTGACGCCCGACGACACGCCGTTCCAGGCGGGTCTCGGCTGGGCGGTGAAGCTCGACAAGCCGGGCGGCTTCATTGGCCAGAAGGCGCTGGCCGAGGCCAAGGCCAAGCCACTGACCCGGCGGCTCGTCTCGGTCGTGCTGGAAGACAGCGAGCCGCTCCTGTGGGGCGGCGAGGCGCTGCTGCGCGATGGCAGGCCGGTCGGTGAACTCACCTCGGCGGGCTACGGCCACACGCTCGGCGCCTCGGTCGGGCTGGGCTACGTGAAGCGCAGCGACGGTGCGGCGATCGACACGGCGTGGCTGGAAGGCGGCCGGTTCGAGGTCGATCTGGCTGGCACGAAGCTTGGCGCGAAAGTCGCGCTGCGCGCGCCCTACGACCCGAGCGGGCTGCGGATCAAGGGCTGATCCGTCGTCGTCTTTAGACGCGTTTCGGCCAGCTCGCCGGCGGCTTCGAGGATCGGGTAGGCGACCGTCGTCAGGTGGCCGTTGATGCGCTTCAGGTCGCGGATCACGTCCATGTGGATCGAGCTGGTCTCGATCGACTCGGGTCGTCCCTCGCGCAGGCGCGCATAGTGGCTGTCGGCGGCGCGGGCCTCGGCCTCGCGCATCGCGGTCTTTTCCGCCACGAGCCGGCGGGCCAGGGAAATGTCGCGGGTCGTGAAGACATTCAGCGCCAGCCGCAGATTGTCGAGCACACGGCCGTGGAAGGCGCGCAGCTCCGCCGTGCCCTCGGCCGAGAAGGCGTAGCGGTTCTTGATCTTCTTGGCCGCCAGTTCCATCAGGTTCTTGTCGATGATATCCCCGGCATGTTCGAGGTTGGTGACGAACGTCAGGATCTCGACGTAGCGCTTGCCGTCGTCTTCCCCCAGTTCCGTGCGCGAGGTCTGGATCAGGTAGAGCTTGATCGCCTCGTAGAGGCTGTCGACGGCATCGTCCGCCGCCTCGATCGCTTTCACCGCGCGCGCGTCATTCTTCTCGAACACGTCCATGGTCTGGCGCAGCATGTCAGCAACCTTGTCGCCGAGATTGAGCGTCTCGCGCATCGCGCAGCCCAGCGCCTCGGCGGGCGTGTCGAGCACGTTGGGGTCGAGGCTGCGTGGCTTGCCGGGGTCATCGGTCTGCGGCCGGTCGGGCACAAGACGCCGACACAGCGCGGCCACGGGATCGATCAGCGGCAGGAAGACGATGGCGGCCACCACGCTGAAGGCGGTGTGGAAGTTGACCAAAAGCCGCGCGGGCGCCGGATCGATCATCATCATCCATTGGTGAAACTGGCCAAGGAAGGGCAGCAGCGCGACGCCAACGAGGACGCGCGTGATGAGATTGCCGAGCGGCAGGCGCCGCGCCTCGGTGTCGGTGGCGGCCTGGTCGAAATAGGGGGCGATGGCGCCGCCGATATTGGCCCCGATCACCATAGCCATGCCGAGCTTGGCGTCGATGATGCCGGTCGAGGCGAACGACATGACCAGCAGCACGGTCGAGAGGCTGGAGTGGATGAACCACGTGGCGGAGGCTGCCACGAGGACGCCCATGACGTATTCGTTCTGCAGGCCTTCCAGCACCGCCACGAAGGCCGGCGCTGACCGCAGCGGCAGTGCGGCGGCTTCGAGCAGGTGCAGCGACAGCAGCATCAGGCCGAGGCCGATCGCAACGCGGCCGAGATGGCGCGCCCTGTCGGAGCTGTTCGACAGGAAGGCGATCACGCCGCCGGCGATCATCAGAGGCGAGATCCAGCCGAGAGGGAACGAGAGAATTTGTGCGGTCAGGGTCGTGCCGACATTGGCGCCCAGCATCACGGCGAGGCCGATCGACAGCGAGATCAGGCCGCGACCGGCGAAGGAGGCCAGCAGCAGTGCCGTGGCCGTGCTCGACTGCAGGACACCTGTCAGCACGACGCCACCCGTGAAGGCCGTGAAGCGGTTGCGCGAGCAGGCGCCGATGGCGCGGCGCAGGGTGGCGCCGAAGGCACGGGTCAGGCCGGTACGCACCATGCGTACGCCCCACAGCAGCAGGCAGACGCTGCCGAGAACGTTCAGGATGGTGTCGATGCCTTGCATGATCGCGGAATCCTACGCCTCGTCGTTCGATGATGAAAGTTTTTTGACAATTTTGTTACGTTGCCTCCGTCAGGAGGCAAGCCGCGTCGCTTCGTCCATGAAGGCTCGAACGAGCGCAACGCGCCGACGCTCCTGCAGGCACACGGCATATTCCGCGACCGCCAAGTCCTGGTCGGTTATGGTGATGCGGCGGAAGCGACGATCCTCGCCGAGTTCGCTCGCGAAGACCGCGCCAACGCCGAAACCGGCCGCAACCGCCTCGCGCACGCCTTCGCGGGTCTGCACCTCGACGATCGACGCCGGCCTGATATCGGCGGCCGCCATCGCCTGTTCAAGCACTTCGCGGGTGATCGAGCCACGTTCGCGCAGGACCAGCTCCTGGCCGGCCAGAGCCGAGAGGGGTGTCCGGCCCCGTTTGGCCAGGGCATGGGCGGCGGGCGCGAACAGGACCAGCCGGTCGGTCCGCAACCGAACGGCATGCAGGCGGGGATCCGACAGGCTCTTGGCCATCACCGCGACATCGGCTTCGTGGCGCAGCAGGCGCTCCAGCACGACGGCCGAGTTGTCGATCGAAAGAGCGAAGGTGAGTCCCCCGGCTCGTTGGCGCAGCGCGGCCATGATCGGCACGACATGGTGCGCGGAGTCGGCCGCGATGCGGAGATGGCCGCGGGTCAGCGCCCGTTCGCCCTGGAGCAGAGCCTGCGCCTCGTCTTGGAGGGCGAACAGGCGGGTCGTGACGCCGTGCAGCTGACGGCCGGTCTCGGTCGGCGTGACGCTGCGCCCGCGCCGATCGAACAGTCGTACGCCATAGGCCTTCTCCAGGGCCGTGACCTGGCCCGAAAGGTTGGGCTGGCTGAGGCCCGAGGCGCGGGCGGCGGCCGAGAAGGAGCCGGCGTCGGCCACGAGATGAAAGGCGCGGAGCTGGGTGGGCGTCATATATTGGAAACCGATAGTTAACATTCATAATATATACTGGACGGATAGAAACGGCGAGACGATCATCCGCGTCATGACCATCAAGCCAGCTGCCTCCGAAACCGGCGATCCGCTTCTGCTGACGCCCGGCCCGCTCACCACCTCGGCCAGCGTGAAGCAGGCCATGGTCCACGATTGGGGCTCCCGCGATCAGGGCTTCATCGCCATCAACAGGATGGTGCTGGACAAGATCGTCGAGCTGGCCGGCGGTCAGGGAACCCACGTCACCGTGCCGGTCCAGGGCTCCGGCACCTTCGCCGTGGAAGCGATGATCACCAGCTTCGTCCCGAAGTCTGGCAAGCTGCTGGTCGTGATCAACGGTGCCTACGGTCAGCGGGCGAAGAAGATCGCCGAGATCGCCGGCCGGGCGGTGGCGACCTACGAGACGCCGGAGGACACGCCCCCCGATCTCGCCCGGCTTGAGAAGATGCTGGTCGACGACACGGCGATCACCCACGTCTTCGCTGTCCATTGCGAGACCACGTCGGGCATTCTCAACCCGATCGCCGAGATCGCCGCCCTGGTGAAGAACCAGGGCCGCCGCCTGCTGGTCGATTCGATGTCGGCTTTCGGCGCCATCGAGATCGATGCCCGCAACATCTACTACGATGCGCTGGCGGCCTCCTCGAACAAGTGCCTCGAAGGCGTGCCGGGCCTCGGCTTCGTCGTCTGCCGCAACGCCGCCCTCGCCGAATGCAAGGGCAATGCGACGACGCTGGTGCTCGACCTGTTCGACCAGGCCGAGGGTTTCGCCAAGACAGGCCAGTACCGTTTCACGCCGCCGATCCACGTCATCGTGGCGCTGGGCAAGGCGATCGAGGAGCACGCGGAAGAGGGCGGCGTGGCGGGCCGGGGCAAGCGCTATCGCGAGAATGCGAAAGTGCTGATCGACGGCATGCGCGCCATGGGCTTCCGCACCCTGCTGCCCAACGCGCTGCAGGCGCCGATCATTGTCACCTTCCACATGCCAACCGACCCGAAGTTCGTCTTCCAGAAATTCTATGACGGGCTCAAGGACCGCGGCTACGTAATCTATCCGGGCAAGCTCACCGTGGCGGATTCGTTCCGCATGGGCTGCATCGGCCGGCTCTATCCCGACCACATGCGCGGCGCCCTGGCGGCGGTCCGCGAGGTGCTGGACGAGATGCGGGTCACCAACGGCGGCCCGGCGCTGGCCGCAGAGTAGGAGAACGAACATGGCACCCGACAGCATCAACGTCAGCGGCGGCGACATCTCCGTCAACGGCCGCACCTATCGCCTGCCGCGCCAGCCCGTCGTCGTTGTCTGCGTCGACGGGTCGGAGCCGGGCTACATCGAGCGCGCCGTCGAGGCGGGTCGGTCGCCCTGGTTCGCCAAGGTCCTGAAGGAGGGCACGAACCTCACCGGCGACTGCGTGGTGCCGAGCTTTACCAACCCGAACAACCTGTCGATCGTCACCGGTCGTCCTCCAGCCGTCCATGGAATCTGCGGCAACTACTTCCTCGATCCCGAGACGGGCAAGGAAGTGATGATGAACGATCCGAAGTTCCTGCGGGTCGAGACGCTGTTCCCCGCCTTCCAGCGCGCGGGCTGCCGCATCGCGGTCGTCACCGCCAAGGACAAGTTGCGTGGCCTGCTGGGCAAGGGACTCGAACTGGGCGCCGGCAAGGCCTGCTCCTTCTCGTCGGAGAAGTCGGACAAGGCGACCCTCTCCGACAACGGCATCGAAGGTGTGAACGAGCTGGTCGGAATGGGCGTGCCGGACGTATACAGCGCCGGCCTCTCGGAGTTCGTGTTCGCCGCCGGCGTCAAGCTGATGGAGCGCGACAGGCCGCAGATCATGTACCTGTCGACCACGGACTACATCCAGCACAAGCACGCGCCGGGCACGCCGGTCGCCAATGACTTCTACGCCATGATGGATGGCTACCTGGCGAAGCTCGATGCCATGGGCTGCACCATCGTCATTACCGCCGACCACGGCATGAACGCCAAGTACGGCAGCGACGGCCAGCCCGACGTCATCTATCTCCAGGATCTGTTCGACGGCTGGGTGGGCAAGGACAAGGCCCGCGTCATCCTGCCGATCACCGATCCCTACGTCGTGCATCACGGCGCGCTGGGCTCCTTCGCGGTGGTGTATTGCGACAAGCCGCAGGAGTGGGCGGTCAGGCTAAAGGCCATGCCGGGGATCGAACTGGCGCTGACCAAGGAAGAGGCGGCCGCCCGGTTCGAGCTGCCGGCCGATCGTCTGGGCGACCTCATCGTCGTCTCGACCAAGCAGAAGGTGCTGGGCACCTCGGCCTCGCGCCACGATCTCTCGGGCCTGTCCGAGCCACTGCGCAGCCATGGCGGCGTCTCCGAGCAGCGCGTACCGCTGCTGTGCAACCGCAAGCTCGCGAATGGCGATACGGGTGCGCATCGCTGGCGCAACTTCGACGCCTTCGACCTCGCCCTCAACCTCGTCGCCTGAGAAAGTTCCATGGACACCATCACCCGCACGGGCTCCGACGTCCGGCACGAGTATCTCCGCATCGCCGGCAGGAAGGTCGAGACCCAGGCGCGCCTCGAGGTGCGCTTCCCCTGGGACAACCGCCTGGTCGGCACCGTGCCGCGCGCCACGCCCGAGCTGGTGGCCGAGGCCTTCCAGATCGCCCACGACTACAAGCCGAAGCTGACGCGCTATCAGCGCCAGCAGATCCTGCTGAAGACCGCCGACCTGCTCGTTTCGCGCAAGGAAGAGCTGTCGCGCCTGATCACCCTGGAGTCGGGCCTCTGCCTGAAGGACTCGCTCTACGAGGTCGGTCGCGCCTACGACGTTTTCACCTTCGCCGGCCAGCTTTGCATGCTGGATGATGGCCAGACCTTTTCCTGCGATCTCACCCCGCACGGCAAATCGCGCAAGATCTTCACCCTGCGCCAGCCGTTGAACGCCATCTCGGCGATCACGCCGTTCAACCATCCGCTGAACATGGTGGCGCACAAGCTGGCGCCGGCCTTCGCAACCAACAACTGCGTCGTGCTGAAGCCCACCGAGCTGACGCCGCTCACGGCGCTGTTCCTCGCCGACACGCTGTATGAGGCCGGCCTGCCACCGGAGATGCTGTCGGTCATTACCGGCAACCCCTCCGACATCGGCGATGCGATGATCGTCGATCCGCACGCCGACCTCGTGACCTTCACAGGCTCGGTCCGCGTCGGCAAGTACATCGCCGAGAAGGCGGGCTACAAGCGCATCGTGCTGGAGTTGGGCGGCAACGATCCGCTGATCGTCATGGAGGATGCGGACCTCGACAAGGCGGCCGAGCTGGCTGTGGCCGGTGCCACGAAGAATTCTGGCCAGCGCTGCACCGCCGTGAAGCGCATCCTGGTTGTCGAGAAGGTGGCCGACGCCTTCGTCGAGCGGGTGCTGGCGAAGGCGAAGAAGCTGAAGGCCGGCGACCCGCTCGATCCCGAAACCGATGTCGGCACCGTGATCCACGAGCGCGCCGCCACGCTGTTCCAGGACCGTGTGAGCGAAGCGGTGGCTAAGCACGGCGCGAAGCTGCTGCACGGCAACGACCGCCAGGGCGCGCTCTTTCCGCCCACCGTGGTCGACCATGTCGATCCGCAGGCCGAGCTGGTGCGCGAGGAGACCTTCGGCCCGGCGATCCCGATCATCCGCGTGAAGGATATCGCGCACGCCATCCAGGTCTCGAACGGCACGGCCTATGGCTTGTCGTCGGGCGTCTGCACCGATCGTCTCGACTACATCACGAGGTTCGTCGACGAGCTCCAGGTCGGCACGGTGAACGTCTGGGAAGTGCCGGGCTACCGCATCGAGATGTCGCCCTTCGGCGGCATCAAGGATTCAGGCCTCGGCTACAAGGAAGGCGTTCTCGAGGCGATGAAGAGCTTCACCAACGTGAAGACCTGGTCACTGCCCTGGCCGGGCTAGCACCGACCCTCATGGCGGTGTCATGCCGGCCGGGACCCTGTAAGCCTGCGTCATGACCGTCGCGCTTCTCGTCGTCCTGAAGATCACCGTCACGATCATCATCTTCGGCATCGGGCTCGATTCGACGCCGCACGACGCGGTCCGCCTGTTCCGGCAGCCCGCGCTGCTGCTGCGCTCCCTGCTGGCCATGTACGTGCTGGTGCCGCTGGCGGCCGTCGCGCTGGTCATTCTGCTGCCGCTGCCGGCGGGGGCGGAAGCCGCCTTGCTGGTGCTCGCCGTCTCCGCCGGGGCGCCACTGCTTCCGCGCAAGCTCTTGGGCATAGGGGATGGTGCATACACTTTCAGCCTGGTGGCGGTTTCGTCGGTGCTGGCTGTGATCCTCGTGCCGCTGTGGCTGGAGTTGCTCGCCCCGCTGTTCCCTCGACTGCCGCGACTCGCCCCGGAGAAGACGGCGCTGGTCCTGGGCGAATCTTTTTTTCTGCCGCTGCTTGCAGGCATGGCCGTGCGCCGCTTCTTTCCGACATGGGCGGCCTGGTCCGGCGGGCGGGTGGTCGGACTGGCCGGATTGGCCATGACGCTTGCGGCCGTCGTGCTGATGGCCGTGAACTGGCATGTGGTCCTCGAGGTCAAATGGCAGGGTATCGCGGCTCTCGCGCTCCTGATCCTGGTGTCCCTGATCATCGGCCACCTGGCCGGCGGACCTGAGGAAGAAAACCGTTCGGCCCTCGCTGTCGCTTGCGCGACCCGCCACATCGGCGTCGCGGTGGTCGTCGCGACGTCGCTGCCGGGGGGACGCACGGCCGTCGTGATCTCGATCTACATCGCCGTCTCGGTGGCGCTCACGCTGCCCTATACGCGGTGGCGCCGGGCCGTCGCGGCCAAGCGTGCGGCGACGTTGAAATAATCTCGATTGTCCGGCAGAGGGCAGGGGAGACAAACTCAACCGGGTCATTCGAATGAGGGGAACAGTTTCATGAGTGTCAGCCAGGCCGAGAAGGCCCGCAAGTTCCGGGTGCTCCATGAGAGGCCGGGCGCCTTCGTGATTGCCAACCCCTGGGATGCGGGGTCGGCACGCATCCTGGCGGGACTGGGCTTCGAGGCGCTGGCGAGCTCGAGCGGCGCCAAGGCGGGCGTCCTGGGCAAGCGAGACGGAAGGGTGACGCGCGACGAGGCGCTGTCCAATGCGCGGCTGATCGTGAACGCGACGGACCTGCCGGTGGCGGCGGACCTCGAGAAGGGCTTCGGCGACTCGCCCGAGGACGCAGCCGAGACGATCCGGCAGGCCGCTGGCGTCGGGTTGGTCGGCGGTTCGATCGAGGACGCGACCGGTAACCCTGACCAGCCGCTGTTCGACATCGAGACGGCGACGGCCCGCATCAAGGCGGCGGTCGACGCGGCGCGTTCGCTGCCGGTGCCGTTCGTCCTTTCGGCGCGCGCCGAGGGGTTTCTGCGCGGCAGACCGGATCTGGGGGACGTGATCAAGCGCCTGCAGGCCTACGAGGCGGCAGGCGCCGATGTCCTGTTCGCGCCGGGGCTGCCCGATCTGGCTTCGGTGAAGAAGGTTTGCGGCGCACTCCGCAAGCCCTTCAACTTCATGGTCGGCATCAAGGGCAAGTCCTTCAGCAAGGCGGAGCTCGAAGCCGCGGGCGTTAAGCGCATCAGCCTCGCCACTTCGCTCTATCGCGCTGCCATGACGGGTCTGATCGATGCAGCCACCGAGGTGAGGGAGCAGGGCACCTTCGGCTATCTCGACCGTGCGATTGCGACGGGCGACCTCAATGCGTTCATGAAAGAGTAGAGTGCCGAGATGCTGACTGAAGAAGAGATGAAGCGCATCGCGGCCGAGGAACGCTATCGCCATTCGATCCGTAAATCCCTCGAAGAGGAGTCCGCCGGGCCCGCGGCCGAGCCGCCGCCACCGCCTCCGCCGCCGGGTTTCGGCTCCAAACTCTACGAATTCCTGAACAGCTCCGTGGGAATGTGGCTGCTGTCCTCGGTCGTGCTGACCGGCGGCGCCGCCTTCCTGCAGCAGGTGCAGCACCAGCATGAAATCTCACTGAAGAATCAGGCGGACCTGACCAGCCATCGCTTCGAGATCGAGCACCGGCTGGACGGCATGAGCTTCCTGCTTCGTCGCGCCACCACGGTCGGTGAGGCCAAGGCGGCACTGGGGGGTGTCTTCAAGAGCGCCATCCCGGTCACACCGGAACTGCAGAACCGCAGCCTCGCCTCGCTGTACCTCTCGGTCTATCCGTTGCTGGCCGGCACGGAAAAGGAGAAGACCAACAGGGCCTACAATCTCGTGAAGCAACTCGAGGATATCGAGCTCGTGCTTCAGCCCCTGCCCGACGACAAGCCCCTGGACGAAGCCCAGCGCACCCAGATCGCCAAACTGATGTCGGCGATCCAGCAGCTCAAGTTTGACGACGGAAAGTGAGGGTCAAGCCTTGTCGACCGGGCCGCCGCTGTCGACCCAGTCCTTGAAGGCGCCGAGGTTGAAGACGTTGGCGTAGCCGAAATCCTTCAGGACCTTGCCGCTGAGGGCCGAGCGGCCGCCCGAGGCACAGTAGACGATCACCGTCTTGGTCTTGTCGAAGGCCTTGTCGTGCGCCGGCGACTCGGGGTCGGCGCGGAATTCCAGCATGCCGCGCGAGACATGGACGGCACCCGCGACCTTGCCGCTGCTGGCAACCTCGGCCGCGTCGCGCACGTCGACCACCAATGCGTCGCCCTTGGCGATCATTTCCTTGGCCTGGTCCGGCGTGACCCTAGGCACGGCGGCATTCGCTGCTTCCATCATCTGCTTGACGCTCGTGGGCATGACATCCTCGCTGGTGTTGGAGTGAAGGCAAAGCATAGCATGGACACGTCGGGGTCGTTGGTCGGTGGTGGTCCTGGGGGCATAGTGGCGACCGGTTCTTGAGGGTATTGAAAGATGAGTACCAGCGACATCACACGCGTGCCCAATCCTAGGGTCCCGGCGAAATCCTCGGTCGCCGTCTACCGGCTGCCGGGCGGCGGCGGCTTCCTGTGGGGTGTGGCGACCTCGCCGGACCGCACGCAGGACATCCGTGTCCAGACATTGGGCGCGCTGGGCGTCATCGATGGCTACCTGAAGGACGCGGGACTCGACCGGACGCGCATCGTGAAGGCCGAGATCGTGGTCACCGACCACGACAACAAGCCCGCCTTCGACGAGGCCTGGGCCACCTGGATGCCGGCCAATCACGGTCCGGTCCGGTCTTTCGTCCAGTCCGTCATGCCAGAAGGCGACCTGATCGAGATCATCATAACGGCGGCGCTGTAGGAGGGGCTGGGGCAAACGGCAAAGGCGAGTTGCCAGTCTCATTCCTTTCCGCGATGAAGTCCGGATGGATACAATCGTCGCGCCCGTGCCGCAGAGTCGCACAGCAACTGAACATTTCGACGTGCTGATCGTCGGAGCCGGGCTTTCGGGCATCGGCGCGGCCTGGCATCTCCAGAAGAACTGTCCGGGCAAGCGCTATGCGATCCTCGAGGGGCGCGCCGCGAGCGGCGGGACCTGGGACCTGTTCCGCTATCCCGGCGTACGCTCGGATTCGGACATGTACACGCTGGGCTACCGGTTCCGGCCTTGGAAGGACGCCAAGGCGATCGCCGACGGTCCCTCGATCCTGAGCTACATCCGCGAGGTCGCGAGCGATCACGGCATCGATCGCCATATCCGCTACGACCATCGCGTCGTCGGTGCCTCGTGGTCGACTCCGGACGCCCGATGGACGGTCGAGATCGAGCATGGCGGAGAGCGCCTGTTCCTGTCGTGCGACTTCCTGTGGATGTGCAGCGGCTACTACCGCTACGAGGCCGGCTACCTGCCGGAATTCCCCGGCATCGACGGCTTCAAGGGCAGGGTCGTCCATCCGCAGCATTGGCCGCAGGACCTCGACTATGCCGGCAAGAAGGTCGTGGTGATCGGCAGCGGCGCCACGGCGGTGACGGTGGTGCCGTCGATGGCCGAGACCGCCGGGCACGTCACCATGCTGCAGCGCTCGCCGACCTACGTCGTGGCGCGGCCGGCCGAGGACCCGTTCGCCAACAAGCTCAGGCGGCGCCTGCCGCTCAAGCTCGCCTACATGCTGACACGCTGGAAGAACGTGCTGATGGGCATGTATTTCTACCAGATGTGCAAGCGCCAGCCGGAGAAGGTGAAGAGCCTGATCCTGGGCGGCGTCCGCCAGATGCTGGGGCCGGACTACGACGTCGCCACCCACTTCACGCCGAAATACAATCCCTGGGACCAGCGGCTCTGCCTGGTGCCCGACGCCGACCTGTTCCGCGCCATCCGCAAGAAGAAGGCGTCGGTCGTGACCGACACGATCGAGACCTTCACCGAGAAGGGCATCAGGCTGAAGTCGGGTACCGAGCTCGCGGCCGACGTTGTGGTGACGGCGACCGGCCTGGTCGTGCAGCCGCTGGGCGGCGCCAAGCTGGTGGTCGACGGCAAGCCCGTGAAGCCGTCGGACACGATGATCTACAAGGGCATGATGTATTCCGACGTGCCCAACCTCGCCTCGATCTTCGGCTACACCAACGCCTCGTGGACCCTGAAGGCCGACCTTGTCTGCGAATATGTCTGCCGGCTGCTGAACTACATGGACCGCAAGGGATTCACCAAGGCAGTTCCGCACAACAGCGATCCGACGCTCACCGAGGAGCCCTGGGTCAACTTCTCGTCCGGCTACATCCAGCGCGCCCTGCCGCACCAGCCCAAGCAGGGCAGCAAGCGGCCGTGGAAGCTTTACCAGAACTACGTGTTGGACCTACTGACGCTCCGACACGGGTCCCTGCGTGACAAGGCGATGGTTTTCACGAAATAGACCTCAGGTAATCGAGACGGCCACCGAACCGAAGGGGCCGAAGTCGGCGACGAAGGTCTCACCCGGCTTGGGCGCGAGCATGCCAGTGAGGGTGCCGGTGCTGACCATCTGGCCTTCCTTCAGGCCCACGCCGGTCCGCGACAGTTCGTTGGCGAGCCAGGTGAGGGGTACCATGGGATGGTCGAGCGCGGCGGCCGCCGTTCCCCTGCGGCGCAGGCGGCCGTTCGACGACAGCGTGGCCTCCTGGCCCGGGATGTCGCGGTTCCGCCAGTCCGCGATGGCGGGGCCGTACACGATCGTGCCGGAGCCGGCGCCGTCGGCCAGGATGGCGGGCAGCGGCGGGAACGATGCGTCGTGGATGAAGCGGCACTCCGCCAGTTCCAGTCCGGGGTGCAGGGAGGCGACCGCGTCTGTCACTTCCCCCACCGTGTAGGGCTTGTCGCGCGGCGGCAGATCGCGGCCGAGTTTCGCCTGGTACTCGACCTCGGGGATGGGGCTTGCCAGCGTTGCATGCACGGCGCTGTGGGGCGTTTCCTTCACGAAGTAGACGCGGCCGTAGATCGGCGAGTCCGTCCGAAGCGCCTGCTGCATCTCTTCCTTCATTGCCGCGATCTTCCAGCCCAGCACCGGCCAGCCCAGCTCCTCGGCGACCATGCCGGCGATCTGATAGGCCGTCGCCTTGTCCGACGGCACGAGATGCGGGGCGAGGCCGCTCTGGCTGCGCTGCTCGCGGCGCAGGGAGGCGAGGAGGCGGGCGAGTTCCCGTTGCGCTGTCATGTCCATCGGTGTTCCTTAGCAGAAAGCGGAGGGGTCGAAATGCGGACGCAGGCGGAAAAGGGACAGGTGTTTCGCGAGCTGCATGAGCGATCCGGCCTCCTGCTTCTCCCCAATCCCTGGGATGCGGGCACGGCCAAGCTGTTGCAGTCGCTGGGCTTCGAAGCGCTGGCCACGACCAGCCTGGGCATGTCGAACGCGCTGGGCCGCGTCGACGGCGACAATGCGGTGAGCCGGGAAGAACTGCTGGAGAATTGCCGGATCATCGCGGGCGCCACCGACCTGCCGGTGAATGCCGATCTCGAGAACGGCTATGCCGACGATCCGCAGGAGGCCGCGACCATCCTGCGGGACGCAGCCGCGGTTGGCATCGTCGGCGGCTCGATCGAGGATTGGAGCGGCGAGCGCATATACGACTTCAACCACGCCGTGGAGCGTGTGGCGGCGGGCGCCGAGACGGCGCGGTCGCTGGAGGTGCCCTTCACCTTCACCGCCCGGGCCGAGAACCTGATCCGCGGTGTGAAGGACCTCGACGACACGATCCGCCGCCTGCAGGCCTTCGAGAAGGCCGGCGCAGACGTGCTCTATGCGCCGGGCCTTCACGATCTCTCGACGATGCGCGCCGTGGCGTCGGAGGTCGGCAAGCCGCTGAATGTCGTCATGAGCGCCGGCGATCCGGATCTGACGGTGGAGCAGATTGCGGCGACGGGCGTGAAGCGGATCAGCGTCGGCGGCGCGCTCTCGCGTCTTGCCCTGGCGGCTTTCATGAAGGGCGCGAATGAAATGAAGGCAGGCAGCTTCCGGTGGATGCGTGAGACGATGTCGACGAGCGACCTGAAGAAGGTGTTCTCCCGTAGATGAAGCGCAAGGCGAAGCCCGCCCCCGCAATCCCGGGCCCGGGCGAAGGCAAGCGGGGCGCGGAGGGACATCTCGGCTACCTGATGCGGCAGGCGCATGCGGCGGTGCGCGGGGCGATGGAACGGGCGCTGGCCGACCTTGACGTTACGCCCCCGCAGTTCGCGGTGCTGACCATGGTCGTCAACTATCCCGGCATCTCTGGCGCGGAGCTTGCAAGGCTGACGTTTCTGACGCCGCAGACGATCAACGTGATCGTGAACAACCTGGTCAGGGCGGAGCTGGTGGCCAAGTCGGCCCATGCCGAGCATGGCCGCATCCTGCGGCTCCATGCGACGGGCCAGGGCGCGGCGCTCCTGAAGCGATGCCGGGCCCAGGTCATGGAGGTCGAGAGGCGGCTTCGCGAACTGCTGGATCGGGACGAGGAGCAGGTCATCCGGCGATGGCTGGTGGCCGTCGGCAATAAATTGTCTGGGGAAGGTTGAGAAGGCCGCGTGCACGCGTTTACGGGAAGTGTAACATAAAGGTCATGAACGGCCTGTAGCAGCAGGCGTTCAACAGGGGCTGGATGTTCTTAGGGGGACCAACGAAATGATCGATCGCACCATCTTCAGGCGCGCCACGCTGGCGGGCGCCGCCGCACTCGCCGTATTCGGCCTGGTGTCGCCGGCCTTCGCGCAGAAGACCAGGCTGACCGTCTACACCGCGCTGGAAAACGACCAGCTCGACCCGTTCAAGAAGGCCTTCGAGGCCGACAATCCCACGATCGAGATCGCCTGGGTGCGCGATTCGACCGGCGTCGTCGCCGCCAAGCTGATGGCCGAAAAGGACAATCCCCGCGCCGACATCATCTGGGGCCTTGCTGCTTCCAACGTCGGCCTGATGGCCTCGATGGGCATGCTCGAGCCCTATACGCCGGCCGGTTCGACCGCGCTCAACCCGATGTTCCTGAGCGGCAAGTCGCCCCAGACCTGGGTCGGCATGGACGCCTATCTCTCGCTGGTCTGCTTCAACACGGCGGAAGGCAAGAAGGCGAACAAGCCGGTCCCGACGAGCTGGGCCGACCTGATCAAGCCCGAGTACAAGAACTCGATCGTAATGCCGAACCCGGCCTCGTCGGGTACCGGCTACCTCACCATCGCGGCCTGGCTGCAGATCATGGGCGAGGAAGGGGGCTGGAAGTACATGGACGCGCTCCATCAGAACATCGCGCAGTACATCCATTCGGGCTCGGCGCCCTGTGTGCAGGCCGCCAAGGGCGAGCGCCTGATCGGCATCGGCCTCGACACCCGTGGCGCCTCGGAGAAGACCAAGGGCGCGCCGCTCGAGCTGGTGATCCCCAAGGAGGGCCTGGGCTGGGAGCTCGAGGTCACCGCGATCGTCAAGGGCACCAAGAACCTCGAAGCCGCCAAGAAGCTCGCCGACTGGGCCGCGACCAAGAAGGCCAACGAGCTCTATGCTAAGACCTATCCGATCGTCGCCTATCCGGGCGTCGCCATCACCCCGCCGAACTATCCGCCGAACCTCGAGAAGGTGATGGTGAAGAACGACGTCGAGTGGATGGCCAAGAACCGCGACCGCATCCTGGCGGAGTGGACGAAGCGCTACGACGGCAAGTCCGCACCCAAGGCCAAATAAGGCCGCGAGGCTTCAAAGCCTTGTTGTCATCCTGAGGCGGAGCCGAAGGATTCTTCGCTTCGCTCAGGATGACAGTGATCGCCATGACCAATTATCTCGAAGTTCGCAGCCTCTCGAAGCAGTTCGGCACCTTCACCGCCCTAGGCGACGTCTCGCTCGATGTCGTCGAGGGCGAGTTCGTCTGCTTCCTCGGCCCCTCGGGCTGTGGGAAGACAACTCTCCTGCGGGCCATCGCCGGCCTCGATCCCCAGACCTCCGGCACGATCCGCCAGAAGGGGCGGGACGTCTCGGCGCTGCCGCCGGCGCAACGGGACTTCGGCATCGTGTTCCAGTCCTACGCGCTGTTTCCCAACCTGACCGTGGCCGACAATGTCGGTTATGGGCTGGTGAACCGCCGCCAGGCCAGGGGGGCGATCGCCAAGCGGGTCGCCGAACTGCTGGCGATGGTGGGCCTGCCCGATGCCGGCCCGAAATACCCTGCCCAGCTCTCGGGCGGCCAGCAGCAGCGCGTGGCCCTGGCGCGTGCGCTCGCGACCTCGCCGGGACTGCTGCTGCTTGACGAGCCGCTATCGGCCCTCGACGCGCGGGTGCGACTGAGGCTGCGGCACGAGATCAAGGCGTTGCAGCGGACGCTCGGCGTCACCACCATCATGGTGACGCACGACCAGGAAGAGGCACTCACCATGGCCGACCGCATCGTGGTCATGAACCACGGGGCCATCGAGCAGGTGGGCACGCCGCAGGAGATCTACCGTCGGCCCGCAACGGCCTTCGTCGCCGATTTCGTCGGTTCCATGAACTTCCTGTCCGGGACCCTGATGGCGCCGGACAGGGTGCGGGTCGCCGGCGTCGATTTCACCTGCCCGGCGCAGGACGGGCTGGCGCCCGGCCAGAAGGTGAGCCTCTGCATCCGGCCCGAGGACGTGCGCGTGCGCGACCTGCCGGCCGACAGCGCCAACCGCGTGCCGGTCGAGGTGGCGGAGCTGGATTTCGTGGGGGCCTTCTGCCGCGCGACCCTGAAGGCGCGGGCGGCCTCCGACGTCGCCGTGACGGCCGACTTTTCCAGCAACCTGATCCGCGACCTCGGCGTCGATATCGGCACCAGGCTCGACATCGCCCTGCCGCCCGACCGGGTCAGGATCTTCGCGTGAGCCTCACCGCCCCGGCTGTGAAGCCCGGCATGTCGCGCGACGACCTGATGATGCGGGGCGGCGTCGTGCTGCTGGCGGGCGTGCTCCTGGTCATGCTGGGCCTGCCGTTGTGGGCGCTGCTTGCCAAGGGCTTCGAGGACCGCGACGGCAAGTTTATCGGGCTGGCCAACTACGTCTCGTATTTCTCGACGCCGGCGCTGTTCCAGTCGGCCCTGAACAGCCTTCATGTCGCGTCGATCACCACCGTGATCGTCGTGCCGCTGGCCTTTCTCTACGCCTATGCGCTCACGCGCACGGTGCTGCCGATGCGCTGGCTGTTCCAGGGCATCTCGCTGATTCCGATCTTCGCGCCCTCTCTGCTGCCGGGCATTGCGCTGATCTACCTGTTCGGCACGCAGGGCTTCTTCAAGGCGCTGCTGGGCGATGGCTCGATCTACGGCATCGACGGCATCGTGATCGCGCAGGTTTTCTATTGCTTCCCGCATGCGACGCTGATCCTGACGACCGCACTGGCCACCGCCGACGCGCGTCTCTACGAGGCGGCGGACGTGCTGGGTGCCTCCAAGCGCCGCGTGTTCTTCACGGTCACCTTGCCTGGCGCCAAGTACGGCCTGATCAGCGCCGCGCTGGTCGTGTTCACGCTGGTGATGACCGACTTCGGCATCGCCAAGGTGATCGGCGGCAACTTCAACGTGCTTGCGACCGACGTCTACAAGAAGGTGATCGGCCAACAGGACTTCTCGATGGGGGCTGTGGTCGGCATGGTGCTGCTGGCGCCGGCGGCGCTGGCCTTCCTGGTCGACCGGCTGGTCCAGCGCAAGCAGGTGGCGCTGCTGACCGCGCGCGCCGTGCCGCTGGTGCCGCGGCCGAAGTTCGCGCGCGACGTCTTGTTCACGATGTTCTGCCTGCTGGTGTCGGCCGCCATCCTCACCATCCTCGGCATGGCGATCTGGGGCTCGCTGATCAAGTACTGGCCGTACAATCTCAGCCTCACGCTTGAAAACTACGACTTCGCCAAGTTCGATTCCAACGGCTGGGAGTCCTACTGGAACTCGGTGCGAATGGCGCTGGGTGCCGCGGTCTTCGGCACGTTGCTGATGTTCACGGGCGCCTGGCTGAACGAGAAGACGCGCGGCTTCGGGGCGATGCGCGGGGTCGTGCAGTTCCTGGCCTTCCTGCCGATGGCGGTACCCGGCCTCGTGCTGGGCCTGGGCTACATCTTCTTCTTCAACGCACCCAACAATCCACTCAACTTCCTCTACGCCACCATGGGCATCCTGGTGCTGAACACGGTGGCGCACTTCTACACGGTGGGCCATCTCACGGCGACGACGGCGCTGAAGCAGATCGATCCGGAATTCGAGGCGGTGTCGGCCTCGCTCAAGGTGCCGATTTGGAAGACGTTCGTGCGGGTGACGGCGCCGATCTGCCTGCCGGCGATCCTCGACATCGCGATCTACCTGTTCGTGAACGCGATGACGACCGTGTCGTCTGTGATCTTCCTCTACGCCCCCGACACCAAGCTCGCCTCCGTGGCGGCGGTGAACATAGAGGAGGCGGGGACGACCGCGGCCGCCGCCGCGCTCTGCGTCGTGATCGTGCTGACCTCGGCTGCGGTCAAGGCCGCCCACCTCGTCGCCGACCGCTTCCTGTTCGCCCGCCTGCAGGTGTGGCGGAGGCGGTAATCGAACGTCGGTACTTATCCGTAGACCAAGCGAGGCAACCAGAGACTGATCGCCGGGACATAGGTGATCAGCAGCAGCAGTCCGAGCAAGATCACCAGGAATGGGTTGACCCCCTTGATGACGGTGGCGATTGGGGTCTTGGAAACCGTCGCCAGGACATAGAGGTTGAGCCCGACCGGCGCGGTGATCAGGGCCAGTTCCATGTTGACGGTGACGACGATGGCGAAATGAACCGGATCGATGCCGAGCGGCTTCAGCACGGGGATGATGATCGGCATTGCGATCAGGAGGATCGATGCCACTTCGAGGAACATGCCGAGAATGATCAGCATAACGTTGATCGCCAGCAGGAACTGCCACGCAGTGAAGCCATTGTCGCGGATGAATTGCACCAGCGCGGCGGGTATACCTGACTCCGTGATCCAATGGCCGAATGCGAGGGCGGTGGCGATGATGATCATGATGGTGCCGGCGTTCTTGATCGACTCGCCGATGACGGTCAGCGTTTCGGACGGCTTGAACCCCTTGTAGTAAAAGAGGCTGATCAGCAACGCGACGGCAGCTGCGACGGCCGCCGTTTCCGTCGTCGTTACCCACCCGCCATAAATGCCAACGGCAATGATCACCGGCATGGACAGCGCGGGAATGGCATTGATGTTGACTCGCCTGAATTCCGCAGGTGAGCGACGCGGTTCGCGGGCGAGATTCTTCCGCCGTCCATACCAGAGGACATACAGCACGAAGAGACCCGCCTGCATGAGGCCGGGAACGACGCCCGCCAGGAAGAGGCGGGGCACCGATTCGTCGGCGATGATCGCGTACAGGATGAGCGGCAGGCTGGGCGGGATCAGGATGCCGAGCGTGCCGGAGGCAGCGGTGACACCCAATGCAAAGGGCCTGTCGTAGTTGCGATCCAGCATCGCCGGAATCAGGATCGTTCCCATGGCGAGGGCCGTGGCGACACTCGAGCCGCAGATCGCTGCAAACATGGCGCAGGCCATCACGCAGACGACCCCCAGCCCGCCCCGGACGTTGCCGACCCAGGCCGCCGCCACGTCGACCAGGGCCTTGGCAATGCCGCCGCGCTGCATGAACGATGCCGCCATGACGAAGAACGGAACGGCCAGCAAGGTCGTCGAGTTGAGTTCGTCCAGCATCTTCTGGGCAATGCCAACCAGTGGCTTGCCCTCGACGGCGAACATCGTGCCGGCGGAAACGCCCAATACCAGCCAGATCGGCAAGCCCATGCCGAGCAGGACGAAGAAGATGGCGGCAAATATCTTGGTCATCGTCTACTCGCGTCCCGAATGGACTTCCATGGTCGTTGGATCGAACGCGAAGCAGAACTGCCAGAGCCGCCTGCCGTAACGCATCGACATGAGGGCGGCGGAAACCGGGAGTGCGGCGTAATACAACCACAGCGGAAAGCCGAGGGCCGTGTTGCTGACCTCGCCGAGGTCGAACGAATCCCACGTGAGCAGCCAGCCATACCAGGTGAGGCCGATACAGAAGCCGAGCGCGATCGCGCAATTGGCGACCTCGACCCAGCGCTGGCGCTCGGGCCGCAGCATGCGCAGCAGAAGATCGGCGCGCACGTGGCCGTCCTCCCTGACCAGCAAACTCGCCGTCAGGAACGCCGACCAGATGATGATGTAGACCGTAAGCTCCTCACCCATTGAAAAGTCGATGGCCGTCGTCACGTAACGACCGACAATCTGGGTGAGATAGATGATGAGGCCGATCGCACCCAGGAGCCCGATCAACCAGCGTTCAAGCCTGTCCCATGCTTCGAGCATGCGAGCCCCACAGATCATATCGTGCAGAAGTGGATCGGGGCGCCCGGTGAAACAGGCACCCCGACAGATCAGCTCTTGCCGGTGATGCCCAAGGCAGCGTTGGCTTGTGCGACCAAGGCGGGATCGAGCTTGAGCTCCTTGGTGACCGCGTCCTGCGTGACCATCAGCTTCTTGCGTGTGGCGTCGAGCACCGAGGCCTCGGGCACGACGATCTTGATGCCGGCCTTCACCATGACTTCGACCGACTCGGCCTGGCTAGCCGCCATGGCTGTTCGCCAGCCGCCGATCTTGGAAGCCCAGAGGTCGGTGACGACCTTCTGCAGATCCGGGCCCAGCTTCTTCCAGAACGCTTCGCTCACCATCGGAATGTATTGGGCGAAGAACTGTTGATCCTGAAGTCCGTACTTCACGCCGGAGTCCCACAGCTTGGCGGACTTCACGCTCTCGTTGGTGGTGAACAGCGCGTCGAAAGTGCCTTGGCTGAGCGCCAGCGGCACGTCCGGCCAGGCCGTGAAGTTCGGCACGCCCTCGAAGAATTTGACACGCACCATCTGGCCAGCGCCACCTGACGTGCGGATCTTGAGGCCCTTGAGGTCGTCGGGCGCGTTCAGAGGCTTGGTCGTCGAGAAGGTGTGCGACGCCCCCAGGTCGAGCCACTTGCCGACGATGTGCACGCCGAGCTTCTTCTCGAGCATACTGTTTAGCGCGCGGCCGACGTCACCATCGATCACCTTGTAGACTTCGGCCGATGAGCGCCCGTAGAAGGCCGGCGACTGGGTGACGTCGAGATTGGCCTCGATACCGGTGAGGTTCCACGGGCCGGGCACGCCCATCTCGGCGCCGCCCTGGCGCAATGCCTTGCCGACGTCGCGGTCACGGAAGAGCTGCGCGGAGTGGAAGACCTCGACCTTGATCTTGCCGCTGGCGACTTTCTCCAACTCCGTGGCGAAGTCCGTCATCTGCCTCGTGCGCGTGTGTGCGGCCGACGTATCGAGTGAGAGCCGCATCTTGAGCGGTTCCTGAGCGCGCAATAGCGCCGGAGCCGCCATTGCCGAAACGGCTACGCCGCTCAGCAAGGTCCTTCTCAGCATGGTTTTCTTCCTCCCAGAAGTGACGCTATTTTTGTTATTTGCGCGGCTTCGTCTCAGCATAGGTCTTTTTGCGTCGCGCGAGCGGCATCTTCAGTCTTTGGCCAATGCACATCAAGCGCAATGTCAATGCGGGTCGGACTGCTCATTGTCGACTGACGGCCGTCTCTGCCCATGCCGTCGCATGTCGGTCCCCCCCCCCCGAGCGCTTCTGAGTGAATGTCACAGCATTGGCCACGCCGCGCTCGTACCCGGTGGCTGTTTCGGGAGCGAGCGCCCGCTCCTGATAACGCCGGTCCAAAGCACTCGACGCTGCCTCCATGAGACAGCGTTGAACCGCAACCGATCGCGAATGAAATCGCCCAAGAGCCGCACCGCCTAGTCCTCGTTGCGCCAAAAGCCCAGCAGAAAGCGGCGTCCCTTGCCGGCGCTCTTGCCAGCCTGCTCGTTGATCTCCGACAGCGTCGCGCCTTGGCGGGCCATCCATCGGGTGAGGACGAGTTTGCCGACCTAGCCGATCACGAGGAAGCTGCCGAAGTAGAGGATAGCGGTATAAGGCGCTGCCAGGGTGCGAGCATAGGCTAGGTGGACAATGAAGTCAGATGTCGTCGTGATCGGCGGCGGGGCGATGGGGTCGTCCGTCGCCTACCACCTGAAGTCCGATCCGGCCTTTTCGGGGACGGTCACCGTCGTCGAGCGCGATACGGCCTACACGCGTGCTTCGTCGGCTCTGTCGGCCAGTTCGATCCGGCAGCAGTTCTCGACGCCGCTCAACATCCACCTGTCGCGCTTCGGGATCGGCTTCCTGCGGCGCGCGCGCGAGTTGCTGGGTGTCGATCTCGGTCTCCGGGAACCGGGCTATCTCTTCCTCGCGAGCCCGGCCGGGGAGGCCGTGCTGCGGGCGAACCATGCCGTCCAGACGGGCGAGGGATGCGCGGTCGAGCTGCTCGAACCGATGGCGCTGAAGGCCCGCTTTCCCTGGATTTCGGAGGAGGGGCTGGCACTGGCCTCGCACGGCACGGCCAACGAAGGCTGGTTCGACGGGCCGTCGCTGATGCAGGGCTTCCGGCGCACCGCGCGCGATCTCGGCGCGACCTATGTGGCCGACGAGGTCGTCTCGTTCGACGCGGGCGGCGTCGACCTGAAGGAAAGTGGCCGGCTGGAGGCGCGCATCGTCGTGTTGGCGGCAGGCCCCTGGTCCGGCGAGGTGGCGGCGCGGTCCGGCATCGCGCTGCCGGTCGAGCCGCGGCGGCGCTCGGTGTTCGTCTTCGACGTGCGCGAGGCGCCGGGGCTCACGCCGCTCACCATCGACCCGTCGGGCACCTGGTTCCGGCCGGAGGGCCGCTTCTACATCGCGGGCACGACGCCCGCGGAGGGCAACGACGCGCCCGGCGCACCCCTCGAGGTGCAGCATCAGGAATGGGACGAGATGGTCTGGCCAACCCTGGCTGCTCGCGTGGCGGCCTTCGAGGCGGCCAAGGTCGTGAATTCGTGGGCGGGCTACTATGAGTACAATACGTTCGACCAGAACGGCATCGTCGGGCGTCATCCCAGGATCGAGACCCTGATCTTCGCCACCGGCTTTTCGGGCCATGGCATCCAGCAATCTCCGGCGGTCGGCCGCGCGGTCGCCGAACTGATCGTACACGGGGACTACCGAACCCTCGATCTCAATACTTTTGGTTATGACCGCATTGAATCGGGCCGGCCTATCCGGGAACTCAACGTCGTGTGATACTCAGGGCCTCACGCGAGGAGAGTGACGTGCCCGATCAAGCGCTGGTGAATTCGGATCTGCAATCGGCCCTGGCGGAGGCCAAGCAGGCCTATGTCGACCGCAATCCCAAGAGCTTTGCCCGCCATCAGGATGCCTGCGTGGCGATGCCCGGCGGCAACACCCGTACCACCCTGCACAATGCGCCGTTTCCGCTGACCGTCGTGCGCGGCGAAGGCTGTCGGCTGTGGGATGCCGACGGCCACGAGTACATCGACGTGCTGGGCGAATACACCGCCGGCATCTACGGCCACTCCCATCCGGTGATTCGCGCCGCCATCGACCGCGCGCTGAACCATGGCTGGAACTACGGTGGCCGCAACGAGAACGAGGGCAAGCTCGCCCAGCTGATCGCTGACCGCATGCCGTCGATCGACCTGGTGCGCTTCACCAATTCCGGCACCGAGGGCAACGTGATGGCGCTGGCGGGCGCCCGCGTCTTCGCCCAGCGCAAGGGCCGGACCAAGGCCACCAAGGTCATGGTGTTCCACGGCGGCTACCATGGCGGCGTGCTCTACTTCGTGAGCGGCGGCAGCCCGGTGAACATGCCCTACGAATATGTCGTAGCGCCCTACAACGACATCGAGGGCACCAGGGCGCTGCTGGCGAAGCACGGCGAGGAGGTGTTTGCCGTCCTGCTCGAGCCGATGCAGGGCAGCCATGGCTGCCTGCCAGGCGACGTGGAGTTCCTGAAGGCGGTGCGCGAGGAAACCAGGGCGCGCGGCATCACCATGATCTTCGACGAGGTGATGACCTCGCGCCTCTCGCCGGGCGGCTTGCAGGCCAAGCACGGCATCACGCCCGACATGACGACGCTCGGCAAGTATATCGGCGGCGGCATGTCGTTCGGCGCCTTCGGCGGCAAGCGCGAGATCATGGAGCTGTTCGACCCGACCAAGCCGGACGCGCTGCCGCATGCCGGCACGTTCAACAACAATGCGCTGACCATGGCGGCGGGCGTCGCGGGCTATGGCGAGGTCTACACGGCGGCGGCCGCCAAGGAGCTGAACGACCGCGGCGACAGGATCCGCGAGCGGCTGAACGAAATCTGCCGGAAGGCCGGCGTCGCTTTCCAGTTTTCCGGCATCGGCTCGATGATGACGGCGCATGCCACCGCCCGGCCGATCAAGACGGCGGCGGACATCGCCTCCTCCAACCAGGACGCCAAGGAGCTGTTCTTCTTCGACATGAGCGCCGCCGGCATCTGGATCGCGCGTCGCGGCTTCGTGGCCTTGAACATCATGATCGGTGAGGCCGAAGGCGACCGCTTCGTGGCGGCCGTCGAGGAATTCGTTTCAGCGCGAAAGGCTCTTTTGCAGCCGGCGTAACGGCTTACAGTGGGGGCATGACCAGGAGCCAGGACTTCCCCCAGCCGGTCGCCGGCACCGTGGTGCCCCGTTTCGGCGACGTCGCCACCTTCATGCGCCTGCCGCTGTTCCGCGACCCGGCGGAGGTCGAGATCGGGATGGTAGGCGTGCCGTGGGACGGCGGTACGACCAACCGCCCCGGCGCGCGGCACGGGCCGCGCCAGATGCGCGACCTCTCGACCATGATGCGGCGGATCCACCACGTCACCCGGGTCGCGCCCTATGAACTGGCGAAATGCGGCGATCTCGGGGACGCGCCGGTCAATCCGGCCAGCCTGGAGGATTCGCTCGATCGCATCGAGAAGCACTATGCCAGGCTGCACGCCGCCGGCGTGGTGCCCTTGTCGGCCGGTGGCGACCACCTGATCACCCTGCCGATCATGCGCGGCATCCGCAAAGGCCTGCCGCCGCTCGGCATGGTGCATTTCGACGCCCACAGCGACACCTGGGACACCTATTTCGGCGGCTTCAAGTACACCCACGGCACGCCATTCCGACGCGCCGTGGAGGAGGGGCTGCTCGACCCCAAGCGGGTGGTGCAGATCGGCATCCGCGGCTCGCTCTACAAGGCCGACGACAACCAGTGGGCGGTCGACCAGGGCATGCGGGTCATCACCATCGAGGAGTATTTCGACCTCGGTGTCGAGAAGGTGATTGCCGAGGCGCGCCGCGTCGTCGGCGCCGGCCCGACCTATGTGAGCTTCGACGTCGACGGCCTCGATCCGGCCTACGCGCCGGGCACCGGCACCCCGGAGATCGGCGGCTACACCCCGCACGAGGCCCAGCGCATGCTGCGCGGCCTGCGCGGCCTCGACCTGGTCGGTGGCGACGTCGTCGAGGTCTCGCCGCCCTTCGACATGAGCGGCAACACCGCGCTCGTGGGCGTCACGATGATGTGGGAAATCCTCTGCCTGCTGGCCGAGTCGGTGGCGAAGCGGAAGGGGCGGATCTGATGCTGCGCGTCGGCCGGGGATGGCGCCCGTCCCGGTGACGGCGCTATCCTCGGACATGCGCGCCTTTCTGCTCAGTCTCCTCCTCGCCTTCGTCGCCTCGTCGGCCTCGGCCCAGCCGGTGCCGCGCTGGCTGACCCTGCCGCCCACGCCGACGCTGCCGCCGGCCGTGAGCAGCGGCCATGCGCCGGTCAACGGCATCTCGATCTGGTACGCGACCTTCGGGAGCGGGCCACCGGTGATCCTGCTGCATGGCGGGCTCGCCAACTCGAACTACTGGGGCCACCAGGTTCCCGAACTGGCGAAGACCCACCGGGTGATCGTCATGGACAGCCGCGGCCACGGGCGCAGCACGCGCGATGCCAAGCCCTACGGCTACGCGCTGATGGCCTCGGACGTGATCGGCCTGCTGGACCATCTCGGCGTGCCACAGGCCGCCGTGGTGGGCTGGAGCGATGGCGCCATCATCGGGCTCAGCATGGCCATGACCCATCCGCAGCGTGTGTCGCGGCTCTTCGCCTTCGCCGCCAACTCCGACCCCGGCGGCGTCAAGGACGTGGACAAGAGTCCCGTGTTCATGGCGTTCATCGCGCGCGGCCAGAAGGAATACGAGGCGCTCTCGGCCACACCGCGCGAATACAAGAAATTCGTCGAGGAAATCAGCACCATGTGGGCGACGCAGCCCAATTGGACGGCAGCGGATCTCGGCGCCATCAAGGTCCGCACCTGGATCGTCGACGCCGATCACGACGAGGCGATCAAGCGCGAGAACACCGAGTTCATGGCGGGGGCGATCCCCAGGGCGGGGTTGCTGCTGCAGCCCGAAGTCAGCCACTTCTCGATGCTCCAGGCGCCGCAGCAGTTCACCGACGACGTGAAGCGCTTCCTCGACCGGAAATGGGATTGACCCTCGATCGCGTACGTGTTCCGATCTTGCGTTCGCTTCGTCGTCGAGCCACGCTACCGAAATAAACGAAATATCCGAAACAATCGAAGCCGGTGCCGCACCCCCGGGCTGGCGAGTCCAAAACTTGCAGTCATCCTGCGCTATGCGGCCAGTTCGAGGATCTCCTTGACCTCGGCGGGCGTGGGGATCGGGCGCGGGTTGCGCGGCACCCAGGGCGTGCCCATCGCCTGCTGGGCGATTCGGTCGAAATGTTCGCGGCCGATCTTCACGTCAGACAGGGTGCGCGGCATGTCGAGGCCGCGGATGAAGCGGTCGAGTACGTCGCCCGCGTCCTCACCGGAATGGCCCATCGCGTTGGCGATCAGGGCCTGGCGGTCGGCATTGGCCGGTTTGTTCCAGCGCATCACCCACGGCAGCATGATGCAGGACGTATGGCCGTGCGGGATGTCGAACACGGCGCCCAGCACGTAGCCGATGCCGTGGCTGGCGCCCATCGGCACGCCGGCGGCAATGCCGGTCATGGAGAGCCAGGCGCCGGTCTGGCAGTCGAGGCGGGCGGCCATATCCGAGGGATCGGCCATCACCCGGGGCAGGCCACGGGCCAGCAGCGAGAGGCCGTGCAGCGACGAGGCGTTGCTGAACTCCGTCGATTCGAGGGAGCAGACGCCCTCGACACAGTGATCGACGGCGCGGATGCCAGTCGAGAGCAGCAGCCACATCGGCGTGTGGCGCGTCACCTCGGGGTCGAGGATGACGGCCTGCGGGATGGTGAGGGGATGGCGGAACATCTCCTTCACCTTGGTCGCCTCGTTGGTGACGCCGGCGATGGCGGAGAATTCGCCCGCCGAGAGGGTGGTCGGAATCGAGATTTGGCGCACGGTGGGCGGCGCCACGTCCGCCTGACCGCGGATCCGGTCCATGTCCTCCGGCGTACGGACGTCGTTGGACAGGCAGAGCTGGACGGCCTTGGCGGCGTCGGTGATAGAGCCGCCGCCCAGGGTGACGATCAGGTCGGCGCCGGCGGCGCGGGCCTGCTCGGCGGCGGCGACCACCGCGCTGCGCGGCGAATGCGCCGGCATCCGGTCGAAGGTCCCGACGCACTTGTTGCCCAGCGCCCGGCGCAGCTTCTCGATCTCGTCGGTTTCGCGATTCAGTGTGCCGCTCACCATCAGGAAGACGCGGTTCGCGCCATGTCGTTCGACCAGTTCCTGAAGCGCCTCGGCGGCCGGCCGCCCGAAGACCACTTCCTCCATTCTGCTGAAAACGACGCGGCCCGAAGCGGTCATGCTCATCCTCCTGTAATTTTGCTATCGTGGCGGCGAAAACAGGCAAGGAAAAGCATGACCGGCACACGGGATGGCGCGATCGCCCGCGCAGAGAAATATTTCGACGAAGGCGGCTTCCTCGAGGAGCTGCAGCGGCGGGTGGCCATTCCGACGACCAGCCAGGAGCAGGGCTCGATGCCGGCCCTGCAGGAATATGTCTCGGGCGAGATGACCGACTCGCTGCAGAAGCTCGGCTACGACTGCACCGTGCTGCCGAACCCGCGCAGCGAGTACGGGCCGTTCCTGATCGCCCGCCGGGTCGAGGATCCCGCCAAGCCGACCGTGCTCACCTATGGCCATGGTGACGTGATCCGCGGCCAGGAGGAGCAGTGGCGCACCGGCCTGTCGCCCTGGAAGATCGTGATCGAGGGCGACAAGATGTATGGCCGCGGCACGGCCGACAACAAGGGCCAGCACACGATCAACATCGCGGCGCTGGCCTGCGTGATGCAGGAGCGTGGCTCGCTGGGGTTCAACTCGACGATCCTGATCGAAACCGGCGAGGAAACGGGCTCGCCCGGCCTCGCGGACTTCTGCAAGGCCAACAAACAGGCCCTCAGGGCCGACGCCCTGATCGGCTCCGACGGGCCACGCCTCGACCATCGCCGGCCGACCATTTTCGGCGGCACGCGCGGCACGCTGAATTTCAACCTCTCGCTCACGATGCGCGAGGGCGGCCACCATTCGGGCAACTGGGGCGGCCTGCTGGCCAATCCCGGGATCATCATGGCCCACGCGCTGGCCACCATCACCGACGAGCGCGGCCAGATCAAAGTGCCGGAATGGCGGCCAACGACGCTGACCAATTCGATCCGGGCGGCGCTCGCCGACGCGCATGTCGATGCCGGCGAGGGGGCGCCGGAAATCAACGAAGAATGGGGCGAGAAGTCGCTGACGCCGGTCGAGCGCGTGTTCGGCTGGAACAGCTTCGAGATTTTGGCCTTCAAGACCGGCAACCCCGACCGCCCTGTCAATGCGATCCCGCCCAGCGCCGTCGCCTACTGCCAACTGCGCTTCGTGGTCGGCACCGACCCGCACGACATCATCCCGGCGCTGCGCCGCCATCTCGACAGGCACGGGTTCAGCATGATCGAGATCGAACAGGCCCGCGACGTGATCATGAACGCGACCCGCCTCGATCCCGAGAACCCGTGGGCGAAGTTCGCCTCCGGCTCGATCGAGAAGACGGCCGGGCAGAAGCCGAACATGCTGCCCAACCTGGGCGGTTCGCTGCCCAACGAGGTCTTCACCGACATTCTCGGCCTGCCCACCGTCTGGGTGCCGCATTCCTACGCTGCCTGCTCGCAGCATGCGCCGGACGAGCACCTGCTGGCACCGGTGGCCCGCGACGGGCTCAGGCTGATGACCGGCCTGTTCTGGGATTTGGGCGCGCAGGGCCGGCCGGGGTAGGCTGCGGCGAGATGCTTTCAGCCGACGAGGCCGCAGACCTGATCGAAGCCATCGCGACCCGCCAGGATCGCGCGGCTTTTTCACGCCTGTTCCAGCATTTCGCACCTCGCGTGAAGGCCTTCATCATGCGTAGCGGTGCCGATCCCGAGGCGGCGCAGGAAGTGGCGCAGGAAGCACTGATCATGGTCTGGCGCAAGGCCGCCAGCTTCGACCGGACCAAGGCCTCGGCGTCCACGTGGCTCTATACCATCGCCCGCAACAAGCGGATCGATCACCTGCGGCGCAACAACCGGCCGGCGATCGATACCGACGACTGGCTCACTGTTTTTGCACCGGAAGACGAAGATGCCGACAAATCCGTTCTCGCAGGGCAGACGTATACGCGTCTGAAGGAACTGCTCGGGGGGCTGTCTGCCGATCAGATGTTGGTGATCGAGAAGGCGTTCTTCGAGGACAAGACCCACACGGCCATCGCCGAGGAGCTGAAGCTACCCCTCGGGACGGTGAAGTCGCGGATCCGGCTGGCGTTGGCCCGCCTGCGGGAAGGACTGGAGAGAGACGAGTCATGAGCCGCCATCCGGCGCCCGATGAACTTCTGCTGGATTATGCCGCGGGCGCGCTGCCGGACGGGCCGGCCCTCGCCGTGGCCTTGCATGTTGCCCTGGACCCTGGGTCGCAGCGCACGGTCGACCGCCTGAATGCCGTCGGTGGTGCGCTGATCGACCGCGAACCGGTGCCGGATTTCGGCGGCGAGAACGACGCTGCCGCGCTGGAACGGGTGCTGGCGCGCCTCGACGATGTGCCCGTCGAGCCGCACCCTCGCGCAGCGGACCGCCGTCATTCCACCTTCGACTGGGCGCCGGCGCCCCTGGTGCCGCACCTGCGACCCGGGATGGACTGGCGCCGGGTCATGGGCAAATTCGACGAGATCCGGCTCGACCTGCCGGGCGACTTTCATCGCGTTTCGCTGCTGCGGCTGGAGGCTGGGCGGGGCCTGCCCGAGCACAGGCATGCCGGCTATGAATATACGGTCGTCCTCCAGGGCGGTTATACGGACGAGACGGGCAACTACGGCGTCGGTGATTTCGCTGTCGGGACGGGCGACCAGCGGCACGAGCCGATCGCCGATCCGGGTGAGCCCTGTATCGCGCTGATCGTCGTGGAAAACCCCATCGTGCTGACCGGTCCGTGGGGCCGCTGGCTCAATCCGCTGGTCAGTCGCGGCTGGATCTGAAGCGGCCCAACGGAGCAACGTTGACCGCGCAAGGCGTTCCCTTCAGGTTTGCGGCCTGAAGAGAGGGACCCATGCCGCGCATTCCGTACTACGAAGTCGAAAACGCCACGGGCAAGCATGCCGAGCTGCTCGGCAAGCTCAACCCCATGCTCAACATCTACCGGATGCTGGCGAACTCCGAGCAGGGCGCTAAGGGCTTCCTGCGCATGGGCAATGGGCTGCTGTATCGCTGCGAGCTCGACCCGGTGCTGCGTGAACTGGCGATCATCCGCGTCGGCCGCCTGAGCCGCACCGCCTACGAGGTCTTCCAGCACGAACGCATTGGCCGCGAGGTCGGCGTGAGCGAGGAGAAGATCGCCGCCCTGCGCGACGCCACCATCGAGGCGCCGGCCTTCACCGACAACGAAAAGGCCGTGCTGCGCTACACCGACGACGTGGTGCGCAACGTCCGGGCCTCGGACAAGACGCTGAAGGCCGTGCAGGCCTTCCTGACGCCGGGCGCGCTGGTCGAACTCACCCTGACCATCGGCTACTACATGATGGTCTGCCGCTTCCTCGAGTCGACGGGCGTCGACGGGGAAGAGGGCCAGGCCGAGTGGCTCAAGACGGCCAAGCTGTAGCTAAGAAATTCCTCCCCCGTCATCGGGGGAGGTGTCGGCGTCTCACGCCGACGGAGGGGTCGAACGGATTGCAGAGCGCATGACCCCTCCGCCCCGATGACGGGGCACCTCCCCATTTGAATGGGGAGGAGGGATGGAAGACGAGGAGTAGAACGATGGCGTACCGCGTCCTGATCGCGCAGTTCATGCATGAGACCAACACCTTCAGCAAACTCAAGACGACGCTGGAGGACTACCGCAAGCGCTGGCTGATCGAGGGCGAGGAGATGGTGCCGCGCTTCACCGGCACCAAGAACGAGGTGGGCGGCTATATCGACTCGGTGAAGAAGTACGGCTGGGAGCCGGTCTGGGCGGCTGCGGCGAATGCCACGCCCTCGGGCAAGCTCACGAAGGAAACGTGGGAGCATATCCGCGACCTGATCCTTGACGCGGCGAAGAAGGCGGGCAAGATCGACGCGATCTGCCTGTCGCTGCATGGTGCGGCCGTCACGGAGACCGAGGACGATGCCGAGGGGGCGCTGCTCGAGGCGCTGCGCGGCATCGTCGGTGCGGACATTCCCATCGTTGCCACGCTCGACCTGCACGCCAATGCCACCGTGAAGATGGCCCGGCACGCCAACGCGCTGGTGAGCTATCGCACCTATCCGCACATCGACGGCTACGAGCGTGCGGTGCAGGCGGCGGCGCTCGTCCAGGAGACGCTCGAAGGCCGCAAGAAGCCGAAGTGCCTACTGGTCCAGCCCGCGATGCTGCAGGGCGCCGATTCCGGCAAGACCACGCAGCCCGGCCTGATGCGTGACCTGCTGGCCAAGGCCGACGCTTTCGAGAAGGAGCCGGGCATCAACGTGGTGAGCGTCCAGGCTGGCTTCACGTGGGCCGACATTCCCTATACCGGTCCGTCGATTGCGGTGAGCCACGAGCCGGGTGCCGAAGGGCGCGCGAAGGAAGCGGCCGCCGCGATCCTCGACGAGATCTGGAAGCGCCGAAGCGAGAACACGTCGAACTTCCGCCCCGTGGCCGAGGCCATCGCCGCGGCCAAGGCCGGGACCGGCAAGGACGGCCCGCTGGTCGTGGCCGACGGGACCGACAATCCGGGCGGCGGCGGCTACAACGACACGACGCCGGTGCTGCAGGCGCTGATCGACGCCAAGGTCGAGAACGTGGCCTTCGGCACGATCTACGATCCCGGCACCGTGCAGCAGGCCATCAAGGCCGGTGTCGGCGCCGAGATCGACGTCGAGCTGGGTGGCCATACCGACGCCTCGATGGGCGCGCCGGTGAAGGCCAGGGCGATCGTGAAGATGCTGTCCGACGGTTCGTTCAAGAACGACGGGCCGATGAATGCGGGCGTCGAGACCTCGATGGGGCCGACCGCGGTGCTGCGCATCGGCGGCATCGACGTGGTCACCATCTCCAACCGCATCCAGACCATCGACCTGCAGGTCTTCCTGAGCCAGGGCATCGATCCGCGCACCAAGAGCGTGGTCGTGGTGAAGAGCGTACAGCACTTCCGGGCGGCCTATGCGCCGATCGCCCGCGAGATCGTCCTGGTCGATTCCGGCGGCATCTGCTCGCCCGACATCTCGCGGCTGAAGTTCACCAAGCTGAGGCGGCCGATCTGGCCGCTCGACGGCGTCAACGATCCTTATGCCGGGCAGCGCCCCTGAAGGTTGGCATGACACTGGCATGAGGATGGGCATGAACTTCACACGCGAGGCGCCTTTTCCCGGCGCATCCTTCGGCGCAACGCTACGACTCGACGGCGATGCGGGAATGATCGTGGCGGCGGCCGAGAGCGATCCGAAGGCCCTCCCGGCGGCATTGGCCGAGGCCAAGGGGCTGCTGCTGATCCAGGGCATGAACGGCATCTCGGACGATCCGGACCTGCTCATTCGCCTCAGCCGCGTCTTCGGCCCGGAGGTCGAGGATTATCGCCACACGCTCACGGACCTGAAGTCGGTGCATGTCTCCGTGCCGGAGATCCTGCTGGTGTCCAATATGCCGCCGGTCTCCAAGGCGCCGCCCAGGCGTCCCGAACCGCCGCTGGCCGCCGACGGGTTGATCCCGACCCAGTACCCCCATCGCATGGGCTGGCACACCGATCAGAGCTATCGCCGGCCGCCGCCCGACATCTCGCTGTTCTATGCGGTGACACCGGCCGAGAGGAACACCGGCCAGACCCTGTTCGCCAACGGCATCCTTGCCTACCAGGCCCTGCCGCCGGCGCTGAAGGAGAAGGTCGAAACCCTGGTCGGCCTGCATGCACAGCCGGGCAGCGGCCGGTCGCGCGAGGCCGCGCTGGCCGGGCGCACGCCGCGCGTCTTCGCCCCGCACGAACGCTCGCAGCCGCAGCCGGTCGTGCGCGCCCATCCGGTAACGGGGGAGAAGTCGCTCTACCTTTGTGAGTGGGGCCAGATGGACTGGTTCGAGGGGCCGTTCGTAGGCCTGGAGCCGGGCCCGCACGGCGCCGGCGCGGCGCTGCTCGACGAGATCATGGCGCACTTCACGGAACGGCGTTTCTGCTACGCCCATGAATGGACCGAGGGCGATCTCCTGATCTGGGACAATCGCTGCCTCGTCCACGCCGCCACCTGGTTCGACGGCGAGCGCGAGGGCCGGCTGATGTGGCGCACGACGGTTCACGGCAATCCCGGCGCCCCCTACGTCGGCGAGAAGAAGAGCTGGATTCCGGCTACTGCACCTTGATCAGGCTCAGCGCTTCTGTCGGAAGAAGGTCGTGAGCGCGTAGCGGCGCCCCCGGGTCACGGGGCCGACCGCGTGCAGCAGGGAGCAGGAGAAGACGGCGGCCGCGCCCGTGGGCGGGCTGACGCGCACGGCGGCATATTCCGGGAAGACCAGCTCACCGCCCTCGAAGTCGTCGTTGAGGTTCAGCGACACGGCGAAGGCGCGATCGGCCGTCGCCGGCGCGCCATTGTCGCGGTGTGCTGCGAAGAAATGTCTGCCCTCGGCGCTGTACGAGAGCACGACATGGGCGTCGAAGGTGAATTCCCGGTCGAAGGCGAAGACCTTCGTGAGTTCGGGGCCGATGCGATAGGCGAGGCGATCGGACACCGCCTTCAGCATCATCGGCTCGACGATCGTATAATCCTCGGTGCGCTTCAGCGCAGCCATGTCGACATTGCCGTAGCGGCTGGAGACGCCGGAATCCTTGTGGTCGCCCTTGCCCCATAGCCGGATGAGCTGGGCGCAGAAATCCGGCTCGAACACGCGCGGCAGGACCAGAACGGGCGCCATTGCCGTGGTCAAGCGGAGGTCCGCACCGCCGTCGGCGCGTACGGAGTCGGCAATGCCACTCATCGCCTCGGCGGCCGCCAGCAGGGCGCGCGTGTCGAACGTGGTCGCCACCCTCTGGTTGGGATCGAGCGCGATCACGCGCTGACGCAGGCCCATGCCCTGGCCGAACGAGACGGCTCCGCCCTGGGCGAGGAGTGCGGGCAGGAACTGTCCCTTGTCGTCGCAGAGCAGCAGCGGCTCCTCGGGCGCGGCTCCAAGCTTCTTCCAGGCCAGCGCAGAGGCCGCGACGGTATTGCCGGCGACGACGACCAGCTTCGTCGAGGCCGCGGCGCAGGCATCGCGCAGGGCCGCGAACTGCGCGGCATCCAGGGTCAAGAGGTCCGTCACGACGAGCAGGGCGACCGGGTCGCCATTGAACGACCAGACGAACTTCCGGAGCTTGCCGTCGAGACTCGGCAGCACGAAGTCGGGAATACGGTCACCGGGCCGGAGGGAGAGCATGTTCGTCATTATTCGGCCTGCGGGCTACCGGAGCTGTCGGGACTGTGCGAGTCGACTGTTAAGAGAGGCTGGTCACGATACCGGAAGCCCCGGTTCCGTTGCGTCGCAAGTCGCCGCAGTCTGTGGATAACGGAACGCGACGGGGAAGGGCTCAAACCCCGGCCAGACCTTCAAGCAGCATCGCGACGGCCTCCGCTCCCGGATCGGGAACGCCCTGAAGGTGCGAAGCCGGGACATAGCTCGAGCGGCCGGCGCGGGCCGACTGCATCCGGGCGGTGGCATCGGCACCGGCGCGCGCGGCCTTCGCGGCAACGTCGAGTCCCTTCGGCAACGCCGCGAGGGCTGGGGCGATGGCATCGATCATGGTGCGGTCGCCGGGTTTGGCGCCGCCATGAACCATCATCTTCGCTAGCCCCGCTGCCAGCGAGTCCTGCCAGCTCGCACCGGCCGATACGGACTGGCTGGCGGCCGAGAAGAAGATGGCCAGCAACACGCCCGACGATCCCCCCATGGAGCGGGATAGCGCCTCGCTCATGACAGCGAAAAAGCGGTCGAGCCTGGCGAGCGGCATCAGGGGCAGCGCCGCCTGCAGGTGACGGGCCGCGGTGGCGACGGTCGAACCGGTATCGCCATCGCCCACCTTGGCATCGAGCGCGTTGAGCTTTCCCTCGGCGGCAATCAGGATGTCGCAGCCCCGGCTTACCAGCGCGCTCAGCGACGGGCTCCGGCTCGCCCGGACGGGCTTTCTCTTCAGCTCCCGCGGCAGCTTCAGGAGCCTTGGTTTCACGTGGGTGCGGATCTTCGGCCAGACCAGCGGGCCGGCCGGCGACAGCAGCGCCTTCTCGAAGTCGGGCGTCAGGGGCAGCAGGCTCAGCGAGAAGCCATGCATGTCGAGGGAGGACACCAGCGCGGCCGGGCCCAGCACCAGTTTGACCTTGGCACCGCGGCGGCTCGCCAGCACCTCGTTGGTGAGCAGGTTCATCTCCAGTGCCGTGGTGGAACCGAGGTTGTTGACCAGAAGGGCATAGGCGCGCGCCGGCCTTGCCGCGGCGAAGAGGCGGTCGACGAGCACGCGAGCCGCCTGACGCGCGCCCTCGAAATTCACCAGGTCGACGCCCGGTTCGCCATGGAGGCCGAGGCCGAGTTCGGCCTTGCCGTCCGGAACACGGTCTTCGCGGCCGACGCCCGGCAGCGTGCAGGAAGAGAGTGAAATGCCGAGCGAGACGACCTGATCCGCGGCTTTCCAGGCCATGGCGGCGACGGTCTTCAGGTTCGCCCCCTGCTCGGCGTAGTGGCCCGCGATCTTCTCGACGAACATGACGCCCGCGATGCCGCGGGGCTGCGGAAGGTGCGGCAGTGCGATGTCGTCCTTCACGATCACGACCTCGACCTCCCTGCCGAGCGCACGGGCGCGTTCCACGGCAAGGCCGAAGTTCAGGCGGTCGCCGGTGTAGTTCTTGAAGATGACGAGGCAGCCGCCCTTGCCCGTCACCGCCATGATCGCGGCAAACACGGCGTCGACCGACGGCGAGGCAAAGACGTCGCCGCAGACCGCGGCGGTCAGCAGGCCCTTGCCGACAAAAGAAGCATGCGCCGGTTCGTGACCGGATCCGCCGCCCGCGACGATGGCCACGCGACCGGGCTTGTGGTCGGTGCGCAGGACGACCTTGATGCCGGGATAGCCATCGAGACGCGCCAGGTTGGCGCCGCCGCTGCCGCGCAACAGCCCGTCGATCGCGTCGACGACGAGGCTTTCCGTGCCGTTTATGAATTGCATGGCGGTCCCACGTCGTCCGGTTGCGGCGAGGTGAACGTATAGCGGGTGGATGGCGGCGGGAAGCCGCCACGTCGGTCAGCCTGCCGGCGACCGGCGCACCAGCGTCCACCAGCCGATCAGCCCGACGATGCCGGTCACGGCGACCCCGATGCCGATGTTCATCTGCGTGTCGTGGGGCACGTAGCCGACCAGCAGGGTCAGTACCGCGGCGGTGACCATCTGCACGAAGCCCATCAGGGCGGAGGCCGCGCCGACCCGGCTGGCAGGGACCGCGGACAGCGCGTTCGCCATCGCGTTGGGCATGTTGAGGCCGTTGCCCCAGCCCATCAGGACCAGCGGCACGATCAGCGCCAGCGGCGTGACGTAGCCCAGCGCCGCGGTCGCCATCATGGCCAGGGCGCCGATCGTCAGAACGATCTGGCCCACCGGGATCAGGAGCAGGCTCTTCACCCGGCCCTGCAGGCGGCTGGAGACCAGGCTGCCCAAGACGAAGTTGCCGGCCCAGGCGAGGGTGAACCAGCCGAACGTCTCGACGGCCACGCCCATGACCTGGATCAGCAGGATGGGACCGCCGGAAAAGAAAACATTGAAACCGGCCGAGGCGCAGGTGGTCGCGGTCATGAGACCGATGAAACGGCGCTCGCGCAGCACGGCGCGGAATCCGTCCAGATAGTCGCGGACCACGCCGGTCGTGCGAGGCGCCGCCTTCGGCGCGGTCTCGCCGACGATGCGCCAGACCAGAACCAGGACAACGAGCCCGCAGGCGGCCGTGAACCAGAAGTTGCTGCGCCAGCCGAAGAAGCCGAGCAACTGCCCGCCCAGCAGCGGCGACAGCGCCGGCGCCAGCGCCATGGAAGAGGCCATGTAGCCCATCGCCCGGGGGGCGTCGGGGCCGGCCCGGCTGTCGCGCACGATGGCCCGGCCCAGCACCACGCCGCCGCAGGCCCCGCAGGCCTGGACGAGGCGCGAGGCGATCAGGGTCTCGATCGTCGGACTGAGCGCGCAGCAGACACTGCCGATCGTGAACACGACGAGGCTGGACAGCAGCAACGGCCGGCGGCCCAGATTGTCGGACAGCGGGCCCACCGCCAGTTGCGCGAAGGCAAACGCGAACAGATAGATCGAGAGCGTCAGCTGGGCGGTGCCATAGGAGACGCTCAGCTCATTCGCGATGGTCGGCAGCGACGGCAGGAAGATCGTCAGCGCCATCTGCGAGGAGACGGTGGCGCTCATCAGCAGCCAGATCGGCGGTTTGGTCGTACGCATGCGCGGAATATTCACGTGTCCGCGACAGGCGGAATGGCGGGCTCATAGCAGCGTTCGGCCGCCTGGGGCAGGGCCGGCGTCCGTCAGGCGGTCGGGAGGCGTCCCTGAACCGTGAGCTGGCTGCCTGGCGTGCGTTGCATCACCACTATTTCGCCGCTGCCGGGAAAGATCTGGCTGATTGCCGTCACCACGACCTGATGCGTCACGAAAACCGTCGGTTTCGCGAGGTCGAGCTCTGCGATCCACCGCCGCAACGCCTCAATCTGCCCGGCTTCGCGCGACCGGTCCTGAAAGAAGGAGTTGAGCAGCGGTTGCGGGCGCACTTCACCCAGCTTCGTTAGATGCGCGGTATCGAGGCACCGGCACCACTGGCTCGAATAGACCCCGGCCTCGGCAATCGAGTTGGCGCGGAACAGGTCGCCGATCCGGACGGACTGCACCCGGCCCTCGGCCGAGAGATTGCGCTGTGTCGCACAGTCCTCGAGCCGGAACCCCGGCGGATCGTTGGTTCCCGGCGCCGTGGCATGGCGAATCAGCGCGAACGAGCCAGGCCGGCGCAGGATCGCCCAGGGATCATTCTGGGCCGAGACGACGCGACTGCCGCCGCACGCCGTGAAGGCCAGGAGCCCTGCGATCAGTGCCCGGCGCGATGGTTGGGATTCCGACAATCCAGACAGGGATGGTGACACGCTTCGACGTTACGTGCCGCCCTCTGGTGCGTCCACGGCGGGGCAGCCTAGCTCACTGTGCTTTGATCGACCGTGAGCCTGCGGCTCGGAGGGCCTCACGGACGGTCTCGGGCTCGCGTCCATGGCAGTCGACCAAAACCTCGATCTCACCGGCGAGTTCCGGCGTCCCGCGCTTCTGCGGACCGTGGCCGCTCTCGACATCCGCGCCCGCGGCCCGGACGCCGGCCGAATTCGATTCGCCCTTGGCGCGGATGAAGATATCGGTCCGCGCGACGCCGTGTGCCTGCACCAGGTGCTCGACGGCGATCTCGGCGTCGCGTCGTGTCTCGAAGTGGGCAACGATGGTGCGCTCCATGCTCAACTCCGTTTGCTGTGCTGAGACTTCAACCTTCCCAGGTGCAAACGGTTGCCAAGCTCGGGGCACGCAGGGTCACCCCCTCTCATGCACAACAGTCACGGGCGCGGCTGGATTTCCGGAAGGTAGATGGTGGGCGCTGTAGGGATTGAACCTGCGACCCCACCCGCGTGGCTAGTTCTTCGCAGGGTCTCGGTTTCTTCGCCGCCAACGATCGGCACGCTCGCATTGATGGGCATGCATGCCGGTCTTCAGTTTGACTGCCATGCGTTCGAGGTCGACATACCGGAGTGTTCCCGGTCGCGCCGCCCAAGCCCATCCACTTGCGACCATGAACGCTTGCACGTCGTCTCTGCCGCCGTTTGGCCTCAGGGCGTAGCAGAGCGCCTCGGGAATCCCCTCATCGTAATTCATGGATACCTGAAAGCAGTCCAACTTGTCGCCGCGCGCGAAGGTCTGCAGTGCGGCCGTCGCCTCCTTGCGCGGATGCCACGCTCCGTCATCGCAGGACTGAGCCGCATCAGGGACATCGATGCCCCAAAGCCGCATCTTTGTGCCCCCGACATCAATCGTTCCGGCATCGACAACCGTCTGAGCCATTGCGGGCGTGGCAGAGAACAGGAGCAGTGCGACGGTAGTGCGAATCAACGCCGAGTTCATCATTCCCCACCGTTTTTCAGGCCGCCGACTGTACTCCTTCGCGTCTTCTTGGCGAAAGCACCAGTGGCGGCCTAGTTCACGCGCGGCCACCGGCGCTGGCGGAACGATGAGAACGCGCTGCCGTGGTCTGCCCCGGCGTTGCCCCATGTTCCGTGCTCGTTCGCGCCGCGTTGCGCCCTCTCATGCAGGTTGGGCGTGAGGGGCGTAACCAAGTCGTGCGGTGATTTCCGGAGGGTAGATGGTGGGCGCTGTAGGGATTGAACCTACGACCCCACCCGTGTGAAGGGTGTGCTCTCCCGCTGAGCTAAGCGCCCGGAAGGGGCGCGTATAGGGCAGGCGGGCTTGATCGTCAACGGGCCGATGCGAGCCGGGCCAGCGCCGCCGGCAGGGCGTCGAAACGGTCGATCACGGCATCGGCGCCCAGTTCGCTCGCGGGCTTGGCCGTATAGCCCCAGCTCACCAGGACGGCGGGGATGCCGGCGCCGCGGGCAGCCTCGGCGTCGTGCGTCGAATCGCCGATCATGACGGCGCGCTTCGGATCGCCACCCATGCGCTCCAGCAGCATCAGGATGTGGCGCGGGTCCGGCTTGCGTACCGGGAAGCTGTCAGCGCCGGCCACGTCGCTGATCGGCGGCATCAGCTTCAGGTGCTCGAGGATCATGCGCGACGGCTTCTCGAACTTGTTGGTGCAGACGCCCTGCTTCAGGCCGAAGCCGGCGAAGGCCGCGACCACGTCGGCGACGCCGGCGAAAGCGGTGGTATGGCTGATCGGGTCGGCCTCGTAATAGCGCACGAATTCGCGCGTCACCGTGGTCAGGGCCGTGTCGTCGAGCGACCTGCCGTGCTTGGCGAAGGCCTTGCCCATGGTGACCTTGCTGCCCTGGCCCATGAAGATCCGCACATCGTCCTCGGTCACGGGCGGCAGGCCGTGGTCGGCCAGGACGTTGCTGACGGCCAGCTGCATGTCTTTGGCGCTGTCGATCAGGGTGCCGTCGAGGTCGTAGAGGACCGTGTCGAAACGGGCGGCGATGAGTTTTCCGGCATCTGTCTGCATGCCTGTTCCTCTACCACATCCGCCTTGCCCGTCCGCCAGCCCCGTGGCATCGGACGGAGATGAAATCGCCCATAGCCGTGGTCGTTCTGGCAGCCGGTGCCGGCACCCGCATGAACTCGAGGCTGCCGAAGGTCCTGCATCGGCTGGCCAACCGGCCCATGGTGGCGCACGTTCTGGCCAATGCAGCGGCGCTGAAGCCGAGCCTCATCGTCGGCGTGATCGCGCCTGGCGCTACCGAGGTGGCCAAGGCTATCGCGCCTCATCCGACGGTGGTTCAGAGCAAGCCGCTGGGAACGGGACATGCCGCCAAGGCAGCCCTCGGCGCGCTGAAGGGCCATGGCGGGCCCGTGCTGGTCGTGTTCGGCGACGCGCCGCTCGTGACGGCGGCCAGCCTGCGGAAGCTGGTCGCGGCCTGCCACAAGGCCGGGGCCGCCGTCGGCGTACTGGGCTTTGTTGCCCGTGATCCCACGCCCTACGGACGTCTGATCGTCCAGGATGGCGAGCTGGTGAAGATCGTCGAGAGCAGGGATGCCGACGCGACGGAGCGGACGGTCGCCTTCTGCAATTCCGGCGTGATGTGCATCGATGGCAGGCTGATCGCGTCGCTACTCGGCGCCCTCCGAAACGACAATGCGAAGCGCGAATACTACCTGACGGATGCCGTGCGCCTGGCGCGTGAAGCCGGCCACAAGGCGATCGCCGTGGCGGGCGAGGAGGCCGAATTCCAGGGGATCAACTCGCGGGCCGAGCTGGCGGCGGCCGAGCAGGCGCTTCAGCAGCGGCTGCGCGCGGCCGCGATGGCGGGCGGCGTCTCCATGACCGATCCCGGCGCGGTCTGGCTGTCGGCCGACACGAAGTTCGGAACCGACGTCACGATCGGCCCCAACGTGCGATTCGGGCCGGGAGTGACCGTGGGTTCGGACAGCGTCATCAACGCCTTCTGCGACATCGAGGGCGTGCGCATCGGCAGGGGCGTGCTAGTCGGGCCGTTTGCCCGGATCCGGCCCGGCTCGGAGGTCGCCGACGGCGTCCACATCGGTAACTTCGTCGAGCTCAAGGCCACGCGGATGGCGAAGGGTGCCAAGGCCAACCACCTGGCCTATCTCGGCGACTCCGACATCGGCGCGGGCAGCAATATCGGCGCCGGCACGATCGCCGTGAACTACGACGGCTACGGCAAGCACCGGACCGTCATCGGTTCCGACGTGTTCATTGGCTCCAACAGCTCCCTGGTCGCGCCGCTCAAGGTCGGCCGGGGTGCCAACGTGACCGCGGGCAGCGTGGTGACGGAGGACGTTCCCGCGGGCGCCCTGGCTTTCGGGCGGGCCCGTCAGGTCACAAAGAAGGGGCGGGCGCCGGCGCTTCGTGCGAAGCTGAAGGACCGCGCGGCGGCCCTCAAGAAGGCGGCCGCGGAACGCTCCGGCAAGAAGTAATCCCCTCCCGATCGAGACAGAAACCATGTGCGGCATCATCGGCATCATCGGTAAAGCGCCTGTCACGCCCCTCCTGGTCGACGCGCTGAAGCGGCTCGAATATCGCGGCTATGATTCGGCGGGCATCGCCACGCTGGTGAATGGCCATATCGATCGGCGCCGGGCCGAGGGCAAGCTGGTGAACCTCGAAGCGCGTCTGGCCGCCGAGCCGCTCGCCGGCACGATCGGCATCGGGCACACGCGCTGGGCCACGCACGGTAAGCCCTCGGAGCGCAATGCCCATCCGATCGCAACCGACCGGGTCGCGGTCGTGCACAACGGCATCATCGAGAACTTCCAGGAGCTGAAGGAGGAGATGGAGGCCGAGGGCCGCCGTTTCGACAGTGACACCGACACCGAGGTGGTGGCCCAGCTCATCACCTCCTATCTCGAGCGCCAGATGTCGCCGGAGCAGGCGATGGGCACGGCGATGGAGCGGCTGCGCGGCGCCTTCGCACTCGCCGTGCTGTTCAGCGGCCGTCACGACCTGCTTATGGGCGCGCGCCGCGGCAGCTCGCTGGCGGTCGGCTACGGCGACGGCGAAATGTACATCGGCACCGACGCGCTGGCGCTGGCCCCGTTCACCAAGCGTGTCAGCTACCTCGAGGACGAGGACTGGGTCGTCGTGCACGGCGCCGGCTGCACCGTCTACCAGGGCACCACCGAGGTTAAGCGCGAGATCCGCCTGACTGGGCTGAGCGGCGCCATGATGGGCAAGGGCAACCACCGCCACTTCATGCTCAAGGAAATCCACGAGCAGCCCGCGGTCATCGGCGACACATTGCAGAGTTACATCGATCCGGCGACCCGCACGGTCGCCCTGCCGGCGCTGCCGTTCGACTGGAGCAAGGTGAGCCGCATCACCCTGACGGGCTGCGGCGGCGCCTTCTATGTCTGCATGGTCGCCAAGTACTGGTTCGAGCAGCTCGCGCGCCTGCCGGTCGAGGTCGAGCTGGGCTCCGAGTTCCGCTACCGCGCGCCGCCGCTGCCCGAAGGTGGCGTCTGCATCGCGGTGTCCCAATCGGGCGAGACGGCCGACACGCTGGCGGCAGTGCGATACGCCAAAGCGGAGAAACAGACCGTGCTCTCGGTCGTGAACGTGCCGGAGAGCGCGATCGCCCGCGAATCGCATGTTGTGCTGCATACCCTGGCTGGCCCCGAGATCAGCGTCTGCTCGACCAAGGCCACGACCACGCAGCAGACGGTGCTGCTCGCCGCGGCGATCGCCGCCGGCCGGGCGCGCGGCACGCTGTCGGCTGCCGACGAGGCGCGCTACGTGGCGGCGCTTATCGAGCTGCCGGCGCTGATCAACGAGGCGCTGAACATGGAGGCGCAGTACCGGCTGATCGCCGATACCGTGCTCGCCGAGGCGCGTGACGTGCTCTATCTCGGCCGCGGCACGTCCTTTCCGGTGGCGCTGGAGGGCGCGCTGAAGCTGAAGGAGATCTCTTACATCCACGCCGAGGGCTATGCGGCCGGCGAGATGAAGCACGGGCCGATCGCGCTGATCGACGAGCTGGTGCCGGTCGTGGTCGTGGCGCCCAACGATTCGCTTTTCGACAAGACGGCGTCGAACTTCGAGCAGGTCAAGGCGCGTGGCGGCAAGCTGGTGCTGCTGAGCGATGCCGCCGGCGTCGCGCGCCTGGGGGCGCACTCGGTGGCCACGCTCACCTTGCCGGCGGTCGATCCGATCGTGGCGCCGATCCTCTACACGATCCCCGTGCAGTTGCTGGCCTATTTCACGGCTGTCGCCAAGGGCACCGACGTCGACCAGCCACGCAATCTCGCCAAGAGCGTCACGGTCGAATAACGCCGGCGAGGAGCGCTGTCGGGCGGGCACGAAAAAGCCGCGGGCCTTGCGGTCCCGCGGCTTTCGATTTCGAGGACGCCTAGCGCGTGCCCTGCGGCAGGCCGGGCGGCGGGCCCGAGGGCTGGGCCGGGGCGGGCTGGCCACCGCGGGGCTGGGGCTGGG
>WOUR01000034.1 GCA_009772935.1 Rhodospirillaceae bacterium
GGGGCTTGCCGGCGGGGCCCCGGCCGCGCCGCCGCCGGCGCCGCCCGCTGGCGGGAAGCGATAGCCTCGCGAGGGTCGCTCAGCTAAAATCCATGCAAATGAACAAAGCCCTCTCGTCGATCGTTCTCCTCGGTGCCCTGGTCGTTGCCGCGCCGGCCTTCGCCCAGCCGGCCGCCGCCCCGCAGCCGCCCGCGTCCTATTACCCGGCACCGCCGCCGGAACGGGCGCCGGTGACCGAACGGGGCGCGTCCCCCGCGGATCTTTCCTCGCCGCTGCCGCCGGCGCCGCCCAAGGTCGAACGGACGGTCATCGATTCCGACGCCGAGGCGCAGCTCTTTGCGGACGCTCGCCGGATCACCTGGGGCCGCCATGCCAAGATCAAGGGCGCCAAGCCCGGCGAAGTGACGGTGACCCGCCAGGGCAATCTGTGGACCGTGAAGGGGCGCCTCGACAGCGTCGCGCCCGGCACCGAGGGCGACTGGGTTTCCATCGACGGCGTCGTCGAGCGCATCGCGGCCGGCGTCGTCCAGGTTCGCGGCGAGGTCGCCTTCCGTGTCGCCACGGTCGAGAAGGGCACGCCCTGCAAGGTGGCGGGCCTGCTCACCTTCCGCCGCTCGGGCAAGTCGCAGGTCTGGCGCCTGGCCGAAGGGGACAATCCCTGCGACGGCAAGCGCGAGGGCTTCGACCTCGTGATGGACAAGCAGGGCGAGAAGAAGCCCGTCCCGCCGCAGCCGAAGCGCAGCTGATCGAGCCTGGAATTTTCAAGGCAAGATTGATCTAGGTCGACTTCGCAACATTAACCTCATGCTGAGGGGGCTGCACAGCAGCCGTCTCGAAGCATGGGCTACACACACAGCGCCTGTTGCCCATCCTTCGAGACGCACGCCTGCGGCGCGCGCCTCAGGATGAGGTGCTGCGAGTTGGTTCGATACGGAAGACTCCTAGCGCTGGGCTCTCATCGTCGCGATGGCCGCGCGGGCCAGCGCGTCGGCGCGTTCGTTCTCGGGGTGGCCGCTATGGCCCTTCACCCAGTGCCACTCGACGTGATGGACGGCACGGGCGGCATCAAGGCGCTGCCATAGCTCGACGTTTTTCACCGGCTTCTTGTCGGACGTCTTCCAGCCGTTCTTCTTCCAGCCGTGGATCCACTTGGTGACGCCGTCCTTCACATAGACGCTGTCGGTGAAGAGGCGGACATGGCAGGGCCGCTTCAGGGCCTCGAGGCCCTGGATCGCCGCCATCAGCTCCATGCGGTTGTTGGTGGTCGCGCGATCGCCGCCGGACAGTTCGCGTTCCTTGTCACCCATGCGCAGGATGGTGCCCCAGCCGCCCGGGCCGGGATTCCCGCTGCACGCGCCGTCGGTGAAGATCTCGACTTTCGGCGTCTCGCTCACAATCCGTAATCCGCCAGACACATGACGCCGCGATGGAAGCGCAGCTTGGCGAGGTATTCCTGCGGGTCCTTGCGCTTGACCAGCGCGTCGGGCGGGGTGTGCACCCAGTCGTAGAGCCGGGTCAGCAGGAAGCGCAGGGCCGCGCCGCGCGCCAGCAGGGGCAGGGCCTGCTTCTCGTCGTCGCTCAGCTTGCGCACGCGCTCGTAACCCTGCAGCAGGGCGCGGGCCTTGGTGGCGTTGAAGGAGTTGTCGATCTCGAAGCACCAGGCGTTGAGGCAGATCGCGACGTCGTAGGCCAGCAGGTCGTTGCAGGCGAAGTAGAAGTCGATCAGGCCCGAGAGCCTGTCCTGCAGGAAGAAGACGTTGTCGTTGAACAGGTCGGCGTGGATCACGCCGGCCGGCAGGTCGCGCGGCCAGTTCGCTTCGAAGAAGCCGATCTCGGCGCCGAGCTCGCGGTCGAGCGGCGCATCGATCTCGCGGCGGCAGCCTTCCCAGAGCGGGCGCCAGCCCGCCACCGACAGGGCATTGGGCCGCTTGAGCGCAAAATCCTGGCCGGCGAGGTGCAGGCCGGCCAGCGCCTCGCCGACAGGTGCGCAATGCGCGACCGTCGTGCGGCGCGGCCACATGCCGTGCAGGAAACTGGTGATCGCGGCGGGCTTCCCCGCCAGCGTGCGCAGCGCATTGCCGTCGCGGCCGTGGATCGGCTGCGGGCAGGTGATGCCGCGCGCGGCCAGATGGTCCATCAGGCCGAGGAAGAAGGGCAGGTCCCGGGGATCGACGCGCTTCTCGTAGAGCGTGACGATGAACTGGCCCTTCGTGGTCGTGAGCAGGAAATTCGAGTTCTCGACGCCCTCGGCGATCCCCTTGAAGGAATCGGCCTGGCCGATGTCGTATTCGGCCAGAAAGGCTTCGAGCTCGGTGTCGCCGACTTCCGTGTAGACCGCCACGTCAGGCCACCAGCGCGCGCGGCAGCTTGAACACGACGCTTTCCTCGGTCGTGCGCACTTCCTCGACGGTGACGTCGTAGCGGGCGCGGCAGGCCTCGATCAGCTCGTCGACCAGCAGCTCGGGCGCCGAGGCCCCGGCGGTGATCCCGAGGCGCCGGGCATCGCCCAGCCAGTCCCAGTCCATGTCGGCGGCCCGCTGCACCAGGCGCGACCGGGCGCAGCCGTAGTTGGCGGCGACCTCGACCAGTCGCATCGAGTTCGAGGAGTTGGGCGCGCCGATCACCACCATCGCGTCGCAGCGCTGGGCGATCGCCTTGACCGCGGCCTGGCGGTTGGTCGTGGCGTAGCAGATGTCTTCCAGCTTCGGCCCCTGGATCGACGGGAACCGGCGGCGCAGGGCTGAGACGATGCCGGTCGTGTCGTCGACCGACAGGGTGGTCTGGGTGGCATAGGCGAGATTGTCCGGATCGGCGACGACCAGCGTCTCGGCCTGGGCTGCGTCCTCGACCAGCACCACCTTGCCGGGTGGCAGCTGTCCCATCGTGCCGATCACCTCGGGATGGCCGGCATGGCCGATCAGCACGACCGTGCGGCCCGACTGGGCGTGGCGCTCGGCCTCGCGATGGACCTTCGAGACCAGCGGGCAGGTCGCATCGACATAGAGCAGGTTGCGGCGGGCGGCTTCTGCCGGCACCGATTTCGGCACGCCATGCGCGGAAAAGACCACGGGCCGATCGTCGGGCACTTCATCGAGTTCGTCGACGAAGATCGCGCCTTGGGCTTCCAGGTTTTCGACCACGAAGCGATTGTGCACGATCTCGTGCCGGACATAGACCGGCCGGCCGTAACGCTCCAGCGCACGCTCGACGATCTGGATGGCACGGTCGACGCCGGCGCAGAAGCCGCGCGGACTGGCGAGCAGGATCGTGAGCGGCTTCTTCTGGGCAACCATGAGGATTCGTTCGACACTATGCCGACCCGTTCGCTTGCGGGCCTGCGGACCATTGCCTAGAGTCCGCGCGGTACGGATTGGCGCGGCACCGTAACAAAGCCGCCGCAACGGGGAAAGCAACATGACCGAACCGGTTGTCGCGGCCAGGGCGCCTTCGAAGGTGGCTCTCGAGGCGGGCAAGGACTACTGGTGGTGCGCCTGCGGCCTCAGCAAGGCCCAGCCCTTTTGCGACGGCAGCCACAAGGGCACCGGCCTCGCCCCGATGAAGTACGCGGTCGAGAAGGCCGGCGACTACTGGCTCTGCGACTGCAAGCACTCCTCCAAGAAACCGCTTTGCGACGGCACACACAAGACCCTGGCATGACATTGAAAACGTATCTCTGCGCCGCGCCGGTCGCGCTGGCGCTTCTTCTTTCCGCCTGCGGCGGCAAGTCCGAGGACTCCGCGACCGCCTATTGTCCGGCGCCGTTCACCGTCCAGGACGCGGGGCGGTTGACGCATTTCAGGGACGGGCCGGGCCGCGATCCTCGTGACGTCGAGTATGAGGCGGCATTGGCTGGCGTCGGCGCGACCTGCACCCTGCGGCGCAATCGAATGGACGTGAACCTGATCATGCGCGTCGCGGTCACCGCCGGCCCGTCGGCCCCCGCCGGCCAGACGCGGGTTCCGTATTTCGTGCGCGTTCTCGGCAGCTCGGGCCAGGTCGTGCAGGGCCAGGACTTCACCGCCGACTTCAAACTGTCGAGCGCCAACCCGCGCGGCCAGTCGCAGGAGGAGCTGACGCTCACACTGCCCTTCAGCAAGATTTCCGAGCTCGGCGGCTACCGCATCGCCGTCGGCCTCAAGCCGTCGATGGAAGAGCTCGACTACAATCGGCGGGCGAGCCAGCGCTGATGAGCGCCTATGCCGACAGGCTGGAAGCGTTGGCCGCCGCGGCGGCCGATCGCTGCACGGCCTGCGGCAAGTGTTTCGAGGCCTGTCCGACGGCACGCGAGAGCGGGCTCGATATGGGTCAGTCCGTCGAGCGGGTCGGCGAGTTGCTGTCGCTGACGCGCGAGGGCGGCGTCGCGGCGCCGCTGCTCGACAAGTGGCTGGGCGCCTGTGACGGCAGCGCCCAGTGCAGCGCTGCCTGTCCGGAGGACATCAATGTCCGCCAGTGGGTGACCATCGCCAAATTGAAGTCGCTGCAGGCGGTGCGGCCGGTGCAGGAGGGCGCGACCAACGCCGCCGGCCGCTTCCGCCACATGGCGCAGGCCGTGCGGCTGCTCGCCAGCATGCAGCTTCCGTCCGAGACGCTGAAGAAGATCCTGGCGCCGGCCGAGCGGCGCACCGCCGACGTGCTGTTCTACACGGGCTGCAACGTGCTGCGCACGCCGCACATCGTGCTGAACGTCATGGACATCCTCGACGCGCTGGAGCTCGACTTCGATGTGGTCGGCGGCACCGCGCATTGCTGCGGCGTCTACCAGTTCCAGGAAGCCGATCTCCCGACCTATGAACGCGTGGGTCATCGCACCTTCCAGCGCTTCGGCCAGTCGGGTGCCTCGAAGGTGCTGACCTGGTGCCCGACCTGCACCAAGAACTTCGACGAGCTGGAGAAGGACGTCGAGGAACCTTCGTTCGACCTCGGACATGTCAGCGAGTTCCTGGCCGCGAACCTCGAGGCGCTGAAGGCGCGCTTCACGGCGGACCAGCCGAAGCGCCGCGTCGTGATCCACGAGCATCAGGGCATCGGCGCCACGGTCGAGAGCATCCGCACCCTGCTGCGCGCGGTGCCCAACCTCGAACTGGTCGAGTTGCCGCAGGATTCGGGCTTCTCCTACGCCTGCGGCGGCCAGGCCGCGAAGTTCAAGGCGCGCGAGCAGGCGATCCATCGCGACCTGGTCATGGGCGCGGTCGAGGCCGGCGCCGACACCATCGTCACCATGTACCATTCCTGCCATCGCGCGCTCTCCGGCGCCGAGGCGATCTATCCGTCGCTGCGGGTGGTGAACTTCACCGACGTGCTGGCCGAGGCGCTGGGCCGCGGCGGCCATCCCGACTACTATCAGCTCTACAAGCGCGGCGGCGCGATGGACGAGGCCGTGACGGCGGCGCGCGGCTTCCTCGAGAACAACGGCGTGCGCATCGACGAGAACGCCGTGAAGTCGCTGACTGCCGACATCTTCAACGAGACCGGCATCGGCGGCCCGCGCGAGGCGTTCGCCGAGGCGTTCGCCGCCCTCGCCCGCGAGGGCTGATGCCGACGTGACAGCACCCGACGTCTGGCTTTTCTCCTACGGCACGTTGCAGCAGGAAGACGTGCAGCTCGCGACCTTCGGCCGGCGGCTCGAAGGTCGTGCCGATGCCCTGCCGGGCTATGCAACGTCGCTGCTCGAGATCCGGGACGCCGAGGTCGTGAAGACCAGCGGCAAGACGCATCATCTGATCGTGCAGCCATCCGGCCGTGCCGAGGACGAAGTACCGGGCGTGGTGCTGAGGATCACCGCGGCCGAGCTTGCCGCCGCCGACACCTATGAGGTGTCGGACTACAAGCGCATCGCCGTGCGCCTGAAGTCCGGCCTCGAAGCCTTCGTCTACGTCGCCGCCTGAGATCGCCGACCTAGCGGTCGGGGACGGCGAGCACCGCCCAAGCGGCATTGGCGAAGAAGGCCACGTGATCGGAGAGGGGACCTTCGAAGCGGCCGTAGACCTTGTAGGTCGCGGGCTGCATCACGGTGCCGATGGCGGAGGCGGCGGCGAGGTCGGGGTCGCGCGTCGGAATCTCGCCGGCGGCCATGGCGGTCACGATCACCTCACGCACGACGTCGACCGGGTTGGGCGTGCCGTCGGGGACCAGCGCCAGGAACAGGTGCTGGGTGAGCAGGTGGTAGGCGAACAGGGACCAGTCCCTGTCCGCCCATTCGCAGTAGCAGCGGACGATGGCCTCGATTTTTCCACGCAAGTCCGTGACCGGCTGATGCGCCTCCGCCAGCGCCTCGGCCAGCGCGCGGTGGTGGCCGAGGAAGATGTCGAGGGCGAGCTGCTCCTTGCTGGGGAAGTAGCGATAGATCGTGCCCTCGGCGATCGATGCCGCCATGGCGATTTCCCGGGTCGTGGTTTCCGCGACGCCGCGCGCCACGAACAGGGTGAGGGCCGCGCGCTCTACGCGGGCCTTCGTCTCTTCGGCTTTGCCCATGTTCCGCATCCTATGAGGGAGCGCTCACTCGGAAAAGAGGGACTCTCGCCCTCCGTCGACAACCAGCGCCAGTCGATCACCCGGTCGGGTCGCGCGTCCTCGGGTGCTGCCTCGGTGTGAAGCTCGGAGAATTCCTCGAACGACCGGCGGATGAACATGCCAACCTCCATAAGTGAGTAAGCGCTCATAAAATATGTGAGCGATCACTCAATTTCAAGCGGGAACTTCTCTTTTCCCGCGATTTCAGAAGGTCTGGCGCCTTTGTGCGTGGACGCCGATGAGGGCCCTGCCTATGGTCCGTCTACCCAGACGATCCCTGTGGGAGAGCCCATCCGCGAGGATGGCGCCGAAGGAGCAACCGGCCCCGGAAACTCTCAGGCAAACGGACCGCAGGAGGATGGGTCTCTGGAAAGCGGCGGGTGCCCCATTCGGCGCACGCCCACCGACGAAGTAAGCCGGCTCTTTTCCGGCGAATCTTTCAGGTCTCCGGACAGAGGGGGTCGCGAGCGGCGCAGTCCTTGCGTCGCCAAGGCGCGACTCCGGTCGCGTTCAACGCGACTTCGACGGAGACTCTTTTGACCGAAACTCCCGCCGGCCCCCTGAAGCGCACGCCGCTTTACGATCTTCATCGCGAGCTGGGCGCGCGCTTGGTGCCTTTCGCCGGCTACGAGATGCCGGTCCAGTATCCGACCGGCATCCTGGTCGAGCACAATCACACCCGCACCGCCTGCGGCCTGTTCGATGTCTCGCATATGGGCCAGGTGCGGCTCACCGCGAAGCCCGGTCAGAACGCGGCGAAGGCGATGGAGACCCTGGTGCCGGGCGACATCGCCGGCCTGCAGCCGGGCCAGCAGCGCTACACCCAGTTCACCAACGATGCCGGCGGCATCCTCGACGACCTGATGGTGACCAACGCGGGCGACCACCTGCTGGTGGTCGTTAACGCCGCCTGCAAGGACGCCGACCTGGCGCACATGCAGAAGCATCTCTCGGCGACCTGCGAGGTCGAGCCGATGTTTTCGCGCGGGCTTCTGGCGCTGCAGGGGCCGCAGGCGTCGGCGGTGCTGTCGCGGCTGGTGCCGCAGGTCGCCACCATGAAGTTCATGACCGGCGTCTACGTCGAGATCGACGGTGCGCGCTGCTACGTCACGCGTTCGGGCTACACCGGCGGCGACGGCTATGAGATCTCGACACCGGCCGAGCAGACCGACGCCATCGCGCGCAAGCTGTTAGCCAATCCCGAGGTGAAGCCGATTGGATTGGGCGCGCGCGATTCGCTGCGGCTCGAGGCCGGGCTCTGCCTCTACGGCCACGATATCGACACGACCACGACGCCCGTCGAAGCGGTGCTGCTGTGGAGCGTCGGCAAGGAGCGTCGCGTGCAGGGCGGGTTCCCCGGCGCTGCGACCGTCCAGAAGCAGATCGTCGAAGGCTCGGCGCGCAAGCGGGTCGGCCTGCTGCCCGAGGGCAAGGCGATCGCGCGCGAGGGCGCCGGGATCGTGATCGGCGGCAAGACCGTCGGCATCGTCACGTCGGGCGGCTTCTCGCCCACGCTGGGGCGCGCCATCGCCATGGGCTACGTGGAGCGCAGCCAGTCAGCCAACGGAACCAAGGTCGATCTGATGGTGCGCGGCAAGCCCGTGCCGGCCGAGATCGTGCCCATGCCTTTCGTCAAACACGCCTACTTCCGCGGATAGGAGATCAAGATGGCCGAGACCAAGTACACCGAAGAGCATGAGTGGATCCGCGTCGAGGGCGATGTCGGCACGATCGGCATTACGCAGTACGCGCAGGAGCAGCTGGGCGACGTCGTGTTCGTCGACGTGCCGGCCGCCGGCCGCACGGTCGCCAAGGGCGAGGCCTGCGCCGTCGTCGAATCGGTGAAGGCCGCTTCCGACATCTACGCGCCGGCCTCCGGCGAAGTCGTCGAGAGCAATGCGGCGCTGGCCGACACGCCGGGCGACGTGAATGCCGAGCCGACGGGCAAGGGCTGGTTCTTCAAGCTGAAGCTCGCCGACAAGGGTGAGCTGGCCGGCCTGATGGACGAGGCCGCTTACGAAGCCTTCGTGAAGAGCCTCGGCTAGCCGACCAAACCTCATCCAGAGGCGTGCCTGCAGGGCACGTCTCGAAGGATGGGTGAGGAACAAGGTGCTCGTTCCCATCCTTCGAGACGCATCGCTGCGCGATGCTCCTCAGGATGAGGACATTACTCAAGGAGCAAGAGCCTGATGCGTTATCTCCCCCTCACCGACGCCGACCGCCGCGAGATGCTGAGCGTGATCGGCGCCAAGTCGGTCGACGAGCTGTTCCGCGACGTGCCGGCGTCGGCGCGGCTGGCGGCCAAGGTCGGCGGCCTGCCCGATCACCAGGGCGAGCTCGAGGTCGAGCGCGCCTTTCAGGGCTTTGCGGCCAAGAACCTGTCGCCGGCTGCGGCGCCGTTCTTCATCGGCGCCGGCGCCTACCGACATCATGTGCCGGCGACCGTCGACTACATGATCCAGCGCGGCGAGTTCCTGACCTCGTACACGCCGTATCAGCCCGAAATCACGCAGGGCACGCTGCAGTACCTCTTCGAGTTCCAGACCCAGGTGACCCTGCTCACCGGCATGGAAGTCGCCAATGCCTCGATGTACGACGGCTCGACCGGCACGACCGAAGCAGTGCTGATGGCCAACCGCGTCACGCGCCGCCACAAGGCGCTGATTTCGGGCGGGCTGCATCCGCAGTATCGCAGCATCATCGAGACCGCGGCCAAGTGGGAAGGGTTCACGGCGAACTTCTCGAAGACGGACGCCGAAGGTCTCGAGGACCTGATCGCCTCGGTCGACCGCGACACGTCGTGCGTGGTCGTGCAGAATCCGAGCTTCTTCGGGCATGTCCGTGACTTCACCAAGCTGGCGGAAGCCTGCCACGCCGCCGGAGCCCTGCTGATCGTCGTGGTGACCGAAGTCGTCTCGCTGGGGCTGCTGATGCCGCCGGGCGAGATGGGCGCCGACATCGTGGTCTGCGAAGGCCAGTCGATCGGCAACGGACTTGGCTTCGGCGGCCCCTATGTCGGGCTGTTCGCGACCCGCGACAAGTACATGCGCCAGATGCCAGGCCGTCTCGTTGGCGAGACCGTCGATGCCGACGGCCAGCGCGGCTTCGTGCTCACCCTCTCGACGCGCGAGCAGCACATCCGCCGCGAGAAGGCGACCTCCAACATCTGCACCAATGCCGGCCTCTGCGCGCTGGCCTTCACGGTGCATCTCACCCTGCTGGGCGAGGCGGGCTTTGCCCGGCTGGCCGAGCTCAATCATGCCAAGGCTTCGCAGCTCGCCGACAGGCTCGTGGCGGTGCCCGGTGTGACCGTGCTGAACGACAGCTTCTTCAACGAGTTCACGGTGAAGCTGCCTAAGCCCGCGGCCGAAGTCGTCGAGGCGCTGGCGGCCAAGCGCATCCTGGGCGGCCTGCCGGTGTCGCGCCTGATTCCCAACGATCCCTCGGTCGCGAACCTGCTGCTCGTGGCGGCGACCGAAACGGCGACCGAGGCGGGCATGGACCCGTTCGTCGCCGCGCTGAAGGAGGTGCTGTGATGGTACAGTCGCTCGACCGCAGCCAGGGCCGCGCTGGCGGCGTCTCCGCCGGTTCCGCCAACACGCACGGCACCTTCACCGGCAACCGCGCGCTCCAGATCGAGGAGCCGCTGATCTTCGAGATGGGCCAGGCCGGACGCTGCGGCGTCGACCTGCCGGAGCCACCGAAAGTCAAAGATCGGCTGAACGGCCTGCGCCGCAAGGGTGAGATCGGCCTGCCCGGCCTGTCCGAGCCGCAGGTGGTGCAGCACTACACGCGCCTCAGCCAGAAGAACTACGCCATCGACATGGGCGTCTACCCGCTGGGCTCGTGCACCATGAAGCACAATCCCCGCATCAACGAGAAGGTCGCGCGCCTGGCCGGCATCGGCGATCTCCATCCGCTGCAGCCGGTCTCGACCGTGCAAGGCGCGCTGGAGCTGATCGACAGCCTGGCGCACTGGCTCAAGACCCTCACCGGCATGCCGGCCGTGGCGATGTCGCCGGCCGCCGGCGCGCATGGCGAGATGTGCGGCATGATGGCGATTGCCGCGGCCCTCGAGGCCAAGGGCGAACGTGCGCAGCGCAGGACCGTGCTGGCGCCCGAATCGGCGCACGGCACCAATCCGGCGACGGCGGCGGCGCTGGGCTTCGTCGTGAAGCCGATCCCGGCCAACGATCGCGGCCGCGTCGACCTGGCCGCCCTCAAGGCGGCGCTGGGTCCCGACGTGGCGGCGATCATGCTGACCAATCCCAACACCTGCGGCCTGTTCGAGAGCGAGATCGTCGAGATCTCCAAGGCCGTCCACGAGGCGGGCGGCTACTTCTACTGCGACGGCGCCAACTTCAACGCCATCGTAGGCCGGGTGCGGCCGGGCGATCTCGGCGTCGACTGCATGCACATCAACCTGCACAAGACCTTCTCGACGCCGCACGGCGGCGGCGGTCCCGGTGCCGGGCCCGTGGTGCTGTCGGCGGCGCTGGCGCCGTACGCGCCCTATCCCTGGATCGTGAAGAACGGCGACAAGTGGCACGTTGCAGAAGACGGCGCCAAGGTGGATGGCCTGCCGCTGGGACGCCTGAAGGCCTTCCACGGCCAGATGGGCATGTTCACGCGCGCGCTCGCCTACATCATGAGCCACGGCGCCGACGGGCTGAAGCAGGTCGCCGAGGACGCGGTCCTCAACGCCAACTACGTGATGGCCGCGCTCAAGGACGTGATGAGTCCGGCCTTCGAGGGACCGTGCATGCACGAGGCGCTGTTCGACGACAGCTTCCTCAAGGACACCGGCGTCAGCACGCTCGACTTCGCCAAGGCGATGATCGACGAGGGCTATCACCCGATGACCATGTACTTCCCGCTGGTGGTGCATGGCGCGATGCTGATCGAGCCGACGGAGAGCGTGGCCAAGGAAGATCTCGACCAGTTCATCGGGGCGCTGCGCTCGCTGACGGCCAAGGCCAAGACCGGCACCGCCGCCGACGACTTCAAGGCGGCGCCGCTCTATTCCCCGCGCCGCCGCCTCGACGAGACGCTGGCCGCCCGCAAGCCGATCCTGCGTTGGAAGCCGTCGAACAACCCGCCGGGCACCGACCCGCTGAAGCAGGCGGCGGAGTAGTCAAAGCTTTCCTCCCCCGTCACACGGGGGAGGTGCCCGAAGGGCGGAGGGGGAGAGCCACAGGCCCGATCTCTCTCCAACTCAAAATCATCGCGTTGCCTTCCCCTTCCCAGCCTCCCCCGTATGACGGGGGAGGTGAAGAGTTTTGCTTTTCGCGTGTAAGTGGGGCGCAAAGAAAAGCCCCCGCCTTGCGGCGGGGGCACCAGGTTGCCCGCTCTTGTTTTTTGCGGGCGATCCCTATTTTCTGAAAATCAGTGCAGACGGCGGGGCAGTTCGGCGATGGAATCGTCGATCATTGCCTGCGTGCGGCCAGCGCCGACCTGCTCCTTGAGCAGGGTGCGCGTGGCGGCGAGCGCCACGTCGACGGCCATGTTGCGCACTTCCCGGGAGGCCTGGGCCTCCGCCTGGGCGATGCGGTCCTTGGCCTGCTGCTCGCGGCGGGCGATCAGCGCCTCGCGCTCCTCGGCGGCGTGCTGCGTGAGGCGCACGGCCTCCTGCTTGGCCTGCGCCACGATCTCCTGGGCGAGCCTGGCGGAGTCGGCGAGGTTCTTCTGAGCCTCGTCACGCGCCTTCTGCGCCTCGTTGCGGAGCTTCTCGGCTTCGCCGAGCGTGCGCGCGATGAGGGCGGTGCGGTCGTCGAGGAGCTTGGTCAGCCCCTTGACGATCTGCTTGCCGGCGAGCGCCAGGAAGATGACGAAGGCAACGGCGACCCAGAACGTCGGATCGGAGAACAAGCCTCCGCCGCCGCCGTGTGCATCGGCTGCCCATGCGGTACCGATCATGGCTTGCCTGCCTTTGCTGCCTCATCGACGGCACGGGCGAGCTGCGCGGGATCGGCAGATCCTCCCAGCTTGCCAAGCACCGCCGTGGCGATTTCCGTCGACATGCTGCCGAGACCCGCGAGGGTCTGCGTGCGCTGCTCGCCGATCCGCTTTTCCGCGGCGGCGATCTCGCCACCCAGCCGCTCGCTGACTTCGTGCAGCTTGGCCGAGGTCTGGGCCGCGGCGGCCTCCGAGGCCTCGCGGATCAGGCTGGAAGCCTGGCCGCGCGCTTCGGTGAGCGCCTTGTCCTGCTCGACACCCGCGGCGCGGGCCGCGTCGTTGGCCTTCTGGGCGGCGTCGAGATCTGCCTGGATCTTGTGCTCGCGGCTTTCGATCGTCGCGCCGATCTTCGGCAGGACGGCCTTGGCCATGAGGAAGTACAGAACGGCAAAGCACACCACCAGCCAGAAGATCTGGGTGGGGAACCTCGTGAGGTCGAACTGCGGCATGCCGGCCGCCTGCGCGGCAAACGGCAGCCCGATCAGGGCTGCCGCGGCGACCGAAATCCGAAGTGCCTGAACGGGCACGATCGAACTCAGGCGAAGAGGGCGATCAGCGCGACGATCAGCGCGAACAGCGCGATGGCCTCGGTGACGGCGAAGCCGATCCAGATGTTGGCGCCGATTTCGGCCTTCGAGGCCGGGTTGCGCGACAGGGCCGTGATGTAGCTCGCCCAGACGTTGCCCACGCCGATGCCGGCGCCGATCATGCCGATGGCGGCGAGGCCTGCACCGATGAACTTGGCGGCTGAAGCGTCCATTTCTATCTCCTGTTTCTCTTGGCTTTGACGTGATGGATCTATGGGTACGGGCGCGGCGACTAGTGAAGATGCAGCGCGTCGTTCAGGTAGATGCAGCAGAGGATCGTGAAGATGTAGGCCTGCAGCAGCGCGACCAGCAGCTCGAGCGCGGTGATCGCCACCAGCACCACGAGGGGGACGACACCGAAGATGCCGAGCGCCACGACGAAGCCCGCCAGAACCTTCAGCAGCACGTGACCGACGGTCATGTTGGCGAACAGTCGGACCGACAGGCTGATCGGGCGGCTGAGATAGGACACCAACTCGATCGGGATCAGGATGGGCGCGGTGAACAGCGGCGCGCCGTGCGGGAAGAACAGGGAGAAGAAGTGCAGGCCGTGCTTGAAGAGGCCGATCAGCGTCACGCCGAGGAACACCACCATCGCCATGAAGAAGGTGACGGCGATCTGGGACGTGAAGGTGTAGCCGTAGGGGAGCATCCCGAGGATGTTGCCGAACAGCGTGAAGATGAAGAGCGTGAAGATGAACGGGAAGAACTTCTTGCCGGCGCTGCCGACATTGTCCCGGATCATGTTGGCGATGAACTCGTAGAAGAGTTCGGCCATCGCCTGGATGCGGCCCGGGATCATCGCTCCCTTGCCGGCGCCCGCGAGCAGAAGGCCCGACGAGAGCACCACCGCGCTCATCATGAAGATGGCGGAGTTGGTGACGGCGATGTGATGGCCACCGATGGTGAACAGCGGGGCGGTTAGGTCCTGGATAGCAAACTGCTCGAGCGGGCTGGCCACGTTACTCTATCCCCAATTCAGCTCTTCTTCTCATCCTGGGCTGCCTTGCTGCGCCGCTCTTCAGCCTGCGCAACCCGGTAGACGTTCATGAACGCCGCACCGCACCCCAGCACGAACCCCACAATCAGCAGCCAGGGTTTGGTACCCAGCCACTGATCAGCCATCAGGCCGAGAAAGGCCCCCGCAACGACGCCCGCCACCAGTTCGACTGCGATCCGCATGCCGACGCCCAGCTTTTCGCCACCGGCGCCGCGCGCTGCGGGTCTCGACGACCGGCCCGTTCCCGCCTGATAGGCCTGCCGGACACCTTTAAGGCGCCGATCCAGCTCGTCAGGGGTCGATTTCCGATCGTCCTCAGCCATAACCGGATGCTCCGCTCCGGGCTTTCCACCGCCACCCCACCAACACGATGCGGTCACAATGAAAAACGCGCCGGAACCTATGGGCAGGCCCGCGGGGTGTCAAGCGTACGCGACGATGTGACAAGGCCCTTAAATGCAAGCCGTTCCGCCGTTCTACCGCTTCAGGACGGAGAACCGGGCGTCGCCGTCGCGCTCGACCTGCGGGACGAGGTCGACCTCCCAGTCCAGGTACTGGCGCATGGCCGCCTCGACATCCTCCTTGAAGTCGTAGGGCCGGTACCAGACGTCGGTCGGTGGGTCCGCCATCCGGACGTGACCGGTCTCGACCTCGAACCCCGCCTCCCGCCAGGCTTTCACACCGCCTGTCAAAATGGAAACCGGCAGATCCCCGGCCAGATCGGCGACCTTGGCCGCCGCCAGGGCGCCGATTTCGGCATCGGGCGCCGAGAGGACGATCTGCCGGGCGCCCGCCTGCCGGGCCAACATTTCCGGCAGGGTGCGCGCAAGATTGGGGCGCACGGCGAACCAGGCGCCCGGCACGTGGCCGTCGCGATATTTCAGGCTGGTGTCGAGGTCCACGACCAGGGTCGACCCCAGCGACTTGTGCAGCTCGGCGGCCGTCACGGTCGCGACCGTCGGCACGGTGAAGCCCGCCGGGTAGCGCGGCTCGGCAACGGTCGTCAGTTCGGAGGCGGCTGGCTCGTGGTCGAGCACATAGGTCTCGTTCCAGCCCATCTGCAGCAGCCAGTGAGCCGTCATGGTCGCGCGCACGCCGTCATTGTCATGCAGGACGATGGTGGCGTTGCGGGCGCCGACATACTGGTCGGTCGCCTGCACGAGCTGGCCGCCGGCGGCGTGGCGGAATCCCTTGAGATGGCCCCGCGCATATTCGGCGGGGTCGCGCACGTCGAGGCGATAGAGCGGTCCAACCTTCTTCTCGAGGGCGGCGAGACCGGCGCCGTCGATCTTCCTGATTCCCATTTTCCCGGCGATGTTGGCCGCGGCGGCCTGCGCGAACTTCGCGGCTTCAGGTCCCTGCGGGCCGAAGCTCTTCGTCTCGCCGCGCGCCACCTTGAGGCCGGCCAGGTGCCAGCCCATCGTGCCGTTCTTGAGGGCCATCACCTTGTTCGGCAGGCCGGCATTGATCAATGACTGCGCGCCGATGATCGAGCGCGTGCGGCCGGCACAATTGACGACGACCAGCGTCTCGGGCCGCGTCACGAAGTCCTTCACGCGATAAACCAGCTCGGCGCCGGGGCAGTCGATGCCGCCCGGAATCGACATGTTGGTGAATTCCGGCAGCGGCCGCGAATCGAGGATCACCATGTCGGTCTTGTCGTCGATCATCTTCTGCACGTCGGCGGCATCGATGCGCGGCGTGTCGTTGCCGTGCTCGACGACCTCGCCGAACGCCTTGCTGGGCACGTTGACGCCGGTGAACACCTCGTAACCCGCGTCGCGCCAGGCTTTCAGGCCGCCGGCCATGACCGCGAGGTTGGTGTAGCCGAGCTGCGAGAGGCGGGCGGCGGCGCGGTTGGCGCGGCCGAGCTGGCCTTCCTCGCCGTCGTCCATCAGCACGATGCGCGTGCCCGGATCGGGCAGCAGGGCGAGCGCCCGCGGCTCGAGGCGGGAGAGGGGAAGCGGGGTCGCGAACAGCGGATGCCCCTGGGTCGAGAACTCGCCTTCCTCGCGTACGTCGAAGAACGCGAACACCTCGCCCGACTTCAGCATCTCCTTGATCTGCTGCACCGTGAGCAGCGGCGTCAGGATCTTCGGCCTGGCCATGAAGCGCCTGGCCGTGCCGGTCTTCATGTCGACGGTCACCCGGCCGGGCAGATGCTCGAGGCTCAACCCGTAGAAATGGAGGTGCAGCGCGTTGCCCGACCCGATCGGCGTCTCGATGTGGTGGAAGTCGTCGGGCAGGAAGGCGATCACGTCGCCGCGCTTGAGCGTCTTCTCCTTCGACGGCGCTTCGCGCAGCTGCACCACACCTTCCTGCGCGCCGTTGTCGAGCCGCTCGTAGACCACGTTGCGCTCGGCGCCGTGGACGCCGGCGATGATCGCCCAGGTCGTGTGATTGTGCGGCGGCACCTTCTTGCCGGGGCCGCCGGCCGAGGCATAGAGGGCGAAACGATGATCCGGATCCTCGCTGAGCCGGTAGATTCCGCCCTCGGCGCCCAGCGGGAATTCCTCCTGCGGGAAGAGCTCGGCGCGGCTGGCCAGCGACGAGAGAAGCCCGCCGATCTTCTCGAGGCTGGCGCGGGTCACGCCGTCCTTCTCGATGGTGCGGGCCTCGTCGATCAGGCGCCGCACGGCCGCGGCGCGCTCTTGATGCAGGGTCATTCCGGTCCTCCGTTCGGGACAGTATAACGATCCCGGCCCTTGTCGCCCCGGCGGGAGTCAAACTACGGTGCGCTATGCGAACGACCGTTTCTGCCCTTCTGATCGGGGCGGCCGCCCTGATGGCGGCCTCTGCCTCGGCCCAGACCGCCAAGAAGCCTGTCCAGACTCAGGCGACCAAGCCTGCGACGACCAAGGCCGCCGCGGCCAGGCCGGCCGCGCGGCCGACAGGACGCCCGGCGCCGCGCGCCGCGGTCTATGTGCCTCCGCCACCCGTCCTCGAACTCGATGAACGCGCGGTCGTGGCCGACCTGCCGACCGTTCTGGATAACGAGACGCGCGACCGCTACCGCCGCATCTTCCAGGCACAGCAGGCCGGCGCGTGGCCGCAGGCGGACGACGAGATCCGCCAGCTCTCGGACAAGACGCTGATGGGCTATGTCGGCGCCCAGCGCCTGCTCAGCCCCAACTACCCCGCCCGCTACGAGCAGCTCGCTGCCTGGCTGCAGGACTACAACGACAATCCCGACGCGCCCGCGATCTACCGGCTGGCGCTGGCGCGCCGTCCGGCGGGCGGTGCGGAGCTCACTCCCGCCACCTTCGTGGGCTTCACGCAGGGCTCGCCCAACTTCGCGGCCGCCCGCACCGTGAATGGCGCCGATGGCGGCCGCGCGGCCGAGTTGCGCGCGCGCCTGCAGAGCATGGCCGACGATGGCGGTTTCAACGCCGCCTTCGTCCTGCTCGATCGCAAGTCGTCGACCGAGGTACTCGGACCCCAGGAAGTCGAGCTGTGGCGCGGCCGCCTGCGCACCCGCCAGCTCGAGGCCGATCCGCAGCGCGGCATGCAGATCCCCGTCGAGGCCAGCATGCCGCCCGACGCCAACTGGACGGCCGCGATGACGGCCTTCACACGCGGCAACATGGCCGAGGCCGCCCGGCGCTTCGAGCTGGTGGCCGATGCCTCGCCCGACCGGGCCTCGTCCTGGACCCTGGCCGCCGGCTCGTTCTGGGCCGCCCGCGCCAACCTGCTGGCCGGCAATCCGCAGAAGTACGCGCCCTATCTCAAGCGCGCGGCGCTGCATGGCAGCACCTTCTACGGGCTCGTCGCCCAGAAGGCACTGGGCATGCAGATCCAGCCCGATTTCGAGCTGCCGCCGCTCGACCGGCGCCGCGCCGACCTGCTGCGCAACGACCGCGCGGCGCGGCGGGCGCTGGCCCTGCTGCAGCTCGGCGCCACGACGGCGGCCGAGCGCGAGCTGTTCGCGGCGTCGATCGACAACGATCCGCGCTACGTCGAGGCGGTGATGGCGCTGGCGCAGAAGGCGCAGCTGCCGGCGCTGGCGGTCCGCGTCGGCAATGCCAACTGGGACCAGCGCCACAACATCAAGGGCTATGACAGCGGCATGTATCCGATTCCGCCGTGGCAGCCGTCGAGCGGCGCGATCGTCGACCGCGCGCTGGTCTACGCCTTCATGCGCCAGGAATCGGCCTTCAATCCCAAGGCGCGCTCCGTGGTCGGGGCCATGGGGCTGATGCAGCTGATGCCGGCGACGGCCCGCGCGGTCTCGGCACGGTATGCGCCGGAGACCGCGGGCGCCAACCCGTGGGATCCGTCGGTCAACATGTCGCTCGGCGAGGCCTACATCTCGATGCTGCTGAACGAGACCGACGGCAATCTCGTGCGCACGACCGCCGGCTACAATGGCGGGCCGGGCAACGTCATGCGCTGGGACAACTCGCTGAACGCTTCGCAGGATCCGCTTCTTTATATTCAGCTGATCCCGCTCCACGAGACGCGCGACTTCGTACAGCGCGTGCTGACCAACTACTGGATCTATCAGATCCGTCTGGGACAGCCGACGCCGTCGCTCGACCAGATCGCGTCGCACGACTGGCCCCGTTACACACCGCAGGATGGAACCCGCTGAGCATGTTGCCGCTTTCAGGTGTACGCGTCGTCGAGTTCTGCCAGGTCCTGGCCGGTCCCTATTGCGGAATGCTGCTGGCCGACCTCGGCGCCGAGGTGATCAAGGTCGAGCCGCCGGAAGGCGACATGATGCGGCAGTGGCCGCCGATCACAGAAGGCTCCGAGGGGGGCTACAGCGAGAACTTCGCCTCGATCAACCGCAACAAGCGCTCGGTGGTGCTCGATCTCAAGGATCCGGCGCAGAAGCAGGCGGCGCGCCAGCTCATCCTGTCGGCGGATGTCGTGCTGGAGAACAACCGGCCGGGAGTCATGGACAGGCTCGGTCTCGGCTACGAATCCTTCCGCGCCGAGAAGCCCGGCCTCGTCTATTGCTCGATCTCGGCCTTCGGCCAGAGCGGTCCGCGTTCCGGCGAGGGCGGCTTCGACGTCACGGTCCAGGCGATGAGCGGCATCATGAGCGTGACCGGCGAGCCCGACGGCGCGCCCGTGAAATGCGGCGTACCGGTCTCCGATGTCGGCACCGGCCTGTATGCGGCGCTGACCGTCGTCTCGATCCTGCGCCGGGTCGCCGGCGGCGGACCGGGCGCGCATGTCGACGCTTCCATGCTCGGCTGCAGCCTCGGCATGGCGGCGCTGCAGACCAGCGAGTTCTTCGGCACCGGCCGCGATCCGAAGAAGCTGGGCTCGGCCCATCCGCGCAACGCGCCCTACCAGGCCTTCAAGGCGGCGGACGGACATTTCGTGATCGCCGCCGGCAACAACAAGCTGTGGGAGCAGGTGACCAGGGTGGTCGGTCGCCCCGACCTGCTCGCCGACGAGCGGTTCGCCACGACCCAGTCGCGCGCCGCCAACCAGGTGGCGCTCAAGGACCTGCTCGAAGTCGAGTTTGCAAAGAACGGCGTCGACCACTGGTTGGGCGCCTTCGAGGCCGCGGGCGTGCCGCAGGGCCGCATCAATACCTACAGCCAGATCCTCGCCGACCCGCAGGTCCAGCATATGGGCTGGGTCGAGGAGATGGAGCTACCCTCGGGCGTGAAGACCAGGACCTTCGGCAGCCCGGTCCGGATCTCCGCCACCGACATCTCGAAACGGCGCGATCCGCCGGCGCTCGGCGCCGACACCGAGGACGTCTTTGGAACCACCTTCCAGCGAAAGGCTGCGGAATGAGCATCGATCGCCTGCGTCGCTTCATCGGCGACATGACATCCCTCACGGGCGGGGCCTGGCAGGACAAGGACGAGAACGCGGTCGTCGAAGTGGGCGCGAAGCTCCTGGGCGAACTGGTGAAGCACGACGACTGGCTGCCCGATCAGGCGGCCAAGGTGCCGGCACACGGCTATGCGCAGAACCTGCTGTGGTGCGATCCGTTCGAGCGCTTCTGCGTCGTGAGCTTCGTCTGGGCACCCCGGGCCAACACGCCGGTGCACGATCACGAGATGTGGGGCCTGGTGGGCATGCTGCGCGGCTCGGAGACCTCGCTGTCCTTCACGCGCGACCCCGAGACCGGCGTGCTGGTGCCAGGCGAACTCGCCAAGCTCGAGCCGGGCGATGTCGAGGTCCTGGTGCCGGCGCCGCGCAACCCCAAGGGCGACATCCATCAGGTCACCAACGCGCTCGACGACCGCGGCTCGATCAGCATCCATGTCTATGGCGGCAATATCGGCGCGGTGCGTCGTCACACCTTCGACGTGAAGACGGGCCAGCCCAACCTGTTCGTGTCGGGCTACACCAACCGCGAACAGCCCAATATCTGGGACCGTTCGGCGGAGGTGCGCGCCGCCTGCTGAGGTTCGCGTACCGGCACGCCTCCCTTGACCAGCCGCGGGACCGGCAAGCACTGTCACCCGCTCTGAAAAACAGGGAAGGAAGACAGATGAACCGTAGAACCGTGCTGAAGGGCGGCACCGCCCTCGCTGCCGTTTCCATCGCCGCGCCGGCGCTTGGCCAGTCAGCCAAGTGGCCGGCCCGCGAGATCTCGCTGATCAATCCCAATGCGCCGGGCGCCTCGACCGATCTCACCGCGCGCATCATCGCGCAGGCGCTGGAGAAGCGGCTGAACGCGACCGTCATCGTGAAGAACGTGGTCGGCGGCGCGGGCGCGCTGGGCCCGACGACGCTCGCCCAGTCGACGCCAGACGGCCACACGATCGGCCTGGTGGCGATCTCGAGTCACGTCGCCATCCCCAACATGATGAAAGTCGCGTACGAGCCGTGGACGGCGTTCGACATCATCGGCCAGGTCGCGGCACTGCGCTACGGCATCGGCGCGCGCGCCGACGGGCCGATCAAGTCGATCGAGGACCTCGTCAACCAGGGCAAGCAGAAGCAGCTCACCTACAGCTCCAACAACGTCACCAACGTCGTGGCGATGTTCCAGCTCGCCAAGTTGACCGGTGCCAAGTTCCGCTGGGTCGTCTTCCCGGGCGGCGTCGAGTCGGTGACGGCGGCGATCGGCGGCCATGTCGATGCCGTGATCCAGACGGTCGCCGAGATGCGGCCGCAGATCGAGGCCGGCAAGCTGCGCCTTCTCGCCTCGGCGGCCGAGGCGCGCTGGCCGGACTATCCGGACGTGAAGACCCTGCGCGAGCTGGGCTATGACGCGGTCAGCAACGGGCCGTTCGGCTATGCCTTCCCCAAGGGCGTCGATCCGGCCATCCAGGACCGCATGGGCAAGGCGCTGGCCGACGTCATGAAGGACGAGACGGTGACCAGCCAGATCGCCAAGCTCGGAATCCAGCCGGTCTATCGCGACGGCAAGGCGTACGGTGAACTCCTGAAGAAGATCGAGACGGAACTCGTTCCGATCCTCAAGGAAACCGGCATGGCCAAGAAGCCGGCATGACGAGGCTGAGCGGCACGCGGATCGCCACGCTCGGCCTGCTGGCCGCGGCGCTGGTCGGCCTGTGGAAGGCGATGGAACTGGACAGCTGGGGCTTCGACGGCCCCGGCCCCGGCTTCTTCCCGCAGCTCATGGCTGGCATCTGCGTGGCGCTCGCCCTCGTCGTCCTGGCCTTTCCGGGCAAGGCCGGCGAGACCGAGGGCGGCGACACCGACGACGTCGAGGCGACGAAGGAGTCTAACCGCACCTTCGGCATCTACATCGCCACCTTCGCCGTGTTCGCGCTGGGCGCGATGTATGCGGGCTTCGTCGTCACGGTCATGGCGGTGACGGTCGTCATCATGCGCTTCGCCGAACGCCGCTCGTGGTTCGCCTCGATCGGCTACGGCATTGCCTGCGCCGCCGTCGGCCTCGTCTGTTTCGGCTGGCTGCTGCGCGTCGATCTGCCGGAAGGCCCGATCGAGCGCACCTTCTACACCTACGTTCGCTGAGGCAAGCCGCATGGAAGCGCTGCTGGGTGGCTTTGCCACCACGCTGACCCTCGACAACCTGTTCTACTGCTTCGTCGGCGCGTTCCTCGGCACCGTCGTGGGCATCCTGCCGGGACTGGGGCCGCTCACCACCATCGCCATCCTGCTGCCGATCACGTTCAAGATGGACGTGACCTCGGCCATCATCATGCTGTCGGGCATCTATTACGGCGTGGCCTATGGCGGCACCGTGACCTCGGTGCTGATGCGCATCCCGGGCGAGGCCTCGTCGGTCGTGACCTGCCTCGACGGCTACGAGATGGCGCGCAAGGGCCGTGCCGGCGCGGCGCTCGGCATCGCCGGCATCGGCTCGTTCTTTGCGGGCACCGTGGGCGTCATCGGCATCACCTTCCTGTCGCCGCCGCTCGCCGAACTGGTCATCAAGTTCGGCCCCGCCGAATACGCCATGCTGATGCTCGCGGGCCTCACCATGGTCACCTACATGTCGAACGGTTCACTGCCACGCGCGCTGCTGATGGCGGCCTTCGGCCTGCTGCTGGGCACGATCGGCAGCGATCCGCTCAACATGACGCCGCGGCTCACCTTCGGTGTCCTGGCGCTGGGCGACGGCATCAATCTCGTGCCGCTGGCGATCGGCCTGTTCGGCCTGTCCGAAGTGCTGTTCATGGCGCGCCAGAAGCCCGAGGACATGAAGGTCCTGCCGCCGCCCTCGCACCTGCTGGGCTTCATGCCCTCGCGCGAGGAGGCGAGGCGGTCGGTCGGTCCGGTCGCGCGCGGCACGATCATGGGTTTCCTGGTCGGCCTGCTGCCCGGCGGCGGCGCGGTGCTGGCCTCGTTCCTGTCCTACGGTATGGAGCGCAAGCTCTCGAAGCATCCCGAAGAGTTCGGCAAGGGCGCCGTCGAGGGACTCGCGGGCCCGGAATCGGCCAACAATGCCGGCACCGCCGGCGCCTTCGTGCCGCTGCTCTGCATGGGCATCCCGGCGAACGCGGTGACGGCGCTGCTGCTCGGCGCCTTCATCATCCACGGCGTCACGCCCGGCCCGACCATCCTTGAGCGCCAGCCCGAGATCTTCTGGGGCGTCGTGGCCAGCATGTACATCGGCAACATCATGCTGCTGATCCTGAACCTGCCGCTGATCGGCCTGTTCGTGCGCATCCTCGACATCCCGCGCGCCTATCTGACGCCGATGATCCTCGCGGTCTGCCTGATCGGCGTCTATTCGTCGAACGGCAATCCGGCGGACGTGGTGATCGCCGTGATCTTCGGCTTCATCGGCTACGGGCTGCGCCGGCACGGCTTCGATCTCGGCATCGTCATCCTGGCCTATGTGCTGGGCCCGATCTTCGAGCGCTCAGTGCGCCAGTCCCTGGCGATCTCCGACGGCGACCCGATGATCTTCCTGCACAGCTACCTGTCGGCCGGCTTCGCGCTCGTCGCGGTCGGGCTGCTGGTCGCGGGGCTGTGGCCGAAACGGAAGAAGGCGGCCTGAGGCCGCCTCTAAGAGTTCTTGCCTGTTCTGCTCGGAGCGGGCTCTCGCGCCTGTGAAGGCGCTGACGCCCGCCCGCGCTGGCCTGCGCCAGCGCGCTAGTGTTTGTGCGGATGGGGGTGGGTGGGATCGACCCAATACACTTCCTCGACCTTCTCGGCCGGGGTGATGTCGATGTTGATCGCGACCGCCTCGTTGTCGGAGCGGACCAGCACGCATTCCAGCGGCTCGGTGTCCGAGGCGTTGATCTCCTGGTGCGGCACGTAGGGCGGCACGTAGATGAAATCGCCGGGACCGGCTTCGGCTACGAACTGGAGCTGCTCGCCCCAGCGCATGCGGGCGCGGCCCTTCACGACGTAGATCACGCTCTCCAGGTGCCCGTGATGATGGGCGCCGGTCTTGGCGTGGGCATGGATGGTCACCGTGCCGGCCCACAGCTTCTGCGCGCCGACGCGGGCGAAGTTGATGGCCGCGGCGCGGTTCATGCCCGGAGTCTGGGCGGTGTTGGTGTCGAGCGATCCGGCGGGAATGACCCGCACGCCGTCATGCTTCCAGTCGGTGGGGCCGGTCATGATGTCTCCGAGCTTTGAATGTCAGCTTCCGTAGGTGATGTTTGGGAAGCAATGAGGGGATTCTGCGGCTGATTTCCAGCGGGCAATCACTAAATCTCCATCTTGGAGAGTCAATGGAAAGTCCTGATGCCTTTCCGGCGGTACGAGGAAAAATCCTTTGGTGGCATTTCTGATTCTCGACCTCGTCGTCGTCTGCTGGCTGCTCTATTCGCGGACCCAGGAACGCGCGCCCCGCCGGTTCGACTGGAAGGGCGTGTTGGCCGTCTGCATGGGTTTCTGGTGTCTGCTCGTCGTCCTCAACGTCTCTCCGCCGCTGGTCGCGACGCTGGGACTCATTCTGGTCTTCGCTCCCTTCCTCGCTCTCTTCCGCGCCGGCGCGGTGGACCCCTTCTTGCCATCGCCGGCAGGCGTCGTCGGAATCGCAGCCGTTCTCATCGTGGCGATCGGGGTGTTTCTCTGGCGCGCACCAGCGAGGATGCGTCTTGCTGTCGTCGGCCTCGCGATCTGTAGCGCCTTCGTCTTTGCCCTACGGGTCCTCGCCGACGGCATTGGGAGACATATCGATTTTCTCGGTCCGCCTCTTCTCGGGGCGGCGGGTGTTGCCGTGATCTGTGCCGGTTTGGTCGGGATGATCGCCCGGCGCGCGCCGCTTGCGGTCCATCTGGCGGTGTCCCTTTTCATGTTCGGTAGCGTTTTCCTCGTCTGGGCGGAATCGCGGCGCAGCCATCTCATGCAGGCAGCGATCTCTGCGATCGCCCCGGACTGTTCGCGCCAGAGTTCGTTCCTGAGCTCGATGCAAGCTAAAGGCGCCTGGCCCCAATTTTTCGTCCACGCCATCCTAAGGAAGGGTAGTTCGATTCAGATCTGGAGCTATCGCGAGATGAAGTTTGTCGAGCTTGCCGAGGCGGCACGGGCCAACATCGAAGCATGCTGATTTCTGGAGTATAGTGAACTCATGAACCGCATCGACGAAACCAAGCCATTCAAGCCGGTGAACATCGCCGTTCTCACGGTTTCCGACACGCGCACGCTCGAGACCGACAAGTCGGGCGACACGCTGGTCGAGCGCATCGCGCGCGACGGCCATGTCCTGGCCGACCGCGCCATCGTCACCGACGACGTCGCGCGGATCCGCGCCCAGGTGCAGAAGTGGATCGACGACCCGCGCGTCGAGGTCGTGATCTCGACCGGCGGCACCGGCGTCACCGGCCGCGACGTGACGCCGGAGGCGCTGGAGGCGCTGTTCGAGAAGAAGATCGAAGGCTTCGGCGAGACCTTCCGCTGGATCAGCTTCCAGAAGATCGGCACCTCGACCATGCAGAGCCGCGCCACCGCGGGCGTCGCCAACGCGACCTACATCTTCGCGCTGCCCGGTTCGACCGGCGCCTGCAAGGACGGCTGGGACGACATCCTGCGCCAGCAGCTCGACATCCGCTTCCGGCCCTGCAACTTCGCCGAGCTGATGCCGCGCCTCAACGAAGGCAAGATGCCACGCAGTGGCTGATGTCCTAATTCCCCTCATCCTGGGGAGCGCGCCGCAGGCGCGCGTCTCGAAGGATGGGCCACATACACGGTGCTCGTTCCCACCCTTGGAGACGGGCGCTTCGCGCCCTCCTCAGGGTGAGGTCCATCATGGCTGATATCCTCGCCGCGATCGGCGAGGGCGAGGCGCTGCCGGCGACCGGGACGGCGCACGGTCATGTGCGGCTGAAGGACGGGCGGCTCGCGCGCATCGCCTATGCCTACGAGGACGATCCGACGGCGGCGGCGCGACTGCATCTGCAGGCGGACGCATTTCGTCACCTGGCGCCGGCCGGGCGCTCGCCGCGACTACATGAGATCGTCGAGCCGCGGCCCGGTCTGCCCGGCGGGGCGCTGATCGTCGATTTCATCGAGGGACGGGCACCGCATCTTCCGGACGAATTGGAGGCGATGGCCGAGACACTGGCGCGCCTCCATTCGCTGCCGTTGCCGGTGGCGGGCTCACCGATCCCGCGCCAGGACAATCCGTTCCGCACGACGCTCGATGTCGTGGAGGAGGGGGCCCGACGCTTCCTCGACACAGCGGTCGCCGATGCGGGCGCACGAGCCGAGATCGTCGAGGAACTCGAGCTCATGCGCGAGTTGGCAAAGACGCTGGCGCATCGCCCGCAGCCGCTGTCGATCGCGCTGGCCGACACGCATCCCGGCAACTTCATCGTCGACCGCGCCGGCCTCGCCTGGTTCGTCGATCTGGAAAAGGTCCATGTCGGCTCGCCGGCGATCGACCTCGCGCATGCGACGCTGCCGACCTCGACCTTGTGGCATCCCGATGTCGGCAAGGTTCTCTCCCTCGCCGAGGTGCGGCACTTCCACGAAACCTATCTCGCGCGGATCGGCGAGACGCGCGCCGCCGAGCTGCACCCCTGGCTGCAGCCGATGCGTCGTCTCACCTGGCTGCGCACCACCCTGTTCATGGCGCGGTGGAAGGTGCAGACGGAAGCGCCGCGAGATCCGTCCGATCCGTCGCAATGGAGCGACGCCGGCCTGTCGCCCGCAATGAGGGACCATCTGCGCTCGCGCATCGCCTTGTCGTTCGAGCGCAAGACGATCCGCTCGATCCGTGCGGAGTGGCTATAGCGGCTTCACCATGCGCAGCGTTTCGGTCTGGAAGCCGCGACGTTCGTAGAACTCCACGGCGCGGCGATTGTCGGCAAACACGTCGAGGCAGAGGAAGCGGTAGCCCTGCGCGCGGGCCCAGCCCTCGGCCGCCTGCATCATCCGGTGCGCGATCCCCTGGCCCTCGGCGCCTTCGGCGATGGCCAGAAGCGAGACGTAGCCGCAGGGTTCGTCCGTCACCCCATCCTTGAACGGCCGCATGTGGATATACCCCAGGCGCTCGCCGTCGGCCGACCAGGCAATGAGCGTCTGCGCCGCCGGATCGACGGCGGCGAAGGTCGCTTTCATGTAGCGGTCCTGGAACCCGTCCATGGCGGCGCGATCGTGCCAGGCGGGGCCGGGCACGCCCGACAGGCGCGGCGACAGGCTGTGCAGGAAGTCTCGATCCTCGGGGCGGGCGGGGCGTAGCTCGATGGTGGTCATGGTCCCTCTCTAGGGGTGGTCCTATCCGGAGACAATGAACCCCTAGGGACAGTGGCTTGACTCGTTCCCGGTTTGTTCTAAGACTCGGCGCATGAAAGAGCCCAGCCCGCCGCTCTATCCGGACGACCAGATCGCCGAGCCGCTCCACAACGGACGCGGGGCGCTCAGCAACGCGACCAGCCGCTACGACGACGAGAAGCGCATCCGGACCAACGACGGCTGGGACATCGAGGACGAGCTGCCGCCATTGCGCACGACGCTGACCAGGGACGCGACGCGCACCATCATCGCGCGCAACAGCTCGCCGGACGTGCCGTTCGACCGCTCGATCAATCCCTATCGTGGCTGCGAGCATGGCTGCATCTACTGCTTCGCGCGACCGACCCATGCCTATCTCGGCCTGTCGCCCGGCCTCGATTTCGAGACCAGGATCCTGTTCAAGCCGGAAGCGGCGGCGCTGCTGACCGCCGAGCTCGCCTCGCCGAAATATCGCTGCGACGTGGTGGCGATGGGCACCAACACCGATCCCTACCAGCCGATCGAGCGCGACCTCAAGATCACGCGGCAGATCCTGCGCGTGCTCAGCGACTTCAACAATCCTGTCGGGATCGTCACCAAGAACCACCTGATCACCCGCGACATCGACATTTTGGGCGACATGGCCAGGCGCAACCTGGCCGAGGTGTTCCTGTCGGTGACCACGCTCGACCGCGACCTCGCGCGCACCATGGAGCCGCGTGCCTCGGCACCGCATCGCAGGCTCGACGCGATCCGCGAACTCGCGGCGGCGGGCATCCCGGTGGGCGTGATGACGGCACCGATGATCCCCGGCCTCAACGATCACGAGATGGAGTCCATTCTCGATTCGGCCGCCGCCGCCGGCGCCACGCGGGCGGGCTACACAGCCTTGCGCCTGCCGCTCGAGATCAAGGAGCTGTTCGAGGAATGGCTGCGCGCCAACCGGCCGGATCGCGCCGAGCGCGTGCTGTCGCTGATCCGACAGATCAGGGGTGGCGAACTCTACAAGGCCGAGTTCGGCACGCGCATGAAAGGCGAGGGGCCGATCGCGCAACTGCTGAGCCGGCGCTTCGCCGCGGCGGTGAAGCGCCTCGACCTCAATCGGGTCCGCTACCGGCTCGACACGATGCGCTTCGCCGTGCCCGCCGCCGCCCGCACGGCCCTGGTCGATGCCCGGCGCGACGCCAGGCAGATGAGATTGTTCTAGAGGAGTGAAGTCATGGCCGACGACCTGATCCTGTTCACCCATCCGCAGTCGCGTGGCGCGATGATCCACTGGATGCTGGAGGAGATCGGCTGTCCCTACCGGCTCGAGGTGAAGCAGTTCGGGCCGGAGATGAAGTCGCCCGACTATCTCGCCATCAATCCGATGGGCAAGGTGCCGGCGCTGCGCCACGGCAACACGGTCGTCACGGAGAGCGGCGCCATCCTCTGCTACCTGGCCGACCTGTTTCCCGAAGCGAAGCTCGCGCCGCCGCCCGGCGAGCGCGGCGCCTACTATCGCTGGCTGTTCTTCGTCGCCGGCTGCTGCGAGCCGGCCCTGGCCGACAAGGCGGCCGGCTGGAAGCCCGACACGCCCCAGCTGCAGGTGATGTTCGGCTACGGTTCCTACGACCGCACGCTGGAGACGGTGGCCCGGGCGGTGACGGAGCGGCCGACCCTCGCTGCCGACCACTTCACCGCGGCCGATCTCTACATGGCGTCGTTCCTGCACTGGGGCATGATGTTCGGCGGCATCGAGAAGCGGCCGGTGTTCGAGGCCTATGTCGCCCGCCATATCGCACGTCCGGCGTCCGTGCGGGCGCAGGAACAGGGGGCGAAGATCATGGCCTCCCTGGCCCCGTCGAGCTGACGGGACTAGCGCCGATCAGGTCGCCAGCAGCAGCGTTCGCACCAGAGGCAGGGTGACGAACGCCAGCACCGTGTCGACCATGATCACGAAGGCCAGCGTCTCCTCGTCGAGCTTGAACTTGCCGGCGATGATGAAGGACAGGAGCTGGCTCGGCATCGCCGCCTCCAGGATGGCGGCGTTGGCGTAGACGCCCGAGAGCCCGAGCGGGCCCACGGCGCTGAAGACGACCAGCGGCGCGAACACCAGCTTGATGACCGCGACCGGAAGCGCGAGCGCCATCAGCTTCGTGGCCGAGAAGCGCAGCGCCATGCCGAGCGACAGCATCATGATGCCGCTGACCGCCACGGCGAGGATCGACGCCGCATCCATCACCATCGTCGGGCAAGGCACGCCCGAGACCTTCCACAGGATGGCGACGACCAGCGCCCAGATCGGCGGCAGCTTCAGCGCCTCCAGCGCGGTGCGGCGGAAGGTGATCGGCTCCTGGCTGCCATAGGCGATGGCGATCATGGCGCCGAGCGTCAGGTTGAGCGACGACTTGGTGACCTCGAACAGGACCGAGACCTCGGAGACCTGGTCGGCCTGGCCGGGAAAGACGCCCAGCAGCACCGGCAGGCCGAGATAGGTGACGTTGCCGAACGCCGCCCCCAGCATCATCGCGCCCTTGGTCGGGCCGGGGATCGGCAGGAAATGAAACACCAGGAAGCCCACGGCGAGGCAGGACAGCGTGCCGATCGCCGCGAGCGCGGGAATTTCGAGGAACAGGCGACTGATCGTGCCGTCCATGACGGTGCGGAACACCAGCGCCGGCAGGAAGACGTAGAGGACCAGTTTGTTCATCGACTGGCGGGTCTGCTCCATGCCGGGAATGAAGTGGCGGAGCAGGGCGCCCAGCAGGGCGATGGCGGCCAGAGGCAGGAACGCAGCGATCATCTCGCGCAGAGCCTAGAGCCTTTCCGGGTGAGATTGAAATGGGCTGAACTCCCTACCCAGACCTCGCCCTGAGGAGCGAACGCAGTGAGCGTCTCGAAGGGTGGAAACGCGCACCTTGCCTGTTGCCCATCCTTCGAGACGCGCCCCTGCGGGGCGCTCCTCAGGATGAGGTAAGTGCTTGATACGATTCAAATCATTCCCGCCCAGCCTCCTCGGGATGAAGAAGGATGGGGCAGTTTGAAACGGAAGGGCTCTAGTCGAGGAACGCGACCTTGGGCCAGAGTTCGCGCCAGCGCTTGGCCTCGACCCGCGCATCGTATTCGTGGCGCCGCGTGCGGCCATAGGGCGTGGGGCGGCAGCGCAGGTTCAAAAGATCGTCGGTGCCGAGCGGGGCGACGACGGTGAGTGCGTCGTCGGCTTCGAGGCGCACGCCGACGCCCGTCACCGACTCCAGCCAGTAGACCATCGAGTCCGCGGTGTCGCGATGCGGCGGCAAGTCCTTCCAGACATGCATGCGCGCCTGGTTGCGCACCTGCCAGGGCAGGCCGGGCAGCAGCGCGTCGAGCCGTCGCTCGAACGCCGCCTCGCTCTCGCGCGAAACGTCGCCTGCGTCGAAATAGATGACATCGATATCCACAGGCAGCCGCGCCGGCACGATGCCGTGCAGATGGTCCCAGACGCGATTGCGCACGAATCCCGCGGCAATGCACCAGTCCGGCAGATCGAGTTCACGCACCGCACGTAGCTGTTCCATCGCGACGGCGTCTTCTGCGATGATGCGGGCGACGAGGGACATGGCCCAGTCTAGCCGGCCTCGATGGGGATAATGCCGAGCTTTCGATTCGAACTGCGTTGCGAGGGGCGTGTTGCCGGCATCGACGAGGCCGGCCGCGGACCGCTGGCCGGGCCGGTCTATGCGGCGGCGGCGGTCATCGACCGTGCGCGCGCGGCGCGCAAGCTTTTGCGCATGATCGACGATTCCAAGAAGCTGACGCTCGAACAGCGCGAGGAGGCCTATGAGGCCATGATCGCCTCGGGTGTCGTGCAGTTCGCCGTCGCCGAGGCGAGCGTCGAGGAGATCGACCGGGTCAACATCCTGCAGGCGACCTATCTCGCCATGCGCCGCGCCGTGCAGGCGCTCACCGAGCAGCCGGAAGTCGTGCTGATCGACGGCAATCGCGTGCCGCCGCAGCTGGGCTGCCGCGCCGAGACCATCGTCGGCGGCGACGCGCACTCCTATTCGATCGCCGCCGCCTCGATCTTCGCCAAGGTGACGCGCGACCGCTACATGCACGCGCTCGCGAGGACCTATCCCGGCTATGGCTGGGAGACCAATCGCGGCTATGGCAGTCAGGAGCATCTCGAGGCGCTGTCGCTGCTGGGACCCACGCCGCATCACCGCCGCAGCTTCGCGCCCGTGACGCGGCTGGTGTGAGCACCATGGGCCTCGGCTCGATCCGCAACCTCGACTACGTCGTCCTGCTCTGCGAGGACCTGGCGCGCGCGCGGCAATTCTATCTCGACGTGATGAAGTTCCGCGTCGAGCGCGAGACGCCGCGCTGGGTGAGTTTCCATGTCGGTTCGGGCCTGCTCTGCCTGCGGCCGCGCAGCCTCGAAGGCGTCTTCCAGGACGGGCCGGGCGCGCCTGCGGGCTCGGCCTCGGTGCAGCTCGCCTTCAGGGTCGCCCCGTCCGAGCTCGACGGGATCCAGGCCGAGCTTTCCGCCGCCGGTATCGACCTGATGGGCCCGCCGCGCGACATTCCCGCGTGGGGCCATCGCGCGCTCTTCTTTCGCGATCCCGACGGCAACGTCATCGAGATCTACGCCGAAGTCTGACGGCAGGAGACCCACCGTGCTCAAGCTCTACTACACTGCCAGTACCTGCTCGCTCGCCACCCACATCGTGCTGGAGGAAGTGGGCGCCGACTATTCGACGGTGCGCATCGACTTCGCCACGGAGCAGCAGAAGTCGGCCGAGTATCTCAAGGTCAATCCCAAGGCACGCGTGCCGGCGCTGGTGACCGACGAGGGCATCCTCACCGAGACGCCGGCGATGCTGGTCTATGTCGCGCAGCGCTTCCCGCAGGCGCGGCTCGCGCCGATGGAGGATCCGTTCTTCTTCGCCCAGATCCAGTCGTTCAACTCCTATCTCTGCTCGAGCGTGCACGTGGCCCATGCCCACCGCATGCGCGGCCATCGCTGGGTCGATGCCGACGACAAGGCGGCGATCGCCGCCATGCAGCGCAAGGTGCCGGAATCGGTCGGCGCCGGCTTCGAGCTGATCGAGCGCGAGATGCTGAAGGGCCCGTGGGTGATGGGCGAGCACTACACGATCTGCGACCCCTATCTCTTCACGCTCGCCCAGTGGCTGGAAAAGGACGGCGTCGACCCCGCGCGCATCCCGCGTGTGATCGATCATCGCCGCCGCATGTCGGAGCGGCCGGGCGTGAAGAAGGCGATCGCCGAGGAAACCGCCTGACCCGCGCGGCCCGGTGCTGACTTTCATAAGGGCCGCGCACACGATCGTCTGGCTGTTCTTCGTGGCGTGCATCCTCGCGATCTGGATCTTCGCGGCGCGCGGCGACTATCCCGGTGCGGTGGTGTCGATCGGCGTCGTCTTCGTCGAGGTCGTCGTGCTGGCCGTCAACGGCTGGACGTGTCCGCTCACCGCCGTTGCCGCGCGTCACACGGACGATCGTCGTGACAACTTCGACATCTACCTTCCGCAATGGCTGGCGCGGCACAACAAGTCGATCTTCGGCTTGCTGTACCTGGCAGGTATCACCTTCGCTCTGGCCCGCTGGACCCGTCTGCTGCCGTAGCGTTGCCGGCAGCGTGGCCTTGCAGGATGTTTCCAAGCCTGCGTTCATGCGGGAACCAATCGATGAGGCCGTGCATGTCCAGACTTCTCTCGTCCCTAATCCTCGTTCTCGGCCTCATGGCAGCGGGGACCGCGTCGGTCGTCGCTCAGCAGACGCCGCCAACGGCACGCGAGACGATCGAGAAGAGCAAGGAGGCCGCTGCGGAGCGTGCCCGCGCGATCGGGCCGGAGCTGAAGGCGCTGCAGGACGAGATGAAGGCGCAGGTGGGCGACGTGCGGGCGCTCATCGACAAGAGGGTCGATGAAGCCGGCCGCAAGGCGATGACCTACGCGATCTGGGGCGCCGTGGGCTTCTTCGCGCTTATGGTCCTGGCCTCCGTATTGGGCGGGGTGATCGTGGCGCTGCTGTTCCGGCGCAACCGGACCTAGCCCGCCAGCACGAGGTCGCTCGCCTTTTCGGCAACCGCCGTTACGGCGGCGTTGATCATCGCCGCGGGCAGGCCGGGCAGGACCGACGCGTCGACGACGCGCAATCCCGCGATGCCCTTCACGCGCAAGGTCTCGTCGACGACGGCGCCGATGCGGCAGGTGCCGACCGGATGGTGGAACGAATCCGTCGCCCGGCGGATGAAGTCGTGGCGGCTGGCTTCCGTCGTCCAGGCCGGTCCGGGATAGACCTCCTTCGCCCGCCAGTCGTCGAACGCTTTCGCCGCACCGATCTCGCGCGCGATCTCGACGCCCTTCGCAAGTACCGCGAGATCGTCGGGGTCGCCCAGGTAGTTCGGGTCGATGATCGCCGCTTCCCGCGGATCGCTGGAGGCGAGCCTGACGCTGCCGCGGCTGCGCGGCTGCAGGTGGCAGGGCACCAGGACATAGGCCGGCGCCGCCAGCGGCCCGACGGTCGGCCGCACGAACGGTACCGACAGGCACATGACGAGGATGTCGGGGCTCTGGCCGGCGGTCGCGTGCGGCACATAGAGGAGCGCGTCGCAGTGATTGTAGTGCGAGGGCGGGACCGGGCGGCTCGCTTGGTAGGCCACGCCGGCCAGCAGCGGGTGATCCTCCAGATGGCGGCCGACATCGGGCAGGTCGACGACGCCGGCAATCCCCAGCGCGCGCAGCTCGTCGGCCGGGCCGATGCCCGACAGCATCAGCAGGCGGGGCGAATCGATCGCCCCGGCGCAAAGCAGGACATCCCCCGCGGGTCGCACGATGCCATTGGGCAGACGAACGCCGAGGCAGCGGCCGCGCTCGATCTCGAGGCCGAGCACTTCGGTGCCGGTGAGCAGGTCGACCTGCGCCCCGGAGGAACCGCTTTCGAGACTGTCCAGATAGGCCGTGGCGGCATCGTCGCGGCGCTGGCCCTTGATGCTGAGCTGGTTCCAGCCGACGCCGGTCGTGACTTCGCCGCCGAGGTCGGGCGTCACCGGGAAGCCCGCTTGCTGCGCCGCCGCCATGAAGGCCCCGGCGACCGGCGTGCGGTCGGAGACGTCGGCCAGCGACAGGACATGCAGCGGGCCGTCGCCGCCGCGCCAGGCATTGCCGCCGCCCGAGAAGGTCTCGGCGCGCCTGAAGTAGGACAGCAGGTCGGCGTAACGCCAGCCCCTGGGCCAGCGGTCGTAGGCCGCCGCGTGGCCGCGCTGGTAGGCCAGCGCATTGATGATGCTCGATCCGCCGACCGCCTTGCCGCGCGGACAGGTGATCGCGCGGCCGCCCAGCCCGGGCTGCGGCGTCGTCATGTACCGCCAGTCCAGCGCGCTCTCCTGGAGGCTGGGCCAAGCCGGTGGGGCCGCAACGGCCGGAAGATCGGCCCGCCCGCCTGCTTCGATCAGGAGCACCCGCCGCCCGGCCTGTCCCAGCCGATGCGCCAGCACGCAGCCTGCCGAGCCGGCGCCCACGATCACATGGTCATAGGTCGCGCGGAGCTGCTCGGGCGATGTCAGGGTGCGCACGCCGCTTGCTGCGTTCGCGGACGAAGAAAGACCGGCAAGCGCGATGCCGCCCGCCATGGCGGCGCCCAGCGCTTCGCGGCGCTTCAGCCCGCCCCTGTGGTCAGTGTCCCCGAACGATGGTGTCCCGCCCATGCTGCCCCGCCTCCGTCGCGTCCCCAGTTATAGTGGCCGGGTGTGAATTTTGCGCCTCGATCTAGTATCTAAGCAATTGATTCAATTGGATTCTTGACCGGAGGCGCCTGTGGACTCATCTTCCACTGATGCCTGTGGATAAACTTGATCGCGTGCTCGTCGGCGACTGCATCGAATTGATGCTGAGCCTTCCCGAATCGTCCGTCGACATGGTCTTCGCCGACCCTCCCTACAATCTGCAGCTGGGCGGCGAGCTGCTGCGGCCCGACCACAGCAAGGTCGACGCGGTCGACGACGACTGGGACAAGTTCGCCGATTTCGCGCGCTACGATCAGTTCACCAACGCCTGGCTGAAGGCGGCGCGGCGGGCGCTGAAGCCCGGCGGCACGCTGTGGGTGATCGGCAGCTATCACAACATCTTCCGCATCGGTACGGCGCTGCAGGACCAGGGTTTCTGGCTGCTGAACGACATCGTCTGGCGCAAGTCGAACCCGATGCCGAACTTCCGCGGCAAGCGCTTCACCAATGCGCACGAGACGCTGATCTGGGCGGCGCGCGACCGTGCCAACAAGAAGTACACCTTCAACTACGATTCGATGAAGGAGCTGAACGAGGGCACCCAGATGCGCTCGGACTGGCTGCTGCCGCTCTGCACCGGCGGCGAGCGGCTGAAGGGCGAGGACGGCAAGAAGGCCCATCCGACCCAGAAGCCCGAGGCGCTGCTGTTCCGCTGCATCATGGCGGCGTCCAATCCGGGCGACGTCATCCTCGACCCGTTCTTCGGCACCGGCACGACCGGCGCCGTCGCGCGGCGCCTCGGCCGCCGCTTCATCGGCCTCGAGCGCGATCCCGACTATGCCGCCATCGCGCGCAAGCGCATCGCCCAGATCGAGCCCCTGGCGCGCGAGGACGTGACGCCCAAGCCCAGCAAACGGGCCGAGCCGCGCATTCCGTTCGGCGTGCTGATCGAGTCGGGGCTGCTGCAGCCCGGGGCGGTGCTGAGCGATCCCAGTGGCCAGTTGCACGCCCGCGTGCGCGCCGACGGCTCCCTGTCCGCGTCCAATGCGCTGGGCGACCATCGCGGCTCGATCCACCAGGTGGGAGCGGCGGTGCAGGGCGCGCCGGCCTGCAACGGCTGGACTTTCTGGCATATCGACGTCGCGGGAGCGCGACGCCCCATCGACCACCTCCGCCAGCAGGTCCGCGCCGGGCTCTGACAGGCCGTCGAACAGGGCCCAGTCCTGGCAAATAAACGAAACAAACGAAATAAACGAATCAGTCGAAGCGGGAGTCACGCCCCCGAGGTGGTATCATGATACCGCTGACGGGCCGATGTTTCCCGCCGGTACCTGCAAGAACCCATTCCAGCAGCCTGCTAGGCCTTCACCGCGTGTTCGATCACCTTGCGCATGACCGTGGGCAGGGCGCGTTCGTCCAGCCGGTCGAGCTCGCACCAGCTCGTGCCGGGGGCCAGCGCCGCGAGACGGCCAGTCGTGGCGATCGCGCGGGCGACCGTGAGTTCCAGGTGGAAGTGCGTGAAGGTGTGGCGGACACGGCCTTCCATCACCGTCCAGCGCGCCGGTAACGGAGCCTCTGCGAGCGCAGGGGCCTCGACGAAGGGTCCCTCGCGCCAGGCGCTCGACGGCACCTCGTCCATGCCGCCCAGCAGCCCCTTCGCCGGCCGCTTGCGCAGCAGCACGGCGCCGTCCTTGCGCAGCAGCACGAAGGCGAGGCCGCGGCGGGTCGGCTTCTCGGCCTTGGGCGCGCGCCGCGGCAGATCCTCGGCGATGCCCTGTCTGCGGCCCTTGCAGCCCTGCATCAGCGGGCAGATGACGCAGCGCGGATTGCGCGGAATGCAGACGGTGGCGCCGAGATCCATCATCGCCTGGGCATAGTCGCCGGCGCGCTGCTGCGGCACCAGCCGTGCCGCGCGGACATGGATGTCGGGCTTGGCGTCGGGCAACGGCGTCTCGATGGCGTAGAGGCGGGCGATCACCCGTTCGACGTTGCCGTCGACGGCCGAGGCGGGACGGTCGAAGGCGATGGCCTGGATCGCCGCCGCCGTGTACGGGCCGACGCCGGGCAGGGCGCGCAGGCCGGCTTCGTCCTCGGGAAAACGGCCGGCATGGTCGTTGGCGACGGCCTGGGCGCAGGCATGCAGGTTGCGGGCACGGGCATAGTAGCCGAGGCCCGCCCACGCGGAGAGCACATCGTCGAGGGGCGCTTCGGCCAGCGCCTCGACGGTGGGCCAGCGCTCCACAAAGCGGCGGAAATACTCGCCCACCGTGGCGACGGTGGTCTGCTGAAGCATGATCTCCGACAGCCAGACACGGTAAGGCGCCGTGCGTTCCCCCGGGGCTGCGCGCCAGGGGAGGGTGCGACGATGTCGATCATACCAGGCGAGCAGTCGGTCGGCGTGTGTCATGGTCAGTCGAGGGGGCGTGGCCTACCATACGGAGCGGAGTTTGAAAGGGTCCATGCGCGAAAACGGCTTCCGTGCGATCGGCAGTCTGGCCCAGAAGCTCACGTCGGGCATGGCGAAAGGCCGCGGCGCGTCGCTCGTTCGACTGAAGGCCGACTGGCCGGCGGTCGTCGGGCCGGAGCTGGCGCGCACCACGCGGCCCGACGCGCTGCTGGCCGGGCGGGGCGCCCGGGCCGGCAAGGCCCTTCGGTTGAAGGTGTCCGGGGCCGCCGCCCTCGAAGTCCAGCACAGGAGCAGCCAGATCGTGGAACGGGTGAATGCCTATTTCGGGCACAGGGTGATCGACGACGTGCGGATCGTGCAGGGCGTCATTCCGGGGCCGTCCCCGGCCCTCCGGACACCGCGTCCCGATCCTGTCGTCGAGCAGGCGGTGGCCAGCCGCACGGCGGCCGTCCAGGATCCCGATCTGCGCGCGGCACTGACCCGGCTCGGGGCCCGCATTGCCTGCAGGCGTCGCGGCTTTCTGTTCGGCGGCCTGGGCGCGCTCTGTCTGGGGGACGACCTCCATGCACAACCGAAAGCAGCGGCCAGGTTCCTCGATCCGCTGCCCGGCGATCACGTGCTGGGCAAGCCCGACGCGCCCAACGTGCTGATCGACTATGCCTCGTTCACCTGCCCGCACTGCGCCACGTTCAACAATGCGGTCATGCCGGCCCTGAAGCGGGACTGGATCGACACCGGCAAACTCAAGCTGGTGCATCGCCATTTCCCGTCGGATGCGCTGGCCACCCGCGCCAGCCTGCTGGCCGAGTGCGCCGGGCCGGACGGGTTCTTCGCCGCCGTCGACACGCTGTTCCGGACCCAGGTCCAGTGGATGACCGCGGCCGATCCGGCGGCGGAACTGATGACCGTGCTGGCGGGGCAGGGGGTGAGTGCGGCCGAGGCGCAGGCCTGCGTCGCCAACGACCGGCTTTTGGACAAAGTCATCGCCGACGTGCAGTCCGGCCAGGCGCTGGGCGTCAATTCCACCCCGACCGTGTTCATCAACGAGCAGGGATACGGCAATCCGGGCGGAATCGACGCCATCGCAGCGATTTTACGTCAGGTGGGCCGTTAACGTTTGACTCCCCACAGGCTGAATTCCCAAGATGTAGTGGAGAGGACAGAGGAAAATGCGGAATATCTTGATCGTCGCCGGCGGAGTCGTGGCGGTGGCAGCGATTGCGGCCGGCGTCTATTTCGGCACCGGCGCGCCCTCGTCCCCGCCACCGGTCGCCGCCGCTTCCGCGCCCAACAAGGCCGCCCTGGAGAGCGTGCAGCCCGGCGATCACGTGCTGGGCGACGCCAAGGCGCCGATCACGGTCATCGAGTACGCCTCCCTTACTTGCTCGCACTGTGCGCATTTCCACACGCAGGTCCTGCCCGAGATCAAGAAGAAGTGGATCGATACCGGCAAGGTGAAGCTGGTCTATCGCGACTTCCCGCTCGACCAGGTCGCCGCCAAGGCGGCGCAGATCGCCGAGTGCGCCGGCAACGACAAATATTTCGGCGTGGTCGACATCATCTTCCGCGGTCAGCCGCAATGGGCGACGTCGACCGACCCGCTGGCCGAGCTCGCCAAGCCGCTGCGCATCGCCGGCATGGGCGAGAACGAGATCAAGGCGTGCCTGGCCAACGACGCGATGAGCAACGCGGTGATCAACGACTACAAGGGCGGCGAGGCAATGGGCGTCAACTCGACGCCGACCCTGTTCATCAACGGCCAGCTCTATCGCGGGTCGCGCTCGGTCGAGGAACTCGACGGCGTGTTCTCCAAGTTGGCCAAGTAGACCTCCGGGCAAGCAACCAGACAGGCGTGGTGTAATGGTCCAGTTCGACAAGCTCCGGCTCTCCGGTTTCAAGTCCTTCGTCGACCCGACGGAGCTCGTGATCGAGTCCGGCATGACCGGGATTGTCGGACCCAATGGCTGCGGCAAGTCGAACCTGGTCGAGGCCCTCAAGTGGGTGATGGGCGAGACGTCGGCCAAGCAGATGCGCGGCTCCGAGATGGAGGACGTCATCTTCGCCGGCACCGGCCAGCGGCCGGCGCGCAACATCGCCGAGGTCATGCTGTCGCTGGACAACCGGACGCGCACGGCGCCCGCCGCGGTGAACGATACGGACCAGCTCGACGTCGTGCGCCGCATCGAGCGCGGCCACGGCTCGGCCTATTCGGTGAACGGTCGCGAGATCCGCGCCCGTGACGTGCAGACGCTGTTCGCCGACGCCGCCACGGGGTCGCGGTCCACGGCGCTCGTCAGCCAGGGCCGCATCGGCACGCTCATCAACGCCAAGCCGGCGGATCGTCGTTCGGTGATCGACGAGGCGGCCGGCATCACCGGTCTTTACGCCCGCCGTCACGAGGCCGAGCTGCGCCTGCGCGCCGCCGAGCAGAACCTGGCCCGCGTACAAGACGTGCTGGTGGCTCTCGAGGAACAGCACAAGGGGCTGAAGCGCCAGGCCCGGCAGGCCAGCCGCTATCGTAACCTGTCCGACCATATCCGCCGCGCCGAAGCCGCGGTGCTGGCGTTGAAGTTGGCCAACGCCGAGCGCGATCTGGCCGTATCGGCTGAGCGGCTGAAGGAGGCCGAGGCCCAGGTCGCCGACCTGACGCGCCTGGTCGGTCTCGCCACCACCGCGCAGGCCGAGGCTGCGACGTCACTGCCGCCGCTGCGCAACGACGAGGCCGCGGCCGCTGCCGGATTGCAGCGCCTGCGCGTGGCGCACGATGCGCTGACCGCGGAGGCCGAGCGGGTCGCTGCCGCGCAATTCGAAGCCGAGAGGCGCCTGCAGCAGACCGAACAGGATCTGGCGCGCGAGCAAGGCCGCAAGGGCGATGCCGAAGCCGCCATTTCCGATCTCGGCGCCCAGCGCGAACGCCTCGAAGAGGAGCGTTTCGGCGAAGAGGATCGTGCCGCCGCCGCCGAGGAGGCGCGTGACACCGCGCGCAGCGAGACCAGCGTGGCCGAGGTCGAGCTCGATCGCCTGACCCGCCAGATCGCTGACGACGAGGCGTTGCGCCAGAGCGTTTCGCGCGAGATCGCGGAGCTACAGGATCGCCTGCGCCGCCTGTCGTCGCGCCGCGATGAAGTCAGCGCGCAGCAGCGGCAGCTCCAGGTCGAACTTTCCAACCTGCCGGCGCTGCCTGAGGTCGAGGCCGAATTCGAGGCCGCCCGCGCCGCGCTGGAAGAGGCGCGTTTCAGCGGCCAGGAGGCGATCGAAGCCGCCCGCGAGGCCGAGCGCTACGAGTCGGATGCCGCGCGTCAGGCGGTCGCCCGGGCCGAAGCGGAACGCCTCGACATGGAAAAGGCCCGTGCGGCCGAACGCGAGGCCGCGGAGGCAAGCCACGCCATTGCCGTCGAGGCCCTGCAGAAGACCAATGCGCGCCTGACCAAGCTGCGCGCCGAGGAAGCGGGCGTCGCCGCCGCGCTGAAGTCGGCCGCCGATTCGCTGTGGCCGCCGCTGCTTGACGCGCTCAGCGTCGAGCCGGGCTTCGAGAAGGCCTTGGGTGCGGCCTTCGGCGACGAGCTGGAAGCTTCGTCGGACCGCGGCGCGCCGGTGCACTGGCTGCCGCTCGAGGCGCTGGCCGAGACGCCGGCCCTGCCCGAAGGCGCGACGCCGCTCGGTGCGCATGTCGGCGCCCTGCCCGAGTTGGCCCGTCGTCTGTCCTTCATCGGCATCGTGGCCAACGACGAGATCGGGGCGGCGCTGCAGGGCGCCCTCAAGCCCGGCCAGCAGCTCGTCACCCGCGAGGGCGCCGTGTGGCGCTGGGACGGCTACACGATGCGGGCTGGTGCACCGTCGACCGCTGCCGTGCGGCTGAGCCAGCGCAACCGACTGGCCGAGATTCGCCACCAGATCGACGGTGTTGTCGCCGAGCAGATGGTCGAGCAGGCGCGTGTCGATGCCGAGAAGAGCTGGCTGGCTGCGGCCCGCGATGCCGAGAAGACCTGCGTCGACCAGGCCCGCGCCCATGAGCGCAGCGTGGCCGACGCCGCTCGTCGCAAGACGCAGGAGGCCGGCGAGGCGACCCGCGCCGCCGAGCGCGCCGCCCAGTCGGCCATCGGCACCGCCGAGCGCCTGGCCACGCAGGCCCGCGACCGTCACGTCGAGATTGCCCGCCGGACCGACCAGCTACGCACCCGCCTGGCCGGCATCGAGACAGTGGTGGCCGAAGTGCTGGGCGACATCGCCGAGGTCGAGATGCGGCGCACCTTCCGCGAAGCGCGCCTGTCGTCGATCGCCGACACCCAGTCCGACCGCGCCGAGGCCGGCGCGCTGCGCGTGCGCATCGCTGAACTGCGGGCGGCGCTGGTCGAGGCCGAGGGCCAGTGCGACCGTCTCGCGCGCGAATCCAAGATGCGCACCGAGCGCCTGGCCCAGATCGCACAGGACCACGAAGGCTGGAGCAAGCGACTGCGCGAGGCGGACGGCCAGATCGTCGAACTCGACGCACGGCGCGAGCAGACCGCGGCCGCGATCGCCGAACTGGCGGCAAAGCCGGCCGAGATCGAGGAGAAGCGGTTCGTGCTCGGCGAGGAGATCGACAAGGCCGAGGCCAACCGCCAGGAAGCGGCCGACCGGCTGGCGATCGGCGAGACCCGCCTGGCCGAGGCCGACAAGGCGCTCCGCCAGGCCGAGACCGAGATGGGCCAGGCGCGCGAGACCCGCGTCCGCCGCGAAGGCCAGGTCGAGCAGGCCACCAAGGATCGCGAGGCGGTGGTCGAGCGCATCGTCGAGCGCCTGCGCTGCGAGCCCGACGGCGTGTTGGCGCTGGCCGAGGTCCAGTCGCTCGACGAGCTGCCGGATCTCGAGAAGGCCGAGCACAAGCTCGAGCGGCTGGTGCACGAGCGCGAGACAATGGGCGCCGTCAACCTGCGGGCCGAGGAAGAGGCCAACGAACTCGAGCAGCAGATTACCGCCATGACGACCGAGCGCGATGACCTGGTCGCCGCCATCGGCCGCCTGCGCCAGGGCATCCAGAGCCTCAACCGCGAGGGCCGCGAGCGTTTCCTCGCCGCCTTCGAGCAGGTCAGTGGCCACTTCCAGCAGCTCTTCACCAAGCTGTTCGGCGGCGGCAAGGCCGAGCTGCGGCTCACCGAGTCGGAGGATCCGCTCGAGGCCGGCCTCGAGATCCATGCCAGCCCGCCGGGCAAGAAGCTGCAGGTCATGTCGCTGCTTTCCGGCGGCGAACAGGCCCTGACGGCGCTGTCGCTGCTGTTCGCGGTGTTCATGACGAACCCGGCGCCGATCTGCGTGCTGGACGAGGTGGACGCGCCGCTGGACGACCTGAACGTGGAGCGATTCTGCGGGCTGGTGAACGACATCGCCGGTCGCACCGATACCCGCTTCCTGATCATCACCCACCATCGCGTCACGATGGCGCGCATGGATCGCCTCTATGGCGTGACCATGACGGAGCGCGGAGTCTCCCAGCTCGTTTCGGTCAACCTGCAGGAGGCGGACCGCATGGTGGCCTAGGAGGGCCCGACAGAGTTCAACCTAAGCAAGCAAGACTATCTTCCTCTCAAAAAACTGGGCGCCGGCTGGCCTGACGGCGCCCTTTTCTTTGCCCGCCTTCCCCGGGGTCGCCCTTCTCAGGGCAGGAGCGGGCCTGTAGTGTCCGGCCCATGCCCGATACGCTCAGCTCCACCGTTACCGACGTCATCGAACTGACGCGCACGCTCGTCCGCTGCGAAAGCGTGACGCCGCGCGAAGCCGGTGCTCTGCAACTGCTGGAGCAGACGCTGGCGCCGCTCGGCTTCAGATGCGAGCGCATGGATTTCACCGAGGCCGGCACCGACGACGTGGCCAACCTCTATGCACGCATCGGCAGCGGCGGGAAGCATTTCTGCTTCGCCGGCCATTCCGACGTGGTGCCGGTCGGCAATCTTTCCTCCTGGACGATCGGACCGTTCGCGGCCGAACTGTCCGGCGGCTATCTGTTCGGCCGCGGCGCCGCCGACATGAAGGGCGCGATCGCGGCCTTCACCGATGCCGCCGCCCGCTTCCTCAGCAAGCGTGGCCGGGATTTCGGCGGCTCGATCAGCCTGCTGATCACCGGCGACGAGGAAGGCCCGGCGATCAACGGCACCGTGAAGATGCTGCAGCGACTGGCCGGGCGCGGCGAGACGATCGATGCCTGCATCGTCGGCGAACCGACCAGTTCGAAGCGCTTCGGCGACATGATGAAGATCGGTCGCCGCGGCAGCATGACGGTCGACCTGGTCGTGCGCGGCGTGCAGGGGCACGTGGCCTATCCCGAGCGACTCGACAATGCGATCCACCGCCTGTCGGCGATCATCGAGGCGCTGGTGCGCGAGCCGATCGACAAGGGCAGCACGCATTTCGGGCCGACCTCGCTGCAGTTCACGACCGTGGATGTCGGCAACCCGGCGACCAACATCGCGCCGGGCACCGCCAAGGCGCGCTTCAACACGCGCTTCAACGATCTCTGGACCTCGAAGACGCTGCTCGCTCACCTCAAGGAGCGCATCGAGCGCGCCAGCGAGGCGCTGGGCGGCAATGGCACCGTCGAATACAGCGTCCAGGTCTCCGGCGAGTCCTTCTATACGCCGCCGGGACCGCTGAGCGACCTCGTCGCCGGCGCGGTCCGCGACGTCGCGGGGGTGGAGACGGAACTGTCGACGACGGGAGGCACGTCGGACGCGCGGTTCATCCGCAGCTACTGCCCGGTCCTCGAATTCGGGCTGGTGGGCGAGAGCATGCACAAGGTCGACGAGAAGAGTGCGGTTGCCGACCTCAAGATGCTGGCCCGCGTTTATGAAACGGTTCTCGACCGTTACTTCGCGGTCTGATTGCGTGCTCGGCGCTGGTGAAATTGCCCGGGGGATGCAGGGCGCGATCGGGCTCCTGAAGCGCGACCCGCTTTCGCCGTCCTACTTCGACAATACGCGTGAGGCCTGCGTGCGGTCGTTCCAGGTGATGATCCTGGTCGCCCCTCTGCACGCCGCGTTGATGCTGTTGCGATATGCGTTCGTTACATCGACGGCCGACGACCTCGAAATCGTGCTGGTGGAGGCGCTGCGCTATGTCGTCGAATGGACCCTGTTTCCCGTCGTGTTCTACGAGATCGCGCGGCGGCGGAACTGGCTCAACCGCTTCCCGCGTTACATCTCGGCCCTGAACTGGGTCAATCTGCCGGCGATGATCGTGGCGGTGGTCGGCGTTGTGCTGGCCTCGCTGCTGCCGCCCCTGCCCGGTGAACTCATGCGCATCGGGCTGCAGGCGCTGTTCTTCTACTGGTTCCTGGTGACCACCCGCATGGTGCTGGGGGCCACCTGGCCGGTCGCGGCCCTCCTGCTGATCGTCAACTGGGTCCCGTCGCTCTTCCTCTCACTGATCGTCGATCGCTTCCTCGGCGTCGCCGTCGCGGTCGGGGCCTAGCTCGTAGCGCACTTCCATCAGGCAGAGCCCGTGTGGCGGCGCCGTAGGCCCGGCGCGGGCTCGATCGCGGGCGGCGAGCGCCGCCTCGACATCGTCGCGGCTCCACTGGCCGCGTCCGACGAGATGCAGCGTGCCCACCATGATGCGCACTTGGTTGTGCAGGAACGAGCGCGAGCCGACATCGACGTGGATCTCCTCGCCATGGCGCGAGACCTTCAGCAGGTCGAGCGTCTTCAGCGCCGACGGCGACTGGCAAGAGGTCGACCGGAAGCTGTTGAAGTCGTGCCGGCCGACCAGCACGGACGCAGCGTCCGCCATAAGCGCGACATCGAGAGAGCCTGGAACGTGCCAGAGCTGGCCGCGGTCGAGCGCGGGCGGCGCCCGGCGATTGATGATGCGATATCGATAGCGCCGCCACGTCGCGGAGAAGCGCGCATGGAATCCGGGCGGTGCCAGCTCCGCCAACAGCACGGAGACAGGCTGGGGCTTCAGGTGGAAGTTGATCGCCGAGCGGATGGTCTCGACCGGGCGTTCGCTGGAAAGGTCGAGATGCACGACCTGGCCGCGCGCATGCACACCGGTGTCGGTGCGGCCGGCGGCCTGCACGCGCGGGCGATCGCCGGTGAAGGCGAACACCGCCTCTTCGAGGGCAGCCTGGACCGAAGGGCCATTCGGCTGGCGCTGCCATCCGACGAACGGCTCGCCGTCATATTCGAGGGTGAGCTTGTAGCGCGGCACGGTGTCAGGTCGGCAGGGACGCGACGGACGGTGGCGTCAGCACCGTGCCGGCCTCGAGTGCGAAGCCGCGCAGGAACGCGTCTGCGGATTGTGCCGACTTGCCGGGCCGCTGCAGCTTGAGCAGCTTCAGCCCGCCGACGCCGCAGGTCACGACCGGGAAGCCGTCGCGGGCGATCGAGATGCTGCCCGGCGTTCCGCCGGCCAGGGTGAGCGCCGCCGCCAGCACCTTGATGCGTTCGGTTCCGCCTGCTTTGGGTGCCTCGAACGACGTGCCGGGCCAGGGATGGAAGGCGCGCACCTTGCGCTCCAGTTCGGCGGCCGGCCGGCGCCAGTCGAGCACGCCTTCCTCCTTGCCGAGCTTGTGGGCGTAGGTGACGCCCTCGGCCGGCTGGTCCACGGGCTCGAGGCTTCGCCGCAGCAGGCCGTCGAGGGTCGATACGATCAGCCGCGCGCCGAGATCGGCCAGCCGGTCGTGAACGCTCTCGGCGGTATCGGCGGCGGAGATCGGCGTGCTTTCCGCCAGCAGCATCGGGCCGGTGTCGAGGCCTTCATCCATGCGCATGGTCGTGACCCCGGTCTCGGCATCGCCCGCGAGGATCGCGCGATGTATGGGGGCGGCGCCGCGCCAGCGGGGCAGCAGCGAGCCATGGATGTTGATGCAGCCGAGGACCGGCGCGTCGAGGAAGCTTTTGGGCAGTATATGGCCGTAGGAGACGACGACCGCGGCATCGAGGTCGAGCGCCTTGAAGGCCTGGGCCTCCTCGTCGCTCCTCAGGGTGCGCGGCGTGCGGACCGGCAGACCGAGTTCGTCGGCGAGCTGGTGGACCGGCGTCTTGCGCTCCTGCTGGCCGCGGCCCGCGGGCTTGGGCGCCCGCGTGTAGACGCACGCGACGTCATGGCCGGCTTCGGCCAGGCCACGGAGGGCTGGCACGGCGAAGGCTGAGGTGCCGAGGAACGCAATCTTCATCGCCGCACCTTATAGGCAGCCGCGCGGCGGTGAGCTAGGTATGCCGCCGCAATGGAAGCCAGTACCCCCTCGACCGGCAAGGGCCCGCTCGCCAACCTCGCCGCGCGCCGCGCCGCGGGCGAGATCCACGCCGATCCCGTGCAGGAAAAAGTCGTTCTGCGATTGCAGGCGATCCATGACCAGCTTGCAGCGATGGCTACCGCCCAGCCGGTCAAGACGGGTTTCCTGGCGCGTCTCGGCCTGGGGCACGCGCCGAAACCGCCGGAGGGGCCGCACGGCCTCTACATCTGGGGCTCGGTCGGCCGCGGCAAGTCCATGCTGATGGACCTCTTCTTCGCGGATGCACCGGTGGCAAAGAAGCGCCGCGTCCACTTCCACGAATTCATGCTCGAGGTGCAGGCACGCCTGCATCGCCGTCGCGAGGAACTCGCGGCCAAGGGTGCGCCGCCGGAATCCGACACCATCGTGCCGGTCAGCAAGGAGATCGCGGCCGAAACGCGGCTGCTCTGCTTCGATGAATTCCAGGTCACCAACATCGCCGATGCGATGATCCTCGGCCGCCTGTTCGAGACGCTATTCGAGGAGGGGATCACGGTGATCGCAACCTCCAACCGTGCGCCAGACGATCTCTACAAGAACGGCCTGCAGCGCGACCGCTTCCTGCCGTTCATCGAGCTGGTGAAACAGCGGCTCGAAGTGCTGGAGCTGGGCGGCTCGCAGGACTACCGGATGGGCCGGCTGCGCGAACTCGATCTCTACCTGACGCCGCTCGGTGCCTGGGCGACGAAGAAGCTCGATGAGGCGTTCCGCGCACTCAGCAATGGCGCCGACGGCGAGCCGCGCGTGCTGCGCACGCAGGGCCGCAACGTCGAGGTGCCGCGGGCCGCCCCCGGTGTCGCCATGGCGCATTTCATGGATTGGTGCGCGAGGCCGATGGGCGCGGCGGACTTCCTCTGCATCGCCGACAATTTCCACACCGTCATCGTGGCCGAGATCCCCAGGATGGGACCGGACAGCCGCGACAAGGCTGTTCGCTTCGTGACGATGATCGACACCTTCTACGAGAGGAAGGTGAAGTTCGTCTGTTCGGCGGCTGCAAATCCGGGCGGTCTCTACCCCGAGGGCGACGGCTCCTTCGAATTCCAGCGCACCGTCTCGCGGCTCATGGAAATGCAGAGCCCTGAGTATCTGAACCTCGATCACATCGCCTAAACGTGATTGTGGGCCCGTTCGGCCGCAGCATAGGCTCTGCGGCGTTTTTGAGAGACTCGCACGGGAGGCAGGACATGGACGGCGATCGCATGATTTCCTTGAATGAAGGCGGCGTGTCGCGCCGCAACGCCCTGAAGGCGACGGCGACGGCGACCGGCGCGGCGCTCGGCGCCACCTTCGCGCTGTCGGTGCAGCCGGTCCAGGCGCAGACCATGATCGTCACGCCGGCCGACGGGCTGACGGCCGGCACCGTCAAGGTGAAGACCAAGGACGGCAAGGAGATGGACGCCTATCGCGCCATGCCGGCGACGGGCCAGGGCTTCGGCACCATCATCGTGGTCCAGGAGATCTTCGGCGTGCACGCGCACATCGCCGATCTCTGCCGACGCTTCGCCAAGCTCGGCTACTACGCGATCGCGCCGGAACTCTACTTCCGCCAGGGCGATCCCAAGGCCATCAGCGACGTGCAGGCGCTGCTGCGCGAGATCGTCGCGAAGGTGCCGGACGAGCAGGTCCTGGGCGACCTCGACGCGGCCGTCGCCTTTGCCAAGGGCGAGGGCAAGGCCGACACCGCCAAGCTCGGCATTACCGGCTTCTGCTGGGGCGGCCGCATCGTCTGGCTCTATGCCGCTCACAGCGCGGCGCTCAAGGCCGGCGTCGCCTGGTATGGCCGGGTCGTCGGCGACTCGACGCCGCTGACGCCCAAGCACCCGGTCGACATCGCCAAGGACCTCAAGGCTCCGGTGCTCGGACTCTATGGCGGCGCCGACACCGGCATTCCAAACGACACGGTCGACCGGATGCGCGCGGCGCTGAAGGCCGGTAGCCCGGCGGCCCAGAAGTCGCAGATCGACACCTATCCGGACACGCCGCACGCCTTCAATGCCGACTACCGCCCGTCCTACCGCAAGGAACAGGCGGAGGATGCGTGGAAGAAGGCGCTTGCCTGGTTCAAATCCAACGGTGTCTGATCGGCCTATGGCCGAGACGATCAACCTCAAGACCCGGTCGGGCCTCGCATTCAACACGGATGTCGATGGCCCGGTCGGCGGACCCCTGGTGCTGATGCTGCACGGGTTTCCCGAATCGCGGCACAGCTGGCGGGCTGCCCTGCCGCTGCTGGCAGCGCACGGTTATCGTGCCGTCGCGCCGGACCAGCGCGGCTATTCGCCCGGCGCGCGCCCCGATCCGGCCGATCTTTCCAACTATGCCTTCGACCGGCTGATCGACGATGCGATCGAGATCGCGGCCGCCGCGGGATATGACGGCAAGCGCTTCCATCTCGTCGGTCACGACTGGGGCGGGCAAGTTTCGTGGGGTGTCGCCGGTGCCCATCCCGATCGCCTGGCCTCGCTCACGATCCTGTCACGGCCGCATCCGCAGTCGTTCCGGCAGGCGCTCTTGAAGGAAGACGGCGACCAGAAGCATCGCTCGCGCCATCATCGTGCGTTCCTCGAACCGGAGACCGGCAAGCTCCTGCTGGCCGACGGTGCCAAGCGGCTCCGTGACGGGCTGTTCGGACAGGGTGTGCCATCGGAGGCGCTGGAGGATCATCTGTCGGTGCTCGGAAATCCCCAGGCCCTGGAAGCCGCTCTCGCCTGGTATCGTTCCAACAAAGGGCTGGCCGCCGATATCGGCATCATTGCGGTCCCGACTCTCTATATCTGGGGCGATGCCGATGCGACGGTGGGGCCCGACGCGGCCTATGGGACGGCGGAGTTCGTGAAGCCCTCCTTCGCCATGGAAGTGCTGCCGGGCATCGGCCATTTCGTGATGGACCAGGCGCCAGTGAAGGCGACCGACCTCCTGCTGGCGCACCTGGCGAAACACCCGGTCTGAACCCGTCTGCCTTGCTGCCCCGGGCGAATCGCGCTACCACGCGGCGCCTTTAAGAACGGGAGTTTTTCGCATGGCTCGCAAGAAGATCGCGCTGATCGGCGCCGGACAGATTGGCGGCACGCTCGCGCTGCTCGCCGGCCAGAAGGAACTGGGCGACATCGTCCTGTTCGACATTCCCGCCGCCGAAGGCACTGCCAAGGGCAAGGCGCTCGACATCGCCCAGCTCAGCCCGGTCGAGGGCTTCGACGCCAAATACAGCGGCTCGTCCGACTACAAGGACATCGAGGGCGCGGACGTGGTGATCGTCACCGCCGGCGTGCCGCGCAAGCCCGGCATGACCCGCGACGACCTGGTCGGCATCAACGCCAAGGTCATCGATTCGGTCGGCAAGGGCATCAAGCAGCACGCGCCGAACGCCTTCGTCATCGTCATCACCAACCCGCTCGACGCGATGGTCGGCCTGATGCAGGAAGTTACCGGCTTTGCTCCGGAGAAGGTCGTCGGCATGGCCGGCGTGCTCGACAGCGCCCGCTTCCGCCTGTTCCTCGCCGAGGAATTCAACGTGTCGGTCGAGGACGTCACGGCCTTCGTGCTGGGCGGTCATGGCGACACGATGGTGCCGCTGCTGCGCTACTCGACGGTCGGCGGCATTTCGCTGCACGATCTGGTCGACATGGGCTGGACCACCAAGGAGCGCCTCGAGCAGATCGTCCAGCGCACCCGTGACGGCGGCGCCGAGATCGTCGCCCACCTCAAGACCGGATCGGCCTTCTATGCCCCGGCGGCGTCGGCCATCGCCATGGCCGAGTCCTATCTGCGGGACAAGAAGCGCGTCATTCCCTGCGCCGCCAAGCTGAACGGCGAGTACGGCGTGAAGGGCCTCTACATCGGCGTGCCGGTCGTGATCGGCGCCAAGGGTGTCGAGCGCATCGTCGAGGTCGAGTTCAACGCCGAGGAAAAGGCGATGTTCGACAAGTCGGTCGCCGCCGTGCAGTCCCTGATCGACGCCACCAACAAGATCGTTGGCCGCTAAGAAAGTAGGGTCTTTCGACTTTAGTCGAGCGACCGCAAACGTTCATCAGTCCATCGTTGCCAAGGGCCTGCGGCGCTCATAAAGTGCCGCATCCCTTGGTCAGTTGCGTTTGAAAACTGAAGGGCCGCGTTTCTCGCACGCCGTCCCGAACGATAGGATCCCATGAATATCCACGAGTATCAGGCCAAGGCCCTCCTGGCCAAGTTCGCCATCCCGATTTTGAAGGGCGGCGTCGCCTACACCAAAGACGAGGCGATGGATGTCGCCCGCAAGCTGGGTGGCCCCGTCACCGTGGTGAAGGCGCAGATCCATGCCGGTGGACGCGGCAAGGGTCACTTCAAGAACGATCCGGGAGGCAAGGGCGGCGTCCGCATCGCCAAGTCCGCCGACGATGTCGGCGCCCATGCCGCGGCGATGCTTGGCCAGGATCTCGTGACCAAGCAGACGGGCGAGACGGGCCGCACCGTGAAACGGCTCTACGTCGAGGACGGCTGCGACATCAAACGCGAGCTCTACCTGTCGATGCTGGTGGACCGCGCCGTGGGCCGCATCGCCGTGGTCGCCTCGACCGAGGGCGGCATGGACATCGAGACCGTGGCGCACGAGACGCCCGAGAAGATCGTCACGCAGGCGATCGATCCGGCCGCCGGCTACCAGCCCTACCAGGGGCGCAAGATCGCCTTCGCGCTCGGCCTGACGGGCAAGCAGGTCGGCACCTTCACGACGATGCTCGGCAATCTCTACCGTGCCTACGTCGATCTCGACGCCTCGCTGATCGAAATCAACCCGCTGGTCGTGACCGGTGCGGGCGACATCGTGGCCCTCGATGCCAAGATGAACTTCGACGACAACGCGCTCTACCGCCACAAGGACATCGAGGAGCTGCGCGACATCGACGAGGAGGACCCGGCCGAGACCGAGGCCGCCAAGTACGCGCTGAACTACGTGAAGCTCGACGGCCAGATCGGCTGCATGGTGAACGGCGCGGGCCTCGCGATGGCCACGATGGACATCATCAAGCTCTACGGATCGGAGCCCGCCAACTTCCTCGACGTGGGCGGCGGCGCCACCAAGGAGCGGGTGACGGCGGCGTTCAAGATCATCCTCAAGGATCCCAACGTAGAAGGCATCCTGGTCAACATCTTCGGCGGCATCATGCGTTGCGACGTGATCGCGGAAGGCGTGGTGGCGGCTGCACGCGAGGTCAACCTGCACGTGCCGCTGGTCGTCCGGCTGGAAGGCACGAACGTCGAACTCGGCAAGAAGATCCTCAAGGAATCGGGCCTCAAGATCACCTCGGCGGAGAACCTCGCGGACGCCGCCGAGAAGATCGTCAAGGCCGTCAAGGAGAACAACTGATGGCCGTCCTGGTCGACAAGAACACCAAGGTCATCTGCCAGGGCATCACCGGCTCGCAGGGCACCTTCCACTCCGAGCAGGCGATCGCCTACGGCACCAGGATGGTGGGCGGCGTGACCCCGGGCAAGGGCGGCACCAAGCACCTCGACCTGCCGGTGTTCGACACCGTGGCCGAGGCGGTCGAGAAGACCGGCTGCAACGCCACGGTGATCTACGTGCCGCCGCCCTTCGCGGCCGATTCGATTCTCGAGGCGATCGATGCCGAGATTCCATTGATCGTCTGCATCACCGAGGGCATCCCGGTGGTCGACATGGTCAAGGTGAAGCGGGCGCTGACGGCCTCCAAGTCGCGGCTGATCGGCCCGAACTGCCCGGGCGTGATCACGCCGGGCGAGTGCAAGATCGGCATCATGCCGGGCCACATCCACAAGCGCGGCAGGATCGGCATCGTTTCGCGCTCGGGCACCCTGACCTATGAGGCGGTGGCGCAGACCACGGCGGCCGGCCTCGGCCAGACCACCTGCATCGGCATCGGCGGCGACCCGGTGAACGGCACGAACTTCATCGAGTGCCTCGACATGTTCATCCGCGATCCCGAGACCGAGGGCATCGTGATGATCGGCGAGATCGGCGGCGACGCCGAGGTCAAGGGTGCGGAATTCCTCAAGGCGTCTGGAACGAAGAAGCCGGTCGTCGGTTTCATCGCCGGTCGCACCGCTCCTCCGGGCCGCCGCATGGGCCATGCCGGCGCGGTCATCTCTGGCGGCAACGACACCGCGGCGTTCAAGGTCGACGCCATGCGGGCGGCCGGCATCAGGGTTGCAGAGTCGCCTGCGGCTTTGGGCGAGGAAATGCTTAAGGCCATGAAGGGCTGACGAGCGGATTTGCCGCCCAGCCTCTGCCGGGCGGCCAGCAAAGACAGGCCAGGGAGTATCGGGCCATGAGAGCAGAACAGACGTCGTTCCTGTTCGGCGCAAACGCGCCCTTCATCGAGGAACTCTACGCGCGCTTCCTGGCCGACCCCAATTCGGTCGACGCGGAATGGCAGACCTTCTTCGGCGCCCTTGCCGAGCAGAAGGGCGACGTACTGGCCGAGGTGCGCGGCGCCTCCTGGGCGCCCAACGGCGTCCGGGTGATCGGCGCCATCGATCCCGATGCCGTCCCGCCCGCGGCCAACCGCAACGTCAAGGGCGGCAAGGGGCCCGCCGCGGCGGCGCCTGCAGCTCCCGTAATCGCCGGCAAGACCCAGGAGGAGATCCGCGCCGCCGCCCAGGACACGGCGCGGGCGCTGATGCTGATCCGCGCCTATCGCATCCGTGGCCATCTCGAGGCCGACCTCGATCCGCTCGGCCTCGTGCGCCAGGCGCCGCATCGCGAGCTCGATCCTGCGACCTACGGCTTCACCGACGCCGACTGGGACCGTCCGATCCTGATCTTCGGCTCGCTGGCGCTGGGCGAGTCCGCCACGCTGCGCCAGATCATGGAGCGCCTGCGCAAGACCTATTGCGGCAAGATCGGCGTCGAGTTCATGCACATCTCCGATCCCGACCAGAAGGCGTGGATCCAGGAGCGTATCGAGCACATCGAGAACCACACCGAGTTCACGGTCACCGGCCGCAAGATGATCCTGGAGCGGGTCGGCGAGGCCGAGGGGCTCGAGCGGTACCTGCATGTGAAGTTCGTCGGCACCAAGCGCTTCGGTCTCGATGGAGGCGAATCGCTGATTCCCGGCATCGAGCAGATCCTGAAGCGCGGCGGTCAGCTCGGCGTGAAGGAAGTGATGCTGGGCATGCCGCATCGCGGTCGCCTCAACACGCTGGTGCACGTGATGCACAAGAGCTACACCGCACTGTTCTCCGAGTTCCAGGGCCGCTCCTCGCAGCCCGAGGAAATGCGCGGCTCGGGTGATGTGAAGTACCATCTGGGCGCTTCCGCCGATCGCGAATTCGACGGCAACGTGATTCATCTCTCGCTGTCGCCCAACCCTTCGCATCTCGAGGCGGTGAACCCGGTCATCCTCGGCAAGGCGCGCGCCAAGGAAGACCAGCGCGGCGACACCGACCGCAGCCAGGTCATGTGCATCCTGATGCACGGCGATGCCGCCTTCGCGGGCCAGGGCCTGGTGGCCGAGAGTCTCGACCTGTCCGATCTTGCGGGTTACCGCATCGGCGGCACCATCCATTTCATCGTGAACAACCAGATCGGCTTCACGACCCTGCCGACGGAATCCCGCTCCGGTCCCTATTGCACGGAAGTCGCGAAGATCGTGCAGGCGCCGATCCTGCACGTGAACGGCGACGATCCCGAGGCGGTGGTCCACGTCGCGCGCATCGCGACCGAGTTCCGCCAGCACTTCAAGCGCGACATCGTCATCGACATGTTCTGCTACCGCCGGCACGGGCACAACGAGGGTGACGAGCCGATGTTCACCCAGCCGCTGATGTACAAGGAGATCGGCGCGCATCGTTCGGTGAAGGAAATCTACGCGGCGAAGCTCGAAGCCGAGGGTGTGGTGACGGCCGACGAGGTGGCCGGCATGGACAACGCGTTGCGCGAAAAGCTCGACAAGGCGCTCGAGGCCGCCTCCAACTACAAGCCAAACAAGGCCGACTGGCTCGAGGGCAAGTGGGCGGGCTTCACGGTCGCGCCGGGCGAGGAGGATCGCAAGGGCGTCACCGCCGTCGATCTCGACAGGTTGAAGGCCGTCGGCCGGGCGCTCTCGGAGCCGCCGAAGAACTTCGAGCTCAACCGCAAGATCTCGCGCCAGCTCCAGGAGAAGCGCAAGACCATCGACGCCGGCGAGAACATCGACTGGGCGACCGGCGAGGCGCTGGCCTTCGGCACCCTCCTGGCGGAGGGTACGCCGGTCCGTCTGAGCGGCCAGGATTCCGGCCGCGGCACCTTCTCGCAGCGCCATTCCGTGCTGGTCGACCAGGCGACCGAGGCCAAGTACATCCCGCTCAATCACGTGGCGGACGGCCAAGCCCGCTATGAGGTGATCGACAGCCCGCTCAACGAGGCGGGCGTGCTGGGCTTCGAATATGGCTACTCGCTGGCCGAGCCCAACGCGCTCGTCCTGTGGGAAGCGCAGTTCGGCGACTTCGCCAACGGCGCGCAGGTCATCATCGACCAGTTCATCTGCTCCGGCGAAAGCAAGTGGCTGCGCATGTCCGGCCTCGTCATGCTGCTGCCGCATGGCTACGAGGGCCAGGGACCGGAGCATAGTTCCGCGCGCCTCGAACGCTACCTGCAGCTCTCCGCCGAGGATAATTGGCAGGTCGTCAATCCGACGACGCCGGCCAACTACTTCCATGCGCTGCGCCGCCAGATGCGCCGCACCTTCCGCAAGCCGCTGGTGGTGATGACGCCGAAGTCGCTGCTGCGTCACAAGGATTGCGTCTCGACCCTTGCCGAGTTCGGGCCCGGCAGCTCGTTCCGCCGCATCCTCACCGAGACCGATCAGCTGGTCGACGACGCCAAGGTGCGCCGCGTCATCCTGTGCTCGGGCAAGGTCTATTTCGATCTTGTCGCCGAGCGCCGCAAGCGCAAGATCGACGACATCGCCATCCTGCGAATCGAGCAGCTCTATCCGTTCCCGTTCACGCGTCTGGGCGTGCGGCTCGCGCAGTATCCCAATGCCGACGTCGTGTGGTGCCAGGAGGAACCCGAGAACATGGGCGCCTGGCATTTCGTCGACCGTCGCATCGAGCGGGCGTTGGCCGGCATCGAGACCGTGGCGAAGCGGCCGCTCTATATCGGCCGCGCCGAAGCCGCGTCGCCCGCCACGGGTTCTGCCCGCACGCACGTCAAGGAACAGGCCGATCTGGTCGACCGCGCTCTCACTGTCGGTTGAGCGCGGGTAGAGAAGAGGGATTGTAGTCATGGCCGTCGAGATCAAGGTTCCGACTCTGGGTGAATCGGTCACCGAGGCGACCGTTGCCAAGTGGCTGGTGAAAGCGGGCGACACGGTCGCCGTCGACCAGCCCCTGTGCGAGCTCGAGACGGACAAGGTCACCGTCGAGGTGAATGCCAGCGTCGCCGGCACCATCGCCGGCCTCGCCGTGGAGGAAGGTGCGTCCGTCCAGGTCGGCGGCGTGCTGTGCCACATCGAGGCGGGGGCAGGCGGCACCGCGCCGAAGCCG
>WOUR01000102.1 GCA_009772935.1 Rhodospirillaceae bacterium
CTATAGATATGGTATAGTGCTAAGTACATGGAACATACGAGAACACAGACGGCGTTGGTCGGGCGGTCGTGTCTCTCAGCAGCCTGGCGGTCAGCCTCGGCAGCGATCGGTCCCTCCGCCTCAGCGGCGGCCGGCGCGTCCGCATCAGCAGAGACCGGGTAGTGCTCGTCGGTGGCAGGCGTAGCGGTGGTGGCGACACTGGCGCGCGTCGTAGTTGTCACCGAGGACGCCGTGCTGCTCGCGGCGGCAGTGCTCGTGCTCATGCTCACGGTCGTCGTGACACTAATCGAGTTCATCGCATTGCTCACGCGCGCCCTTTTCGCCTACATTATCACAGGACATATGCAATGTACATTGGTCCTATGGTACAGCATAGGGTCTGTTGCTATGCACAAGTACATGTATGCTAATGTACATAGGACGTACAGTGATATGCTTCGGAACGGTTGCGCTTGCGTCGGTCGCCTTTCGCTTGCGAGCAACAGGAGGCTACAGATGGGCACTAGAAGCGAATTGCCTTTCTGACATCGTCGGTCGAGGCAGTGACGCCGCCACGCCGCTTGCGGGACAATCGCGAACTCGGCCCGGCAGCGGCCGTACTCGTCCCGGCCGCGCGCGAACTCGACCCGGCATCATTTGCACTATCACCGTGCCGGCCTTGCAGGTTGTCGTAGAATTCGCGCATTGCCTTCTTCTCACAGGGCCGAGCCCGTAACTGGCCACAGTACTGTGTCCCGGAAAGGTCTGCACCGGTAACGCCATCGGTCTCGTCGCTTTCTATGCTCTCCAGCCGCATCCGATGCTTCTGCTGGTGCCTCTGCATCTCTTCGGGGAGCAGCATGGGATTGAAGCCGGCCATGTTCCTCGGTTGCGCGACATTCCAGTTCTGAAGCTGGAATGGCTGGCCGAGTGGCGCACCGGTCCTGTGACTGGGCACGAAGGCGCCGGGCGGACGCACATAGGGTTGCATTAGAGCAAAGTTGGCCGGCGGTCGAGGCGGCGTGCGAATCTGCACGAGGATGTTGACGGCCGCCTCGTTCTCGGCGGCATCGTTCGGGGCGATCGCAACTTGCACAGCGCGGGCATAGTCATCCATGCCCTGAAGCTGCTGCTGCCACATGTTGGGCCCCTGTGGCGAGCGCGGTGGCAAGCTGGCACAGGCGGCGGCGATCGCGGCGTTCTGCTGGAAGTCCGCATCGTCGGCGATTGCATTGTCCAGCGGGGCCCCGTCACCCTGCTGCACACTGGCATCGCCCTCTTGCATGCTAGCTTCGCCTTGTTGCTGCGCTCCGACGTCATGTTCCTGTTGTGTGCCCGCATTGTCATCGCCCTGAACATCGGCAACATCCTCCTGCTCACCTCCATCTGCCTCCTGCGCAACCTGGCCACCATCTGCCTCCGGCTCGAGGTCGTCTACATCGCCCACCTGCGCGAAGTCGTCGTCATCGTCGTCGATCGTGACAACGTCATCGCCGAACGGGTAGTGGGGCTCCGAGTCGACCTCGTAGTAGCCGAGCAAGGTGTAGAGGTCATCGTACATACAACTATTCTCGGCCACCTGCTCGTACTTGCATTCGCCCGAGTTGTGAGCGCCGAGCTTTTCTTCCCAATCTAGCTGTTGCGGCGCGATCGGGGCAACATACTTGAATTCGACGAAGTAGTAGCCGCCGAATTGCCCAGCCATCGCGCCGCCGTTCTTAACATCGCCTTCGTCGGCATCGTAGATGTCATCATAGTGCCCGACAGGTGCCATGCCGGCGCACTCTGGCTTCGAGTCGTCATCATCGTCATCGATGACAATGGCGGCGGCGGCGGCGGTCTGGCGCATTGTAGGCAGAGGCCGAGTGGGCGGCTTCGTGTCGCCGATGTCCGAGTCGACATCGGCATCGATTACAATAGCGGCATCGTCGCCCTGTGGCAGACGAGGCAGAGGTCGGGTGGGCGGCTTCGTGTCGTCGGCGTTCGAGTCC
>WOUR01000083.1 GCA_009772935.1 Rhodospirillaceae bacterium
GACCCGTCGTGCGGGCCGCCCTCTACATGAGCATCCTCGTCTCCATCCGCCGCAAGCTGCCCTTGGCGCTGACCTATCACCGCCTGCGCGCCGCCGGGATGCCCGCCAAGGTCGCCATCGTCGCCTGCATGCGCAAGCTCGTGACAATCCTCAACGCCATCCTCAGGGACAAAAAGCCATGGGCAAACGCTTGACCGCCACGACGGTCGCTCAAGATGAGGTGGGTGTTTGATCTTCCTGCATCGGAAAGACGCTATCCGCGCACCCCGAGCTGGCGCAGCGAGCGGTCGATCCAGAGGGCGCCGATCTTTTCCTGCACCGAGTTCTGGCGCAAGCGCTGGCGCAGGTTGTTGAAATCGACCAGGTCGAGCCGCTGGTCCTGGTTGAAGCAGGAGAAGACCACCGTCTCTTTGCCGGTCTCGGGATCTCGGTGCAGCTGCAGGCACTGGGCGCAGATCTCCTTCATCATGCATTGCATGGGGGAGTTGATCGAACCGAAGGCCACATGCTCCGGCTTCAGGTACGGCTTCAGCACCGCATGCCGCGCCAAGCGCACCGCGTTCATCATGCCGTCGGAGCCGATGGCCACGATGCGGTCGGCCGCGCTGTAGGAAATGGGCTGGTCGCCCAGCTCGCCCGACGCGTAGAGCCGCATCGCCTCGACGATGTTGGTGACGACCGACTTGTCCTGCGGCCGGCCCGGCTCGAAGCCCGGCGCCTCGTCGCAGCACCAGACGACGACGTCGGCGGCCGCCTCGATCTCCTCGACCTTGTAGCGGTCGATCACGCGCTTGTAGCCGGCGAAGTAGAGCACCTTGCTGCCGGCCTTGCGGAAGGCCTGGCCGATCGAGAAGAGAACGGCATTGCCGAGGCCGCCGCCCACCAGCACGACGGTCTCGCCGGGCTCGATCTCGGTCGGCGCACCGGTCGGCCCCATCACGATCACCGGCTCGCCGGGCTTCAGCATCGCACAGAGATCGGACGAGCCGCCCATCTCCAGCGCGATCAGCGACAGCAGGCCCTTGTCCTTGTCGACCCAGGCGCCGGTCAGCGCGAGGCCCTCCATGGTGAGCAACGTGCCCTCGGCCCGCAGCGAGCGCGCCTCGTAGTTCTGCAGGCGATAGAACTGGCCGGGCTCGAAGTTGCGGGCCGCCGCCGGTGCCTCGACGATGACCTCGATGATGGTGGGCGTCAGCCGGTCGACGCGCACCACGCGGGCGCGCCACGAGCGGTTGGCTTCGTCGAGAATCTCCGCCGGCGTGCGCCGGGAGGGCGGCAGCGCCGTCATCGCCCGCGTCAGCACCGGATAGCCCTGCTTCGCGCCGCCCATCGCCTTCACGACGTTCCCGGCGAACGAGGGATGCAGGTCGCCGAAGAAGGACATGAAGCGGTCGTCGGCGTGGCGGTACATCAGCACGCGCACGTCGCCGGGCTTGCAGACGCGCTCGGGCGTCACCGGGTTACCGGCCTGGTCGAGGGCGCGGAAATACTTGCCGTCGATGAAGGCATGCGTCGCATCCTCGCGTGCCAGCACCGTATTGGGCTGCGTGCCGGCGGCGACGAGGATGGTGCGTGCCGGCAGTGTCGCCTCGACCCTGGCGCCGTTCTGCTCGCCCGCGACCTTCAATGCCCTGGCCTGTCCCGCCTCGTCGATCTCGACCGCGACGGGTGACAGGCCCTCCACGAAGCGGATGTCTTCCTCGAGCGCCTTCAGTACTTCCTCGTGGTTCAGCGTGTAGGACGGCGAATCGATCAGCCGGCGGCGATAGACCAGCGACACGCCGCCCCAGCCGTTGACCAGCTTCGTGATCGCGGGTTCGCGGCCCTCGCGCGCCGCCAACTCTCGCTCGGCCCGGATCGCACGGGCGTGGGCGATGAACTCCCCGGCGATCTCGCGCTCCTCGGGCGACCAGTTTGCCCCGACCGCCACCTCGCCGCGCTCGGCGACCAGAGTTTCGTGGCGGGCCAGGAACTTCTCGACCTGCAGCGGATAGTAGGCGAGCGATTCGGTCGCCGTGTCGATCGCGGTCAGGCCGCCACCGATCACCACCACCGGCAGGCGGATCTGCAGATTGGCGATCGAATCCTTCTTGGCCGCGCCGGTGAGCTGCAGCGCCATCAGGAAGTCCGACGCCGCGCGCACGCCGCGCGCGAGACCGTTGGGCAGGTCGAGCACTGTGGGCTTGCCGGCGCCGGCGCACAGCGCGATGTGGTCGAAGCCCATGGCGAAGGCGCTCTCGACCGTCACCGTGCCGCCGAAGCGCACGCCGCCGAACATCGAGAACTGCGCGCGCCGCTCCAGCAGCAGGCGCACCATCTTGAGGTAGTTCTTGTCCCAGCGCACGGTGATGCCGTACTCGGCGACGCCGCCGAAGCCCGCCATCGCCCGCTCGCCCAGGTTTTCGCGCAACGTCGCCACGTCCTTCACGGCGGCGAACGGCACGCGCGTTCCATCCATCCTGACGCCCGACTGCGTCTCGGGCAGCGGCTCGATCTTCAGCCCGTCGATGCCGACCACGGTATGGCCGTCGTTCATCAGATGATGCGCGAGATTGAAACCGGCGGGACCAAGCCCGACCACCAGCACGGTGCGCCCCGTGGAGGGACGCGGGATCGGCCGGCGCAGGCTCAACGGATTCCAGCGCGTCAGCAGCGAGTAGATCTCGAAGCCCCAGGGCAGCGCGAGCACGTCCTTCAGGGTGCGGGTCTCGATCTGCGGGATGTCGACCGGTTCCTGCTTCTGGTAGATGCAGGCCTTCATGCAGTCGTTGCAGATGCGGTGGCCGGTGGCCGCCAGCAGCGGATTGTCGACCGCGGCCATCGCCAGCGCACCGATGGAGAAGCCCTCGCTCTTCAGCAGGTTCATCTCCGAGATCTTTTCCTCGAGCGGACAGCCGGCGAGCGTCACGCCGAACGGCGACTTCTGGAAGGCGCCGGTCTTGCGGTCCTTTAGGCCGCGCGAGCAGCTATCCTTGCCCTGGTTGTGGCACCAGATGCAGTAGTTGGCATGGTCGAGGGCGCGCACGAGGTCGAAGCCCTGGTCGGTGAGGGCAAAGCCCTCGCGATGCCGGAGCATCGGCCGCGGCAGCCTCATGCGGGTAACGCCATCGACGACCTCGGTCTCGATCGGCACGAGATGCTCGAAGTCGAGCTTGTGCGGGATCTTGAACAGCGGCCCGTCCTGGTGCCTGCGCTTGCCGTCGGGATGGTGCAGCGCCCAGGCGGCGTAGCGCGTCAGGGCCTCGACCTCGGGCGTCGGCGTCTCGACCTTGAACTCCATCCCGATTGCGTCGCGGACAGCCAGCGCAAACGCCAATTCCCAGGCTTCGAGTCCGGCCTCGAGCGTCACGGGAAGGCTCACGGCGGCCGTAACGGAGGCGCCGTCGAGGGCGGCCACGGCATCGGGCCTGAGGGCACGGGCGACGTACCGCTGCACGAACAGGCGCTTGCAGTCGTAGAGCGGCGCCAGGCGCGTGTGGCGGGCGCGCAGTTCCGCCGCTTCGCCGGCAACCCCGAACAGCGCCGCCACGAAATCCTCGAGCGGGCGGGCCAGTTCGATCAGCAGATTTGATTCGTCCTTCGCGCCCAAGGCGTCCGGCGCGGCGCGCGCCGCCAGCAGGCGGGCATGGACGTCGACGTTCGCGTCCTTCAGCCAGTCGACGAAGGCGGCGTCCAATCCGACCAGGCCTTCGCGATCGTAGAAGTCACTGAAGTTCGACCCGAAGGTGACCGGCGGGGCCAGCGGGGACGCAGTCATTGCCATGTTCCAGAAGGATGGATGAAAATTGTTCGTACGCGAACCGTTAAACAAGGCGGCCGGCGAGCGCAAGACGACGCCGTCCTTCGCGACATTTATGCCTGATGACGGCGCCCCCCGCTTCCCCCATGTTCCGGCGGCCATGCAGCAAGTCCCCGCCTCCGTGCGCCAGTGGCTGATCGTCGTCGCCGGCATGATCTTCTTCATGATCGTGATCGGCGCCCTGACGCGGCTCACCGAGTCGGGCCTGTCGATGGTCGAATGGCGGCCGGTCACCGGTTGGCTGCCGCCGCTGTCCGATGCGGCGTGGCAGGCGGAACTGCAGAAGTACCTGGCCTCGCCGCAGGGACGGCTGGTGAACCGCGACTTCACCGTGCCGGAGTTTCGCGAGATCTTCTGGCTCGAGTACATCCACCGCCTGTGGGGCCGGCTGATCGGCCTCGTCTTCGCCCTGCCGCTCGCCTGGTTCTGGTGGCGCGGCGCCCTCAGCCCGTATCTCAAGCCGCGCCTCCTCGCACTTTTCCTGCTGGGCGGCCTGCAGGGCGCGATGGGCTGGGCGATGGTGGCCTCGGGTCTCGTGGACCGGCCCTCGGTCAGCCACTATCGCCTCGCGGCGCACCTTCTTCTGGCGATCGTCCTCTACGCCTACACGGTCTGGCTGATCCTCGAACTCACCCCCGGGGGCGTGCGACGCGACGATCGCAAGACGACAGCCACGTCGACCGCGCTGATCGCCTTCCTGCTGGTCGTGCTGGTATGGGGCGCCTTCATGGCCGGCCTGCGTGCCGGCACCGCGCACAGCACCTTCCCCGACATGTCGGGTTACTGGATCCCGCCCGGCCTGTTCGACCTATCGCCGGGGTGGATCAACTTGTTCGAGAACGGCACGACGATACAGTTCATCCATCGCTGGCTGGCCAAACTCCTGGTGCTGGGCGTGCTGGTCATGGCCTGGCGTGCGCCGCGCTCCGAGACACTGGCCGCGGCCGGCTTTGCCTTCTTTCAGCTCGGCCTCGGCGTTGCCACGATCCTGAGCGGCGTCAGCATCCCGATCGCCACCCTGCATCAGGCCGGCGCGGTCCTGCTGCTGACAGCCCTCATCGTCGTGCGCCACCGCGCGATGCCTTCGCTGCAGCGGCCTGTCTCGGCTATTCTTCGGGGATGACCGGCAAGCCAGCCGCCGCCCCCTCCCTGCTGAAACGGCCCATCGTGGTGGCGTCGTTTGCCATCGTCGTCGCGTCGGCAGCGGGAGTCGGCGCATGGGTGACCCGCTCGCCGGAAGATGCGCCGGAGGCACCGGCGATCGTGGCGGTGGTCGACCCTCCAGAGCCACGTCCACCCGCCGCACCGTCGGAAACGACGGCGATGGCGGTCTCACCGCCGGAAACTTCTGTAACGGCGGCTCCTGCACCTCCGCCGGCTCCCATGCCGGCTCCACCACCCACTCCCCCGGCGCCGGTACAGTCACGCACCGACCTCCTTCGCGTGCCGGCAGCGCCAGCGCCCTCATCCGAGCCTTCGCCTCCCCCTCCGTCGGCGCCGCCGATGCCCAGCCGGCCGCTCGATTGGGCGGGCATGCCGGTCGGCGAGCTGAGGGATCGGGCCGATGCCGGCAGCATCGCCGCCATGGAAGAGCTGGCGCGCCGGCTGGTGCAGGGCATCGGCATGCCCAAGGACCCCCAGGTCGGCGCGGGCTGGCTGATGCGCGCCGCACAGTCGGGCTCCGCGCAATCGGCCTTCAACGTCGCGGTGATGTACGAGCGCGGCTTCATGCTGGAGCGCAATTTTGCCAGGGCCATCGAATGGTATCGCAGGGCCGTCGAAGCTGATCTGGCGATCGCCAAGCACAACCTCGCCCTGATGCTGCGCGAAGGCAAAGGCACCGCGCGCAATGGCAAGGAAGCGATCGAGCTCCTCCAGTCGGCCGCGCGCCAGGGGATGGCTGCGTCGATGTTCAGCCTGGGCGAGATCTACGAGCGCGGCGATGCGGTGCCGAAGGATCTGCCGATGGCGATGGCCTGGTTCGCGATCGCCGCCGAGTTCGAGCGGCAGGCGAACAGGGGAGCCGAGACGGCGCTGGCCAAGACGTCGGCGACGCGCGCACAGGCCTTGCAGCACAATTTGACACAGCAAGACTTGCAGAGGGCCGAGCAGATCGGGCAGGACGAATTCCGGCGCATCGTCGAGGCGATGCAACGACCAGCCAGACCCCAAGTGCGCCTTGCCCCCCTCCCGCCGGCCGAAGTCGCTACGGCGATACCTGCCCCGGCGCCGCCGCGAACGGGCGCTCTTGCCCCGCTACCACCGCCAGACCTCAATCCGCCGGACTGGCCGAAGTCGAGCACGGATCAGGTCCGAATGATCCAGAAGGCGCTCTTCGACCTCAAGCTTCTGCGCGACAAGCCCGATGGCGCATTGGGGCCGATGACGCGCGCTGCCATTCGGACCTTCCAGCGCATCAATGCCCAGCGCGAGACAGGCGAACCCACGAAGGAGTTGTACGCATCGCTGAAGGAAGCGGTCGCGCGTCGCGACGTTGCGCCGCCCGCGAGGCCGGAGACCAGGCCCGAACCGCCGGTTGCGGTTGCGTCGGCCCGGCCGCCGGAGGCTCGGGCGGCAAAGGTCGTACCACCCAAAGCGATCGTGATCGCGGCCGCCGAGACGACCCCGCCGCCCAGCTCGGACGACATCACCAGGCTCATGCCGACGCCGCCCAAGCCCCCGAAGCCGATCGAGCTCGCCGCCGCCGAGACGACCCCGCCGCCCAGCTCGGACGACATCACCAGACTCATGCCGACGCCGCTCGAGCCCCCGAAGCCGATCGAGCTCGCCGCCGCCGAGACGACCCCGCCGCCCAGCTCGG
>WOUR01000084.1 GCA_009772935.1 Rhodospirillaceae bacterium
ACCCGTCCTGGCCCATAACGTGAGCCCGCACACTTCGTCGTATTTCGATCGGGTAGCGGCTGCTGCCGGCATCGCCCCCCGAACGAATCCCAATACTTCTGGTCCAGCTGTCGGGTTTGCGTCGAATCCGTCTCGCCATGCGTCTCCGCGACGTCAAGCAACGACGTCCTCGACGCAACGACAATCGAACGCGACGTCGCCTCAGCACCGTTCTGGGCGCATACAGAGTCGAGGAGGAGACGCAGCACGTTCAGCTGTACAGCCCGTAGCAGCTGGTACGAGTCGCTACGGCCGCAACTACCCGGGAGCGACTCCTCTAGGTGCGGACGCGATCGCGGTGCTAGCGGGCGTGCGTGCTGGTGGACGGGCAGTGTCGGCTATCACACCTGCACTCGCGCCAGCTCCACTGTCAGCACCTGGCCCTGTTCAGCTCACTCAGGGTTCATCTTCACAGGGTCGAGCGCAACCCTCGGGTCAAGTGGCGACGTCACAACCGACATCCGCGACGGGTACGGCCTATCCTCTGTCGAGCACTATCGCACCGTTACCGTCCGCGAATGCCGATCGAGATGCTGCAGTCGCAGCGATACTCGCAGGTCTCCAACTAGGTCCAGCGCAACCCGTTGGCACCGGTAGCGGCTTCGCTGCAGCAGATCGCAGCTCCGATTCAGGTGACGGCGCCCATCGCGGACGAGGACATCGACGCTCACCGTCAGGCGGTCGGCATGGTCGCCAATCACCTACCCGAGACCCGAAACACTCCCCGCATAGCCGAGCGAAGGGCTCCTCGAGTCGGAAAGGGCATGGGACCGGGTCCGGAAGCGAGGAAGGTGACACCGGCCGTCAGGCCAGTCACGGACGCCGCGGTCAAGGTCACGGCAGACACGTCCGCGACCCCCATTCTGACTCGGGGGAGATCTCGACTTCGCACCCCCGCAGTGGCCTACACAGCTCCAGCAAGGGTCCCCGAACTACAAAAACGGGACACGGCTCGGGTACAATCGCTGCAGGGGGTGGAGACTCAGGCGACTCTGGAGACGGGGGACGACATCCGCGACGCCCTCCGCGACAACCGTCGTCTGGTGCAGGACGCAGACCTTCTCGCTCTGGCAATGGCAACGGAGACGGGAACGGGCACGGGCATGGCAATGGAGATGGGCACGGACATGGGAATGGGCACGGGCACGGACATGGGCATGGACACGGCGGTGGTGACGGCTCGAGCCCCGGTTCGAGTGATTCCGGCTCGGGCGACGGCAGCAACGACTCGCACGACGCGGGCGCAAACGCTTCCGGAAACGCTCGCTTCAACATGACTGATCGCGAGATACGCGAACTGCAGCGCCTGAGTCGTCGCCAGTCGAGTAGCGGTTCATCTGAGGCCTTTTCGCCACCGCGAGTACGTCACGACAGGCCTCGCGGACGCCATCACGACGACCGCGACCGCGACCACCGCGACGTCTACGTCAGCGCGCAACACTGCAACGTGATCAAGTATAAACGCGCTGGCCCTATGCCCATTCGCACATGGATCTACAACATGGAAAACTGGTTCGCCCTAGCTCGCATTCCGGAAGAGCAGTGGGTGCGCGCCCTCATCGCGAACGTGCACGCACAGCACTTCGAGGAGATCAAGGCGTACCGGAAGCAGCCCTACCCCATCTTCCGCCTCCAGCTCCTGAACCTGTTCAAAGAGCCCGACCTGAAGGACGCCTTCCTGCGCGAGCTCTTCAGTGCCCACCAGGAGACCGACGAACCTCTCGTCGAGTACATGGCCCGTATCCAAAACCTAGTAGACAAGTCCCTAAAGAACGAGACCAGTGACGGCAAGCAGAAAATCGCCGTCTCTGCCTTCTGTGCCGGCCTGCTCGACCGGCAAATCGCGCGTCTAGTGGCGGTGCAGGCAAAGGGTTCAGTTCGCCGTGCACTCAATGTCGCTGCGTCTATGAATGCGTACAGCGACACACCGATCAAAACGCGCAAATACAAGCCCGACCGCAATTCGCACGGCTACAACTTCTACGCGGAAGAAGGCGAACAATACGAAGCGCAGTCGGCACAGGGCGACGACGCCTACTATGAGCAAGGGGACGAATGGGGAGGGGAAGGGGATGGTCAGGAGGAAGGACAGGAAGGGCAAGACGGCGAGGTCGCGGACGACGAAGTCTGCAACGCCGTCGGGGCCCCCACCACGCGCAATTTCGGAACTGACACGCGACGATTTGACCGTGGACGTGGAGGTTTCCGCAGCATGTCGCGAGGAGGCTCCCGTGGCGGGCGCGGGCGTGGTGCTCCAAGGGGTCGATCTGGGCCGCCAAACGGGCCCATGCGCTGCTACAAGTGCAACGGCGTCGGGCATCGCGCGGAAGTCTGTCCCTCGCGCTTCGGTAGTGGAGAAGGCGCTGGAGACTCTGGTTGCTGGAATTGTGGCGAGGCCGGACACATGTCGCGCGATTGTCCGCAAGCCGCTGGCCCCACTGGGTCGTACGGCACTGCATCGCGCACGCCGTTAGCGCCATCCGCAACGTCCGCGACGTCTACGACCACGAGTCTCTATGCGCGCCCGAACCCGTCTGTTTCTAGCGCACTGAGACCGGCAACGCAGACCGCTTCTCGTCCACCTGCAGCGTCAGTGTCGGCCGCAGCGTTGGCCTCTGGCGAGGTGCAAGTGACGATGCACATAGTAGACGAGACGCCACCCCCGACGCCTGCCTCAGTGCTGATTACGGATGACCTGCTATGTGCCGGTCCAGAAGCAGCACCACACCGCTCGCTGTTCTGGACGGTCATCAACATTCAAGATCGGTCGCTGTGGGCCCTCGCCGACACGGGCTCCAGCCGCAATCTGTGTTCGGAGACGCTCTGGAATGCGCTCCCAGCTCTGCAGCCCCCTGGCCCCACACGCGTCCTCGCGAGCAACAGCAAGGCCCTGGACGTGTTGGGTTGGGCCGTGCTCCGTATGGAAGTCGCCGGACGTGCCGTCTACCACGAAGTCGGCGTCGTCCGCGAGCTGCCTGTCGACGTTATCATCGGAGGCGAATTCATGAGGCCGCACGAATGTAGCCTCAAGTACGCCGACACCGGACGCAACGGCTTCTGCTTGGGCGCTGCGGAGTGCGAGAAGTGCACTCGAAACCGCGAGCGACTGCGGCTCGAGGGTGACGCACAGTTGACGACGCGGTTCCCGCGACGTGGTCCGTCATCCCCGCTGGTGCTCGCTGCTCCAGAGGTGCACAACGTCAAGATGACGCCTCTAGTTGAGAAACACCAGTCGAAACTGGTTCGCGTGTTGCAGGAGCTGAAGATCTCCGAGCTCGACGTCGAGGACGACATCAAGCATCGCCTCGTGGAGATAATCGAGCGGTGCCTTGACGCCTTCGCAGCGGACGCCAACGACGTTGGCTACACACACGTAGTGGAGCACTGCATTCGGCTCAAGGACGGAACGCCCGTCAAATTGCGAGTGCGACCACTGCCGTACGCCGTCCGCGACTTCGTCGACAAGGAGATCGACCGCCTGCTCGAACTGGAGATCATCGCCCCTGCGGATCTCGGCAACTGCCCGTTCGCCTCGCCGATCGTGGTCGTGCGCAAGAAAGACGGCACATGGCGCATGTGCGTCGACTACAGGCGCCTCAACGACCAGACCGACAAGGATCGGTTCCCGTTGCCCCGCATCGACGAGATCTTCAGCTCGCTCGGTCGCGCACGCTCTTTCGCGGCACTCGACCTGCTGATGGGCTATCACCAGGTGGCGATCCGCGCGGAGGACAGGCCGAAGACCGCCTTCATCACGCATCGCGGTCTGTTCGTCTTCAACCGCATGCCGTTCGGCCTGACGAATGCGCCCGCGACGTTCCAGAGGCTGATGAATACCGTCTTCGCGGCTGACCTCGAGAAGACGAACTCCGTCTACTTGGACGACCTGCTCCTCTATGCGCTCAACAATCTCGAGCTGCTTCCCGTCATCGAGAAAACGCTGCACAAGATCATCGACGCGGGTCTCAAGTGCAAACCCGACAAATGCCGCTTCTTTCCGAAGAAGCTGCCCTTTCTCGGACACGTCCTCGAGGACGGCCACATCGAGCCCGACCAATCGAAACTCGACCGGATCCGCGACTGGCCCTTCCCACGGACGGGTTTGGAGGTGCTCAGCTTCCTCGGGCTGTGCGGCTACTACAGGCGATTCATCGACGGCTACGCAGACGAGTCTCGACCGCTGTACGACGTCGCACAGGACAAGGTCGTCGTCCCCACCGCCGCACTCGAACGTGCGTTCGCGAAGGTGAAGGACATGCTCTGCACCACAGTCGCAATGCATCTGCCCGATCCGAGGGCTGACTTCATCCTCGAGACCGATGCGAGCATGATCGCGGTCGGCGCCGTCCTCAAGCAGACCTTCGATGGACTCGAACGCCCCGTCTCGTTCTACAGCCAGGCGCTGTCGAAGAGCGAGAAGAACTACAGCACCTATGAACGCGAGCTGTATGCCGTCGTGCGAGCGATCGAGTCCTTCCACGTCTACCTGCTGGGACGCGAATTCCTGTTGCGAACGGACCATCGCGCACTGATGGGTCTGTTCTCCTCGAGCCTGCAGACGAGCAGTCGAGTGGTGAAGTGGGTAATGCGGCTGCAGCCGTATACTTTCCGGATCGAGATCATCCCCGGCAAGGAGAACATCCCAGCCGACGCGTTGTCTCGGATTCCGTGGCGCACCGTCGACGACGCGACGTCCGCGACGCTGACGGAGACGACGCCGCAAGTGCCGCAACCACCACTTCTCGAGGCAACGTTCACCTTCTTCGAGGAGGAGGAACAGCCGGACGACGACGACGTGTGTTTCGCCGACGTCCCCGCCCTCGATCGCAACGAGTTCGCGAACGCGCAACGCGAGGACGACCACATCACCTGCTTTCGTCAGTGGCTCGAGACGCAGCATACCCCTTCGGCAGACGAACTCGCTGGTCACCCGCCCTTCGTGAAGGCGCTCCAAGACGCACGCGAGCACCTCGCCGTCGAGGACGACTTGGTGGTCTGGCGCGAGCCGTACCCAGACTGTCCGCGACGCGTCCTCGTACCGAACGCCCTCATCGAATCGGTAATCGCCAGCGTGCACGACGGCATCGCAGCGCACGAAGGCATTGACAAGACGTGCGCCCGCTTGAGCCGGTACTTCTACTGGCCCGGCATGCGTGGCGACATCAAACTCTACATCGCGGCGTGCCCGACGTGCGACAAGTTCCGCAACGCCCCTCGCAACGCGCGCTCGCCTCTGCACCCGATACGTGTCGCCGCGCGAGGCGAGATCGTCGCCATGGATGTGATGGGCGGTAAGGAGTCCCTGCTCGAAACGGCACGACACAATCGCTACATCCTCACCGTCGTCGACCTGTTCACCAAGTACCTGGTCGCGATACCGCTGCCGAATCAGCTCGCAACGACGGTGGGCGAGGCCTTTCTGCATCACTGGGTACTCATCTTCGGAGCTCCCATGCGGTTGCTGACTGACAGAGGTCTCAATTTCGAGTCCGCCGTCATCGCCAACCTCTGCACGATGTGGCGCATCGACAAGGTGCGCACGACGGCGTATCACCCCGCAGGCAACGGCGCATGCGAACGGGTGAACCAGACCATCAAGCACGGCCTGGCGAAGACACTGAACGAACGGCAACTCGAGAAGTGGGACTCTGCGTTGCCCAGCGTCGTCTTCGCTTACAACACGTCGACGCATACGACTACGGGCTTCACGCCTCAACTTCTCATGATGGGCAGCGAGGCACGCGTACCGAGCGAAGTGCTGATCGGCTCGCCGGATCTGGAGAAGACGCCTGCCGCGTTCGCCTACCATCGTGTAAAGAAGTTGGAACTCGCATACGCCGCCGTCCGCGAGAACCTGACGACACGTCAGCGTCGTGCGAAGGCACTGTACGACTTGGGCGCTACGGCACGCGTCTTCACGGCTGGAGACCATGTACGCATCCGCCTGAAGTCGATCCCGAAGTCAGGTGGCAAGCTGCTGTCCAAGTGGTCGGATATCTACGAAGTCGTTGCGACGCGAGGTGTCGTGGTCGACGTCCGCGACCCCCAGAACGGCACGACGCAGACCGTCCATGCGGACCGCCTGAGCAATGTGACACCCCACTTGCGCGAGGAGCACGCCACTGACTCTTTCGAGTTGCTAGAACCCGACGATGTAGTTGTTGAGCCCCCTAGCGTAGTCGTTGCTCACCCTTCGATTTCTAACGTTTCTCGTTCTCGTTCTAATTCTATTTCTCGTTCTGATTCGCTTTCACGTTTGGCTCCCGTTGAGCCCAATCTTGATTCTTCCGATTCGGTAGCGCAGGGCTCCGTTGAGCCAGGGCCTAGTCGAATGCTTGACTTTTTGCAAGCAGCACGAGCCCCCGGCAAACGCGTTCCCCGCCCAGTAGTGGATAGTGACTATGATTACAACCTCTGCATTGTTGATGCAGAGATGAGCGATCAGCCGTCTAACTGGACGCCGGGACAGCATGACGGACAGCCGCAGCCGACGCAGCAGCAGTTGCAGGCGTTGCAGTTCCTGCTACAACAGCAACAGGCACAGGCGCAGCAGGCGCAACTGCAAGGACAGCAACCGCACGGGCAACTGCCACTTCCAGTGCAACCGGCTGCGTCCGCGACGCTGCGTACGCAGGCAATTCTCGCACAGGCGAGACTGGCCCAACAGCAACAGCAACAACAGCAACTGCAGCAACAACCGATGCCGACCGACCCGCAGCAGGGACTGCAGCAGCAACAAGGACAAGGGTCGACGTCGTCCGCGATGCAACCGTCGCAATCGGCGCAGGCGAGAGCACGCGGACCATACGGAGCACAGGGACCGATGACGATCGGTGGACTGTCGCAGCCTCCTTCGCCGGCGCTCCCGAGCTTCCCCAGCCTCAGTCCGTCTATGATGAATCTGCTCGCCTCCATGCCGGGATCGCTGTCGTCGCCGGATATGCAAGCGAGCCAGATGTCCCTGCGCCCGCCGTCGATGATGTCGGGCGGGAGCTGGATGACGGACTTCGGCCTCGGCGCCTCAGCAGCAGCGTCGATGACCCCCTTCTCGAGTGGCGACGCGGGCCTGGACGCAGAGCTGGCGCAGATGGCGACCGACACGACGTACGCCGCGGTCGCGCACGCCTCGGCACGTGGACTCGCACGAGGACTGCCTAGTGCGCCCATTGCGCCACCGGCGGTTTCGATTACGTCCGCGGTGACGGAAGCGCAGACGGTCATGGGTCCACCACATGCAACGGCGCCGAGAATGAGTACGGCGCGACTCGGACAAGGGACGTCCTCGACGAGCGGGGTAGGTCGCGGGTTCGTCACCCTCAACGACATCTACCAGATCTACGACCAAGACCTCCGTGTGGTGCGCAACGGCGGAATTGGCTTCATCCACCGCCGCACCGGCACGATCTATGAGTACGTGCAACCAGCCGGTCGCTTCGTGACGCAGCAGGGTATCGTCTACACCGACTTCAATGCGCCAGAAGGACCGGACGACACGAGTGAGTTCGACGCGTTGCATCCCCACGTGACGCTCCGGATGCCGGACGACGCCAGCCTGCTGCAACCGGTGATGTACCGGCAAAACTTCTTTTACGATCGGGATGTATGGCCAGGTACTGCCCGTGACCAGCCGGTACCGTCGTCGCCGCCTCGTCCTGCTGCTATGGCGCTCGCGGGCATGGCGTCCCTCAAGCGCAGCCCACGAATGACTGACGACCCGAGCACTCGCCCTCGCTCTGCTGGCACGCTCGGCACCGGCTACTTCGATCTGACGCAAGACCGAGGACAGAGACCGATGCCGGTGACGCTCGACTGGTCGCGGATCAACGACCCCCTCTACATGAGCGAGCTGCAACAACATCTGCCCGCAGGAGCACCCCGCATCTCGATGAGCGAGCTCGGCCAAGCACTCGGAGCGGCGCGGCAGCTGCGCGGTAGCGGCACGACGCGCACGACGACAGCGATGTCGATGCGCGACGTCCTCGACGAGGTGCTGCGTCACCAAACGCGACAACACGAACTCGAACAGGAACGTCGTCGACAAGAGCGCGCAGAAGACATGCGCCTCCTGATGGAACAGATGGAGCGTGCGCACGATCGAGAACGCGAAGCGGCACGGCAGCAGTTCTTCGATATGGAGAACTATCGACGACAACAAGCGCTGCGTGGACGGCCGTCTCCTCCGCCTGCCGGGACCCCGTTGGGACCACCCCTGGCGGCGCCTGACCCGTCTGCGCCTGTACAAGCAGTAGCCGCTGCTGTCCTTCGCCGTCGGTCGTCGCACGTACATCGCTCGCCTCCAGGAGTAGCGCCCTCGGCTGTGAACGCGCCGTCCGCGACAGATGTCCCACCGACGGCTGGAGTAGTGCCCGATACTCGAGCACAGCCGTCGCACACCCCAACGAACGGAGCGGGAGCAATGGGCGCCGGATCGGCCATGGATACGAACGGACAAGGGGCCGATTCCGGTGCAGGGATCGATCTCGGAGACGGCGACGACCTAGCACAACCGCTTGTGGGCGCAAGCGATGTGACCCCCGTGGCGAGCGACACATCAACCGCGACGCCTACAACTGCACTCGGTGGTCGGATGGCGGTGCTCGGAGTGACCGATTCTGCGCGAGTCGAAGTCTCGGTGACGCGCACGACAACCACGCAGGGGACGCCGACAACGACAACGACAACAACTGCACGCGCGCAAACCGAAACGCGCCGGGCTCGCACAGTGGCTAGCGTGTTCGGATCAGGCGGTGCGCCCGATCAACAGAAAGCACGGAAACCGACAATCCCCGGTCGTCAACTGACGCGTCCAACGTCCGCGACGCACCGTTCCACACCCGAACCACCGCCCCCTGCGCGTCTACCGTCTCCCGGCTCAGCCCCAACTGTGCACTCGCATGTGCATCCAGAACAACTTGCCGCTCACCACGGCAAACGACGAGCACCGCCCCCTTCGTCCTCAGAAACGCCGACCCCGAAAGTGACGATCTCGCTTCATGGGACGCCGTCCGTGCGCCTCTCCACGGAATCACGAGCCAGTTCAGTGTCGAGCGACACAGGGCACCCTCAGCGCGAAGCAGCCGCCAAAGCGGCCCAGAAACAGGCAGCGAGCATGGAGGCCGACAAAGCGGCACGGCAAAGCGTACTCGACGAGATCGACTACGCCGACTGGATGACGAGCGCGGAAGCGATGGGCATGTCGTTTGAACAGTACGCCGCTGCCCGCCCGTCTGCTCCGGC
>WOUR01000103.1 GCA_009772935.1 Rhodospirillaceae bacterium
TAGCGGACGATATCGTCTTCCTCGACATAGTCGCCGGTCTGCACCTCGACCACTTCGAGGAGCTCCTCGCCCGGGTTGGCGAGGCGATGGACGCCGCCGATCGGGATGTAGGTCGATTCGTTCTCGCGCAGGGTCATGACCTTGCCGTCGAGCGTGACCTCGGCGATGCCCTTCACGACGACCCAGTGCTCGGCGCGGCGATTGTGGCTCTGCAGGCTGAGCTTGGCGCCCGGCTTCACCGTCAGGCGCTTGGCGCGGAAACGCTCGCCGCGGTCGATGTCCTGGTAGCTGCCCCACGGGCGATGCATGACGGCGTGCTCGGTCGCGGCACGGTGCTTGCCGTCGGACATGCGCTGCACGACGTCCTTGAGGCGCGGGAGGTTGTCGCGATGGCCGACCAGCACGGCGTCGTTCATCGACACCACGACGACGTCCTCGACGCCGATCACCGCGGTCAGCGGGCCGTCGGAGCGGATGTAGGAGTTGCGCACCCGGTCGATCTCGACGGGGCCCTCGGTGACGTTGCCGGCGCTGTCGGCCTCGCCGACGTCGAGCAGGGCGTCCCATGTGCCCAGATCGGACCAGCGGAAGCGGGCCGGCACGACCCAGCATTTGTCGGTGCGTTCCATCACGGCATAGTCGATCGACTTGGCCGGCGCCTTGGCGAAGGCCTCGGGATCGAGGAACACCGTCGAGCCGGTCTTTCGGGCCTTGGCCACGGCCTCCTCGGCGGCGGCGGCCATCGCCGGTTCGAAGCGGGCCATCTCCGACAGGAGGAGTTCGGGCGGGAACAGGAAATTGCCGCTGTTCCACAGCAGGCCCTCGGCAATGTACGTCATCGCGGTCTGGGCATTGGGCTTCTCGACGAAGGCCGCGACCTTCATGACGGGCCCGATCTTCTCGGTCCCGGGACGGATATAGCCGTAGTCGGTCTTGGGTTCCGTCGGCGGAATGCCGAAGGTGACGATGCCGCCTTTCTCGACGGCCGCGAGGCCCTCGCGGCAGCCGGCGAGGAACTCCTCGGCGCCGATCACCAGATGGTCGGAGGCGAGCGCCAGCACGGCCTTGGCGCCCAGGCCCCGCGTGTAGGCGGCGGCCGCCGCCATGGCGGGGCCGGAATCGCGGCGCGACGGCTCGACCAGGATGTCGATCCCGACGCCTATCTCCCGCGCCTGGCTCTCGCACATGAAGCGGTAGGCGTCGTTGGTCGCGATCACCGGCTTGCCGAACAGGCTGCGGTCGGCCACGCGCAGCAAGGTCTGCTGGAAGGTCGACTGCTTGCCCAGCAAGGGCACGAACTGCTTGGGCATGCTCTCGCGCGACAGCGGCCACAAGCGCTTGCCGGAACCGCCGACGAGGATAACGGGCGTGATGAGCGACATTTCGAAGCTTTCGTTGCCGGAGGGGCCTAGCGGGCGGCTTCTGCGGCCGCGTGCCGCGCCGCGATATAGCCGAAGGTGAGCGCCGGGCCAATGGTGATGCCGGCACCTGGATA
>WOUR01000035.1 GCA_009772935.1 Rhodospirillaceae bacterium
GCGCCGTCGGTGCCGAGCGACAGGGGCCCGAGACCCGCCGCCACCGCCGCCGCGCCGCCGCCGCTCGAGCCGCCGGGCGTGCGCTCCAGGTTCCACGGGTTGCGCGTGACGCCGAACGGGCCGTCGGTCAGGCCCTTCACGCCGAACTCGGGTGTGGTTGCCTTGGCGAAGATGACGGCGCCGGCGCTTCTCAGGCGCTGCACCAGCAGATCGTCGGCCGCCGCCGGACCGTTGCCTTCGAAGATCGCCGAGCCGTGACGCGTCGGAACACCCTCGACATCGACCAGGTCCTTCACGCTGATCGGCACGCCGTGCAACGGTCCCAGCGCTTCACCGCGTGTGACGGCTTCCTCGGCTTTCTTCGCCTCGCGCTTCGCCCGGTCGACCATGACCTCGCGGAAGCAGTTGATGCGGGGATTCGCGCGCTCCGCGGCCTTCAGCACCGCGTCGAGATATTCGACCGGCGAAAGCTTCTTCGTGCGGATGAGGGCGGCGGCCTGAACGGCCGGGGTGAAGAGAAGATCTGTGTCGGTCATGGCGCGCACACTAGCCCATCCTCGACACGGTTCGCACGCTGCGCTACGCCCGCGGGCGATGTTCTCGCTTCCCGTACTGGCGGCGCTTGCGGTCGTGGCCGTCGTGACCTCGTTCGTCTCCGGCATCTTCGGCATGGCGGGCGGGATGCTGCTGATCGGCTTCCTGCTGGTCTTCCTGCCGGTGCCGGTCGCCATGGTGTTCCACGGCGTCATCCAGATCGCGGCCAACGGCTGGCGGGCCTGGCTGTGGCGGCACCACGTGAACTGGAGCGTCGTGCTGAAGTTCGGCGCCGGCGCCGTCACTTCACTCGTCATCTTCTCCTTCTTCGACTTCGTGCCCGACAAAGCGCTTGTGCTGATGGCCGTCGGCCTGACGCCGTTCATCGCGCTCGCCGTGCCGCAACGCATCGCACCCAACATCGAACGCGGCGGGCAGGCCTTCCTGGCGGGCGCCATCGGCGGCGCCATCCAACTGGTCTCGGGTGTGACCGGTCCGCTGCTCGACATCTTCTATGTCCGCACCGGCATGACGCGGCAGGCCAACGTCGCCACCAAGGCCGCCGCGCAGGTGATGGGGCACCTGACCAAGGTCCTCTACTTCGCGATGGTGATCGAAGGCCCGGCCGGCCGCGACCTCGAACAGTGGCTGGTCATGGGCTACGCCGCGGCCTTCGCGGTGGTCGGCACCACCTTGTCGCGCAGCTTCCTCGACCGCATGTCGGACAAGCAGTTCTATCACTGGACGCGCCGGGTGATCCTGGCGCTCGGCACGGTGTACATAGGGCAGGGACTCTGGCTGATGGTGACGCGATGAGCGACGTGAAGGATCAGGTCCGGGCCTTGCTCGACCGGTTGCCCGACGACTGCAGCTTTGCCGACGTTCAACGCGGCATTGCCGTGATGATGTGGCCCAAGCGCGAGGATGGCAGCCTGGAGCCGCCCAAGCGCGTGGACCCGGAGGAAGTGAAGCGCCGCCTGCGCGACTGGATGAAATCGGAGGGAGAGAAATGAAGGACCGCGTCTCGATCGACTTCAAGGATGGCGTCGCCGACGTCCGCCTGATCCGCGCCGACAAGATGAACGCGCTCGATCCGGCGATGTTCGAAGGCATCATCGAGGCGGGCGCCAGGCTCGCCGCCATGCCGGGTCTGCGCTGCGTCGTGCTGTCGGGCGAGGGCAAGGCCTTCTGTGCCGGCCTCGACATGGGCAGCTTCGCCGCGATGAAGGCAGAAGGCGACGCGGTGCCGGGCGTGCGCGACCTCACCCAGCGCACCCACGGCATCGCCAACCGGCCGCAGCAATGCGCCTGGCTGTGGCGCGAGTTGCCGGTGCCGGTGATCGCCGCCGTCCATGGCGTGGCGTTCGGCGGCGGCTTCCAGATCGCGCTGGGGCCGGACATCCGCTACGCCACCGCCGATGCGCGCTTCTCGGTGATGGAGATCAAGTGGGGCCTCGTGCCCGACCTCGCCGGCACGCAGCTGATGCGCCATCTGGCGCGCGAGGACATCGTGCGCGAACTAACTTACACCGGCCGCATCTTTAACGGCACCGAAGCGCGCGAGATGGGCTTCGTGACCCGCGTTGTGGAAGACCCGCGCGCCGCGGCGCTCGAGACGGCGCGCGAGATTGCGTCCAAGAGCCCCGACGCGATCCGCGCCAACAAGCGGCTGCTCAATGCCGCCGTGGCCACCGATGCGGCCTCCGGCCTGATGATGGAATCGGTCGAGCAGCAGAAGCTGATCGGCTCGCCCAACCAGCTCGAAGCCATCATGTCCAACCTGCAGAAGCGCGCCGCGAACTACAGGGATTGAGCAAGAGGCTCGAAAAAAGCCCCGTCGTCTCGACCGGAGCGCGTAGCGCGGAGTGGAGAGACCTTCCCTCCACGCTTTGCCGGCATTTGGTGGAGAGAAGGTCTCTCCACTCCGCACCTTCGGTGCTCCGGTCGAGACGACGGGCTTTTCTTAATGCGAATTCTGTGGGTGAGCCGACCTTATTTCGTCCCGCTCTATCGCCCTTTGAACACCGGCTTGCGCTTCTCGACGAAGGACGCCACCGCTTCCTTGTGATCTTCGGTGCGCGACGACTGGACCAGGCGCTCGGCCTCGCGATGGTGTGCCAGCGAGTAGTCGATGTGCAGCGCCTCGTCGAGATTGTCCTTCATGTGGCGCAGCGCCACCCGCGGGCCCTCGGCCAGCGATTTGGCAAAGGCGAAGGCCTCGTCCTGCAGCTTGGCGTCCTCGACCACGCGATTGACGAGACCGATCTGCTCACAGCGCTCGGCACCGACCTTCTCTGAGGTGAACATCAGCTCGCGCGCCCGCATCGGCCCGACCGTGCGCGTCAGCAGCCAGGAGATGCCGTAGTCGCCCGAGAGGCCGATCTTGGCGTAGCCCGTGGTGCAGAAGGCCGACTTCGCGGCGATGCGGATGTCGCAGGCCAGCGCAATGGCGAGGCCCGCGCCGGCCGCGGCGCCGGGCAGTGCGGCGATGGTGGGCTTGCGCACGGCGACCAGCGCGCCGGTGAGATGCGTCTGGCGCCAGCGCAGGTCGGCCAGCCGCTCCTCGTAGCTCATCTGGCCGCGCGGCCCGCGTCCACCCATGCCTTTGACGTCGCCGCCGCTGCAGAAGGCGGTGCCGGCGCCGGTGATCAGCAGCGCGCCCACGGCCTCGTCGTCGCCGCGCGCCTTGATCTGGTTGCGCAGCGCTTCCGTGAGGTCGGACGACATCGCATTGCGCGCTTCGGGGCGGTTCAGCGTGATCAGCGCGACGCCGTCGCGGACGCTGCACAAGAGTTCGGTTGTGCCGGTATCGATTTCCATGTGACCTTCTCCTTGCCATGACATTCTCGGTCACCGAACACACCGTCAAGACCGCCCGCCACGTGACGGGCTATCTCGCCTGCGGAGCGAAAGACGCCCCGCTGCTGATCTTCGTCCATGGCTGGCCCGAACTGTCGCTGTCGTGGCGGCACCAGCTCCCGGCCTTCGCCGCCCTGGGATTCCGTTGCATCGCGCCCGACATGCGCGGCTATGGCCGGTCCAGTACCTACACACGGCACGAGGATTTTGCGCAGGAAGAGATCGTGGCCGACATGGTCGAGCTGCTGGCGGCGCTAGGCCGCGACAAGGCGGTGTGGATCGGCCACGACTGGGGCAGTCCGGTCGTCTGGAACATGGCGGCGCATCATGCCGACAAGGTGGTGGGCGTGGCCAGCCTGTGCGTGCCCTATCTCCCGACCGGCTTCACGCTCGAGACCGTCGTGCCGCTGGTCGACCGCGCGCTCTATCCCGAGGCGCAGTTCCCGGCCGGGCAGTGGGACTATCAGTTCTTCTACGAGGAGAGCTTCGACAAGGCCTGCGCTGGTTTCGACGCCCACCCGCTCAATGTGGTGAAAGCCCTGTTCCGCAAGGGCGACCCGGCGAGGGTCGGCAAGCCCGCGCCGACCTCGATGGTACGCATGTCCGGCGGCTGGTTCGGCGGCGGCGCCTGCCCCGACGTTCCGCGCGATTCCGACGTGCTGACCGAGGCAGACATGGAGGCCTATGCCGCCGCGCTGACGAGGAACGGTTTCTTCGGACCGGACTCCTGGTACATGAACCACCGGGCAAACGCGGAGTACGCCGAGCGCGCTGCCAATGGCGGCCGGCTCGCCATGCCGGTCCTGTTCCTGCACGGCGCCTATGACACGACTTGCGAGACTATGACGTCGAAGCTCCCCGAGCCGATGCGCCGCCACTGCGCCGATCTCACGGAAGTCGTCGTGGAGTCCGGCCACTGGATGGCGCAGGAGAAACCGGTCGCGGTGAACGCCGCTCTTGCGAAGTGGCTGGCGACGAAGCTACCGGGCTACTGGACTTAGGTCAGGACGCGTTCTTCGCCCTCAGCGCTGCGAACCTGTCGAGGCTCTCCTGAGGCCAGAGCGCATTGCGATCGTAATACTCCTCGACGGCCGGCACGCCGGCGGGAAGCGCGACCCAGGGTTGCTTGCTCATGGTGAAGATGTGGATGTCGGGGGGCAGCCGGTCGGGCTCGTCGAGCGTGCCGACGCGCACGAAGTGGACGGTGGGTCCGGCGCCGGCATAGTTGCTCCACAGCGCGATGCGGCATTTCGGGCAGCGCGAGATCTTCTGGCCCTTGCCGCTGAGCGTCGGCGTGTCGATCACTTCGACCTCACCGCTCAGCCGCTCGACCCGTCCGGCCTCGATCATGGCGTTCATCGCGAACGCCGTTCCCGAATCGCGCTGGCACCAGCGGCAGTGGCAGCAATGCACGAACAGCGGCGTCGAGGTGAGGCGGTAGCGCACGGTGCGGCAGGTGCATCCGCCTTCGAAGGTCTCGGTGTCGCTGGTCATCGCATTCGTCTCCCGGCTAAGGTCCGCGCCTGAAATCATCTGGGCGGAGAGTAGACATGGCCGGACGGCTGCAGGGCAAGGTGGCGGTGGTGACGGGTGCGGCGCCGCGTGGCGAGGGAGTGGGCAACGGCATGGCGACCGCGCTGCTGTTCGCCAAGGAAGGGGCCCGGGTCGTGCTCGTGAACCGCAGTGCCGAGCGCGCCGAGGGACTGGCCAAACAGATCAAGGACGAGGGCGGCGAGGTCTCGGTGTTCGCGGCCGACGTGGCGAAGGCCGACGAGGCCGAGGCGATGGCCGACTTCGCGATGAAGAAATACGGCCGCCTCGACATCCTGCACAACAATGTCGGCATCGGCGGGCCTGGCACGCCCGAGACGGTGACGCTCGAGACCTGGAACAAGGTCCTCGAAGCCAATCTCACGACGACGATGCTCTGCACCAAGTCGTGCCTGCCGCGCATGAAGGAAGGCGGCGGCGGCTCGATCATCATGGTCTCGTCGATCGCCGGCGCCGTCGGCCTGATGGGCAGCGCCGGGGCGGTGGCCTACGCGACGGCCAAGGCAGGCCTGCACGGCTTCACCCTGTCCGTCGCGGCCGACTATGCGACGCAGAACATCCGGGCCAACTGCATCATCGTGGGCTCGGTGCACACCCCGATGGTCGCGCATCTCGGCGCCGAGGCGCGCGACCGGCGCAAGAAGATGGTGCCGATGCAGGTCGAGGGCACGGCCTGGGACATCGCGCACGGCGCGGTCTATCTCGCTTCCGACGAATCGCGCTGGGTGACGGGCATCCTGCTGCCGATCGACGGCGGCCTCGTTGCGTTGAGGGCCTGGCCGAGATGATCCGATGTGTGGTCGGGCTCCTCATGGCGGTCGTTGCGATGCCTGCCGCGGGTTCTGCGCAGAGCCAGATGGAACTCAACCAGCAGGCCGGCACGACGCTGCAGGACGCCGACCGGCAGCTCAACGCCGTCTACACCAAGCTGCGGACGCGCCTCGGGCCCGAGAGCCGCGCGCGGCTGCAGGCGGCCGAGGAAGCCTGGATCCGTTTTCGTGACCGGGAGTGCGCCTTCATCGGTGCGCCGACCGCCGGCGGCACGATCCACGGCATGATCGTCGCCCAATGCCAGGCGCGCCTCACCCTTGTGCGCGTGAAGGACCTCGAGGCCCAGCTCAACTGCCAGGAAGGCGATCTGTCCTGCGTCAGGGAATAGAGGCGGCACGCCGTTCGTGGTGCCAGGTGTAGAGACCTGACGCCACGATCACCGCGGCGCCCGCCAGCGTCCAGTTGTCGGGGATGTCGCCGAACACGATGGCGCCCAGGATCGTGACGAAGACCAGCAGCGTATAGCTGTAGGGCTGGACGGCGCCGGCCTCGGCATAGTCGAGCGCCTTGATCAGCGAATAGTGCGCCAGCGCGCCCAGCGAGGCGATGGCCAGCAGCAGGGCCCAGCCTTTGGCATCCGGCCAGATCCACTGCCATGGCCCGACCAGGGTCGTGGCGCCGAATGCCACGAAAGCCGACCAGACGAGCGTGGTGTCGGGCGTGTCGGTGCGGGAGCAGAGGCGGATCAGGATCTGATAGGCGCCCCACAGGATGGCGCCCGCCACAGGCAGCAGCAGCGGCCAGTCGAGTTCGCGAAAGCCCGGGCGCACGATCAGCAGCACGCCGACGAAGCCGGCGCCGACGGCCGCCCAGCGCGCCGGCCCCGCCCGTTCGCCAAGGAACAATACGCCCAGTGCAATCACGATCAGCGGAGAGGTGGCGGCGACGGCATGGGTGTCGGCCAGCGGCAGGTAACGGAAGGCCAGCACGAATACCGCGCTTTCGATCACCGCCAGCAGGGCGCGCCCGAACTGCAGCGCCGGCCGGGCCGAGCGTGCGGCGGCGCGCAGGCCGCGGCGGCGCACGACCGCCCAGGCGAACAGGCAGAAGACGGCATAGCGCACCCACATCATCTGGCCGACCGAATAGTCGGCCACCATCCACTTGGTGATGGTGTCCATGCTGGCGAAGCCCAGCATGGCAAACATGGTGAAGATCGCGCCGCGTGACGTGTCGTTGCGGCCGCTGGCGGCCGCTGGCGGCGTCATTCGGCGGCGGCGACGCGTTGCGCCGGCGGGCGGAAGGCGGGGATCACGCGCTCCGCGAAGAGCTTCAGGCTCTTCATCGTCTTCTCGCGTCCGTAGTAGGGCGGGTAGTGGAGCAGCAGCGAGGTCATGCCGGTGCGGGCCTGCATCTCGCGCAGGCGAGCGATCACGGTATCGGCCGACCCGTGCAGCAGTGTGGTGTTCAGCAGTTCGTCGTAGCTGAGCTGGGTGCCCTTCTCCGAGACCGAGCCGAGATAGCCCGCCGTGCCGGTGCCGCCGAAATGCGCGATGTGGCGGACGATCGCCTCCTCGGTGTCGGCGCGCGCCTGCGCATCGGTGTCGGCGATGTAGACCCAACGCGCGATGTCGATCTGGCCGGCAGCGGGATTCTTCGAGCGTTCCGCCGAGGCCGTCGCGAGTTCGCGCTTGTAGAGGGCGGTCTGGGCCGCCAGCGTCTCGATGCCGGGCAGGGTCGACAGCATCAGGCCGAAGCCGTTGCGGCCGCAATAGCCGATCGAGCGGTCGGTGCCGCCCGCCATGTAGAGCGGCGGATGCGGCATCTGCACCGGTTGCGGCAGCATCTCGTAGGGCTCGGCAACGGTGCCGCTGAAATACTTGCCCTTGTGGTCGTAGCGATGGCGGTGGAAGGCGTCGAACATCAGGCCGACCGCCTCCTCGACCATGTCGCGGCGGCCCTCGAAATCCTTGCCCAATCCCACGAACTCGTAGGGGCGATAGCCCGAGCCGATGCCCAGCATCACCCGGCCGTTCGACAGGATGTCGACGAAGTTGGCGTTCTCCACGACCCGGATCGGATCGTACAGCGGCAGGGTGATGACGCCGGAGGCCAGCTTGATGCGGCTGGTCTTCGCGGCGAGGTAGGCCATGTAGGCGAAGCAGTCCGGCATGATGCCGTAGCTTGTCGAGAAATGATGCTCGGCGATCCAGGCCGTATCGTAGCCCAGCCGTTCCGCTTCGATGATCTCGTCCGTCGTGCGCGCATGCACCGCGCGATGCGGATAGGGCTCTTCCTTCGGATTGGCGTGCGAGGTGAAGAGGATGCCGAATTCCATGCCGTTTTCCTCCAGCTTCATTCGAGCTTGATGCCGGTATCCTTCACCACCTTCGCCCAGTTTTCGACCTCGCGCGCGCGCCACGTATCGCTCTGCGCGGGCTTGTAGAGAACCGGCTCGGCGCCGAGTTCCTTGAGCCGCGCCGCCACCTCGGGGATCTTCGTCGTCTTGTCGATTTCGACATAGAGCCGTTCCAGGACTTCCGGCGGCGTGCCCTTGGCCGCGAGGAAGCCCTGCCAGCTTCCCGTTACGAAGTCCTTGATGCCGGCCGCCTCGATCACGGTCGGAAGCTCCGGCGCCAGCGCGTTGCGCGTGGCGCTCGAGACCGCCAGCCCGCGCAGCTTGCCGCTCTTCACGTGCGGCAGGGTGGCGATCATGCCGTTGAACAGCGCGTCGGCATGGCCGCCCGCGACCTGCTGGATCGCCTCGGCGCCGCCCTTCATCGGGATGAAGGTGATCTTGAGGCCGAGCGAGTGGGCGAACAGGGCGCCCGCGAGATGCGGCGCGCTGCCAAGCCCCGCGGTCGCGTAGTTGAGCTTGTCCGGATTGGCCTTGGCATAGGCGATCAGCTCAGCCGTGGTCTTGTAGGGACGATCGGGCGCGGCGGCGAGCAGGTGCGGCGTGTAGGCGAGCACGGTGACGGCGTTGAAGTCCTTCGCCACGTCGAACGGCAGTTTCATCACCGAGGGCGAGATCGTGAGATTGCCGAGATCGGTCAGGACCAGAGTGTAGCCGTCGGGCGCGGACTTCGCGATCATGTCGACGGCGATGTTGCCGTTGGCGCCGGTGCGATTCTCGACGATGACGGACTGGCCGAGCCCTGCCTGCAGGTGCGGTTGCATCAGCCGCGCGAGGATGTCGGACGTGCCACCCGGCGCATAGGGAATGATGATACGGACCGGTTTGGCGGGGAACGCCTGGGCGCGGCCGCTCGTCACGATCGACGGAGCGGCGACCGTGGCGGCTGCGGCCGTGAGAAGTTGTCTGCGGCGCATCGTTCACTCCCTAAGTGCTTGTTTTGAAGACACTCTAGGGAGCGGGGGGCCGGAAGGCCAGCAATCCGCTTGACTCCGCTGCGCTGCAGCATCATATACGCGCCAGCCCACACCTAGCGGGCTTCCAAGATTTCTCGCGATCGCGCGACGCGCCCCATTCCTTTGTGACGGCGCCTCATCCCGAGACAATCCCCCAAGACAAGAGCCGTCCCAGCCGCGCGCGGGAACGGGCCTAACGCCGCTACAGATGCGCGTGCCCGGATGGCACGCTGGCGGCAAGTAAGGATTTTCAGTGAGTGAAGTTACGTTTGCGGACCTCGGTTTGGCCGAGCCGCTGCTGCGTGCATTGAACGCGGCGAACTACACCGTGCCGACGCCCATCCAGGCGCGTACGATCCCGGCCCTGCTGCAGGGCCGTGACGTGCTGGGCATCGCCCAGACCGGTACCGGCAAGACGGCGGCGTTCGCGCTGCCCGTGCTGCAGCTTCTGTCAGAGTCCAAGGAACGCGCCCAGCCCAAGAGCCCGCGCGCCCTCGTGCTGGCGCCGACCCGCGAGCTCGCGGTCCAGATCGCCCGCAGCTTCGACACCTACGGTCGCGGCCTCGGCCTGCGCCTGTGCACCGTCGTCGGCGGCCTGGGCTATGGCCGCCAGATCGAGACTCTGTCGCGCGGCGTTGACATCCTGATCGCTACGCCCGGCCGTCTGCTCGACCTCGTCGAGCGCGGCAACGTGAAGCTCGGCCAAGTCAGCTTCTTCGTCCTCGACGAAGCCGATCGCATGTTCGACATGGGCTTTATCCGCGACGTCCGCCGCATCGCGGCGTCGGTCTCGAAGAACCGGCAGACGCTTCTGTTCTCGGCCACCATGCCGAACGACATCGCCAAGCTCTCCTCGGAGATCCTGAAGAACCCCGAGAAGGTCGAGATCGCGCCGCAGGGCCGCACCGTCGAGAAGATCGACCAGCGTGTGTATTTCGTGAACTCTGCCAACAAGCGCACCCTGCTCAACCATCTCCTGTCCGACGAGGCCCTCGAGCGGGTCATCATCTTCACGCGCACCAAGCGCGGCGCCAACCGCGTCGCCGAGGCGCTGGAGGATCGCGGCGTGCGTTCCGAGGCGATCCACGGCAACAAGTCGCAGAATGCCCGCCAGAAGGCGCTCGACAATTTCAGCCGCGGCAAGGCCCGCGTCCTGGTCGCGACCGATCTCGCCTCGCGTGGCATCGACGTGCAGGGTGTGACCCATGTCATCAACTTCGAGCTGCCGGCCGATGCCGAGAGCTATGTCCATCGCATCGGCCGCACTGCGCGCGCTGGCGCCTCGGGCATCGCCATCTCGTTCTGCGACGGCAGCGAACGTGGCCAGCTCAAGGGCATCGAGCGGCTGACCAACCAGCGCATTCCGGTCGTACCGACGCCGGCCAACGAGGACATGCCGGCGGCTCCGCCGATGCGTGTCCGCAGCGAAGACGACGATCGCGAGCGCGACGAGCGTCCCCGCGAGGGTCGTGGCGGTGGCCGTCCCGGCGGCGGTGGTCGTCCCGGCGGGCATCGCTCGTTCGGCGACCGCGCCCATCACGATCGTTCGCGCGGCGACCGTCCGCCGGCGCATGCCGACAGCCAGTTCCGCGGTGGCGACTTCCGCGATGCGCCGCAGGGTGAGCGTCCCCACGGCGATCGTCCGCAGGGCGACCGCCCCTACGGCGACCGTCCGCGTAATCCGCGCCCGCAGGGTGATCGCCCCTTCGGCGACCGCCCCCGTGGTGACCGCGCCCATGGCGATCGTCCCCATGGTGATCGTCCCCAGGGCGACCGCTTCGATCGCGCGCAGAGTGATCGCCCGCACGGTGATCGTCCCCACGGTGATCGTCCCCACGGTGATCGTCCGCACGGTGATCGCCCGCGGTCGTTCGGCAATCGTCCGAACCACAATGGTGGGGGCGGCCAGTATGCGCCGCGTCCGCACGGAGACAGTCCCCAAGGCGACCGCCCCGCCGGTGATCGCCCGCAGGGCCCGCGTCCCCAGTGGAAGGGTCGTCGTTTCGGCGGTGGAGGCGGCGGTGGCCGCGGCCGCGCTGCCTAGCTAGAGAATTCCCTCCTCGCGGAAGATTTCCAGGCATTTAGAAAGAGCGCGCTCATATCGGGCGCGCTCTTTTGCTATCGACGCATCGTCCCAGTCGAAGAAGCCGCCCTTGGTCTTGAAGCCGATGCGGCCCTGGTCAACGTTGCGCTGGAGCACCGGCGGCGGACCGTCCGAGTTGTTGAGATCGGGCCAGATGATCTTGGCGACGGCGCAGGTCGTGTCCCAGCCCGAATGCTCCTTCTGGGTGATCGGACCGGCGGCGGCATAACGGAAGCCGAAGGAGAGGCGCACGGTGGCGTCGATATCCTCCGGCGAGGCGACACCCTCCTCGACCAGCCAGAGCGCTTCGCGCATCAGCGCCCCCTGGATGCGGTTGCCCAGGAAGCCGATCACGTCCTTCTTCACCTGGACCGGCCGCTTGCTCAGCGCGCGCATGATCTCGCCGACCTTCTCGGCCAGGGCCACGTCGGTGTGGACCGAACGCACCACCTCGACCAGCGGGATCAGGTGCGCCGGCATGAAGAAGTGCAGGCCCATCATGCGGTCCTGGCTCGACAGGCCCTTGCCGATCTCGCTGATCGGGAAGCTCGACGAGTTCGAGGTGAGGGGCACGCAGGGGCGGGAGAGCCGCTCCAGGTCGGCGAAGATCCTTTGCTTCAGCGCCAGGTCCTCAGTCACCGTCTCGACCACGATGTCGATCTTCGCCCAGGGCGCCTCCTCGAGCGTTGCATGGGTCGCGAGGCCCGAAACGTCGTCCGGCTTTCCCATGGCCCGCAGTGCGCGGGATGTCGCCGCAGGCAGCCCGTCGCGGGTCGAGGCCGAGCGCGACACGACGTCCACTTTCCAGCCGCCGCCCACGAACATGGCGATGATTCCGACGCCCATCGTGCCGCCCCCCAGCACCAGGGCGTGTCGTTCGCTTTGCGGCATTGCTTTTCCTCCCATATCGACGCGTGCCCCCTGCCGGGGCAGTATCCCGGCCACGTTAGCCGGATTTTCAACGCGGGAGAAAACAGATGAGCGCCACCTTCAAGGATCTCGGGATCAGCACCGAAGGCGCGGTCGGGATCGTCGAGATCCAGCGGCCGCCGCACAACTTCTTCGACAATTCGTTGATTAACCAGATCGCCGACGCCTTCGAGGCCTTCGACCGCGACGACAAGATCCGTGCCTACGTCCTGTGCGCGCAGGGCAAGTCGTTCTGCGCCGGCGCCGATTTCGCCAACCGCCCGCAGACCGGTGCGAACGAGAGCGGCAAGCATCTCTACAAGGAAGCGACGCGCATTTTCCGGGCGAGGAAGCCCAGCGTCGGCGCCATCCAGGGACCGGCGATCGGCGGTGGCCTCGGTCTCGCGCTGGCCACCGATTTCCGTGTGGCCGCCCCGGAAGCGCGCTTCGCCGCGAACTTCACGCGGCTGGGCTTCCATCCCGGCTTCTCGCTCACCTTCACGCTGCCGCGCTTGATCGGCCAGCAGAAGGCCAACCTGATGTTCTATACGGGTCGTCGCATTAGCGGCGAGGAGGCGGTGCAATGGGGGCTGGCCGATGTGCTGGCGCCGCTCGCCGACGTGCGCAAGGAGGCGCTCAAGCTGGCTCAGGAAATCGCCGAGTCGGCGCCGCTTGCGTTGATGTCGACCCGCGAGACGATGCGCCGTGGCTTCGCCGATGCGGCGGAAGCGGCCACCGAGCGCGAGCTCACCGAGCAGGAGTGGACCCGCAAGACCGAGGACTTCAAGGAGGGCGTCAAGTCCTACGCCGAGAAGCGCCCCGGCAACTGGAAGAATCGCTAGGGAGCGTTCCATGGCTCAGGTCTCGGGCAAGGTCGCCATCGTCACGGGCGGTGCTTCCGGCATCGGCGAGGCCTGTGCCGAAACGCTGGCGCGCGAAGGCGCGTCGGTTCTCATCACTGACATCGACGACGCCCTGGGCAAGGGTGTCGTCGAGCGCATCACCAAGGCGGGCGGCAAGGCGCATTATCTGCGCCACGACGTGCGCGACGAGGCGGCGTGGCCCGGCATCGTCGCCGATGCCGAGAAGCAATACGGCCGGCTCGACATCATGGTGGCCAATGCCGGCATCGGCATCATGTCGCCGATCGCGACCTTGACGCTGGCCGACTGGCAGCGCCAGCAGGCCATCAACCTCGACGGTGTGTTCCTCTCGATCAAGCATTCGATCCCGGCGATGAAGCGTGCCGGCGGCGGCTCGATCGTGCTGATGTCGTCGGTCGCGGGTCTGCGCGGCGCGCCGGGCCTCGCGGCCTATTCGGCGACCAAGGGCGGCGTGCGCCTGCTGGCGAAGTCGGTGGCGCTCGAGCACGCGGCCGACAACATCCGTTGCAACTCGGTCCATCCCGGCATCATCGCCACGCCGATCTGGGAGAAGATCCCGACCGGCGCCGAAGGCAATCGCCGCAACGCGCCGATCGATCCGCGCGAGCGTGCCGCCGCCACGGTGCCGCTGCCGAGGGTGGGCGAGGCGCAGGACATCGCCAACGGCGTCCTCTTCCTGTGCACCGACGCCGGTAACTACATCACCGGCCAGGAACTCGTGATCGACGGCGGCATGACGGCGGGCGGGCGACCGACCCGGCCGCTGCAATAGCCATGGGCGAGGCCGCGCGGCTCTGGATCGTCGTCGCGGCGCTCAGCGGCGCGATCTCGGTCATCGTCGGCGCTTTCGCGGCGCATGGTCTCGACCTCCGCACGGAAGCCAGCCTAAAGGCGCGCGACTGGCTGCAGACCGGCAGCCACTACCAGATGGTCCATGCGCTCGCGATGCTGGGCGTCTGCGCCCTGGCGGGCGCGGACCTGCTGAACGTGCGCCTGTCGGTTGTCGCCGTGTGGCTATTCCTCGTCGGCAGCGTCCTGTTTCCCGGCGCGCTCTATTCCCTGTCGCTCGGCGGCCCGCGATGGTTCGGCGCCGTGGCGCCGATCGGCGGTCTCGCCTTCATCGCGGGCTGGGTCTTCCTGGCGATCGCCGCGTTCAAGCGGCCCATCGGCTGACCTCAGGAGAGCTGTTCGTCCAAAAGCTTGAGCGCTTCGGCGGCGAACGCGCGCATGTTGGCGACGCGGTCGTCGGAGCCGGTGCGCAAGGTGCGCGCCACGCTTCCGTGGGGACCGACGACGGCGACGCAGGTGTGTCCCGCCGGATCGCCGTAGGAATTGCCAGTCGGCCCCGAGGCGCCGGTTTCGGCCAGGCCCCAAGTCGTCTTCAGACGGCCACGGACATGCTCGGCGGCGAGCAGCGCCCAGGGCTCGGACGAGGAGCGGACGCCGGCGCGCTTTTCGCGCGGCACCGCGAGGAACGCATCGCCGGCCGGTCGCGTGTAGACGACGGCGCCGCCCATGAAATAGGCCGATGCGCCCGGTACGGCGAGCAGGGCGGCGGAGATCAATCCGCCGGCCGACGATTCTGAAATGCCGACGGTCTCTTTGCGGGCCTTGAGTTTTTCGCCGACGCGCTGGGCGAGCGGGAGCAGGGAGTCCATCGGGTCAGTCCTTCTTCGTGAAGATGTCGAGGACCAGCGGCACCTGCCGGCCCATCCAGATCGCGCGGTCGCGATGATCCTCCAGATCGTGCCCGGTGTTGGGATGAATGAACACCGTAAGTTCGCCGCGGTTCAGGGTCAGCCATGACATTACCGCCAGGAATTGCTCGTTCTTCAGGGCGACCTGGTAGCTGAAGTGCGGATGCGGTCCGACCAGCTTCTCGTGGAAGCGGCCCATCTCGATCGGGAAGGTCTTCTCAATACGCTCGCGCAGCGCCCACGCCGCGTCGCGCGAGGCTTCGTCGAAATAGACGTGTGCGTGCCAGTCCTTGATTTGATCCGTATTCATGACATTCACCACAATGCGCTTCACAACCCGCCTGTCGGAACCCAGAGCCGTTCCCCGAGCGGAGCAGGCTTGCTAGGGTCAGCCATCATGAACTTCGATTTCTCCGACGACCAGAAGCTGCTCAAGGAGCAGGTTCGCAAATTCCTCGCCGACAAGTGCCCCACCAAAGTGGTGCGGCGCGTGCTCGACGGCAACGAAACCCATGCGGACGATGTCTGGAAAGGCCTCGTCGATCTCGGCGTGCCGGCCCTCGGCATTCCCGAAGAGTATGGCGGCATGGGCCTGTCGCCGCTCGAGGTCTGCGTCGCCGCCGAGGAGATCGGCCGCGCCGCGGCGCCGGTGCCGTTCGACAGCTCGGTCGTGCTGGCGACCGAAGCGCTTAAGCTCGCGGGCTCCGACGCGCAGAAGAAGAAGTGGCTGCCCGAACTCGCGTCCGGCAAGGCGATCGGCACGCTGGCGATTGCGGAAGGCGCGCAGCCGCCGAAGCCACGGAACACCCGCTCGACCTTCGGTGGCGGCCGTCTCAATGGCAGGAAGCTGCCGGTGACCGACGGCGAGGCGGCGACCTTTGCCATCGTGCTCGCCAATACCGGCGGCTCGGGCGATCGCGCCGTGTCGCTGGTCCTGGTGGATCTTACGCAGAAGGCCGTCGCCAGGAAGCGCATCGAGACGATCGATCCGGCGCGCAAGCATGCCGAGCTCACGTTCAGCGACGCCTCGGCCGAGCTGCTGGGTGGCGAGGGCGAGGGCTGGCGCCTGCTGGAGCGGCTCTACGATGCGGCGGCCGTGTACTTTGCCTTCGCCCAGGTGGGCGGCGCGGAGGCCGCGATGTGGATGGCGCGCGACTATGCGCTGCAGCGCAACGCCTTCGGCCGGGCGATCGGCTCCTACCAGGCGATCAAGCACAAGCTGGCGGACTGCTACGTGAAGCTCGAGCTGGCGCGCTCCAACGCCTATTACGGTGCGATGATGCTGACCGAGGACGGTGCCGACCTGCCGCTCGCGGCGGCGGCGGCGCGCATCGCCGCGACCGACGCCTACGACTTCGCGGCTAAGGAGAACATTCAGACCCATGGCGGCATCGGCTTCACCTGGGAGGCCGACACGCAGTTCCATTACCGGCGCTCCCGGCTGATGGCGCTGTCGCTGGGAGGGCCCATGGCCTGGAAGGACAAGCTGGTGACCCGTCTCGAACAGAAGAACGCGGCCTAGGAGGGAACGATGGATTTCAACGATACCCCGGAAGAAGCCGCCTTCCGCCAGGAAGTGCGCGCCTGGCTCGACGCCAATGCCACGCGCAAGAGCGACGACACGCAGAGCAACCGCGCGCGCAACGACGATCCCGGGCTGCTGCAGAAGGCCAAGGCGTGGCAGGACAAGAAGGCTACCGCCGGCTATGCGCGCATGACCTGGCCGAAGGAATTTGGCGGTCGCGGCGCCTCGCCCATTCTGCAGGTGATCTACCAGCAGGAAGAAGCGAACTACCTGGTACCGCTGGGCTTCTTCGACATCGGGCTGGGCATGTGCATCCCGACGATGATGGCCTATGCGACGCCCGAACAGCTGAAGCGCTACGTGAAGCCCGCGCTGCACGGTCAGGAGATCTGGTGCCAGCTGTTCTCTGAGCCGGCCGCCGGCTCCGACGTGGCGGGCATCCGCACCAAGGCCGAGCGCGACGGCGACGACTGGATCATCAACGGCCAGAAGGTCTGGACGTCGGGTGCGCATTACTGCGACTTCGGCATCGTGATCACGCGCACCGATCCGAACGTGCCGAAGCATGCCGGCCTCACCATGTTCTTCCTCGACATGAAGAGCCCCGGCGTCGAGGTCCGTCCGATCAAGCAGATGTCGGGCGGCGCCAACTTCAACGAGGTGTTCTTCACCAATGTCCGCATTCCCGACAGCCAGCGGCTGGGCAAGGTGGGCGAGGGCTGGAAGGCCGCGCTCACCACGCTGATGAACGAGCGTCTCGCCGTCGGCCTGCCGTCGGGCGGCCTCGACATCGACGAGCTGATGGAGCTGGCGCGCGAGACCGAGCTTGAGGACGGCGCGGCGATCCGCAACCAGCAGGTCCGCTCCAAGATCGCCGACTGGTACGTCCAGCAGCAGGGCCTGAAGCTCACGCGCTACCGCACGCTGACGGCGCTCTCCAAGGGTCAGACGCCGGGTCCGGAATCCTCGATCATCAAGATCGTGGCCGCGCCCAAGATGCAGGACATGGGCGCCTTCGCCATGGAGCTGATGGGTCATGCCGGCATCATGAAGGAGGACGTGCCCTTCGCGGCCGGCTTCCAGGCGCAGTGGATCGGCGGCGCCGGCTTCCGCATCGCCGGCGGCACCGATGAGATCCTGCGGAATATCGTGGCGGAGCGCGTGCTGGGACTGCCGGCAGACATTCGGGTCGACAAGGATATCCCGTTCAACAAGCTGACGCGCTCATAGCGCGTCAGCTTGGGCGAGCGACAGCGCTTGTAATCAAGCGCGAGAGCTCGCCCGGTGCAGAATGGATAACGACGATGATCCATATCTATTCTGCGCCGTGTGGGCTCTCGCGCCTCAGAAGGCGCTCCCGCCCACCGCTCTCAAACAACGTTAACGTTGTTTGAGAGCCCACTCCGTATACTTCTTCGCCTGCGCCTGCGTGTCGGCGTAGTACTTCGCGTACTCCGCGCCGACCATCGGCTTCAACGCAAGGCCGACGGCGTCCATCTTCTGCAGCATCTCGGGCGACTTGATCGCCTTCAGGAACGCCGTCTCGATCACCTTCACGACGTCGGCCGGCGTGCCCTTGGGCGCGCCGACGCCGCGCGTCGAGGAAGAGATCACCGTGGGCATGCCCAGTTCCTTGGTGCAGGGCACATTGGGCAGGAACTTCGAGCGCTCGCTGTCGGTGACGGCCAGGCCGCGCACCTCGCCGGATTGAACGCGCTTGAAAACTCCGCCGACATTGTCGAAAGCGCAGTCGACATGGCCGCCGAGCACACCGCTGATCTGCTGCGCCCCGCCGTCGAAATGAACGATGCGGAACTCGCACTTGGCGGCTTCCTGGACCATCAGGATGGCGAGATGGTCGTCGCTCAGGATGCCGGTGGTGCAGGCGCTGATCTTGCCGGGTGCCTTGCGCGCCGCCTCCGTCAGGTCCGCCAGGGTCTTGTAGGGGCTGTCGCCCTTCACCCAGATCAGGCCGGGATCGAGCACCTGGTTGATGACCGGAATGAAGCTGTCGACGTTGAACGCGGCCTTGCGCTCGGGATCGAGGATGATGGTGTTGACCGCCGGCAGGTTGAGGAAGCCCAGCGTATAGCCGTCGGGGCGGGCGCGGGCGACTTCCGTGAACCCGATCTGGCCGCCGGCGCCCCCCTTGTTCACGACGGTGATGGGCTGGCCGAGGTCCTTTTCGGCGGCCGCCGCGAGAATGCGGGCACCGACATCGGTGCTGCCGCCCGGGGGAAAGGCGACGATCAACTGAACTGCGCGTCGCGGATAGTTCTGCGCGAGGGCGGGGCTGGCCACGGCTGCGGCGGCCGTGGCGGCAAGCAGGGTGCGGCGACGAATGATCATTTTATCCTCCCTTTGTGGACGACTGGAACGCGCTACTCGATGTCGCTCTCCCTGAGCGGCGCCAGCGAGCGCGGCTTGAACAGCAGGAAGGCGATCACGATCACCGGCACGGCGAGCAGGCCGAGGGCGACCGGACGGTCGAGGAAGATGGCGAAGCTGCCGCCCGAGATCTCTAGCGTCGTTCGAAGCGATCTCTCCATCATTGGGCCCAGGATCAGCGCCAGGATCGCCGGCGCAATCGGGAAGTCGAGCTTGCGCAGCAGGTAGCCCACGATGCCGAAGCCCAGCATGACCCAGACGTCGAACAGGCTCTGCTTCAAGCCATAGGCGCCGATCACGCAGAAGATCAGCACGCCGGCACACATGTAGCTGAACGGGATTTTCAGCAGCTTGGCCCACAGGCCGACCAGCGGCAGGTTGAGGATCAGCAGCAGCGCATTGCCCACGAAGAAGCTGGCGATCACCGTCCAGACCAGCTGCGGCTGCTCCTTGAACAGGAAGGGCCCGGGCGTGATGCCGTTCACGATGAAGGCGCCCATCAACACCGCGATGGTCGGCGAGCTGGGAATGCCGAGCGCCAGCAGTGGCACCATCGAGGCGTTGGCATAGGCGTTGTTGGCAGTCTCGGCCGAGGCCACGCCCTCGATCGCCCCCTTGCCGAAGCGCTCGGGCGTCTTTGAGACGCGCTTCTCCAGAACGTAGGCCATGAAGGTCGGCACGATGGCGCCGACGCCGGGGATCAGGCCCAGCACGAAGCCCACGACGGTGCCGCGGCCGATCGCGCCCACCGACTGACGGCATTCCGCTCCCGTCGGCATCCAGCTCTTGAGCTCGGCCTCGACCATGTGGGTCTGGCGCTTCTCGGCCGCCAGCAGCAGTTCGGCGACGCCGAACAGGCCCATGACCACGGGCACGAAGCCGACGCCGTCATAGAGTTCCTCGATGCCGAACGTGAAGCGCGGCGCACCGCGCACCGGGTCGACGCCGATCATCGCGAACAGAAGGCCGATCACCGTCATGAGCAGGGCGGCCAGCATGTTGTTGCCGGCGAGGCCAACGACCAGGCAGAGGCCGGCGACCATGAGGGCGAAGAATTCCGCCGGCCCGAACTTGAGCGCCAGCGAGGCGAGCGGCATGGCGACCGCGACCAGCGCCACGGTGGCCAGCGTACCGCCCACGAAGGAGCCGATGGCCGCGATGCCGAGCGCGGAGCCGGCGCGGCCCTGCTTGGCCATCTGATGCCCGTCGATACAGGTCACGACCGAGGCCGCTTCGCCCGGCACGTTGATCAGCACCGAGGTGATGGTGCCGCCGTACATGGCGCCATAGTAGATGGCGCACAGCATGATGATGGCGCCCGTGGCGTCGAGGCTGAAGGTGAGCGGGATCAGGATGGCCGTGCCCGCTGCCGGCCCGAGGCCGGGCAGCACCCCGATCAGCGTCCCCAGCATGCATCCGGCGAAGGCGTAGAGGAGATAGCCGGGCGTCAGCGCCGCTGCGAAGCCCTGGAGCAGATGGCCGAGGGCTTCCATGCGCTTAGATCCCGAACTGACCGGTCGGCAGGAGAACGTCCAGCCACGTGGTGAAGAGGTAGTAGACGCCGAAGCTGCCGAGCACGGCGAACACGGCGATGATCCACCAGCGACGCTCGCCCAGCGCGATCACGAGCGCGGCATTGAAGACCAGCATGGCGAGTCGGAAGCCCACGAACTCCATCGCGATGGTGACCGCCGCCAGCAGCCCCAAGATGGCGAAGCAGCGCATGGCGCCCCATCCATGCGGCAGGATGCTAACCTCTTCGATCGACGCGTCTGTGGCCGGCAGCGGCTCGCGCCAGATCGACACGAGCAGGGCAAGCGACAGGACGATGCCGATCAGCGCCAGCCAGAACGGAAAGAAGCCCGGGCCGGGGCCCAGGCGGTCGGTCAGCGACAGCAACAAAGATTGCCAGAGTGCGAACAGGCAAAACGCCAGCATCGCACCCGTCGCGACAAGCCGTCCCTGGCGCATGCCTGGCGGCCCTCCCTGTTTTCTTTTCTTGTTCTCGCAGGCAGCATACCGCCAAACAGCCCGGGTGCAACACGCGACCCGCCAGGAGGAAACAAATGAACAGGCTTGACGGCAAAGTGGCATTTCTCTCCGGCGCCGCACGTGGCATCGGCGGCGAGGCGGCGAAACTGATGGCGAGCGTCGGCGCCAGTGTGGTGATTGGCGACGTGCTGGAAGAACGTGGCCGGCAGACGGCGAAGGAGATCGAGGCCGCTGGCGGGCAGGCGCTCTTCGTGCCGCTCGACGTGACGCAGGAAGCCAGCTGGTCCGCCGCCATCGACGCGACGGTGAAGAAGTTCGGCGGCCTCGACATCCTGGTGAACAATGCCGGAATCTTCGTCGGCAAGGGTGTCGAAGAGGCCTCGATGGACGAGTGGCACAAGCTCGTCGCCGTCAACCTGACCGGCGTGGTGCTGGGCACGCGCATCGCGCTGCCGCATCTAAAGGCGCGCGGCGCCACGAGTGCGCACGGCTCGGCGATCGTCAACCTCGCCTCGGTGGCGGGGCTGGTCGGCTCGCAGCTCGATCCGCTCTATTCGCTGACCAAGGGCGGCGTCACGCTGTTCACCAAGTCGACCGCGCTCGAATTCGGCCGCAAGGGCTATCGCATCCGCGTGAACTCGATCCATCCCGGCGTCATCGATACCGACATGGGCCAGCAGACCTTCACGATGAGGGCGCGCGCCCTGGGCAGCAACGACACCGAAGCCACGCGCAAGACGTCGCTCACCATGCATCCGATCGGCCGGCTGGGCGTTGCCGAGGACATCGCCAAGGGCATCGTGTTCCTGGCGTCGGACGATGCCGGTTTCATGACCGGCTCGGGCCTCGTCGTCGACGGCGGTTACACGGCGCAGTGATTCGGGGCCGGGAGCTCAGAAGATGCCGGCGCCGAGACCGGCCGCCATGGCGGCACCCAGCTCCTCGCACTGGTCGACGAAGGCCGGTTGCCAGGGGCCCTTGCACAGCAGGGGCTCCTGCACGGCGCGCCAGCGCAGGCCGGTCAGGATCGTCTCGACCCCACGGCGCGTGCCGGTGCCGTCGCTGCCGGCCCGAATGTAGAGCGCGCAAGGCATGCCTTGCGTCTTCTCCAGGCAGGCATTGTAGCTGCGGTCGAAGAAGTCCTTCAGGGCGCCGCTCATGTAGCCCAGGTTCTCCGGCGTGCCGAGAATCACCGCCTGCGCGGCCAGCACGTCGTCGGGGCCGGCCTGCAACGGTGGGATCACCCGGACGTCGATTCCTGTTTCGCTGCGCGCGCCGCGTTCCACGGCATCGCGCAGGGAAAGGGTGTTCTCCGACGGGGCGTGCGCCACAATGAGCAGCCTTTTCGACATGGAGGGGGTTCTACCCCACGCTGACATGCTCAAGAAACTCCTGATCGCCAATCGCGGCGAGATCGCCATCCGCATCGCCCAGGCCGCCGCCGAACTCGGCATCGCGACCGTGGGCATCCATTCGGAGGACGACGCGACCTCCCTGCACGTGCGGCGGGTCGATGAAGTCCGGCCACTCAAGGGGCGCGGCGCCGCGGCCTATCTCGACATCGCCGGTGTCATTGCGGCTGCCCGAGACGCGGGCTGCGACGCGGTGCATCCGGGCTACGGGTTCCTGTCGGAGAACGCGGCCTTCGCGACGGCCTGCGCCGAGGCGGGGCTCGTGTTTGTCGGCCCCACGCCGGAGCAACTCGACCTGTTCGGCGACAAGGCGCGCGCCCGGGCGCATGCCGGCAAGAACGGGGCGCCGGTCCTGTCGGGCACCGACAGTGCGGTCGACGTGGCGGGCGTGAAGGCCTTCTTCGCCAAGCATCGCAAGGCCGGCATCGTCATCAAGGCGATCGCGGGCGGCGGCGGTCGCGGCATGCGGATCGTCACGCAGGAAGGCGAGATCGACGAGGCTTTCGCGCGCGCCTCGGCCGAAGCGCAGGCGGCCTTCGGCAACGGTGCCCTTTATGCCGAGCGGTTGATCGCCCGCGCGCGCCACATCGAGGTGCAGATCGTGGGTGACGGCCAGGGCGGAATCACGTCGCTTGGCGAGCGCGAATGCACGATTCAGCGCCGCAGCCAGAAGATCATCGAACTGGCGCCCAGCCCCAACCTCGCCGAGGCGATGCGCGGCCAGATCGTCGAGTCGGCCGTGAGGATGGCGAAGGCCGTGAACTATCGCAGCCTCGGTACGTTCGAATTCCTGGTCGACGATGCGGCGCCGGACTTTTTCTGCTTCATCGAGGCCAATCCGCGCCTGCAGGTCGAACACACCGTTACCGAGGAAGTGTGGGGCGTCGACCTGGTGAAGACGCAGTTGCGGCTGGCCGGTGGCGCGTCCCTCGACGAGACCGGCGTTCGGCAGGCGTCGCCGCGTGGGCTTGCGATCCAGCTGCGGGTGAACATGGAGACCATGACGGCCGACGGCTCGGCCAAGCCGGGGGGCGGGACGCTCACGGCGTTCGAGCCGCCGTCGGGTCCGGGCGTGCGCGTCGATACCTATGGCTACTCGGGCTATCGCACCAATCCCAATTTCGATTCGCTGCTGGCCAAGGTGATCGTGCAGGCGGCCGAATTCGGCGGCGCGCTGCAGCGGGCCGAGCGGGCGCTGGCGGCGTTCCGGCTCGAAGGGGCGCCCTCGAACATCGCCTTCCTGCGCACCCTGATCGCCCATCCGGATTTCCGCGCCGACAAGGTCCATACGCGCTTCGTCGACGAGCAGGCCTCGGCTCTGATCGCCGCGGCGGGCAAGCTGAGCGGCGGGCTCTATTTCGAAGGTGCCGCCCCGGCTGCATCGTCGGCGCGGCAGGCCGGCGCGCGGGTCGACAGTGTCGATCCGCTGGCGGTCCTCGCCTTTGGCAAGGCCAAGGCCGAGACGGCGTCGCGCACGCTGGAGGGCGACCCGCCGGACGGCACGGTCGCCGTGCCCGCACCGATGCAGGGCACCATCGTGAGCCTGTCGGTGAAGGAGGGTGACGCGGTGGCGGCGGGCCAGGCGCTGTTGGTCATGGATGCCATGAAGATGCAGCACGAGATCCGCAGCCCGGCGCGTGGCTATGTCCGGCGTATCGCGGTCGAGGCGGGCGAGACGGTCTATGAAGGTCACTCGCTGCTGTTCGTCGAGGAAGCGGATGTCAAGGTGAAGGGTACGGCAACCGAGGAGACGATCGATCTCGATCATGTCCGCCCCGACCTCGCGGAGTATTTCGAGCGCCGGGCCCTGACACTCGACGAGAAGCGGCCGGAGTCGGTCGCCCGACGACGCAAGACCAACCAGCGGACGGCCCGCGAGAACCTCGACGATCTGGTCGATCCCAACAGCTTCGTCGAGTACGGTGCCTTCGCGATCGCCAGCCAGCGCACGCGCCGCACGGTCGAGGACCTGATCGAGAAGACGCCGGCGGACGGGCTGATCACCGGCATCGGCCGGGTCAACGGTTCGCTGTTCGGGCCGGACCGCAGCCGCGTCGCCGTCGCCCACTACGACTACACGGTACTGGCCGGCACCCAGGGCAAGAACAACCACCACAAGAAGGACCGGCTGTTCGAGATCGTCGAGAAACAGCGCATCCCGCTGGTCTTCTTCACCGAGGGCGGCGGCGGCCGGCCGGGCGACATCGACGTGCAGTCGGTGGCCGGTCTCAACACCATGGCCTTCCACATCTTCGGACGCCTGAGCGGCGTGGCACCGCTGGTCGGCATCAACTCGGGCCGCTGCTTCGCCGGCAATGCCGCGATCCTGGGCTGCTGCGACGTGGTCATCGCCACGAAGAACTCGACGATCGGCATGGGTGGACCCGCGATGATCGAGGGCGGCAATCTCGGCGTCTTCTCGCCCGAGGAAGTCGGGCCGATGAACGTGCAGGTCCCCAACGGCGTGGTCGACATCGCGGTGGAAGACGAAGCCGAGGCGGTCGCGGTCGCCAAGAAGTATCTGTCCTACTTCCAGGGCGCGCTGCCGGAGTGGCGGGCGGCCGACCAGCGTCTGCTGCGGCGGGCCATCCCGGAAAACCGGCTGCGCGTCTACGACGTGCGCGACGTCATCGCCACGCTCTGCGACGAGGGCTCGGTGCTCGAGATCCGGCGCGCCTTCGGTCCCGGCATGGTGACGGCGTTCGGGCGCATCGAGGGCAAGCCGCTCGGTATCGTTGCGAACAATCCCGTGCATCTGGCGGGCGCCATCGACAGCGACGGGTCGGACAAGGCCACGCGCTTCCTGCAGCTCTGCGACGCCTACGACATTCCGATCCTGTTCCTGTGCGACACGCCTGGCATGATGGTCGGGCCCGAGATCGAGAAGACCGCGCTGGTGCGCCACTGTTCGCGGTTGTTCGTGACCGGCGCCAACCTCACCGTACCGTTCGGCACCATCGTGCTGCGCAAGGCCTACGGGCTGGGGGCCCAGGCGATGGCGGGCGGTTCCTTCCATGCGCCGGTGTTCGCGCTGTCCTGGCCGACCGGCGAGTTCGGCGGCATGGGCCTCGAGGGTGCGGTGAAGCTCGGCTTCCGCAAGGAACTCGAGGCGGTGAGCGATCCGGCCGAACGGCGCGCGCTCTTCGAGAAAATGGTCGCGGCCGCCTATGCGCGCGGCAAGGCGCTGAGCACCGCGACCTATTTCGAGGTCGACGAGGTGATCGACCCTGCCGACTCGCGGCGCTGGATCGCGACCGCCTTGCTCGAGGCCAAGCCGCGGCCGCCGCACAGCCACAAGAAGCGACCGAACATCGATACTTGGTAAAGGAAAAGGCCCCTCGATGAGGGGCCTTTCGTTTTGCACCGACCGGCTTACTGCGCGATCCAGAACGTGTCCGGCTGGTAGAGGCCGATGTAGCCGCCCGGATCCCAGGCGTAGTAGCCTTCCTTCGGGACGTTGCGGACCTTCGGGCCGACCACGATCGGCTGGCGCACGCCATTGACCGTGCCGATCGAAAAGACCTCGTCCGCGTTGGTGGCGAGGATCTTGTCCCAGGCCTTGCGACGGTCTTCCTCCGTCTTGCCGGATTCCCATTCCTTCACGTAGTCGAGGAGCTTGCAGGCCGATTCGAGGTCGCACTTCTCGCCCTGCTTGCCCTTGGACTCCACGAACATGCCCCAGCGCGCCCATTGCAGGCCGCCCAGCATGGTCGGCGCGAACTCCTTGGGGCTGGTATTGGGCGTCGGGACCGCCGTCACCGCGCCGGCGAAAGCGGTCATGATGGCTTCACCCGAGGAGGTGCGGAGCCGGAAGTTGTCGCGCGTCTGGGGCTTGGTCAGCATCTTGATGCCGATCTTCTTCCAGCCATCCGCGATCAGCGCGAGCGCGTCATTGTCCTCGGTTTCCTCGCTGGCATGCTCGACGACGATCGTCGCCGGACGGCCGTCGGGCAGCAGGCGGATGCCCTGGCTGTCCTTCTTCGTGAGGCCGATTTCGTCCAGCAGCTTGTTGGCGAGCTTGGGGTCGTAGTTCGCCCACTTGGTCGCGTACTCGGGCTTGAACAGTTCCGAGCGCGGCATGATCGTGTTGTTCGAGGGCTTGGCGAGGCCGATATAGACGACCTGGTTAAGTTCCTCGCGGTCGATCGCCAGCGAGAGCGCCCGGCGGAAGCGCACGTCGCGCATGAGCTTGCGCCATTCCGCGTCGTTGGCGTTGAGGTTGGGATAGAGCGCGAGCTGCGAACCCGAGCCTGCTTCCCACAGGCGCACGTTCATGCCCGAGGACTGCGCGCTCTTCTGGAGAAAGGTGTAGTCGCGCATGTTGAGGTAGCGCGGTTGCAGGTCGGCCTCGCCGAGGCCCGCCTTGGCCGGCACCAGGTTGGCGGCCGCCACCGTGAAGATCACCCGGTCGACATAGGGGAGTTGCTGCCCCTTCTCGTCGATGCGGTGATAGTAGGGATTGCGCAGGTAGACGAAGCGCTGTGCCGGCGACGGGGTCGTGCCGACCCAGGGGTTCAGCGTCGGCAGATCGACGTTGTCGGCGGCGTACATCACGTCCAGGCGGCGGTAGATCGACACCCAGCTCTGCTGGCCGCCCCTGGCGGACTTCAGGATCTCGGCCTCGGGCGTGTACTTCGCGTGGAACTTCTTCAGGTAATGGGCAGGCCGGAAGAGGAAAAGCGGCGCGGCGCGCGCCTGGCTTTCGATGAAGTAGGGGTTCGGCTTGTCCCACGTGTACTTGATGGTGAGCGGGTCGATGACCTCGACCTTGGGCGGCTGTCCGTCGACCAGCAGCTCGACATTGGGCCCTCCCGAGGAGAGGTCCTTGTTGTTGGCGACGTCTTCCCAGAAGAAACGGAAATCCTCGGTCGTGAAGGGGTGGCCGTCGGACCATTTGTGGCCGGCGCGCAGCTTGAACGTGAACTCGCGGCCGTCCTTCTCCTCGTAGCTCTCGAGGATGTCGGGCTTCAGCTTGAACTTGTCGTCGTAGACGATCAGGCGGGTGTAGCTGAAGACGGTCATCAGGCGCGTGTCGCGCGCGCTGGCCACCAGCATGTTGAGCTGGCCGCCCTGCTGGCCGGGACCGTCGCCACCTGCGAAGTGCTTCACGATCCAGGGCTGCTCGGGGACGCGCTTGTCGACTGGAGGCAGGGCGCCCGACTTCACCTGATCGGCGAGCATCGGCGTTTCCTTGAGGGTGGGCACGGGATCGGCAGCGAAGGCAGGCCCCGCCATCCATCCGAAGACCAGTGCGACCGTCAGAACGCGTCTCTTCATCTCAAGTCCTTCACCGATTGCCTGCGGGCGAGCAGGCCGTTCCAGTAGTTCCGCCGGGCAGATGCCCGATGGCGATAAAATCGTCCAGAGGTGCCACCGTCAATGCTGGCCGCCGCCTGTGACGCCACGTTGACGTGACGCAGGAGACGCGCAAGAAAACCATCGAAATTGAAAGATTCGAGGGAACGATGGCGAGCGGCCTTGAGAGCGACTTCGTAACGCTACACGAGATCGTAAAAGCGGCGAAAATCAGGCTCAATCCCAACATCTGGGATTATTTGATCGGCGGCACTGAGACCGAGACCACGCTGCGTCGCAACAGGCTGGCGCTCGACACGATCGCCTTCAAGCCGCGCGTGCTGCGCGACGTTTCGAAGATCGATCCGTCCTCCGAAATCCTCGGACAGAAGATCCGCCTCCCCGTGATGCTGGCGCCCGTCGGATCGCTGGAATCGTTCGAGGCCGGCGGCGGCATCACCGTCGCCCAGGGCGCGGGGGCGAGCAACGTCGCGATGCTGATCAGCTCGGTGACGACGCTCAAGCTGCAGGACATCGTGAAGGGCGGTGCGGGACCCAAGATCTACCAACTCTACGTGCGCGGTGACGATGCCTGGGTCGCGGACCGGGTGAAGGAGGCGATGGACGCCGGCTACGATGCCTTCTGCATCACCGTCGACACGCAGGTCTACAGCCGTCGCGAGCGCGACATCGCCAAGCGCTTCGTGAAGTCGTGGCGCGCTGTGGCCACCGGCCAGGATCACCAGGCCGCCTTCTCCTGGAGGAACTTCATCGCCGTCCGCGAGAAGTTCCCCGACGTGAAGTTCATGCTGAAGGGGATTGGCACCGGCGAGGATGCCGAGCTTGCGTGCCAGAACGGCGTCTGGGCAGTCTACTGCTCCAACCATGGCGGCCGACAGCTCGACCATGGGCGCGGCTCGGCCGAGGTGCTGCCGGAAATCGTCGAGGCGGTCGCCGGTCGCGCCAAGGTGGCGGTCGACGGCAGCTTCAGCCGAGGCAGCGACATCGTGAAGGCTATCTGCATGGGCGCCGACTGGGTCGGGCTCGGCCGTCTCTACTGCTACGGTCTCGCCGCGGCCGGCGCCGCCGGCATCGAGCGCGTGATCGAGCTGCTCGAGGAAGAGATGAAGGAGGTGATGGGCCTGCTGGGCGTCACCTCGCTGGCGCAGCTCGACAAGAGCTACATCGCGAAGAGCATGCCGACCAACCTGACCGGCGTCCACAGCGCCTTCCCGCTGCTCAACCTGCAGGACGAGGGCTACTAAGCCCTCGTCTCGCTCGTTGGAGTGGCGCGCTCCAATGAGGCGCTGCCGCTTAGCCGCGGCCGATAAACGGCATCTTCGTGGCCATGACGGTCATGAACTGCACGTTGGCATCGAGCGGCAGGCTGTCCATGTAGAGGATGGCGTTGGCCACCGCGGAGACGTCCATGCGCGGCTCGGCGATGGTCGTGCCGTTGGGCTGCAGCACGCCCTTGGTCATGCGGTCGGTCATCGGCGACACGGCGTTGCCGATGTCGATCTGGCCGCAGGCGATGTCGTAGGCCCGGCCGTCGAGCGACGTCGACTTGGTGAGACCGGTGATCGCGTGCTTGGTCGAGGTGTAGGCGACCGAGAAGGGCCGCGGTGCGTGCGCCGAGATCGAGCCGTTGTTGATGATGCGGCCGCCGCGCGGGGTCTGGTCCTTCATGATCTTGATGGCTTCCTGCGTGCACAGGAACGGGCCGGTCAGGTTCGCCGCCACGACGCTCAGCCAGGTCTCGTAGGGCAGCTCTTCGAGCGGCACGGGTGGCGCACCGCCCCCGGCATTGTTGAACAGCAGGTCGAGCCGGCCCCAGGTCGCCTTCACCTTGGCGAACAACGCGACGATGTCGTCGCGCTTGGTGACGTCGGTCGGTACGGCGAGTGCATTCGGCGCATTGTTGCCGGCCATCGACGCCGTCTCGTCCAGCGCGTCCTTGCGGCGACCCGCCAGCGCGACCTTGTAGCCGTTATTCAGCAGGGCCAGCGCCGAGGCGCGGCCGATGCCGCTGCCTGCGCCGGTGACGACGGCGATCTTTCCACTCATGGGTTCGTTTCCTCTCCTCGAAGGAGCGGACCCTAGCAGACCGGCGCCCCGCAATTGAAGCGCGGGGCGCTACGTGAGCGTCGCGGCGTAGGCGCGCCAGCCGCCCAGCGAGGTGATGTCCTTCGCGCCCTCCGCCGCATGCGCCTCGCAGAGGAAGCCCGGCACCTCGGTGCCGTCGGCCAGGCTTACCCTGCCGAGTCCCAGCGGGGCGGGGATGCGGCGCAGCAGGTCGCCGATCCGCTCCGCTGGCAGGGTCCAGACCTCCAGTTCGATCGCGGCTCCACCCTCGGCCACGCGCACCAGACCCGGACGGTGAGGCGGGCCGCCGGGCAGGGCGTAGAAGCGGTAGGCGGCCGCGGTCCTGCCGGCTCTCTCCAGCCGGCCGCCCAACTCCAGAAGCTGTCCGTTCAAGGGGAGGTCGCTCATATGCGCGCCGACCACGGCGATCGGCACGCGATCCTCCTCGACGACGGGATCGTTCTCCGGCTCGGGCAGGCGGCTCATCGTCTTGCCGAGCGGAAGGGGCACGGCGCGTTGCCAGCGCGCACCGAACGCCAGCAGGGCGCGTTCCGCGTTGGCGCGCGAGATCAGGGTGATGCCGAATGGAATGCCGTCGGGCCGGAAGCCGGCCGGCACCGCCAGCGCCGACAGGCCGAAGAAGTTCACGAAGTTGGTGTAGTGGCCGAGATGGGAGTTGTAGAGCACCGGCTCGCGCTCGAGATCGGCCAGCCTGTAGATCGTGCCGGCCGTGGGCACGGCGAGGAAAGCGAGGCCCACCATCTCGGCGAAGGCGCGCGCTTTCAGCTCGGCGAGTCGGTACTGGCCCTCGAAGGCGTCGACGGCGCTGTATTCGAGGCCGCTCAGCACGATCTGCCGTGTCGTCGGCCAGACGCCCGCCGTGTCGTCGGCGGCCTCCATGAAAGCGCCGACCGCCGCGGTGCGCTCGGCGACCCAGGGACCGTTGTAGAGAAGCTGCGCGGCGTCGCGGAACGGCGCGTAATCGATCTCGACCGGCGTGCCGCCCAGTCCCTTCAGCCGCTCGATCGATTGCGCGTAGAGCGTCGCGTAGGCGACGTCGCCGAAGAACTCCGCGTCCTTCGTGCCGAGGATGCCGAAGCGGAAGGTCCTGCCGATGGCAGGAGTCGCCTGCGGTTCGGCCGCGACCGCGAGCACCGCGTTGGCGTCGGCACACGAGAGAGCGAAGACCGAAGTGCAGTCGAGCGAGCGGCAGGCCGGCACCATGCCCTCGTTGCTGAGCAGGCCCGGCGTCGGCTTGAGGCCGACGATGTTGTTGAAGCCGGCCGGCACGCGGCCCGAGCCCGCGGTGTCGGTGCCCAGCGAGAAGCTGACGAGGCCGGACGAAACGGCAACCGCCGATCCCGAACTCGATCCGCCGGGCACAAAGGAGGCGTCGAACGGATTGCGTGGCACGCCATAGGGCGAGCGCACGCCGACGAGGCCGGTGGCGAACTGATCGAGGTTGGTCTTGCCGATCACGATCGCGCCGGCGTCGACGAGACGCTTCACGACTTCGGCGGAAGCCTTCGCCTCGTAGGCGAAGCCGGGACAGGCGGCGGTCGTCACCATGCCGGCCACGTCGAGATTGTCCTTCACGGCGAAGGGCACGCCATAGAGCGGCAACCGGTCGATCTCGCCGCGTCTTGCATCGAGCGCAGCGGCCTGCCCCCGGAGATCGGCGTCGGACGCCCGCGAGATCCAGACCTTGTCGTCGCCGGCGTTTGCGATGCGCTTCAGCACCTCGCCGATGGTCTGACGCACGTCGAGCGTGCCGGCACGATAGGCGCCGAGTAGCGCGTGAACCCCGAGGTCGAGAAAGGCTGTCATGGGCCGGTTGTAGACAAGCGCCACGCTGATTGCAGCCTCCAGATTCGCGCAGGCATTGGCACGGTCCTTGCCTTCTCGGACAGGCGGGAAAGGGGAGGGCGAGGGTAAGCCATGAAGCGTCGCGCGCATGACACGGCGGCCGGGCTGGCAATCCTGCAGATTCTTCGGCAGCTTGGGCGAGATCTTGGCGCGAGCTACCGTCTCATGCGCCGCGATCTCCACGGCGTCTGAAGACCACCGTGCCCGTTGAATGGAAGAAGGAAGCGCATGGCCGAAGAGAAGCGTGACGTGGCGCGCATGGTCGAGGAGGGCGCGAAAACCGCAGGCCTCACGATCGCACCAGAATATCTCCCCAACGTGATCCTGAACGTCGAGCGTTCGCTCGTGATCGCGCGGCCGCTGCTCGAGCTGGACCTCGAGGACGAGCTGATGTCGGCGCCGGTGTTCCGGCCATGAGCGATCCCACATCGAAGGCCGCGACCGCGACGGAGATTGCGGGCGCCGTGATGAGCGGCAAGGTCAAGGCCGCTGCCGTGATCGAAGCCACCCTGAAGCGCATCGAAGCGGCGGAACCCACGGTGAACGCCTTCACCGATATCGTGGCCGAACGGGCGCGCAAGCGGGCGGCGGAAATCGACGCCGGCCTGCATCGCGGACCGCTGTTGGGCGTACCCTTTGCGGTCAAGAACTTGTTCGACATCGCGGGCCTGCCGACCCGCGCCGGCTCGAAGATCAACGTCGATGGCGCCAAGGCGGAACGCGACGGTGCGTTGGTGCGCAAGCTCGAGGCGGCCGGCGCGATCCTGGTCGGTGGCCTCAACATGGGCGAATACGCCTACGACTTCACCGGCGAGAACGCCCATTACGGACCGTCACGCAACCCGCATGACCCGACGCGCATGTCGGGTGGCTCGTCGGGTGGCTCGGGCGTGGCGGTGGCGGCGGGCGAAGTGCCCCTGGCGCTGGGCTCCGACACCAACGGCTCGATCCGCGTTCCGTCCTCGCTCTGTGGCCTGTTCGGCCTGAAGCCGACTTATGGACGGTTGAGCCGAGCCGGGTCGTTTCCCTTCGTCGATTCCTTCGACCATCTCGGGCCCATCGCGCGCTCCGCCGAGGATCTGGCTCTCTCCTTCGATGCGATGCAGGGCTGGGACTCCGACGATCCGGTCTGCACCGACCGGCCGGCCGATCCGACCTTGCCACGCCTGGTCGAAGGCATCGACGGGCTGCGCATCGCCATTGCGGGCGACTACTTCGCCCGAGGCGGCGAGCCCGAGGCGTTCGAGGCCGTGGCGACCGTGGCCAAGGCACTGGGTGCCACGAAGACCGTCGTGCTGCCTCAGGCGGCGGCGGCACGCGCGGCGGCCTATGTGATCACCGCCATCGAGGGCGCGCAGCTCCATCTGCCGCGGCTGCGCACGCGGCCGCAGGATTTCGATCCCGACACGCGCGAGCGCTTCATGGCCGGCGCGTTGCTGCCCGGCGCCTGGTACGTGAAGGCGCAACGCTTCCGCCGGCAGTATCGCGCCCATGTCCTGAAGCTGTTCGAAGAGGTCGACGTGATCCTGGCGCCGGCCACGCCCTGCACCGCGCCGAAACTTGGCCAGACCATGATGACGCTCGACGGCGTCGAACTGGCGGTGCGCGCCAATCTCGGCATCTATACCCAGCCGATCTCCTTCATCGGCCTGCCGGTCGCGGTGGCGCCGCTGCGGCGTGCGGGCGGCCTGCCAATCGGCGTGCAGCTCATCGCCAAGCCCTACAACGAGCAGGCCGCGTTGCGCGTGGCCGCCCATCTGCAGAAGCTCGGCGTGGCCGCCGCGCCGACCGCCTGAGGACCCGATATGGAAATCAACATCCCCGAAGTCGTCGCCGAGGTGACGGCGGCCTTCAATCGCTACGAGGCGGCGCTCAACACCAATGACGTCGCGGTACTCGACGAGCTATTCTGGAAGAGCCCGCACACGCTGCGCTACGGCGTCGGCGAGCAACTCTACGGCTACGACCAGATCGCGGCCTTCCGCTCGGGCCGCAATCCGCAGTTCGTGCCGAACCGCGACCTGCTGAAGCTCTGGATCGTCACCTACGGCCGCGACTTCGGCACGGCGAACTGCGAGTTCCTGCGGCATGGCTCGACCAAGACCGGCCGGCAGAGCCACACCTGGATGCGCACGCCCGACGGCTGGCGCATCGTCGCCGCACATGTCTCGCTGGTGGGCGAAGCGACCCCGATGAAGAGCTAGCAGGCCGTCGAAAACGCCGCGGTGATGGCCAATAAGCGAAACAAACAAAATAAACGAAACAACTGAAACGAATGCCGCGCCCCCTGAATTTCGGGGCCTGGTGGCCGTGGACGCAATAATATTGCTCGCCGGAGCTTCTAGGCGGCCTGATTCGACTGCGAGCCAGGTTCTTTCTCTCCGTTGCCGGCGTAAACTTGGGTTATGGACAAGCTTCTCCTCACCCACGCCCCGCTCGCGCGGCGGCAGTACTACGGATCCCGGGCCCTCGCACGGTTGCAGGAGTTGGTCGAGGTCGTGCTGCACGAGGGCGAGGCGCCGCTCGATCCGCAGGGCGTGATCGGGATGGCGCGCGGCGTCGATTTCATCGTCGCCGACCGGGCCACGGCGATACCGGCCGTGGTCTTCGAGAGTCTGCCGGGGCTGCGCGCGGTGATGCGCAGCGCCATCGACATCCGCAACATCGATGTCGCCGCTGCGAGCAAGGCGGGCGTGCTGGTGACTCACGCCGAGGCGGGGTTCGTCCCATCGGTGGTCGAACTCACGCTGGGATTCCTGGTCGATCTCTCGCGAGGCGTCACGCGGGCGACGACGGCGTATCATGACGGGGCGAAGCCCGAGATCAGGATCGGCCGGCAGCTCGGTGGCTCGACCGTCGGCCTCATCGGCTACGGCCGCATCTCGCGCGCGCTGGCTCCGGTACTGGCCCAACTCGGCATGACCGTGCTGGTGTCCGATCCCTACGCGCAGGTCGACGATCCGCGCTTCGTGAAGCTGCCGATGGAGGACCTGCTGAACAGGGCCGACTACGTGATCTGCCTCGCCATCGCCAACGAGGAGACCGAGAACCTGCTCGATGCCGCAGCCTTCGCGCGCATGAAGCCCGACGCCTTCTTCATCAACATGTCGCGCGGCAACCTGGTCGACGAGGCGGCGCTCGCGAAGGTCCTGACCGAGGGCCGCATTGCCGGCGCGGCGATGGATGTCGGGCGCGCACCCGACCAGATGCCGTCGCCCGATCTGGCGCGCCTACCCAACGTCATCGCCACGCCGCACATCGGCGGTCTCACGCCGCCCGCCAGCGAGAGCCAGGCAATGGATACGGTCCGCCAGGTCGAGGCGCTGGTGAAGGGCGAGGTGCCGGCCGGTGCGGTCAATCTTCCGGGCTGGACGCGCCGTACCTGAGGGCGGGGTTGAAATGGCCTGCCGGTGGGCGCATGTGCAATCCATGCTCACCCCGAAGGATCTGATCGCCGTCCATGTCCCGAGCGAGGATCTGGGCGACTACAACCTCACCCAGACCGGCTGGTATGCGATGGACGATGGCGGCCACGTCATCCTCGGGCCCTTCGAGAGCCTCGCCCAATGTGACCGCGCGATCCGCGACCGGCTGCAGCAGCAGAAACTGTGAGCCGTCGCGGTCGGGCGCGCCGACTCAGTTGCCGGGACCGCGCTCCATCGAGAAGGGCTGCCAGCGCTGCAGCTTGGACTTCTCCAGCACCATCGGATTGACGCAGGCGCGCGGCCACTTGCCGCCCAGGACCAACGCCAGTTCGGCGCCGACGCGGCGCTTGCGGGCGGGATCGAAACGGCTCGAGGCCGAGGCGACGTGCGCGGTCAGGATCACGTTGTCCATCGCCAGCAACGGATTGTTGTGGCCCACGGGCTCGGTCTCGAGCACGTCGAGGCCGGCGCCGGCGATCCAGCCTTCCTGCAGCGCCTTGATCATGGCCGGTTCGTCGACCGTCGAGCCGCGGCCGGTGTTCACGAACAGCGCCGTCTTCTTCATCTGGCGGAAATGCTGTTCCCTCATCAGGTGATGGGCGTCCTTGGTGCCGGGCGCATGCATGCTCACAATGTCCGAGCGCTGCAGCAGCTCTTCGTAGCCGACCGGCTGGACACCGTAATCGGACATCACCAGCTCCTCGATATAGGGATCGTAGGCCAGCATCTGGAAGCCGAACGGCGCGGCGCGCCTGGCGACGGCGCGGGCGACATGGCCGAACGAGATAAAGCCCAGGGTCATGCCCATCAGGCGGGGGAACTGGTAGAGGTGCGGCCGGGCTTTGGTCCACTCGCCTTTGCGCACCATCTGGTCCTGCACCACCAGGCGCCGCCAGCTTGCCAGGATCAGGGTCATGGCATGGTCGGCTACTTCCTCGATGAAGGTGTCGGGCACATTGGTGACTGGGATGCCGAGCTGGGTGGCCGCGTCCACGTCGACCGAATCAACGCCGACGCTGCCCAGCGACACGACTTTCAGCTTCTTGGCCGCCTCGATCACCTTGGCGGTGATGCGCGGACGGCCCTTGCCGTAGATGGCGTCGGCATCGGCGACCGCCTTGATGAGCTCGGCCTCGTCGCCCGAAACCTCGACGATTTCCGCGCCGATGGGGCCGAGCGTCTCCATTTCCAGCGAATGATCGGTCTTTCCCGGTCCCGTCGTCACGATCTTGAAACGCGCCACGTGTTGTCTCCTCCGTCACTTTGGCGGCACTCTATCGCAATCCCGCCGCCGTCCAACCTCGGTGAATGAACATGCCTGCGTCCAAGAATGTCCTGTTGATCGTCGTCGACCAGTGGCGCGGGGCGATGTTGCCCAAGCTCGGGGCGGACTATCTGAAGCTGCCCAATCTCGACCGGCTGTGCGCCGAGGGCGTCACCTTCCGCAACCATTTCACGCAAGGAGTGCCCTGCGGCCCGGCGCGTGCCAGCCTGCTGACGGGCCAATACATGATGAATCATCGTGCAGTGCAGAACACGATTCCGCTGGCCTCGCGGTTCACCAATCTGGCGCACGAGCTGCGGCGCGGCGGCTACGATCCCGCGCTGGTCGGCTACACGACGACGACGCCCGATCCGCGCCAGACGGCGCCCAACGATCCACGCTTTTTCGTCCTGGGCGACATCATGGAGGGCTTTCATCCGGTCGGCGCCTTCGAGAATCGCGACGCCTATTTCGGCTGGGTCGCCAGTCAGGGGTTCGAATTGCCGAAGACCCGCGAGGACATCTGGCTGCCGAAAGGTGCGCCAGGGGCCGGTGCGACGGGCCGGCCGGCCGTCATTCCCAAGGAGCTGTCGGACACGGCCTGGTTCACTGAGCGCGGGCTCGATTATCTCCGTGGCCGCAGCGGCAAGCCGTGGTTCCTGCATCTCGGCTACTACCGCCCGCATCCGCCGTTCATTGCACCCGAGCCCTACAATTCCATGTATCGCCCCGAGGACATGCCGAAGCCGGTGCGCGCGGCGTCGCCTGCGGAAGAAGGCCGGCAGAACGCGCTGCTCGACTACTATGTGCGCAACATCAAGCAGGCGAGCTTCTTCCAGGACGGTCAGGCGCTGGGTTCGGACATGACCGAGGCCGAGGTGGCACAGATGCGCGCCACCTATTGCGGCCTGATGAGCGAGATCGACGATCACCTTGGCCGCGTGTTCGATTATCTGAAGGAGACGGGCCAGTGGGACGACACGCTGATCGTCTTTACCTGCGACCATGGCGAGCAGGGCGGCGATCATTATCTGCTGGGCAAGATCGGCTACTTCGACGAATCCTATCGTATTCCGATGGTCATCCGCGATCCGCGGGCCGAGGCCGACGGTGCGCGCGGCAGCATCGTCGAGTGCTTCACCGAGACCATAGACACGATGCCCACGCTCCTCGACTGGATGGGGCTGCCGGTGCCGCGGCAGTGCGACGGCCGTTCCCTGCTGCCCTTCTGCGAGGGCACCGTTCCAGCCGACTGGCGCACCGAGGTCCACTATGAGTTCGACTTCCGCGACCTGCATTACAGCAAGCCTGAATCGGCGCTGGGCGTGCCGATGGACAAATGCTCGCTCGCCGTCGTTCAGGACGAGAAGTTCAAATACGTGCACTTCGCCGCCCTGCCGCCGCTCCTGTTCGACCTGGCGAAGGATCCCGGCCAGTTCGTCAACTGCGCCGCCGATCCGGCCTATGCCGCCACGGTCGCCGACTATGCCCGCAAGATGCTGGACTGGCGGCTGGGTTATGCAGAGCGGACCCTCACCGGCTATCGCGCCACGCCGCAGGGGCTGGAGGTGCGTGCGGCCTGAGCGGGCGCTAAGCTCGGCAGCATGAAAGAGGAAACGTACCGCCGTCCTGCCGCGGGGCACCACCCGCCCAATCTCTCGCCGGCCTACAAGTCGACGGTCAGCCGATCGCCCTCGAAGCCGGCGATCGTGCTGCCGCAGACACTCTCCGAGATCACCGGGCCGCTGCTGCGCGAAGAGCGGCTCGATGCGGGTGAGCACGATCTCACGCGCCAGCGCATGGGCGAGCCCCTGGGAGAGCGCATCATCGTTCACGGCAGGGTGCTCGACGAGGACGGCAGGCCCGTTCCCGAGGCGCTGGTCGAGATCTGGCAATGCAACGCGGCCGGCCGCTACCATCATCCCGGCGATCAGCACGATGCACCGCTCGATCCGAATTTCCAGGGCGGCGGCCGGGCGCGCGCCGATGCCGATGGCACCTACAAATTCATCACGATCAAGCCCGGCGCCTATCCGTGGGGCAACCATCACAACGCCTGGCGGCCGGCGCATATCCATTTCTCGCTGTTCGGGCCGGCCTTCGCGACGCGACTGATCACGCAGATGTATTTCCCGCAGGATCCGTTGCTGCCCTTCGACCCCATCTACAATTCAGTGCCCGAAGACGCACGGGCCCGCCTGCAGGCGGCTTTCGACATGGAGGCGACGCAACCCGGTTGGGCGCTGGCCTATCGCTTCGACATCGTGCTGCGCGGCCGCAACGCCACGCCGATGGAGAACCCATGAGCCGCCTGCTGACGCCCTCGCAGACGATCGGTCCGTTCTACTTCGGCACGGTCACCAACGCCTATCGTCAGGATCTGGCGGCGCAGGGTGTCGCGGGCGAGAGGATCGAGATCGCCCTTACCTTGCACGACGCTGAAGGCGCGATCGTGCCCGACGGTCTGCTCGAGATCTGGCAGGCCAACAGCCACGGTCGCTACAACCATCCCGAGGATCGCCGCAACCTGCAGCTCGATGCGGGCTTCGAGGGTTTCGGGCGCGCCTCGACCGACACGATGGGATGCGCGCGGTTCGGCACGGTGAAGCCCGGCCGCGTGCCGTGGCCGGCGGGCGGCCTCCAGGCGCCGCACATCAACATCTCGGTCTTCGCGCGTGGTGTCCTCAATCGCCTCGCGACGCGCCTGTATTTCGATGGCGATCCGGCGCTGGCCGAGGATCCCGTGCTGAAGCTCATCGAGCCGGCGCGCCGCCCCACACTGATCGCGACGCGCGATGGTGACGGCGTGTGGCGGCTGCCGATCCATCTGGGCGGTCCGAACGAAACCGTCTTCTTCGACTGCTGAGCTCATGGCCGGTCGTCTCGTCTCCGCGCTGGGTTCCTCGGCCGCCACGGCCGATTGCTTCTCCGATACGGCGACCTTGCGCCATATGCTGTGCTTCGAGGCGGCGCTCGCCGAAGCAACCGCGGCTGCCGGCCTGATCCCGAAGCGCGCGGCGTGGGTCATCGTCAAAGCCTGCGATCCGTCCCTCTACGATCCCGCGCAGCTTGCCGCCGCTGCGCGCCGGACGGCGACGCTCACCGTGCCGGTCGTGAAGGCGCTGACCGAACAAGTCCGTCAACGCGATGCGAAGGCCGCCGACTATGTCCATTGGGGTGCAACCAGCCAGGACGTGATCGACACGGCGATGGTGCTGCAGCTGGGCGAGGCGCTGCCGCCACTGCTGAAGGCGCTCGACGAGATCGTCTCCGCCTTTGCGCGTCTGGCGAAGAAGCACCGCATGACGCCGATGCTCGGCCGGACGCTGCTGCAACCCGCCACGCCGCTCGCGCTCGGGCAGAAGATCGCGGGCTGGGCCTCCGACATCGACCGCGCGAAGCGGCGGCTCGCGGAGAGTTTCGGGGAGACGCAGGTCGTGCAGTTCGGCGGCGCCTCGGGAAGCCTGACGGCGCTGGGACCCCGAGCCGAACAGGTGATGACGGTACTGGCGAAGCAGTTGAGGCTCGCGTTGCCGCCGGGACCGTGGTTCACGCAACGGGTCCGCGTCGCGGCGTTTGCGCAGGATTGCGCGCTGGTTGTCGGGACGCTCGCCAAGGCGTCGCGCGACATCGCCTTGATGATGCAGGCCGAAGTGGGGGAGGCTTCCGAGCCATCCGGCCCCGGCCGTGGCAGCTCTTCGACCATGCCGCACAAACGCAACCCGGTCAGCGCCGCGCTCGTCCTGTCTGCGGCGACGCGGGCGCCGATGCTGGCCGCGACGATCGTGGCGGCGATGCCGCAGGAGCACGAGCGCGCGCTGGGCGGCTGGCAGGCCGAATGGCCGACCCTCTCCGCGCTGGTCGAATGCCTGGGATCGGCGGTCGAGGCGATGGCAGAAGTCGCCTTCGGACTCGTCATCGAGCCCGACGCGCTGCAGGCCAACATGGATGCCGCCGAAGCCGCAGTCCTCGCCGAGCGCGCAACCTTCCTGCTGGCCCGGAAGATCGGCAAGCACGAGGCTCACGCGCTGGTCGAGAAGGCGCTGGCCAAGGGCGGGTCGTTCGTAGAGGCGCTCGGCAGGCTCGAAACGGAACTGGCCGACGAAGCCGCCCTCCTGGGCTACTCCCCGAAGTTCGTCGATCGGCTGCTGGCAGACATCAAACGTAAGTGACCTTCAGGATCTCGATCTCTTCCTCTCCGCCAGGCGTGTTCATTCGCACGGCGTCGCCCTCGTGGGCGCGCATCACGGCTCGGGCGATGGGCGAGATCCAGCTCACATGGCCGCGGCCGGGATCGACCTCGTCGACGCCGACGATCTTGACCGTGCGCTCCTCGTCCCTGGAATTGACGTAGGTGACGGTGGCGCCGAAGAACACCTGGTCGGTCCTGGGGCGCTTGGCCGGATCCACGACTTCGGAGCGTTCCAGGCGCTTGCTGAGGAAGCGGATACGGCGGTCGATCTCGCGCAGGCGCTTCTTGCCGTAAAGATAGTCGCCGTTCTCCGAGCGGTCGCCGTTGGCGGCGGCCCACGACACGACCTGCACGACTTCCGGCCGCTCCTTGCGCATCAGCGTCATCAATTCGTCCCGCATGCGCTCGAAGCCCTGCGGGGTCATGTAGTTCTTGGCGCCGGCCGGCAATCCCCCGACGTCGTCGGGCAGGTCGTCCTCGTCGCCGTCGTCGCTTTCCTTGGTGAAGGCCTTGCTCATTTCGATCCTTAATCTATCAAGTCGGGGCCGATGACCACCAGCCTCTCCCCCCGCATGCAGCGCGCCTTCGGCGAAAGCCGGGTCTCCTTCGACCTGCGGGACGGCAAGACGCGGCTGGGCGACCTCTATCAACGCGATCCCTGCCGGGTTTTGTTCCCCAAGTCCGAGCCGGGCGAACCGCCGCAGGCCGTGATGATCACCACCTCGGGCGGGGTGACGGGCGGCGACGCCCTGAAGATGGCGGTCGAGATCGGGCCGGGCGCCGAGGCGGTGGCGACCACGCAGGCGGCCGAGAAAATCTACCGGGCGGCGCGCGGCAGCGATCCGTGCACGATCGACGTCGAGGTGCGGGTGGCCGAGGGCGCAACGCTCGACTGGCTGCCCCAGGAGACCATCGTCTTCGAGGGCGCCCGGTTGAAGCGCCGCACCGTGGCCGAAGTGGTGGAGGGCGGCTCTCTGCTCGCCTGCGAGATGGTGGTGCTGGGACGCGGTGCCTCGGGCGAGCGCTTCACCTCCGGCCTGCTGCTGGACGCCTGGTCGGTGCGTCGGCCCGGCCGGCTGGTCTGGACGGACACGCTGCGGGTCGAGGGCGAGACGCCCGACGGCGCCGGTTTCGGCACGGCCAATGCCCTGGCGACCGTGATCGGCGTGTGGGATACGCCGCAGCCGCGCTTCGAGAAGGCCCGTGCGCTTCTCGAAGCTGCAGAGGAAGTGCGGGCGGGCGTGACGGTGGTGAACGGTATCCTGGTCGCGCGCCTGCTGGGCGAAGCGACGGCGGTCCGTCACGCGACCATCCGGTTTCTCACCGCGTTTCGCGGCCGCCGCCTGCCGCGCGTTTGGCATGTTTGATGCAGACTTGCTCGCGTTATAGTCGGGCCGAACAGGCCGGGGGAAACGAATGAATTTGACGCCGCGCGAAAAGGACAAGCTTCTGGTGGCCATGGCCGCCATCGTGGCGCGCCGACGTCTGGAGCGTGGCGTGAAGCTCAACTATCCCGAAGCCGTAGCGCTGATCACCGACTTCGTCGTCGAGGGCGCGCGCGATGGGCGCTCCGTGGCCGACCTGATGCGCGACGGCGCGCACGTGATCTCGCGGGCCCAGGTCATGGACGGGATTGCCGACATGCTGGCCGAGATCCAGGTCGAGGCGACCTTTCCCGACGGCACCAAGCTCGTCACCGTCCACGCGCCGATTCGCTGAGGAGAGACGCCATGATTCCAGGTGAAATCCTCCCCAGCGACGGCGAGCTCGAAGTCAACAAGGGCCGCAACCCGATCACCATCGAGGTCGCCAATACCGGCGACCGGCCGATCCAGGTTGGCAGCCACTATCATTTCTTCGAGACCAACGACGCGCTGAAGTTCGACCGCAAGCGGACCAAGGGCATGCGGCTCGATATCGCCGCCGGCACCGCCGTGCGCTTCGAGCCGGGCCAGTCGCGCACCGTGCGACTCACCCCCTATTTGGGCGGCCGCGAGAGCCATGGCTTCCAGGGCAAGGTGGGCGGCAAGCTGGGGCCCATTGCCAAGGTCGGGCCGTCGAACGAAGGCCCGACCCGTATCTCGCGCTCGGCCTATGTCCACATGTTCGGCCCCACCGTGGGCGACAAGGTGCGGCTCGCCGACACCGAGCTCTTCATCGAGGTCGAGAAGGACCACACGATCTACGGTGAGGAAGTTAAGTTCGGCGGCGGCAAGGTGATCCGCGACGGCATGGGGCAGAGCCAGCGCACGCGTGCCCAGGGCGCCGTCGACACGGTCATCACCAATGCCCTGATCGTCGATCACTGGGGCATCGTGAAGGCCGACATCGGCCTCAAGGGCGGGGTGATCGTCGCCATCGGCAAGGCCGGCAATCCCGACGTCCAGCCGGGTGTCGACATCATCATCGGACCCGGCACCGAGGCGATCGCGGCCGAGGGCAAGATCATCACCGCGGGCGGCATCGACTGCCACATCCATTTCATCTGCCCGCAGCAGATCGACGATGCGCTCTACAGCGGCGTCACGACCATGCTGGGCGGCGGCACCGGACCGGCGCATGGCACGCTCGCCACGACGGTCACGCCGGGGCCCTGGCACATGGGCCGCATGCTGCAGGCCGCCGAGGGCCTGCCGATGAATCTCGGCTTCTTCGGCAAGGGCAACACCAGCAAGCCGGCCGGCCTCAAGGAACAGATCGAGGGCGGCGCCTGCGGCCTCAAGCTGCACGAGGACTGGGGCACCACCCCGGCCGCCATCGACAACTGCCTGAGCGTCGCCGATCGCTACGACGTCCAGGTCGCGATCCATACCGATACGCTGAACGAATCGGGCTTCGTCGAGACGACGCGCGCCGCCTTCAAGGGCCGCACCATCGCGACCTTCCATACGGAAGGCGCGGGCGGCGGCCATGCGCCGGACATCATCCGGCTGGCCGGCGAGAAGAACGTCCTGCCCAGCTCGACCAATCCGACGATGCCCTACACGGTCAACACCGTGGACGAACATCTCGACATGCTGATGGTCTGCCATCATCTCGACGCCGCGATCCCCGAGGACGTGGCCTTCGCCGAGAGCCGCATCCGCAAGGAAACCATTGCGGCGGAAGACATCCTCCACGACATCGGCGCCTTCTCGATGATGTCGTCCGACAGCCAGGCGATGGGCCGGGTCGGCGAGGTCGTGATCCGGACCTGGCAGACCGCCGACAAGATGAAGAAGCAGCGCGGTCGCCTGAAGGAAGAGACCGGCGACAACGACAATTTCCGCGTCAAGCGCTACGTCGCCAAGTACACGATCAATCCGGCCATCACACACGGAATTGCGAAGCATGTCGGCTCGGTCGAGGTCGGCAAGCGCGCCGATCTCGTGATGTGGTCGCCGGCCTTCTTCGGCGCCAAGCCGGACATGGTGTTGATCGGCGGCTCGATCATCGCCGCCCCCATGGGTGATCCCAACGCTTCGATCCCGACGCCGCAGCCGGTCCACTACCGGCCGATGTTCGGCGCCTTCGGCCGCAGCCTGGTGACCAGTCCGGTCCTGTTCGTCTCGCAGGCGGCCATTACCAAGGGCGTCGCAAAGAAGTGGGGTCTCACCCGCTCGCTGCTGCCGGTGAAGGGCACGCGCAAGATCGGCAAGAAGAACATGGTGCACAACTCGACCTGCCCGAAGATCGACGTCGATCCCGAGACCTACGAGGTGCGGGCCGACGGCGAGCTCCTCACCTGTGAACCCGCCACGTCGCTGCCAATGGCGCAACGCTACTTCCTGTTCTGACCATGAAACGCGCCATCGAAGTGGTGCGCGCCGGTCGCTGGCCGGCGTCCGAGCGCACCGACACCGTCACCCTGCTGTTCGACGACCGATACCGCCGCCGCCTGCGCATGCTGGGGGACGACGGGCTCGACTTCCTGCTCGACCTGGTCGAACCCCTGGTTCTGCACACCGGCGACGGGCTGAAGCTGGAGGAGGGCGGTTTCGTCGAGGTGAAGGCCGCCGACGAGGATCTGGTCGAGGTGCGCGGACGCGACCCCGCGTCGTTCGCGCGGCTCGCCTGGCATCTCGGCAACCGTCACCTGCCGACACAGATCGACGCCGAACGCATCCTGATCCGCGACGATCACGTCATCGTCGACATGCTGAAGGGCCTCGGCGCCGAGGTGCGCAAGGTCCGCGCGCCTTTCGATCCCGAGGGCGGCGCTTACGGCCAGCACAATCACGATACCGGCCATCGGCACGGCGAGCTGCATGCTGAGCGTCATGGCTAGCACAATGGGAGGCGCCCCGCTGTACCGGTTGCTTGCCTGGCTTTCGCCGGCCTATCCGGTCGGTGCCTTCAGCTACAGCCACGGCGTCGAGACGGCGGTGGAAGAGGGACTGATTTGGGACCGCGCTTCGCTGGTGGCATGGCTCGACAGCGTCCTGCGGCGCGGCACGGGCGCGGTCGATGGAGCGTTGTTCGCGGCCGGCTGGCGGGCGGCCCACGAGGCCGACTGGTCCTCCTTCGACGCCGTCGCCGAGCTCGCCGCGGCCTGGCGCGGGACATCGGAAATGGCGCTGGAATCGCGTCAGCAGGGCGGTTCGTTCCTGTCGATCACACGAACCGCCTGGCCCCACGCCCTCCTCGACGAGGTGCATCGTCGCCTCGACGGCGAACTGGCCCTGCCGGTCGCAGTGGCGCTCGCGGCCGCGGTCCACGGTATCGCGCTCGAACAGGCTCTGGCGGGCTATCTCCACGCCTTCACGGCCAACCTGATCTCCGCTGCCTTGCGCGCCGTGCCGCTCGGCCAGACCGACGGCCAACTCGCCCTGGCTGCGCTCGAAGCTTCGGTCAACGATGCAACCCGGACTGCCATCGCTGTCGACTCCCTGGACGAGGTCGGGTCGGCGACACCGCTGCTCGACTGGTGTTCGCTCCGTCACGAAACGCAATACACACGGCTCTTTCGCTCATGACCGCCCTGATGGCTCTTCTCCTGACGATCGGCGTCGGCGCCATCGCCGTGGTCCATGTGATGTGGGGCCTGGGCAGCCATTGGCCGGAAGCCAGCGAGGAGGCCCTCGCGCGGAGCGTCGTCGGAGACGGGCGCCGCCGCATGCCCCCCTCCTGGCAGTGCTTCGTCGTGGCGCTGGTTCTTGCCGTCATGGCGCTGTGGCCTTGGTACGTGCTGGGTTGTATCGCCGAACCGGCGGTGCTGGCCGGCACCTACATGATCGCCGGCATCTTCGTGGCGCGTGGGATCGCGGGCTTCAGCCATCGCTGGAAGTTGCATTTCACGACCGAACCGTTTGCCACGCGTAACCGGCGGTACTATTCGCCTTACTGCCTGTTGCTCGGCGTGGGATACATTGCCCTGGTGGCTGGAGAACTGGATAAATGAGTCTGCGTGGTCCGCTGAGGGTGGGCGTCGGTGGCCCCGTCGGGTCGGGCAAGACCGCCCTGGTCGAACGCCTGTGCAAGCGCATGCGCGACGCCTACGACATCGCCGTCGTCACCAACGACATCTATACGAAGGAAGACGCCGAGTTCCTCACGCGCGCCGGCGCACTGGCGCCCGAGCGCATCGTGGGCGTCGAGACCGGCGGCTGCCCCCATACCGCGATTCGCGAGGATGCCTCCATCAACCTCGCCGCCGTTTCCGACATCGTGCGCAAGTGGCCGGATCTGGAGGTCATCTTCGTCGAATCCGGCGGCGACAACCTCGCCGCCACGTTCTCGCCAGAGCTGGCCGATCTCACGATCTACGTGATCGACGTTTCGGCCGGCGAGAAGATCCCGCGCAAGGGCGGTCCGGGCATCACCCGGTCCGACCTGCTGGTGATCAACAAGATCGACCTCGCGCCGCTGGTCGGTGCCAGTCTCGAAGTGATGGACCGGGACGCGCGCAGGATGCGCGGCCAGCGGCCTTTCATTTTCTCCAACCTCAAGGAGAATATGGGTCTGGAAGACATCGCGGCCTTCATCGTACGGCAGGGCGGCCTGCCGGCGCGGCTGAACTAGTGGACAGGAGTATTCAATGACGATTGGGAAGATCCGCCTGGCGGCTCTGCTCGTTGTGGTGGCAACCCCGGTATTGGCCCATTCCGGACACCAGACCTCGGGCTTCGCTCATCCCTTCACCGGCCTCGACCACCTGCTGGCGATGGTCGGCGTCGGTGTCTGGGCCTCGCTGCTGGCAGTGAAGCGCCCGGCTGCGGCCTATCTGGTGCCGGCTTCCTTCATCGCGATGATGTTTGTCGGGGCAGCTGCCGGATTCGCGGGCATTAAACTGCCTCTTGTGGAGGCGGGAATCGTTGCATCGGTGCTGCTGCTAGGCGCGCTCATCATGGCCGCCGTGCGTCTGCCGTCTGCCGTGGCCATCGCGATCGTGGGTTTGTTCGCGATCTTCCACGGCTACGCTCACGCCGTCGAGGCGCCGACCAGCGGGACGGGTATGTACATCTTGGGCTTCGTTGCAGCGACCGCCGCGCTGCATGTTGCGGGTCTGGGGCTCGGCTGGGTTGCGCGCCGCGTGGTCGGCGACCTGGGATTGCGGGCGCTTGGCGGCGCGGTCGTGGCCGGCGGTGCGCTGGTCCTGATCGCCAACTAACCCTTATTCCAAGGGCGTCAGGCCGGTTTGGCACGACTTTCGCTAACCTTGTTTTTTGGCGGGGAGATCCGTCGAAAGACAAGGAGAGCGGGATGAAATTGGGAACACTCATGCGGACGGGCCTCGTCGCCGCCGGCCTGGTGGCCAGCGCGGCGACCAGCGCGTTCGCGCAGGCGGGGGATACGATCAAGGTCGGCATCCTTCATTCGTTGTCGGGCACGATGGCGATCAGCGAGACGACCCTGAAGGACGTCGTGCTGATGATGGTCGAAGAGCAGAACAAGAAGGGCGGCTTGCTGGGCAAGAAGCTGGAGGCCGTGGTGGTCGACCCGGCGTCGAACTGGCCGCTGTTCGCCGAAAAGGCGCGCGAACTTCTGCAGAAGGAAAAGGTCGCCGTGGTGTTTGGCTGCTGGACTTCGGTCAGCCGCAAGTCGGTGTTGCCGGTGTTCGAGGAGCTGAACGGCATTCTCTTCTACCCGGTGCAGTACGAGGGCCAGGAGAGCCAGCGTAACGTGTTCTACACCGGCGCCGCCCCGAACCAGCAGGCGATCCCGGCCGTCGACTACCTGATGAGCAAGGACGGCGGCGACGTGAAGCGCTGGGTCCTGGCCGGCACCGACTACGTCTATCCGCGCACGACCAACAAGATCCTCGAAGCGTACCTCCTCCAGAAGGGCGTTCCGAAGGAAGACATCATGATCAACTACACGCCGTTCGGTCATTCCGACTGGCAGTCGATCGTGGCCGACATCAAGAAGTTCGGCTCGGCGGGCAAGAAGACCGCCGTCGTCTCGACGATCAACGGCGACGCCAACGTTCCGTTCTACAAGGAACTCGGCAACCAGGGCATCAAGGCCAAGGACATCCCGGTCGTGGCCTTCTCGGTCGGCGAAGAAGAACTGGCCGGTATCGACACCAAGCCGCTGGTCGGCCATTTGGCGGCCTGGAACTACTTCCAGTCGGTCAAGGATCCGACGAACGCGGAGTTCATCAAGACCTGGCAGGCCTTCACCAAGAACCCGAAGCGCGTGACCAACGATCCGATGGAAGCCTCGGTGATCGGCTTCAGGATGTGGGTCGAGGCGGTCAAGAAGGCTGGCACGATCGATCCGGACAAGGTGATCGACGCGCTCGTCGGCATCAAGGTCCCGAACCTGACGGGTGGGATCTCCGAGATGCTGCCGAACCATCACATCACCAAGCCGGTGCTGATCGGCGAGATCGAGGGCAATGGCCAGTTCGACGTGGTGTGGAAGACTCCCGGCCTCGTCCCGGGTGCCGCCTGGTCGCCGATCCTCGACGACTCCAAGAACCTGAAGGCCGATTGGACGAAGCCCGTGAACTGCGGAAACTTCGACACCGTCGCCAACAAGTGCATTGGCAAGGCGGCCAAGTAGCCGACGCGCAGGACTCATCGGACGGGGCGACCTCCGGGTCGCCCCGTTTCCATCTCCCGGGCCAGATAACAGCACATGCATTTCCTTCGACCGTTGTCGGTCCTGCTCTCGGTTCTGGCCTCGCTGGCGCTGGCCGGAACGGTCCTCGCGGCTGACCTCGCCACTCTCGTCGGCAATCTCACTTCCGGTGGCCTGAGCGAGCGCGAGGCGGCGATCACCGCGCTGGCCGCGTCGGGCGACGAGCGTGCGGCGCCGATCCTCGAAGCCTTGGGCGCCGGGCAGCTCTATACCCGTACGTCCGACAAGCTCGTGGTCATCGGCAAGACCGATGGCAACAGGCTGGCGCTGACCGAAGCGGTGTCCGGCAAGCCGGCCGGGAGTGCCGTCGAAGCCGACCTCGAACGGGTTCGGGTCAACAACCGTTTGCGCGGCACCATCGAAGCTGCCGTTGGTTCGCTGACCCTGATGAGCCCCAATGCCCGGGTCCGGCTGAATGCTGCCGATGCCCTCTTCAAGCGCCGCGATACCTCGGCTCTGGCGGCCCTCGACCAAGCACTCGCCGCCGAGAAGGATCCGCGCATCAAGCGCGCCATGAGCGAGGCGCGGGCCGCAATTGTTCTTGCAACGCCAGATTCTCCGCCGGCGCAGAAGCTCGCCGCCATCGCCGTGGTCCGCGATCGCGCCGATCGCGATTCTCTCGGCATCCTCAAGACGGTCGCCGCCGCCTCTGAAGGCGAAGTCAAGACGGCCGCCACGGCAGGCGCCGACTCGGTCGAGCAAACGCTGGCCGCCTGGCAGATGGCGCAGAACGTCTGGTACGGCATCTCGCTCGGTTCCGTGCTGCTGCTGGCCGCCATCGGCCTCGCCATCACCTTCGGCACCATGGGCGTAATCAACATGGCCCATGGCGAGATGGTCATGCTGGGCGCCTACACGACCTTCGTCGTCCAGGAAGTCATCCGCACGTCGGCGCCGCATCTGTTCGACGTTTCGCTCGTCATCGCGCTGCCGCTCGCCTTCCTCGTCTCGGGCGCGATCGGCATTCTTATCGAACGCACCATCATCCGCTTCCTCTACGGCCGGCCGCTCGACACGCTGCTCGCGACCTGGGGATTGTCGCTTGTGCTGCAGCAGGCAGTGCGCTCGATCTTCGGCTCGTCCAACCGGGAAGTCGGGGCGCCGTCGTGGATGTCCGGCACCTTCCAACTCGGCCAACTCAACATCACCTATGGGCGGCTCTGGATCGTGGTCTTCGCGCTGGTCGTCTTCGTCGCGCTGATCCTGCTGCTGCGCAAGACGCCGCTGGGCCTCTACATGCGCGCCGTCACGCAAAATCGACCGATGGCCTCGGCCGTCGGCATCCGCACCCCGCGGGTCGACGCGCTGACCTTCGGTCTGGGCTCGGGCATCGCGGGCCTGGCCGGCGTGGCGCTCAGCCAGATCGACAATGTCAGCCCCAACCTTGGCCAGGGCTACATCATCGACTCCTTCATGGTCGTGGTGTTCGGCGGCGTCGGAAACCTGTTCGGCACCCTGATCGGCGCGATGACCCTGGGCGTCGTGAACAAGTTCCTGGAACCCTATGCCGGCGCCGTGCTGGGCAAGATCCTCGTCCTGGTCTTCATCATCATGTTCATCCAGCGACGCCCCCGCGGCCTGTTCGCGCTGAAGGGGCGGTCCGTCGAATGATCACGCGCTTTCTCTGGCAGGGCATGGACCGCAACCTGCGCCTCTGCGTTCTGCTCATCTTGGCCGTCGGCATCGCCCTGCCGCTGGCCAACCTGATCCTGGCGGCGACGAACCCGGCGCACGTGCCGTCGTGGGTGCTGCAACTCTTCGGCAAGTATCTCTGCTATGCGCTGCTCGCGCTGGCGGTCGATCTGGTCTGGGGCTTTTGCGGCATCCTCTCGCTGGGCCACGGCGCCTTCTTCGCGCTGGGCGGCTACTGCATGGGCATGTATCTGATGCGCCAGATCGGCACTCGCGGCGTCTACGGCAATCCGATCCTGCCCGACTTCATGGTGTTCCTGAACTACAAGGAACTTCCCTGGTTCTGGCATGGCTTCGACCATTTCTGGTTCGCGGCCATCATGGTCGTGCTGGTGCCCAGCGTGCTCGCCTTCGCGCTGGGCTGGTTCGCCTTCCGTAGCCGCGTGACCGGTGTCTATCTGTCGATCATTACCCAGGCGATGACGTTCGCCCTGATGCTGGCCTTCTTCCGCAACGACATGGGCCTGGGCGGCAACAACGGCCTGACCGACTTCAAGGATATCCTCGGCTATTCGGTCCAGGCCAGCGAGACACGCGCCGTGCTGTTCTTCGCTTCGGCCGTCGCGCTTGCTCTCGGCCTCGTCATCTCGGCCGCGGTCGTCAGCTCGCGCTTCGGCAAGGCGCTCACGGCGGTGCGTGACGCCGAAAGTCGCATGCGCTTCCTCGGGTATCGGGTCGAGGGCTTCAAGCTCTTCGTCTTCGTTCTGTCGGCGGCGATGGCGGGCGTCGCGGGCGCGCTCTATGTGCCGCAGGTCGGCATCATCAATCCCGGCGAATTCGCGCCGGGCAATTCCATTGAAGCCGTTCTTTGGGTAGCCGTCGGCGGTCGTGGTACACTGGTCGGCCCTATCATCGGCGCCGTCCTGGTGAACTTCGGCAAGACCTGGCTGACCGGCGCCCTGCCGGAAGTCTGGCTGTTCGCGCTGGGCGCGCTCTTCATCGTCGTCACGCTGGTGCTGCCCAAGGGCATCGTTGGCTTGTGGGGCCAGATGAAGACTCGGTCCCAGAACCGCAAGGCGAGGGCGCCCGCATGAACGCCCCGACCGTGAGGAGCACGTCCGCGCTGCTCTACCTGAGCGGCGTCACCGTGTCGTTCGACGGCTTCAGGGCCCTGAACAACCTGTCGCTACTGATCGAGCCTGGGGAGATGCGCGCCATCATCGGCCCCAACGGCGCTGGCAAGACCACCATGATGGATGTCGTCACTGGCAAGACGCGGCCCGACACCGGCGAGGTCGTGTTCGACGGTCAGGCCGATCTCACCAAGCTCGACGAGGCCAGCATCGCCACGCTCGGTATCGGCCGGAAATTCCAGAAGCCGACCGTGTTCGAGAGTCACACGGTCCGCGACAATCTCCTGTTGGCGCTGGCCGGCTTGCGCAGCTGGTACAAGCTGCTGCTCGCCACGCCGACCCGGGAGGAAAACCAGCGCCTCGACCAAATCCTGTCGATCATCCGCATGGAAGCGCAGCAGCACATGCCGGCCGCCCGTCTCAGCCACGGCCAGAAGCAGTGGCTGGAGATCGGCATGCTGCTGGCCCAGGACCCCAAGCTGCTGCTGGTTGACGAGCCGGTGGCGGGCATGACCGACGTCGAGACAGAGACGACCGCGCAGGTGCTGCGGGAAATCAACAAGACACACTCGGTCGTGGTGGTCGAGCACGACATGAGCTTCGTACGTGCGCTCGGCGTCAAGGTGACGGTGCTGCATGAAGGCTCGATGCTGGCCGAGGGGACCCTCGACCAGGTGAGTGCCGACCCGCGCGTCGTCGAAGTGTATCTCGGGCGATGACGATGCTCTCAGTCCAGAATGTAAATCTTTACTACGGCGCCGCCCAGGCGCTGCGCAGCGTGTCCCTGTCGGCCACGATCGGTCGCGTAACCTGCCTTCTGGGCCGCAACGGCGTCGGCAAGACCAGCCTGCTGCGCGCCATCTCCGGCATGCAGTCGATCGCCTCCGGCACCATCTCGGTCGATGGCCAGGAAGTCTCGAAGCTGCCGCCCTACGAGCGCGCGCGTCGCGGCGTGGCGCTGGTGCCGCAGGGCCGCGAGATCTTCCCGCTGCTGACCGTGAAGGAAAACCTCGAGACCGGATTCGCACCGGTCAGCCGCGAGCACAAGAAGGTGCCGGACGAGGTGTTCGAACTCTTCCCGGTGCTGCAGTCGATGCTGAAGCGCCGCGGCGGCGATCTTTCTGGCGGCCAGCAGCAGCAACTGGCGATCGGCCGGGCGCTCACCATGCGGCCCAAGCTCCTGCTGCTCGACGAGCCGACCGAAGGCATCCAGCCATCGGTCATCAAGGATATCGGCCGCGCCATCGTCTATCTGCGCCAGCGCGGCGACATGGCGATCGTGCTGGTCGAACAGTATCTCGACTTCGCGCACGAACTCGCCGACGACTTCGCCGTCATGGACCGCGGAGAAGTCGTGATGTCGGGAACGCGTGAAACCTTCGACGTCGAGGCCGTGCGCAAGCACATGACGGTGTAGGAATTCCGTGGTCTCTCCACTTCATCCCCGGTGGTCGGCGTCACGCGGAGACCGAGAGCAAAGGGACGGGACGCTGCGCTCGATTGGGGACCTCGCGCCCCAGCCTTTGCACCAGCACCATCGAGAGCCAAGGACGATCGGCATCCGGCATGTGAGAAACGGCGCGCGGATCAGTGCTCAACGATCGCCAGGTGTTTCGCCGAGGTAGACTATCGACGATGCAAGCATCGACGCTTGCCAGCCCGCGAGTGATGAGCATAGCGGACGATATCGTCTTCCTCGACATAGTCGCCGGTCTGCACCTCGACCACTTCGAGGAGCTCCTCGCCCGGGTTGGCGAGGCGATGGACGCCGCCG
>WOUR01000085.1 GCA_009772935.1 Rhodospirillaceae bacterium
GTTCTGAGCCCGGTGGAGAGGGACGTGTAGGCGGGGTCGGCTGCGGCGTGGAGCGATGCGTCGCGGATGTTGTCGATGCGGCCGCTGCTTGCAGACGCCGATCGTGGGCCGCTTTCTTGAGCTCGACTTGACGAGCTGGTACTCCGCCTGGACCGAAGATTTGCTCAACAGTACGGGCTTTCCGCGTTTCGACGATAGCCCGCGCCGTACTTTGCGTCGTCGTTGTCGGCGTTCCTTGTGCCGTCGAAGTCGCCGTCGCCGTCTGGGTCACCGACACTTCTACTCGCGCCGTGTCAGTGACACCCAACGTCGCCATCTGCGCGCCCAAGCCTGCAGTTGGCGTTGCAGTAGACGTGTCACTCGCGGTGGCGTGTACATCAGTCTCGCTCGTCGGCTGGGCCAAGTCGTCGCCGTCGCCGAGGTCGGGACCAGCATCTGCACCAGCATCGGCCCCTTGTCCATTCGTGTCCATGGCCGATCCGGCGCCCGTCGCTCCCGCACCGATCGACATATCCGACGGCCGTGCTCGGACCGGCAAGGCGACTGGTGCGGTCTCCGTCGCGGACGCAGCATTCGTTGGCGATGGTGCCGCTCCAGGAACGACGTCCTGCGAGGGGCGATGTCGAGACGTGGCGGCTGCTACCGCTTGCACTGCTGCTGATGCGCCGGGGACTACCAGCGGCGGTCCCAGAGGTGTTCCAGTCGGCGGTGGCGGCGGACGACGCACGACTTGTTGACGCCGGTACGCCTCCATGTCGAAGAACTGGCGGCGTGTGGCTTCACGCTCGCGTTCGTGCGCCGACTCCATCCGCTCCATCATGAGTCTCATGTCGTCGGCATGCTCTTGTCGACGACGAGCCTGCTCCAGTTCGTACTGCTTCGACTGATGACGTAGCACCTCGTCGAGCACGTCGCGTATCGTCATCGCGGTCGTCGTGCGAGTAGTGCCACTCCCACGTAGCTGTCGCGCGGCACCCAGAGCTTGTTCGAGCTCATTCATCGTGAGTCGCGGCGCGTTAGCCGGCAGGTGGCGTTGCAGTTCCGTCATGTAGAGCGGGTCGTCGATACGCGCCCAGTCGAGCGTGACCGGTATCGGTTTCGGTCCGCGATCCTGCCGCGTCAAGTCGATGTATCCGCTGCCCAGTACACCTGCGGATCGGGGGCGATTGTTCGGGTCGTCGTCGACACGGGGGCTACGCTTGAGCGACGTCAGGCCCGCTTGCTGAAGCGGAACTGCAGGACGAGGCGGAGAGGTGGGCATGGGCACGTCGCGGACGGCACCGGGCCAGATGTCGCGGTCATAGAAGAAGTTCTGGCGAAACATCACTGGCGTGAGATGAGCCACATCGTCCGGCATCGTGAGCGTGACGTGCGGGTGCTGCGGGTCGAACTCCGCCGTGTCGTCCGGACCCTCGGGTGCATCGAAATCGACGTACACGATGCCCTGTTGCGTCACGAAGCGGCCAGCGTCGCGTGCGTACTCATAGATGGTGCCGGTGCGACGGTGGATGAAGCCGACGCCGTTGCCCCGCACCGCTCGGATCTCCTGATCGTATATTTGATATACGTCGTTGAGCCTGGCGAAGTTGCGCGCCGTACCGCTCGGCCCTGCACGCGCCGCGGACGACCCCTGTCCACTCGTACCCTGTCCCATCGGAGCGGTCGTCATGCGAGACGCAACCCCTTGCGGTGGCCCCATCAGCGCCTGCGCCCCCGTGACCTGCACTGCGTAAGGGGCCGCCTGCGGGGGTCCTGGTGCTGCCGTCGGAAGGGCACGTGCGAGTCCGCGAGCGGACGCATGCATGAGTGCCGCGAACGTCGTGTCGGTCGCCATACGGGCGAGATCAGCACCCAAGTCCGCATCGCCGCCTGAGAACGGTGTTGCCGACGCGGAGGCCGACATGTCGACTCCGGGACGCATCGAAGTCTGGCTCGCCTGCACGTCGGGCGACGACAGAGGCTCGGACATGCTGGCGAGCGTGTTCATCATGGATGGGCTGAAGCCGACGTAGCTGGGGAGCGCAGGGGGGTTGGGAGGCAACAGGCCGCCCAGCGTCATCGGTCCTTGCAGTCCGTATGGGCCACGCGCTCGTTGCGGTTGCGTCGTCGTCTGCGTCGCGGATGTCGACGGACCTTGCCCCGGTGCCTGTTGTTGTTGTTGCTGAGCCAGTCGTGCCTGTGTGAGCAGCGTCTGCGCCCGCAGTGTCGAACCCGAGGGCATAGGCGCCGGCTGCAGTTGCAGGACTTGGGGCGGCACCTGTACCTGCGCTTGCTGTGCCTGCTGTGCCTGCGCCTGTTGCTGCAGCGCTAGGAACTGTTGCTGTAACGCCTGCAGCTGCTGCTGCGACGACATCGGCTGCTGTCCGCTCGGTTGTCCGGGCGCCCAGTTCTGCTGCTGGTCGCTCATCTCTGCATCGACAATGCACATGTTGTAGTCGAAGTCACTATCTACTACAGGGCGTGGGACACGTTTACCGGGGGCGCGCGCTACTTGCAGGAAATCGAGCATTCGGCTACGTTCTGGCTCAACGGAGCCCTGCGCTACCGAATCAGTAGAATCAACACTAGGCTCAACGGGAGCCAAACGGGAAAGCGAAGCAGAACGAGAACGAGAAATCGAATTAGAACGAGAACGAGAAACGTTAGAAATCGAACGGTGAGTGGGAACAACTACACTAGGGGGCTCGACGACTACATCGTCGGGCTCTAGCAACTCGAAAGAGTCAGTGGCGTGCTCCTCTCGTAGATGGGGAGTCACATTGCTCAAGCGGTCGGCGTGAACGGTCTGCGTCGTGCCGCTCTGTGGGTCACGGACGTCGACGACGACGCCTCGTGTAGCGACAACTTCGTAGATGTCCGACCACTTGGACAGCAATTTGCCACCTGACTTGGGGATCGACTTCAGGCGTATGCGCACGTGATCTCCTGCCTCGAAGATGCGTGCCGTAGCGCCCAAGTCGTAGAGTTCCTTCGCGCGACGTTGACGCGTCGTCAGGTGCTCGCGGACGGATGCGTATGCGAGCTCTAACTTCTTGACGCGATGGTAGGCGAACGCGGCCGGCGTCTTCTCCAGGTCGGGCGAGCCGATCAGCACTTCGCTCGGGACGCGCGCCTCGCTGCCCATCATCAGAAGTTGCGGCGTGAAGCCAGTCGTCGTGTGCGTCGACGTGTTGTAGGCGAAGACGACGTTGGGCAACGCAGCGTCCCATCTCTCGAGTTGCCGTTCGTTCAACGTCTTCGCCAGGCCGTGCTTGATGGTCTGGTTCACGCGCTCGCATGCACCGTTGCCCGCGGGGTGATACGCCGTCGTACGCACCTTGTCGATGCGCCACATCGTGCAGAGGTTCGCAATGACGGCCGACTCGAAGTTGAGGCCTCTGTCCGTCAGCAGTCGCATAGGGGCGCCGAAGACGAGCACCCAGTGATGCAGGAAGGCCTCACCGACTGTGGTCGCGAGCTGGTTCGGCAACGGTATCGCAACCAGGTACTTCGTGAACAGGTCGACGATGGTGAGGATGTACCGGTTGTGGCGTGCCGTTTCGAGCAGCGACTCCTTGCCTCCCATGACGTCCATTGCGACGATCTCGCCTCGTGCAGCGACACGTATCGGGTGCAGAGGGGAGCGGGCGTTGCGGGGGGCGTTGCGGAACTTGTCGCACGTCGGGCACGCAGCTATGTAGAGTTTGATGTCGCCACGCATTCCGGGCCAGTAGAAATACCGGCTCAGGCGGGCGCACGTCTTGTCGATTCCTTCATGTGCTGCGAGGCCGTCGTGGACGCTGGCGATCACCGACTCGATGAGTGCGTTCGGTACGAGGACGCGTCGCGGATAGTCCGGGTACGGTTCGCGCCAGACCACCAAGTCGTCCTCAACGGCGAGGTGTTCGCGCACGTCCTGTAACGCCTTCACGAACGGTGGATGGCCAGCGAGTTCGTCGGCGGTCGGTGTGTGTTGCGTTTCGAGCCACTGACGGAAGCAGGCGATGTGGTCGTCCTCGCGTTGCGCCTTCGCGAACTCGTTGCGATCGAGTGCGGGGACGTCAGCGAAGCACACGTCGTCGTCGTCCGGCTGTTCCTCCTCCTCGAAGAAGGTGAACGTCGCCTCGAGAAGTGGTGGCTGCGGCACTTGCGGCGTCGTCTCAGTCGGCGTCGCGGACGATACGTCGTCAACGATCCGCCACGGTATCCGAGACAGTGCGTCGGCGGGGATGTTCTCCTTGCCGGGAATGATTTCGATGCGGAAGGTGTAGGGCTGCAGCCGCATAACCCACTTCACGACTCGACTGCTCGTCTGCAGACTCGAAGAGAACAGGCCCATCAGTGCGCGATGGTCCGTTCGCAGAAGGAATTCGCGTCCCAGCAGATAGACGTGGAAGGACTCGATCGCTCGCACGACGGCATACAGCTCGCGTTCGTAGGTGCTGTAGTTCCTCTCGCTCTTCGACAGCGCCTGGCTGTAGAACGAGACGGGGCGTTCGAGTCCGTCGAAGATCTGCTTGAGGACGGCGCCGACCGCGATCATGCTCGCATCGGTCTCGAGGATGAAGTCGGCCCTCGGATCGGGCAGATGTAGTGCGACTGTGGTGCAGAGCATGTCCTTCACCTTCGCGAACGCACGCTCGAGCGCGGCGGTGGGGACGACGATCTTCTCCTGTGCGACGTCGTACAGAGGTCGGGATGCGTCTGCGTAGTCGTCGATGAACCGCCTGTAGTAGCCGCACAGCCCGAGGAAGCTGAGCACCTCCAAACCCGTCCGTGGGAAGGGCCAGTCGCGGATCCGATCGAGTTTCGACTGGTCGGGCTCGATGTGGCCGTCCTCGAGGACGTGTCCGAGGAAGGGCAGCCTCTTCGGAAAGAAGCGGCATTTGTCGGGCTTACACTTGAGACCTGCGTTGATGATCTTGCGCAGCGTCCTCTCGATGACGGGAAGCAATTCGAGATTGTTGAGCGCGTAGAGGAGCAGGTCGTCCAGGTAGACGGAGTTCGTCTTCTCCAGGTCGGCTGCGAAGACTGTGTTCATCAGTCTCTGGAACGTCGCAGGCGCGTTCGTCAGGCCGAACGGCATGCGGTTGAAGACGAACAGACCACGATGCGTGATGAAGGCGGTCTTCGGCCTGTCCTCCGCGCGGATCGCCACCTGGTGATAGCCCATCAACAGGTCGAGCGCCGCGAAGGAGCGTGCGCGACCGAGCGAGCTGAAGATTTCGTCGATGCGGGGCAACGGAAACCGGTCCTTGTCCGTCTGGTCGTTGAGGCGCCTGTAGTCGACGCACATGCGCCATGTGCCGTCTTTCTTGCGCACGACCACGATCGGAGAGGCGAACGGGCAGTTGCCGAGATCCGCAGGGGCGATGATTTCGAGCTCGAGGAGACGATCGATCTCCTTGTCGACGAAATCGCGGACTGCGTACGGTAGCGGGCGCACTCGCAACTTGACGGGGGTCCCGTCCTTGAGGCGAATGCAGTGCTCGACCACGTGCGTGTAGCCCACGTCGTTGGCGTCCGCGGCGAAGGCGTCAAGACACCGTTCGATGATCTCGACGAGGCGGTGCTTGATGTCGTCTTCGACTTCGAGCTCGTGTATCTTGAGCTCCTGCAGCACGCGCACGAGTTTCGACTCATGTTGCTCGACCAAGGGAGTCACCTTGACGTTGTGCACTTCCGGCGTGGCGAGTACTAGCGGGGATGAGGGGCCGCGTCGAGGGAATCGAGTGGTCAACTGTGCGTCGCCCTCGAGACGCAGTCGCTCTCGGTTTCGAGCGCATTTCTCGCACTCCGCAGCGCCCAAGCAGAAACCGTTGCGTCCGCTGTCGGCGTACTGGAGGCTGCATTCGTGCGGCTTCATGAACTCGCCGCCGATGATGACGTCGACGGGCAGTTCGCGGACGACTCCGACCTCGTGGTAGACGGCTCGTCCCGCGACCTCCATGCGGAGCACGGCCCACCCCAACACGTCCAGGGCCTTGCTATTGCTCGCGAGGACACGTGTAGGGCCAGGGGGCTGCAGAGTAGGGTGTATGGGGAGCGCATTCCAGAGCGTCTCCGAACACAGGTTGCGACTCGAACCCGTGTCAGCTAGGGCCCACAGAGACCGGTCTTGGATGTTGATGACGGTCCAGAACAGCGAACGATGGGGGGCTGCTTCAGGGCCGGCACACAACAGGTCGTCTGTGATGAGGACGGAAGCAGGCGTCGGGGGCGGCGTCTCGTCAACGATGTGCATCGTCACCTGCACCTCGCCGGAGGCCAACGCTGCGGCAGAGACGGACGCTGCTGGTGGTCGTGTATTAGACTGCGTCGCCGGTCTCAGTGCACTAGATGCGGGCGGATTCGGACGTGCGTAGAGGCTCGTCGTCGTAGACGTCGCGGATGCCGCTGAAGGCGCAGAAGTCGTACGCGACGCCGTGCCGTACGAACCGGTGGGGCCAGCCGCGTGTGGACAATCGCGTGACATGTGCCCGGCCTCACCGCAGTTCCAGCAACCCGAGTCTCCACCGCCCTCTCCGCCGCCGAAGCGTGAAGGGCAGACTTCCGCCCGATGCCCGACACCGTTGCACTTGAAGCAGCGCAGAGGCCCGTTTGGCGGTCCGGACCGACCCCTTGGGGCACCACGCCCGCGCCCGCCACGGAAGCCTCCTCGCGACCCACTGCGGAAGCCTCCGCGTCCTCGCTCGAACCGACGTGTAGTGGGCCCGAAAGAATGCGTAGGGGGTCCGACTGCGTTGCAGACTTCCTCGTCCGCGACGTCGCCGTCTTGCCCTTCTTGTCCTTCCTCCTGACCATCCCCTTCCCCTCCCCATTCGTCCCCTTGCTCGTAGTAGGTGTCATCACCCTGCGCCGACTGCGTTTCGTACTGTTCGCCCTCCTCGGCGTAGAAGTTGTAGCCGTGAGCGTTACGATCGGGTTTGTACTTGCGCGTTTTGCTGGGTGTGTCGCTGTAGGCGTTCATGGAGGCAGCGACGTTGAGTGCACGGCGCACCGATCCCTTTGCCTGCACCGCCACGAGACGCGCGATTTGCCGATCGAGCAGGCCGGCGCAGAAAGCAGAGACGGCGATTTTCTGTTTGCCGTCACTGGTCTCGCTCTTGAGCGACTTGTCCACCAGATTCTGGATACGGGCCATGTACTCGACGAGGGGCTCGTCAGTCTCTTGGTGGGCACTGAAGAGCTCGCGCAGGAAGGCATCCTTCAAGTCAGGCTCTTTGAAGAGGTTGAGGAGCTGGAGACGGAAGATGGGGTAGGGCTGCTTCCGGTACGCCTTGATCTCCTCGAAGTGCTGCGCGTGTACGTTCGCGATGATGGCGCGCACCCACTGCTCTTCGGGAATGCGAGCCAAGGCGAACCAGTTCTCCATGTTGTAGATCCAGGTACGGATGGGCATCGGGCCAGCACGCTTGTACTTGATGACGTTGCAGTGCTGCGCGCTGACGTAGACGTCTCGGTGGTCGCGGTCGTCATGATGTCGTCCTCGTGGTCTGTCGTGCCGCACTCGAGGCGGTGAGAACGCTTCAGACGAGCCGCTACTCGACTGGCGGCGACTCAGGCGTTGCAGCTCACGTATCTCGCGATCCGTCATGTTGAAGCGAGCGTTCCCCGATGCATTGACGCCCGCGCCCTGCGAATCGCCGCTGCCGTCACCCGAGCCGGAACCACTCGAACTGGGGCTCGAGCCGTCGTCGCCACCGTGTCCATGCCCATTCCCATGTCCGTGCCCGTTCCCGTGTCCATGCCCATCTCCATTGCCATGCCCGTGACCATTCCCGTTCCCATTCCCATTCCCAGAGCGCGATGGTCTGCGTCCTGAGCTGGACGGCGGGCGTCGCGACGGGCGTCGCGGATGCCGATCGCCGTCACCCGAACCGTTCGAGTCTCCACCCCCTGCTGCGATCGCACCTGAACCGTGCCCCTTTCCTGCAGTTCTAGGGGCCCTACTGGAGCCGTGCACACCACTTCCGGCTTGCTGTCTTGAATTTTCCCCTGAGTCGGAGTGGGGGTCGCGGATGCGGCTGCCTTGCCCATGACCGCTACGTCCGTGACGGCCGTGACAGTCGGTGTCACCTTCTCCGCGCGCCGGACCGCTCCCTTGCCCCTTGCGACTCGGGGAGCCATTTGCTCGCTGGTGTGAAGGCTGCTTCGGGTGTCTAGCAGGTGATTGGTGGCCGTGCTGACCACCTGACTCGCTTGTCACGGTCGCCCGAATCCGAGCTATGATCGGCTGGGGCGAAGCCGCCGCCAGCGCCGACGGGCTGTACTGGACCCAGCTGGAGTCCAGCAATTATCGCGGCGACTGCGGCATCTCGTTCAGCAGTCGCGGAGGGCTGCGGCAACACGGTACTCGACAAAGGGTACGACGTGCCCGTCGCGGTCGTCGGTTGCGACGCAGGTATTTGACCTGCTAGTGGTGCTCGACCCTGTGACGAGGGAGCCGTACCAGACTGAGCAGGACCTGGCGCCGATAGAGGTGCTAGTGCGAGTGCAGGTGTGATGGACGACAGCGCCCGTCCACCCGTACGTATGCCTGCGAGCGCGGCGAGCGCATCCACACCTAGAGGAGTCGCTCCACCGAAGTTGCGACCATATCGACTGGTGCCAGCTGCTACTGGCTGCACTGCTGATCGCGCAGCGTCTCCTCCTCTGCTCTGGATTCGTCCGGAGCGATGTTGAGGGGACGTCGCAGTCGACTGCCGGTGCGTCGCGGATGCCGTGCCGTGACGTCGCGGAGACGTACGGCGAGATGCTTGCGGTTGAAAACCCACAGCGGGGCCTGCTGCATCCGGGCCAGCTAGCGGGGCGTGGCTGAGAGCCGCAGCCACCTGGTCGTAGTACGGCGAGGTGTGCGGACTCGCATTGTGAGCGAGTACGGGCCCTGTGGCGGACGGCATGTGCGGGCCGAGAACGGGGAATGTAGACGCGGGTTGTGACCGCAAGAGAAGCAGGCGTTCACGTTCTGCTTCCCAATGCGTGCGATCCGCTTGGTATCGAGTGAGCCATTCGCGCTCTCGATCTCGGTATCGGTCCTCTTGTTGTAGTCGCTCGCGCGCTGCTTGCTCGCATAAGTCTTCGTACGCCTTGTGGCCCTCGTGCTCATACTCGCGCTGCTTCTGCT
>WOUR01000104.1 GCA_009772935.1 Rhodospirillaceae bacterium
GGTGGCGCCGGCCGCGCCGCGCACGGTGCAGGCCTCGCAGCTGGGCTGGCTTGTGCAGCCCAATCCCTCGTATCCGGCGCGGTCGCGGCGGGCGGGCGAGCAGGGCACGGCGACGATCCGCGTGCTGGTCGACGTGACCGGCCGGCCGGCGCAGGTCTCGCTGGCGTCGTCGTCGGGCCACGCCGATCTCGACCAGGCGGCGCTGAGCGCGGTCCGCGCGGCGCAGTTCCGGCCCTATGTCGAGCGCGGCCTGGCGCAGGCGGTCTGGGTCCACGTTCCGATCAAATTCGTATTGCAGTAGGAGAGTATCGCATGGGCGACGCATCGGCCCTGGGCTTCGGCCATTTTCTCGCGCAGGCGGACATCGTCGCGAAGATCCTGCTGGGCGTGCTGGCGGTGATGTCGGCGATCTCCTGGTACCTGATCATCTACAAGGGGATCGGGCAGATCATCCGGCAGAAGCGCAGCCGCCGGTTCCTGAACTTCTTCTGGAGCGCGACCTCGCTCGAGCAGGTCCAGCAGGAGCTCAGCATCCACGGCGTGCAGGAGCCGTTCGGCCATCTCACGGCGCACTCGCTGCATGCCCAGGCCCATCACGCGAAGTTCGGCGCGGCCAAGCTCGAGGAGGCGGGCAGCGAGACCGAGTTCCTGACGCGCACCATCAAGAAGGTGCTCGACGAGGAGACGACGTCGCTGGAGAACGGGCTGACCATGCTGGCGACGATCGGGGCGACGGCGCCGTTCGTGGGCCTGTTCGGCACGGTGTGGGGTGTCTACCACGCGCTGGTGGCGATCGGCATGTCGGGGTCGGGGATGCTCGACAAGGTGGCGGGCCCGGTGGGCGAGGCGCTGATCATGACCGGCATCGGGCTGGCGGTCGCCCTGCCGGCGGTCATGGGCTACAACTGGCTGACCCGTTCCAACCGCGTGCTGACGGCGAAGCTCGATGCCTTCGCCTTCGAACTGCTGACCTTCCTGTCGATGGGCCGGGCGCTGCAGGCCGGCCGCAAGCCGGGCGCCGTGCCGCTCGCGGCCGTGACCTGAGGGAGGCGGGCAATGGCATTCGGAAGCTTCGACCGCAAGACCTCGTCCCAGCCGATGGCCGAGATCAACATGGTGCCGCTGATCGACGTGGTGCTGGTGCTGCTGGTGATCTTCATCGTGACGGCGCCACTGCTGACCAACGTGGTGAAGCTCGACCTGCCCAAGGCGACGGCCAACGCCGACCTGCAGAAGCCGGAGAAGATCGAGTTCGCGATCGACGCGCAGGGCGCGCTGCACTGGGGCGGCGAGCGGCTGACCCGCGAGGAAGCGCAGGAGAAGTTCGCCGAGGCCGGCCGCAAGCGGCCGCAGCCCGAGGTCTATCTCCGCGCCGACGCCACCGTGCCCTACCGCTACGTCATGGAGACCCTCGCCGACGCCTCCAAGGGCGGCCTCTCCAAGATCGCCTTCGTCAG
>WOUR01000036.1 GCA_009772935.1 Rhodospirillaceae bacterium
GCGTGATCGTGGCCGCCTCGGTCCGGCGCGGGCGGCTGCTGCCGCGCAGCGCGCGCGCCATCATCGACGAGGCCTCGGAGGCGATCCGCTACAACTACGAAATCCTGCGCAATACGCTCGACCATGTCGGCATGGGCATCGCCGCCTTCGACCGCGAGGGGCGCCTGGAGATCTTCAACGATCGCTTCACCTCGCTGCTGGCGCTCGATGACAATGCCGTGGCGGTCGGCGCCGCGCCGCACGAGTTCGGCGCCGTTTCCGAGGTCATCGCGCTGCTGCGCCGGCCCGGCTCGCCGCAGACGCACGAGATCGCCACCCGCGATGGCAGGGTGATCGAGCTGCGCCTCGATCCGCTGCCGGAGGACGGGTTCGTCGCCACCTGCAACGACGTGACGGCCCGCGTGCGCACCGCCGAGGCGTTGCGCGACAGCGACGGTCAGCTGCGTCGCGCGGCCGAGACGCTGGAGCAGCGGGTGGCCGAGCGCACGGCCGAGCTGGAGGCCAGCCGCGCCGAGGCCGAGGCGGCCAACCTCGGCAAGACACGCTTCATCGCGGCGGCGAGCCACGACCTGCTGCAGCCGCTGCACGCGGCGCGGCTGTTCACGGCGGCGATGATCGACCGCGATCCACGCAACGATCTCGGCGGCAAGATCGATGCGAGCCTGGGCGCCGTCGAATCGCTGCTCGACGCGCTGCTCGACATCTCCAAGCTCGATGCCGGCGCCTTCAAGCCCGAGAGGCGGGCCTTCGCGCTACAGCCGCTGTTCGAGTCGCTCGCCACCGCCTTCGCTCCGACGGCCACACGGTACGGAGTCGAACTGACGATCGTGCCGACGCGTGCCTTCGTCGACACCGATCCGGCCTTCCTGCGCCGCATCCTGCAGAACCTGCTCTCGAACGCGCTGCGCTACGGTCGGAGCGAGGGACGGCCGGCGCGGGTGCTGCTGGGCTGCCGCCGCGCCGGCGGCTCGTTGCGCATCGAAGTGAGGGACAATGGGCCTGGCATCGCGCCCGACAAGCAGGCCGTGATCTTCGACGAGTTCGTGCGGCTTCAGCCCGAGGACGAGGGCCAGCGCGAGGAGCGGGGTCTGGGCCTCGGCCTCGCGATCGTCGACCGCATCGCGCGCATGCTCGAACTGCCGGTCGCGCTGTCCTCGGCGCCGGGCCGCGGATCGACCTTCTCCGTCACCGTGCCGAGGGTGGCTGCGGTGGAGGTCGTGCCCAGTGCCGGGCCGGCGCCGCAGCCACTGCCGTCGATCGAGGCCGAGAGCTTCGTGCTCTGCCTCGACAACGAGGCGCGGGTGCGCGAGGCGATGGCGGCACTGCTCGGCGGCTGGGGCTGCAAGGTCGAGACGGCGGCCACCGAGGCCGAGGCGCTGGCAGCGGTGGCGCGGACCGGCCGCCTGCCCGACCTCGTGCTGGCCGACCTGCATCTCGACGAAGGGGCCGACGGGCTCGAGGCCGTGGTTGCCCTGCGCGCGGCATGGGGCCGGACCGTGCCGGCCGCCCTCGTGACCGCCGATCGCGATCCGACGCTGCGCGTGCGGGCCCGGGCATGTCAGGTCGAACTGCTGCACAAGCCGGTGAAGCCGGCGTCGCTTCGTGCGTTGCTGAGATTGCGCAGCACCGCCGCAGGGCGGCTTACGGCCTGATCGTCTCTGCCGGCATCGCAAGCCCGCGGGCCTCGATCACGGCCTGGGTTCGCGAGCGGACGCCCAGCTTGCGCAGAATCACCGTCACGTGCGCCTTCACGGTCGCCTCGCCGACGCCGAGCTTGTGGGCGATCTGCTTGTTCTGGTCGCCCTGCACCATCAGCGCCAGTACGCGCCATTGCTGCGGCGTGAGTTGCGCGGCGCGCTGGGCGAAGCTGTCGCCGGCCACGGCATCCGGCGGCGCGAAGATCTCGCCGTCGAGCACGGCACGGACGATGCCCGCGATCTCGTCGAGCGACGCCGACTTGTCGATATAGGCCGAGGCGCCGAACTCGTAGGCACGCTGCACGACGCCGGCCTCGCGCGCCGCCGAGACGATGATGATCGGCACGGTGGGGTGCTCGGCCCGCAGCCGGGCGAGCCCGGTCAGTCCGTCCATACCCGGCATGTCGAGGTCGAGCAGCACGGCGTCTGTGTCGGGTTGACGGTCGAGCGCGGCCTGCGCCTGGGCCAGCGTGCCCGCCATGCTGAACTGCGCACCGGCGAACGACTGGCCGAGCGCAGACGCCAGCGCGTCGCGGACCATCGGATGGTCGTCGGCTACCAGGAAGCGTTCGCTGTCGGCCATGGCGGCAGGGTGGCCATTGTCATCGCCAGTATCAAGCCGCTTGTTCGGGCCGGCGGTTGCTCAAGGTTCGCTGCACGAAGTCGGAGATCGTAGTGACCGTCTGGAGCGCCCTGGCCAGCCGATGCGCGCCGCGCCGGCCCAGGCGGCGGAGCTCGACGTGGTTCGATGGGGGCCGCCCTTCGGCAATGTCGGCGATCTGCTGGTCGAGGATCGCCTCGACCAGTACGGCCCGCGCGGCGGCCAGATCGTCCGCCATGTCGGCCGCCACGCCGGCTTTTGCCGCGGCGCCGGCGAGCCGTGCATCGGTGCCTGGCGCGGCGATCCTCCAGGCGAGCGCGGCAACGCGGGCGCCGGCGACCAGCGGAAACAGCCCATGACGCTTGAGGTCGATGCGCCCGTTTTCGGTGCGCAATCGATTGAACCAGCCGAAGGCACCGCTGGCGTCGCCGCCGGCCTCGGCGAGCAGGCGGAGGAACAGCGGCGCGCCGGAAGCCGCCGCCATCGCGTGTCGACGCAGCTCGGCAGCGAGGCGCCGTTCGCCCGCGACCGGAACGAAGTCGTAGAAGATGTCGACGTTGAGAAGCGCACCTGGCTGTGGCTTGTCGACCCATTGCCCGACCCTTCCTCGCCAGGTGGCGGGCGTGCCGCGGAAGGCCGCGTTTCGCGCCATCACGCCGCCGGCGCAGAGCGGTATGCCAGCTGTCGCCAGCATCTCGTTGAGACGGTCGGCGAACGTCCCGAACCACGGATCGCGCTCGTCTCCCTCGTGGATCAACGCATTGTCCTGGTCGGCCGCGAGCAGGGATTCGCCTCGGCCCGCCGAGCCCAGCACCAGCAGGCACCAGGGCGCAGGCGCCGGTGCAGGCATGCTGGCTGCCGCGAGGGCGGCGGCACGGGCCGTGAGATCGCACACGATGCCGGAGACGACAGCCGAGACCTGCACGGCCGGTACGTCCTCGACACGCAGGGCGGCGGCAAGGGACGACAGCTTCCCGTGCGCCTCGCGTAGCGCGTCCGGTTCGGTCGCCTGCTCGATCTCGTCGCCGAGGGTAAGTGCGAGCGTCGCACGCTGCTTGAGCAGCGCTCCGGCTGTCAGCATCCCCACGGCGCGACCGTCGTCGTCGACCACCGCAAGATGCCGCACGCCGTGGCGTGACATCCGGCCGATCGCACGGTACGCCAGTGCGCCGGAGCCAACCGTGTGGACAGGGCGGCTCATGACCTCGCCGACCTGCCGGGAGAGCAGTGCCGGATCCGCCGCGACGATGCGCAGGATGTCGCGTTCGGTCAGGATTCCGCTGGGGCGGCCCTGCTGGTCGACGGCGACGACGGAGCTGATCCCGCGCTCGCTCATGAGGCGCGATACCTCGGCAACGGTCGCCTCCGGCAGGGCCGAGACCAGTGGCGCCGACATGAGCTCGGCCACGCGGTGGCGATAGGGAAAGCTGTCGATTCTGCGCAGCGAGTCGGTGCGCATGGCGTCAGGCAAGCGGCCCGCGCTGCAGGCCGACCGCGCCACCCAGCGTGGCACGCTGCTGGCCGCGCAGCCGGTGGGCGATCGCGACGAAGAGATCGGCCGCCATCAGGGCGTCGCCGGCCGCCGTGTGCCGTTCGCCGCGCGGCCTTGCTCCAAGGCGCGCCAACAGATCGACGAGATCCAGTCGATCGACCGGTAGGCCCAGTCCGGCTGCCATTGCGGCGGTATCGAGGCTTGCCGGCTCCTGCCACCGCTGGCCGATCCGGCGCGCTTCGGCCGCGAGAATCGCGAGATCGAAACCGATGTGGTGGCCGACCACGACGCGATCGGCCAGCGCCGCCGTCAGCTCATCCCAGACATCCGCGATCGACGGCGCGCCGGCCACACGCCGGGCGTCGATCCCGTGAATGGCCGTCGCGCCGGCAGGGATGGGAACGCGAGGGTCGACGAGAACGTCGAGTTTCGGGTGCGGCTCGACGTCGAGGCCCGTTGCTATGCTGATGACGGCGAAGGACACGATGCGGGCCGACCTGATCTCCAGTCCGGTGGTTTCGCTGTCGATGGCGACCATCTCGAGTGACTCGAGAGGTGTATGGGCTGGCGTTCGCGGCCGCTGGCGCCTGCGCCGGGCGGCGAGGAAGCGACCGAAGATGTCGGCGATGGTCATCCTGCTTGGCCGAGCGCCTTCCGCAACGCATCGGCGTCGAGTCGGCGAGGCAGGCGATCGTTGAACGAGATCAAGCCGAAGGTCACGGCCGCGGCCAGCACCTGGCGCTCCTCCTCGGCGTTCTTCGAGCGGGCGGGTACGTGCTCGTGGATCTGCGCACCTGTCTTGTGTCCCATGGCCTTGAAGTCGAGCCGATGATCGGACGGAATCCCGGCGAAACGGGTGAGCAGGGCCGCATGGCGATCGCTCCAGCCTCCGGGCCGATGAACCGGCGCCGGATACTCGCCCAGAGCGTCGGCGTAGATGCGCACCAGGGCCGGATCGAGATCGGCTCCCCCGTCGAGAAAGGAGCGCACGACGAACGTCATGTCGGCGGCGATCGCGGCGAACGCTTCCCAGCGGCAAACCGCGAAGGCGTCATTGAAGGCGGGATCGCCGAAGGCCGATTGGCCGAACCAGGCGAGCGTATTGCGCGAGAATTCGTAGGTCGACCGCTGCGCGACGTAGGACGCCTCGCCGCTGATGAAGCGCGTGAGTTGCGCGCGCGAGCGGACGCGCGTCGGAAAAAGATAGCTCTTGAGCCCTGCCAGCATCCTGCTTCTCGTCGGCCGCACCGCCTGTGAATGGGTATTCGACTAAGGTAGGGGGTCTCTCGCCCTGACAGTGAATCAGGCTTGATGTATATTCACACAGTCTGAGTAAAAGAGACGCAAGAAACAAGGCGCCCGAACAACCGGGCGATGGGGAGTAAGCGTACGGTTCGGGGAAAACCCCAACTCATCGCGACGGTCATGGTTCAGCGGCGCCTCCAACGTGTCCTTGGAGGAACGAGCGCATGGCGGAAAGCAGACTGACGGCCTCGCAGCAGGCCGCCTATTGGGAAAAAACGAAGCGGCTGATGCTGGTCATCCTCGCCGCATGGTTCTTCTTCAGCTTCGTGATCCATTTCTGGGCGCCGCAGCTCAATCACATCCGGATCATCGGATTTCCGTTGGGCTACTACATGGCAGCCCAGGGCTCCCTGATCGCCTTCGTCCTGATGTGCGTCTGGAACGCCAAGGCCCAGGACAGGATCGATCACGAATTCGGCGTCCAGGACGAGTAACGGGGGAACGACCATGGCAGCCATCCAGGGCGGGTTCCTCGCCAATCTCGGGCGCATCTACGCCCTCTACACCGGAACCTTCATCGGGTTCACGATCTTCATCGGCCTGCTCGAACTTCTGGGCGTGCCGAACCGGATCCTCGGCTATCTCTTCATCTTCCTGACGCTCGGCGTCTACGCGCTGATCGGCTGGCTGGCGAGGACCGCCGAGGTCAACGAATACTACGTCGCCGGCCGCGCCGTTCCCGCCTTCTACAACGGCATGGCCACGGGCGCGGACTGGATGAGCGCCGCCTCGTTCATCGGCATGGCGGGTTCGCTCTACTTCGGCGGCTATGGCGGCCTGGCCTTCGTGCTGGGCTGGACCGGCGGCTACGTGCTGGTGTCGATCCTGATGGCGCCGTACCTGCGCAAGTTCGGGCAGTTCACCGTGCCGGACTTCTTCAGCGCTCGCTACGGCGGCAACGTCGCGCGCGCCCTGGCCGTCGTCGTGCTGATCACCGCCTCGTTCACCTATGTCGTGGCGCAGATCGTCGGCGTCGGCATCATCACTGCACGCTTCCTCGACATCCCGTTCCAGCTCGCCTGCTTCGTCGGCCTCCTCGGCATCCTGCTCTGCTCGATGCTGGGCGGCATGAAGGCGGTGACCTGGACGCAGGTGGCGCAGTACATCATCCTGATCATCGCCTACATGATCCCGGTCGTCGTGCTGTCGGCCAAGGTCACGGGCGTTCCGATCCCGCAGCTCATGTACGGCCAGGCGCTGGAGAAGATCGAGGCTCTGGAGAAGACCTTCGGCGTGGCGCAACCCTATGCCTCGGCCTTCACCGACGCCAAGGGCGCCTACAGCCCGACGGCGATGTGGAACTTCTTCGCGCTGATCCTCTGCCTGATGGTCGGCACGGCGTCGCTGCCGCACATCCTCATGCGCTACTTCACCACGCCGTCCGTCAAGCAGGCGCGCGATTCGGTGGCGTGGTCGCTGTTCTTCATCTTCCTGCTCTACTTCACGGCGCCGGCCTACGCGGCCTTCGCCAAGCTGGAAGTGTACCAGAACGTGATCGGCCAGCCGATCGCCAGCCTGCCGGCCTGGGTCTCCTCGTGGGGCAGCATCGGCCTGGTCGGCGCCTGCGACGGTGCCAACGCCGCCCAGACCTTCGCGCTCTGCAAGGGCGTCACCGGCAACGGCGACGGCATTCTGCAGCTCTCGGAGTTCCGCCTGCATACCGACGCCGTCGTGCTGGCGACGCCGGAGATCGCCGGCCTGCCCTACGTGATCTCCGGGCTGGTCGCGGCCGGCGGCCTGGCCGCCGCGCTCTCGACCGCGGACGGCCTGCTGCTCGCGATCGCCAATGCGCTCAGCCACGACATCTACTACAAGATGATCGACCCCAACGCCGACACCAAGCGTCGACTGGTCATCAGCCGGGTCCTGCTCGGCCTGGTGGCCCTGGTCGCGGCCTACGTGGCGGGCACGCTGGGGGCGGATATCCTGTTCCTGGTGTCCTGGGCCTTCTCGATGGCGGCGGCCGGCCTGTTCGCGGGCCTCGTCCTCGGCATCTGGTGGAAGAGGGCGGGCGATGCGGCCGGCGTCTGGGGCATCATCGTCGGCTTCGGCCTCTGCATGTTCTTCCTGATCGCGACCGAGTTCTACGGGCCGTGGGTCAAGCAGAGCCTGAGCTGGATGGGCGACATCAACATCGTCAAGATCCGCGGCCGCGACGTCGCGTACATCTGGGGCATCAACAATATCTCGGTCGGCATCTTCGGCATCCCGGCGGCATTCATCGCCATGCTGGTCGCCGGCTGGGTGACCAAGCCCGCGTCGGCCGAGATGCAGGACTTCATCGACTCGATCCGCGTGCCCGCGGGATCGGTGCGCAACGCTGAAGCGGCCCATTGACGGCCGCCTCGATCCAATGAGAGGGAGGGCGGGGCGCAAGCCTCGCCCTTTCCATTTGGGATCATGACTCAACCCGACTTCTTCTGGGGCTACCTGCCCTTCTGGATCGTGAACTACGGGCTGTCGCTCGTGGCCTGGGCCTGCATCGGCCGCTGGATGCTCGCGTTCTTCGTGCCGGCCCTGCAGCCGGGGAACTACATCTGGCGGTCCTTCGTCTGGCTCACGGGCTGGGCCATCGCCGCGGTCGGCTTCGTGACGCCGGCCTCGCTGGGGCAACGCTGGCTGCCCCTGATCACCGCGTTCTGGTTGTTCTGGCTGCGGGCCGGCTTCTACTTCGCCATGGCCTCGGCTGGCATGACGCCACGCCTGACGGGCGGAGGCTGACATGCTCCGTCATCAGGTCTTTGCCCTCGTCCTGGGTCTTGCCGTGTTCAACGGCATCTTCTCGCCGCTGGTGCATCTCGTTGCGGCCTACAGCCTGATCTGGGCGCCGACCTGGCTGCCGAACGATCCGAGCGTCACCTTCTATTTCGCGAGCCTCATCGTGGCGACGACGACGCTCCTCCTCTCGGGCGTGCCGGCCGCCCTGATCGAGCGTGCCGTTCCCGCCTCGCGCGAGGCGCCCGGGCCGAACTGGGTGTGGGCCCTGGTCGCCCTCGTGCTCTGCTTCCCCGCCCTGGTCCGCGTCTTGCTCATCTCGGGTGCCGTGCAATAGTCTGGTTCCGAGGCCCGGCATGGACAGGATCGAGTATCTCGCGGATGTCATCGTGCGTCGCGGTTGCGGCTTCGCCCTGCTGGCGATCTGCATGGTCATGCTCGGCCTGTCGTACGACCTGTTGCTCTGCCTGAAATCCGGAGCAGTCCTCCAGGCGCTGCACGGAGTCGTGCTCGGCCTGTTCGCCTACAACGCGCCCAGGTGGAACCACAGGTCGACGGAACTCTGGATTCTGCTCGACAAGGGGGCCGATCTCCCGCCGAACTATCCACCCGAGCAACTGCTCGAGGTGCTGCGCAAGACCTACCTCCGTTACGCGGAGATGGCCGGCGTCGTCACGCTGGCGCTTTGCATCGGCGCTGCGATCGTCTGGGCCGTCCGCGGCTGACGCCGCGCCACGTCGGACGCTTCGCCGAGGCCGTTCGACTTTAGTCTTGTGTGACCTTCGTCGAATTGCACGTGCACCGCAGCACGCACTACACGCGACCCTAAGCAATCGAACTCAATGCGATTGTCATAAGGGAGAAACGCACATGGCTGTAGCAGGCACAGCAGACGACCATTCGCGTCCAATGACGCGCGAGGAGAGGAAGGTGATCATCGCTTCCTCCGTCGGCACCGTCTTCGAATGGTACGACTTCTATCTTGCGGGCTCGCTCGCGGCGAACATCGCGGCAAACTTCTTCACCGGGGTCAATCCGACTGCCGCCTTCATCTTCACCCTGCTGGGCTTCGCGGCCGGCTTCGCGGTTCGTCCGTTCGGCGCGCTGTTCTTCGGAAGCCTGGGCGATCTGATCGGCCGCAAGTACACCTTCCTCGTCACGATGACCCTCATGGGTCTCGCAACCTTCGTGGTCGGCCTGCTGCCCGGCTATGCCTCGATCGGCATCGCGGCGCCGATCCTGTTCATCGCCTGCCGGTTGCTGCAGGGCCTCGCGCTGGGCGGCGAGTATGGCGGCGCGGCGACCTATGTGGCCGAGCATTCGCCACAGGGCCGTCGCGGCTTCTACACCTCGTGGATCCAGACGACGGCCACCGTCGGCCTGTTCCTCTCGCTGCTCGTCATCCTGGCGCTCCGCCTGTCGCTGACGCCGGAGCAGTTCGCGGCGTGGGGCTGGCGCGTGCCGTTCCTCGTGTCGATCCTGCTGCTGGCGGTGTCGATCTGGATCCGCCTGCAACTCCAGGAGTCGCCGGCGTTCCAGCGCATGAAGGCCGAGGGCAAGGGCTCCAAGACGCCGTTGCGCGAGGCGTTCGGCGTCTGGAAGAACGCCAAGATCGCGCTCATCGCCCTTTTCGGCGGAACCGCCGGCCAGGCGGCGGTCTGGTACACCGGCCAGTTCTACGCCCTGTTCTTCCTGACCCAGACGCTGAAGCTCGACGGCACGACCTCGAACATCGTGATTGCGGTGGCGCTCGCCATCGGCACGCCGTTCTTCATCTTCTTCGGCTGGTTGTCCGACAAGATCGGCCGCAAGCCGATCATCCTGGCGGGCTGCGCGCTCGCCATGGTCACCTACTTCCCGCTGTTCCATGCACTCACCAACGCGGTGAACCCGGCGCTCAACGCGGCGATCGAGAAATCTCCGGTCACCGTCATCGCCGATCCGAGCGAGTGCTCGTTCCAGTTCAACCCGACTGGCACCGCCTCGTTCACCAGCTCGTGCGACATCGCCAAGTCGTTCCTCGCGCGCAACTCGGTGAACTATGGCAACCAGGCAGCTCCGGCTGGTACGCCGGCGCAGATCAAGATCGGCGACAAGGTCGTCACCTCCTTCGACAAGGCGAAGGCGGGGGCCGAGGGCGCGGCCAAGGAGCGGGCGTTCAACACCGAGGCGACCGCGGCCATCCGCGCCGCCGGCTATCCGGCCTCGGCCGACAAGGCCCAGGTCAACATGACCATGGTCATCGTCATCCTGACGATCCTCGTCATCTACGTGACGATGGTCTACGGCCCGATCGCGGCCCTGCTGGTCGAACTGTTCCCGACCCGCATCCGCTACTCCGGCATGTCGCTGCCGTACCATATCGGCAACGGCTGGTTCGGCGGCTTCCTGCCCCCGACCGCCTTCGCCATCGTGGCGGCGACCGGCAATATCTACTCCGGTCTCTGGTATCCGATCGCGGTGGCCGGCATGACCCTGGTGGTTGGCCTTCTCTTCATGCCTGAGACCAAGGACCGGGACATCTACGCCGACGACTGAGGCGTCGTCTGCGACAAGAAGGGACCGGCGGCCCACAAGGGCCGCCGGTTTCTTTTTGGGCCCGGCTTCGGTAGAAATCGCGGCATGAAACTCGAAGCCATCGCCATCGGCCACCGGCCGCCCGAAGACGTAAACGCCATCATCGAAGTGCCGATCGGCGGGGAGCCCATCAAGTACGAGATGGACAAGAAGGCCGGCACGCTGGTGGTCGACCGGTTCCTCTACACGCCCATGCGCTATCCCGGAAATTACGGGTTCGTGCCGCACACCCTGTCCGACGACGGCGACCCGATCGACGTTCTGGTCGCCAATACCCGCCCGATCATCGCCGGCGCGGTAATCAACGTGCGGCCGATCGGCGTGCTGCGCATGGAGGACGACGGCGGCGGCGACGAGAAGATCATCGCCGTGCCGTCGCCGAAGCTGACCCAGCGCTATGTGCATGTGAAGAACTACACCGACCTGCCCGAGATCACCCGCCACCAGATCGAGCACTTCTTCATCCACTACAAGGATCTCGAGCCCGGCAAGTGGGTGAAGCTGCTGGGATGGGGAGACGTGGACGAGGCCAAGCGGCTCATCACGGAGGCGATCGAGCGCGCCAAGCAGAAGGGCTGAGGCCGCGGGCCTTGCAGGCCCCCTTGCCGACCGCGGCGCTTGTCCTATATCCACCGCCGGAAATTCCAGCATGAGGACTGCAAGGCAATGAACGGCGACGGTTCGGCGGCCCAGGGCGGCCCGGAGAAGCACCAGTTCCAGGCCGAGGTGGCCGAACTCCTCAACCTGATGATTCATTCGGTCTACTCCGAGACCGACGTGTTCCTGCGCGAGCTGGTGTCGAACGCCTCCGACGCCTGCGACAAGGTCCGCTACGAGGCCATCGCCCGGCCGGAGCTGTTGGCCGGCGACGAGCGTCTGGCCATCCGGATCAAGCCGGATGCCGAGGCCAGGACCCTGACCATTGCCGACAATGGCATCGGCATGGACCGGCAGGAGTTGATCGACAATCTCGGCACCCTGGCGCGTTCGGGCACCAAGGCCTTCCTGAAAGGGCTGAAGGACGCCAAGGACGGACTCGGCCTGATCGGCCAGTTCGGCGTGGGCTTCTATGCCGCCTTCATGGTGGCCGATCGTATCGAGGTGACCAGCCGCCGCGCCGGTTCGGCCGAGGCCTGGACCTGGACCTCGGCGAGCGGCGCCGGCTTCGAGGTGGCGGCCGCCACGCCCGAGCAGGCGGCGCGGGTTTCGCGCGGCACGGAAATCGTGCTGCACCTCAAGGAAGACGCAGCGCGCTACCTCCAGCCCTACGAGCTGGAGCGTATCGTGCGGACCTATTCCGATCACGTGTTGTTCCCGATCGAGCTGATCGACGACAAGGGCGAGGCGCGCCAGATCAATGCCGCCAGCGCGCTGTGGCAACGTTCGAAGTCAGAGGTCAAGCCGGAGGACTACACGCAGACCTATCGCTCGCTGGCCATGGCGTTCGACGAACCGGCGCTGACCCTGCACTACAAGGTCGAGGGTCGGCAGTCCTATGCCGTCCTGCTGTTCGTGCCCAGCACGCCGCCGTTCGACCTCACCGATCCCGCCCGCAAGGGGCGGGTGAAGCTCTACGTCCGCCGGGTCTACATCACCGACGACGCCGAGCTGCTGCCGGCCTATCTGCGCTTCGTGCGCGGCGTGGTCGACAGCGAGGACCTGCCGCTCAACCTGTCGCGGGAGATGCTGCAGAACAATCCGCAGGTTCGCCAGATCCGCTCGGGCCTCGTCGGCCGCGTCCTGTCGGAGCTGGAGAGTACCGCCACCAAGGACGCCGAGGCCTACGGCAAGATCTGGGAGACCTTCGGCCCGATCCTCAAGGAAGGACTCTACGAGGACCATGAGCGGCGTGCCCAGCTGCTCGGCCTCGCGCGCTTCGCCTCGACCGCGGGCGACAAGCCGCGCTCGATCAAGGACTACGTGGTCGACCTGAAGCCGAACCAGACGGAGATCTATTATCTCGTGGGCGACAGCCTCGATCGGCTGAAGTCCAACCCGAAGCTGGAGGCCGCCAAGGCCCGCGGCGTCGAGGTGCTGTTGCTGACCGATCCGGTCGATGCCTTCTGGACGACGCTGCCGCAGGAGTTCGAGGGCAAGCCGCTCAAGTCGCTGAGCCAGGGCGAGGTCGACTTCGGCCTGATCCCGCTTGCCGAGGAGAAGAAGTCCGAGGACGCCGCCACGGATGTCGAGGACGATGCCGCCGTGCTGGAAGCGGCGAAGCAGGTGCTGGGCGACAAGGTGGCGGACGTGAAGGTCTCCACGCGCCTGACCGACAGCGCTTCATGCCTGGTGGCGAGCGCGCAGGGCCGGGATCGCGAGCTGGAGCGGCTGCTCGAGCGCCAGAACCGCGGCAGCGGCGCCAAGCCCATCCTCGAACTCAACATGAAGCACGCGATGGTCAGGGCGCTGGGCGCGGCGAAGAAGGAAGATCGCGCACAGGACGTCGAAGACCTCGCGAACCTGTTGCTCGACCAGGCCTGCATCCTCGACGGCGAGATCCCGTCCGACCCGGCGGCCTTCGCGCGGCGCCTCAACGGCTATGTGGTGCGGGCGTTGGGCGGCACGGCAACGGCTTGAGCGACGTCATCACGTCCCGCTCATCGTCAGCCTGGGAAGGAACGTGACGATGCCGGGAAAGAGCGTGAACAGTCCGACGCAGGCGAAGTCCATGAGCACGAACGGCCAGACATTGCGGAAGATCGCCTGCAGCGGGATGTCGGGCCGCACCCCGCTCACGACATAGCAGTTGAGGCCGACCGGCGGCGTCAGCAGGCCGACCTCGACCATCTTCACGACGATGATGCCGAACCAGATCGGGTCGAAGTCCAGCTTCATCATGACCGGGAAGATGACCGGCAATGTGAGAAGCAGCATGCCGATCCCGTCCATGAACATGCCCAGCACCGTGTAGAGCACGATCACGAACAGCAGGACCAGGTAGGGTGACACGCCGATCGCGACGATCCAGTCGGAGAAGCTGCTGGAGACGCCGGCGAAGGCCAGGAAGCGCACGAAGATCAGGACGCCCCAGATGATCGAGAAGATCATCACCGTGAGCTTCACGGTGTCGAGCAACGAGTCGAGCAGGCCGCGTCCGGTCAGGGACCGCTTGAGCAGGGCCATGACGAAGACGATGAAGGCACCCAGCGCGCCCACTTCTGTGGGCGTCGCCCAGCCGGTGTACATGCCGCCGATCACGGCGCCGATCACGAACACGATGGGCAGCGCGTCGGGCAGGGTGACGAAGCGCTCACGCCACGGGATGCCGTGTACCGACAGGCCGAGCGCCGGATTGATCTTGAACCGCACGACGATGATCGAGGCATACAGGAGCGCGGAAATGACCCCGGGAATGAAGCCGGCCATCAGCAGGCCGCCGATCGAGGTTTCGGTGATGATGCCGTAGACGACCATGATCGCCGAGGGCGGGATCAGGGACGCTAGGGTTCCGCCGGCTGCGACGACCGCGGCGGCGATCCCGGGCTGGTATTTGTAGCGCAGAAGCTCGGGTATCGAGATGCGGGCAAAGACAGCGGCCGTCGCCGTGCTGGCGCCCGAGACGGCGGCGAAGCCCGCCGCAGCGAAGATCGTCGCGACCGCCAGCCCGCCGGGCATCCATCCCAGCCAGGCGCGGGCGCACCGATAGGCGCCCTGCACGATCCCGGCATGGTGGGCGAGGTGGCCGATCAGGATGAACAGCGGCAGGACCGACAGCGCGTAGTTCGTCGTGTCCGAGTAGGGAATGTGACCGGCGATGCCGACAGCCTTGTCGAAGCCGCGCAGCGCCCAGAGCCCGAAGAAGCCGACGAGCCCGGCCGCCACGAAGATGCGGATGCCGGCCACGATCATGAGGGTGAGGGCGATCATCCCGATGATGCCGATCGTGATGGGCTCCATCAGGCGTCCTCGGGCAGGTGCGATGCAACGGGCACGGCGATCGGTTCAGCCAGCGGATCGGCGACCAGCCGCACATAGGCCCAGATTTCGAGCGCGATCCGAAGCGCGAGGATGCTGAAGCCGATGACGGGGACCAGCTTGGAAGGCCAGGTCGGCCACTGGGTGTTTATCGTTGAATCGCCGATGTAGTAGGCGTTCTCGAAGAAATGCAGGACGCCCGGCAGCAGCAGGAGGATCAGGGCGAACGCGGCGATCGACGCCATCAGCTCGGCGATCCATTTGCGCCGTCCCTTGAAGTGGCCGACCACGATGTCGACCCTGATATGGCCCGCCTTCCGGTAACAGTAGGAGATCGTGAGCAGGGTGTAGGTCGCCATGGTCTGCTCGATGAGGTCGAGCTGGCCGTAGAGCGGTGCGTTGAACGCCTTGCGCATCACCATTTCGGCGACGCCGAGCCACATCACGCCGAAGATCACGACGCCGCCGATCACGGCCGTCGTGAATTCGACGACCTGCAGGGCGCGATCGAGACGATCGAGCAGCGCGCCGCCCATCGCCTCGCCGGAAGATGCCATCGCGGCCACGTCCGCTGTCGCCTCAGCTCTTCTTCAGCTTGGCCTTGGCTTTCTGGGCTTCATTCAGGATGAGATCGAGCAGCTCCTGGGCGGGCACGCCCTTGGCGGCATTCTCCGTGACCCAGGCCTTCCAGACCGGTGCGGCGCCGACTTCCTGGAAGATCTTGAGTTCCTCCGGCGAGTACACGATCCCCTTGAGGCCTTTCTTCTCCCAGTCGGCCAGGTTCTTCTTGTCGGTCTCGCTGTGCGCCTTGATCAGCGCCTGGTAGGCGAGGGGCCGAGCCTTGTCGAACAGTTCCTTGTACTGCGGCGGCAGCTTGCCGAAGGCGTCGAGGGCGACGATGGTCGGGCAGTTGTTCGCGCCCGGCGACAGGTTCGTCGTGTACCATTTCGCGATCTCGGGAATCTTGTACGACGCGAAGGCGTAGGTGTAGGGGAACGCCGCGGCCCGGAAGACGCCGCGCTCCATCGATGTGTACACTTCCGGAGCAGGCACCGAGGTCGGGACGGCGCCGAGATTCTTCATGGCCGCACCCGTGCCGCCCAGCGCGCGCACGCGCATCCCCTTGTAGTCCGCCATCTTGGTCGGAGCGTCGCCGGTCCCCATGAACTCCGACTGCGGCTGCAGGACGGACATCAGTACCATGGCGTTCCAGCGCTTGAATTCGTTCACGATGTAGGGGTTCTTGTAGAAGACGTCGTGCACCATCGCGTGGACTTCCGGGTCGGCCAGCGGCAGGCCGGGCAGGTCGAGCGCGTTGATGCCAAGGTGCTTGCCCGGATGGTAGCCGGTGCAGATCTGCGCCATCTCGAAGGCGCCGAGCTTGATGTTGTCGAGGTTGTCCGATGCCTTCGACAGCGAATCGCCGTAGTGGATCTTGATGGTGAACTTGCCGTCGGTTTCCTTGCTTACGTAGTTGGCAAGGGTCTCGATGCCGGCGGTGAAAGCCCGCGGCGGTCCCCAGACGGAGAGGTTCCACGACACCTTGGGACCGTCCACGGCAAGGGCCGAGGTTGCACTGAGGCCGAGGATTACGCCAGCAACGCCGAGACGGATCGACAGCACGCCCATCTTTGTCCTCCCTGTACTTGCTTGTGTTTTGATTGAGGCCAGCATGGGCCTCGTTGAAATTCATGTCCACGGAGAATTTGCCGATGCCCTGCGGACGCGGACCGGGCGCTCCCGAGCCGGCATAAGACTTTTCGTTCCGGCGTGCAGTGGATTGGCGCGGATAGCCCTTGTCGGTGCAAGCGTCGTGCCCGAAGGCTTTCGTCGCGGTCGACGAGAACCGCATGCAACAAGGAAACATCATGTCCACGAACGGAATCATTCGGCGCCGCACATTCCTGGGCGTTGCCGCCGGAACACTGGCGGCGCCGGCGATCGGTCGTGCGCAGGCCTGGCCTTCCAAGCCGGTGCGCGTCGTCAACGCCTACAGTGCCGGCGGAACGGCGGACGTCGTCTGCCGCATCTACTGCCAGGCGCTGGGCGAAAAGCTCGGCCAGAGCTTCACCGTCGACAACAAGCCGGGCGCGGCGGGCACCATCGCCGCCCAGATCGTGGCGCGTGCACCCAACGACGGCTATACGATCCTCTACGATGCCACGGCGCAGTCGGTGAACCCGTCGCTGTTCGCGGGCAAGCTGGCCTACGACACGCAGCGCGACCTTCTGCCGATCGCCCAGACGATGCAGACTCCGGTGACGCTGATGCGCAACGCTCAGTTCCCGGCCAAGACGGTTCCCGAGCTGATCGCGCTCGCCAAGAGCAAGCCGGGTGCGCTCGATTGCGCCTCGACCGGCATCGGCACGGTGCAGCATGTCTCGCTCGAGCTGCTGAACCAGAAGGCCGGTATCAGGATCAACCACGTTCCTTACAAGGAGATGGGCTCGGTCCGGAACGACCTGTTCGCCGGTCGCGTCCCGCTTCTGTTCAGCAACGTCCCGGGCACCGTGGCGCTGCGGTCCTCGAAGGACGTGACCTGCATGGCCCACACGGGACCCAGGCCGGTCGAGGTGCTGCCGGGCGTTCCGGCAATCTCCGAGGTCATTCCGGGTTTCGAGACCTGGGAATGGAATGGCCTGTTCGCGCCGGCCGGCACCGATCCCGCGCTGATCTCGCGCCTCAATGCTGAGGTCAACGCCGTCATGAAGATGGAGGCCGTGGCGAAGCGGCTGGCCGAACTGGGCGCGCTGACGCAGGCCAACACGGTCGCCGAGTTCGCGGCTTTCCGCGAGAAGCAGATCGCCTTCTTCGCCGACATGGTGAAGAGCGCCAACATCCGCATCGAGTAGGTGAGCCATGGCCGAAGACGATCCGCTGCTGGGACACGGTCGCCAGATCATCGTGCGCGAGGACTGGCTTAGGCTGACCGAGGAGGAGATCCTCGAGCCCGGCCTGCCGATCGTCGATCCCCATCATCATCTCTGGGAGCGTGACGGCGGGCATTCCTATCTGCTGCCACAACTCCTGGCCGATACGTCGAGCGGCCATGACGTGCGTGCGACCATCTTCGTCCAGTGCGGGGAAATGTACCGTGCCTCTGGGCCGGTCGAGGAACAGTCGCTGGGGGAGACCGAGTTCGTGACGGGCGTCGCGGCAGTGAGCGCCAGTGGCCGCCACGGGCCAATTCGTGCCTGCGCCGGCATCATCGGCATGGTCGACCTGACCCTGGGTGATCGCGTCGAGCCCTTGCTCGAGCGGCATCGGGCGATCGCCGGCGGTCGCTTTTGCGGCATCCGCAACCGCACCGCCTGGCATTCCTCACCCGACGTCACCTCGAACCTGGTGATGACGCCGCCGGGACCGCTCGAGCATCCGTCCTTCGCCGACGGCGCTCGGCGGCTGGCGAAGCACGGGCTTCCGCTCGACGTCTGGGCCTATCACACGCAGCTCTCGCATGTGCTGAAGTTGGCGAAGGCCGTGCCGGAGCTGACCCTCGTCGTCGATCACGTCGGTGGCCCGCTCGGAATCGGTCCGTTTCGCGGCCGGCAGGCGGAAGCCTATCCGGAGTGGAAGCAGCGAATGATGGAACTTGCCGAGTTGCCCAATGTCCGGGTGAAGCTCGGCGGTCTCACCATGTTCGTGAACGGCTTCGACTTCCACAAGAAGCGGAAGCCGCCGGGCTCGGAGGAACTCGCGAAGACCTGGGCGCCCTATATCGAGCCCTGCATCGAGGCCTTCGGCGTCGACCGCTGCATGTTCGAGAGCAACTTCCCGGTCGACAAGGGCCAGTGCAGCTACCCGGTCCTCTGGAACGCCTTCAAGCGCCTGACGGCGAAGTCCGGCGCGGCCGAGAAGACGGCGCTCTACGGCGGCACGGCGATGCGCACCTACGGTCTCGACCGCCTGCCGGCGGCCCTGGCTGTGAATCTCAAATCCTGAAGCCAATTCCTCCAAACTCCATTTGATCGTGCCGTGCCAACCGGTACGGTGTCGGCTATCGGCCAGGCGACAGGGGCGCGGGCCGACGGGAGCGAGGAGAGCTCATGGGGGAGACAAAGGCCCGAGGCGCCGTTGGTGCGCTCTCGGTCATTGCTGGTGTCCAGATCGGCATGTTGGGCCTCTGCTCCTTGACCGGAGCGGCGCAGGCGCAACTGAGCTTCAAGACTTATCAGTACGGAAACAGTACCATCACGACGGTCACCGGCATTCGCGGTGGCAACATGACCGGCAACTACTCGATTCCAGGAACCGGCGGCAATACGGGGGGATTGCTGTTCGGCGTGCCCGTCGACACCATCGGCCCGTTTCCAACCGCGACGGCCAATCAGTCGAACTATCCGGGCGCCCTCAGCAGTACACCCTATGGTCCGGGTTTCGGGTCCTCCACGGGTATCCTGCGTGTCGTCGGGAGCTACATAACGACGGCCTCCGCCCCCTACGACCTCGGATATCTGTTCGATGCGGCGCTCCCGTCCGCATCGCAGCTCACGACGCTGCGCCATCCCAGCACCCCCGGCAATCCCACGCTGTACACGATTGCCCACAGCAACTTCGGCAATCAGGTCGTCGGCAACTACGACACCATGCTCGCGACCGGCAACGCCTTCATCTACGACATCCCGACGGGGACGTTCACGACCAACAACAAGCCGGGTGCGGTCAGCACCACCGCCTATGGAGTCTACGGCAACAAGATCGCCGGCGGTTACGCCGATCCGACACTGCATGGCTACGTCTACGACCAGTCGACGGGCATCTTCGCTAGCTACGACGCGCCAGGCGCCCTCGTCACGCATTTCGAAGGCATCACCAGCGGTGGCCGGGCCAATACCTACAATCTCGTGGCCGACTCCCTCGGCATCGACGGCAAGCAGTATGCGTGGGCGGTCCACATCGACGCGGCGGGTGTCGCGACCTGGACCGAGATTGCCGTGCCAGGTGCCGATGTCACGTCGGCCAATTCGACTTATGGCGGCACCGTCATCGGCGTCTATGTCGAGGGGGGGGTGACGAAGTCTTACACCGTCAATGTTCCCGGCCTTTACAACCCCGTGACCAATTCGGCGAATCTGATGAGCAGTGTCGCCGGCGCGTTGGCCATCAACGGCGCAGGTGACGACGTCATCAACAACGGCTCCATCCGGATGACGGGCAGCAACGCCATTGGTATCAGCAACGGCACGTATGGCGTCGTGACCAACTACGGCACGATCGGCGTGACGGGCGCCGGTGGCATCGCAGTCCAGATGACGGGTGATTTCAGCTCACTGCTGAATGCGGGCACGATCAGCGCCGGCCAGAATGGATACGCCATCCGCACGGCCGGGACGGCGACGGGCTCGCTGGTCGTGAACAGCGGCACGATCGACGGCCTGGTATCGATTTCCGCGGGACCAGATGCCCGGTTCGAGAACAGCGGCTGGATGGGCATCACTCCTGCAGGAGCCGGCGGGGTACATCAGATCAGCGGCACCTTCGTCCAGACACCGGCCGGCACGATGGGAATGCGCGTCTCGCCGACCACGGCGGACCTGCTCGAGGTGACCGGCATCGCACGGCTTGCCGGCGGCCTGGAGGTCATCGGCCAGTCCGGCGCCTTCGCGCCGCGCAAGACCTACACGCTGGTGACCACGACCGGTGGATTGAGCGGTGCGTACCAGTCGGTGGCGAGCACCTTGCCCTTCCTGATCCCGACGCTGAGCTACGACGCCAACAACGCGTACTTGACCCTGCAGGTCGGCGGCTTCGCGCAGGCGGCGCTCACGTCAAACCAGGCTTCTGTCGCCTCGGTGCTGGACACGACGGCGCCCAATGCGACGGGCGACTATGCTACCGTCGTCGGCGCGCTCGCCGGACTCACCCTGCAGCAGGGCCAGGCAGTGATGAACGCGATCAGCGGCCAGAACTATTCGGGTTTCTCCAGCTCGATGGTGCAGGGCACTCAGCTCTTCCTCAGCAACTTCGCGGGCCAGGCGGGCGGCGGTGGCAGCCTGGGCGGCTCGAGCCGCGTTGCGCTGGCGGAAACCTGCGACGTCGCCTGCGACACCTCTTCACCGGCTCTGTGGGGCGCGTGGGGCGGGGCATTGGGCGGGCTGGGTGCGATCAGCAATGGGGGCGGCAACAGCGGCGCGCTCACCTACAACGTGACCGGCTTCGCGGGCGGCCTCGATCGACTCGTGGCGCAGGGCCTGCGGATCGGCGCGACGGTGGGCTATCAGAACGGCAACCAGTGGGTCGCCGGTTTCAGCGGCAGTGGCAATTCCAACACGTTCCAGGCGGGCCTCTACGCCAACTACAGCGACGGTCCGCTGTATGCCGACGCCGTCGCGGGCTACGCCTACAGTGCCAACCAGATGTGGCGCAGCATCGTGATTCCGGGGCTGGCGCCGCGCACCGCCTACGGTCTCACGGGCGCAAACCAGGTCTACGGGCAGGTTGAGACCGGCTACCGTGTCGATCTCGGCGGCCTCGCCGAGGCGTTCGTCACGCCATTCGCGCGGCTGCAGGCCTATACCGGCACCCAGAACGCCTTTACGGAGACGGGGGCGGGATCACTCAACCTCTCGGTGGCGCAGCAGACGACGAATTCGCTGCGGACGGTGCTGGGCGCCCAACTCGGCGGCTCGATGGACCTGGGTTGGCGCGACCGCCTCGCGATGAAGGTGCGGCTGGGCTGGAGCCACGAATATGCCGACACGGCGCGGCCGGTGACGGCCTCGTTCGCCGGGGCGCCGGCTGCCCCCTTCACGACCTACGGCGTGGCGCCGCAGCGCGACGGCGTCGTGCTGGGCCTGGCGGCCACGACGGCGGTCGCCGACGCAGTGAACGTCTATGTTCGCTACGAGGGCGAGGTTTCCGGACAGGACAATGCCCACGCCTTCACCGCTGGCTTCCGCATGACCTGGTAGGATAGATCGTCTTTCACACCACCTTCGGCGTGACCTTGACGACCTTGAACGGCCGTTGGACGCCGTCATGCTCGGTGACGGACACGTATTCGCCCGCCACGAACCGGTGTGTGTCGAAGCGGAAGATCGGTTCGTCGTCGTCGTCTCCCGGCTTGTAGGAGAAGGCCCACTTGCCGTCGCGACGGTGAATCAGATGGCCGGTCTCGTCGTCGGCGCCTTCCCAGAAGCGGCGCACGGTGCAGGCGGCCTTGTTCTTGGTCCAACCCTCGGCTTGAAGGTGCCCCTGCGCATCGAGCGGAGCGACGAATTCATAGCCGTGCTCCGAACTGCCGTTGGGAAACTCGGGTGTCCGGGCCAGTTCGAGGATGATCTTCTTGAGGGGCATGAATTCTCCTTGGGCGATGCCTCACTATGCCCGCCAGAATTCAACAGCCCATGATCCAGATCAACCCCGGCTACTTGCCCTCGGCGGCGTTGCGTTCGGCTTCGTCGAAGCCGGTCTTGATCATGAACCAGCAGAACAGGACGCCGAAGAGCGAGAGCCCGAGGCCGAAGGCGAGGATGCCGGAATCCTTCGCGGCGCCCGCCATGAACAGCCCGACCAGGCCCATCAGGGCGGCCATGGTTCCCATGATCCAGTAGGACATCATTTGCTCCTTGTGTCGTCGTCATCGAAAAGAATGCGCCCGGCGGCGCCGTCGGGATCGTCATACTGCCCGTTGCGCAGGGCCCAGAGGAAGGCCGCGAGAGCGAGCAGGCCGAGTATGAGGGCGGCCGGCACCAGGATGAGCAGGCTATCCATCAGGATCTCCGGCCCTTCGCTCCGCCGGCGCCGAGACGCAGGGCGTTGCCGATCACCAGCAGGGAAGAGGAGGACATCGCGACGGCCGCGATCAATGGCGTCACGTTGCCCAGGATCGCGAGCGGTACGGCGCCGAGATTGTAGAGGAGCGCCAGGGCCAGGTTCTGGCGCACCAGCCGGTCGGCGCGGCGCGCCACATGAAGGATTTCGGCGACAGGCTCGAGTGCGTCGCCCTGGAAGACCGCGTCGGCAGCGCTCTGTGTGGCCTCGGCGGCGGTGGTCGGCGAGATCGAGGCATGGGCCGCCGCGAGGGCCGGCGCGTCGTTCAAGCCGTCGCCCACCATCAGGACGCGTTTGCCCTGGGCGGCAAGTTCGGCGAGGCGCTGCGCCTTGTCCGCCGGCGTGACGCCGGACCGCCAGTCGGCGATGCCGGCGGCGGCCGCCGCGTCTGCGACGGCGGCGCGTCGGTCGCCGGACAGGATCTCGACGGTGAGTCCCCTTTGGCGCAGAGCCGCGATCGTTACGCTCGCGTCGGGCCGCAACCGGTCCGCGAAGGCAAAGCGCACGGGCAGATGGGCCGGCCGCGAGAGCCACAGTTCGGACCGTCCGTCATCGGGCGGATTGGCGACGCCGCAGAAGGACGCAGACCCGAGCCGCACGCCATCGCTCTCCAGTCCTGCGCCCGGATGTTCGACGACGCGCGCAGCCGGAATCGCTTCCGGGATGGCCCTCACGAGGGCGCGGGCCAGCGGATGGCGGGAGTTGAGTGCGAGCGAGGCCGCGAGCTGGCGGGCCTCGGAGTCGTCGGGCGCGGCCACCAGTTCGGGCCGGCCAAGGGTGAGCGTGCCGGTCTTGTCGAAGACCACGTGGTCGACCTGTGCCAGGCGCTCGAGTGCCGTCGGCGACAGGAGCAGAATGCCCGAACGCAGCAGCCGTGTGCTGGCCACGACCTGGACGACCGGCACCGCCAGCGCCAGCGCGCAGGGACAGGTGATGATCAGGACGGCCGTGGAGATCAGCAGCGCACGGTCCCAGGCGAGGCCGGCCAGCAGGGTCCAGCCCAGGAAGGTGAGCAGGGCGGTCAAGTGCACTACCGGTGCGTAGGCGCGTGCAACCCGGTCGGCCAGCGCCACGAAACGCGAGCGGCCGCGCTCCGCCGCCTCGACCAGGCGCACGATCTCCGAGAGCAGCGTATTGTCGCCTGCGGCTGTCACTTTCACGCGCAGGACCGCGCCGAGATTGATCGTGCCAGCGAAGGCCTTGACGCCGGGAGAGGCAGGCTGCGGCAGGCTCTCGCCGCTCACCAGGGACGCGTCCAGCGAGGACACGCCTTCGATCACGATGCCGTCGGCGCCGAGCCGCTCGCCGGCGGCGACCAGCAGCACATCGCCAGGAACGAGACTGTCGACGCGACGGGACGCCGTGCCGCCGTCGGCACCGACCACCGTGGCGCTGCGGCTGGACAGCGCCAGCAAGGCATGCACGGCCTGCCGCGCGCGCCCGCGGGCGCGGCGGTCGAGGTAGCGTCCGATCAGCAGGAAGAACAGCAGGGTGATGGCCGAATCGAAATAGGCGTGCTGTTCGCCGGCCCAGGCCTCGTGCAGGCTGACGACGCAGGCGAGCGTGACGCCGATCGAGATCGGCACGTCCATGTTGGTGCGCCCGGCGCGCAGCGCGTTCAGGGCGGAACGAAAGAAGGGCCGGCCGGCATAGGCGACCGCCGGCAGTGCGATGGCCGCCGACACCCAGTGGAAGAGTGTGCGCGTCGCCTCACCCATCGAGCCGTCATGGCCCGCCCAGACGGCGACCGAGAGCAGCATCACATTGGCCGCCGCGAAGCCCGCCACGCCCAGAGCGCGCAACAGCTCGCGGGACTCGCGATCGTCGCCGGCCGCCGCGGCGATGGTGTCATAGGGCGCCAGCCGGAAGCCCAGCGCCGCGACCAGGCCGGCATGTCCATTGGCCTCGTCGATCGATCCCTGCCACGCCAGCGACAGGCGGCGTGTCGAGAGATGGACCCGCGCGCGGGTGACCATGGGATTGCGCGCGAGCAGGCTCTCGATCAGCCAGACGCAGGCGGCGCAGTCGAGCCCGTCGACCAGAAGCTCCAGCGAGGCACCGCCGTGGCCGTCGGGCTTGGCATAGGTGGCGAAGTCGATGTCGAGCGGCTCAGGCCGGTGCGCGCGCGTCTCTTCGAGCCGCCGGTAGAAGGCGCCGAGTCCGGCGGCGCCGATGATGGCGTGTGCGCTCGCGCAGCCCGGGCAACAGAACGGCGTCTCCGGCGCGCCCCGCAGCGTCTCGCCGCAATGCGCGCAGGTTCGCGCGACCGCGGGAGCGGCAACAGCGGGAGCGAAGAGGACGGCGTCGGTCACCTGAGGAACATCCGCCGTGTCTGCGCAAAGCGCTGCCCGCCCTGTTCGACGGAGATGTCGACGTCCCAGTTGCCGCGCGCAGGCAGGCTGACGTGGCCGGCGTGCCGCCCGATATCGACGGCGGCCATCTCAACGCCCACCACCGCGCCCTTCTCGGCCGGCCGCACCAGCGCCACGGCGACCTGCGCGCCGGCGAGAGGCTGGCCGGCGCGATCGAACACAGCGATCTCGATACTGTCACTGCCGGGCTGCCAGGTGGGTTCGACCCGCCAGCCGAGTGCATCGCGGGCCTGCTGGGCCGCGATGACCTCGTTGTAGTGCAGGCCGCGATCGCGTGGCTTCGGCGTGTAGAGGCCGGAGAAGGATCCGACTGCAAACGCGATCATCGTTGCGTTGACGGCGAAGACGATCGCGAACCCGGCAACGAAGAGCCAGGGAATGTACCGGCTGCGTGTGACATCGGCAGTGTTCATGATCCTGTCCTCAGCGTCCTGGGCCGACGAAGACCGCGTCGTGCGAGGCACGTCCGCTCCCGGCCTCGTCGCGCACGGTGAAGGTGATGGGCTTCGCGCCGGACGGCGCGGCGGCCGCGGGCACCGTGACGAAGACGCGGAAGGTGCCCACGGCGTCAGGCTGGACGGACAGGGTCGCGGTCGCTCCGCTGCCTTCCACGTCGGCTCCGACAAAGCCCAGTTGGGCCGACGGCAGGCCGCCGATCTCAAGATGGACCTGCCGCGGCGTGCGGCGCTTGTTCAGCACCTTGACGGCGTAGGAGTTGCGGATGTCGCCGTTGGACAGGCGCACGAAGTTCGGGTTGCGGTCGCGCTGTACGGTCAGCTCGGTATCGGCGCGCAAGGCGAAGACCACCAGCATGACGGCCGCGACGACGCTCAGCAGGCCGGCGTAGAGCAGGGTGCGTGGCCGGACGGGCCGCCACGGCACGGGCGCGCCGCGGGCCTCCTTCGCCTGCTGGGCGGCGAGCGTATCCCAGCGGATGAGCCCGGTCGGACGTCCGACCTTGTCCATCGTCTGCGTGCAGGCGTCGATGCACAGGCCGCAGCCGATGCACTCGATCTGCTGGCCGTCGCGGATGTCGATGCCCGTCGGGCAGACGGCGACGCAGAGATTGCAGTCGATGCAGTCGCCGCGGCCGTCCCAGCTGTCTCCGGCCTTGTGCTTTCCCCGCGGCTCGCCGCGCCACTTCTGATAGGTGACGATGAGGCTCTGCTCGTCGAGCATCGCGGCCTGGAAGCGCGGCCACGGGCACATGTAGGTGCAGACCTGCTCGCGCGCCCAGCCGGCCAGGACGTAGGTCGTGGCGGTGAACAGGCCGACGAAGGCATAGACTTCCATCGACGCCTCGCCGCGGAAGATCTTCACCAGTGTGGTCGGGGCATCGACATAGTAGAATACCCAGGCGCCGCCTGTGGCGGCGGCGATGGCGAGCCAGGCGGCATGCTTTAGCGTCTTGCGGATGGCCTTGCCCGCCGACATCGGCTGGCGGTCGAGCCGCATGCGCTCGTTGCGGTCGCCCTCGATCATCCGCTCGACCCACATGAAGAGGTCGGTCCAGACGGTCTGGGGGCAGGTGAAGCCGCACCAGACGCGGCCGAACAGGGACGAGGCGAAGAACAGGCCGAACGCACCCAGGATCAGGAAGCCCGTGACGAAATAGACTTCCTGCGGCCAGATGACGACATCGAAGAACCAACCGCGACGATGGTCGAGATCGATCAGGATGGCTTGCGAGGGCGCACCGGGTCCGCGATCCCAGCGCAGCCAGGGCACGACATAGTAGAGGCCGAGAAGCACGACCAGGGTGGCCCACTTGATCTGCCGCCACTTCCCGGAGATCGCGCGCGGATAGACCCGCGCGCGCGGGGCGTAGAGCGGCGGTTCGGGCGCCGGCGGCCTTGGGGTGGCCCTGTCGGCCTGGCGGGCGGGGGAAGCCATGGTTCGACCTGCATCGACCCTAACGGGCGCCGCCCAGCGAGTGGACGTAGACGGCCAGCATCTTCATGGTCGCCTCGTCGAGACGGCCGCTCCACGCCGGCATGCTGCCGTTGCGGGCATAGAAGATGGAGCGGTAGATCGCGTCGCGGCTGCCGCCGTAGAGCCAGATTCCGTCGGCGAGGTTGGGCGCGCCCAGCTCCTGGTCGCCCTTGCCGCCGGCCTTGTGACAGGCGACGCACTGCTCCTCGAAGATCTTCGCGCCTTCCGGCGTGGCCTTTGCCTTGCCCGACAGGCTGAGCACGTAGTCGGTCACGGCCGCAACCTGGGCGCCGGTCAGCAGCCCGTCGACGCCGAATCGCGGCATCATCGACTGGCGGGACTTGTCGTCGCTGTTGCGGATGCCGTGCTCGATGGTGGCGTAGATCTGGTCGATGCTACCGCCCCAGATCCAGTCGTCGTCGACCAGGTTGGGAAAGCCCGTGCTGCCGCCGCCACCGGCGCCGTGGCACTGCATGCAGTTGGTCTGGAAGGCCGAACGCCCGCCCGCCATCGCGAAGTTGAAGAGTTCGGGATCCTTGCGGATGTCGGCCAGCGACGCTGCGCGGATGCGGTCGACGAAGCCGGCGCGTTCCTTCGCCTGCGCACTGAGTTCCTGGCGCAGTTCGGCGCGGCTCGAATAGCCCAACAGCCCTTGGGTATGACCGGTGAGCCACGGCCACGACGGATACAGGGCACAATAGACGACGGCGAAGGCAATGGTGGCGTAAAAGGTATAGACCCACCAGGTCGGCAGGGGCGTGTTCAGCTCCTTCACGCCGTCCCACTCGTGGCCGGTCGTGTTCTGGCCGGACAGTGTATCTTTCTCGATCTTGGTTGGCATGGCCAGTCCTTCAGCGGTCGTCGTCGAGGGGGATCCGGGCGTCTTTCTCGAAACGCTTCTTGTTGCGTGGCCGCAGGGCCCAGAAGACGATCAGGAGAAAGATGATGACGGCCCAGACCGTCCAGAAAGAGGCGAGGAGTTCGTGCAGACTCTCGAGGGTCATGGCGGGCTCCTCTCTACTGCTTGAGCCGATCGGGCGGGATGTCGCCGAACTGCACCAGCGTGCCCAGCATCTGCAGGTAGGCGACGAGCGCATCCATCTCGGTGATCGTCGTCGTCTCGCCATTGAACTTGGCGACCGGCGCGCGGGGATAGCGCTTCTGCATGGCCGTCGGATCGCGGTCCGGATCGACCTGCGCCTCGAGATCGGCGCGCGCGTTGGCGATCATCTCGTCGGTGTAGGGCGTGCCGACGGTGCGCAGCGTGCGAAGATGCTGGGCGATGTCGGAATAGTCGAGCGGCCGGTTCGCCAGGAAGGGATAGGCCGGCATCACGCTCTCGGGCACGACGGCGCGGGGCGATACCAGGTGGGCGACGTGCCAGTCGTTCGAGTAGCGGCCGCCGACGCGCGCGAGATCCGGTCCCGTACGCTTGGAGCCCCACTGGAAGGGCTTGTCGTACATGCTCTCGGCCGCGAGGCTGTAGTGGCCATAGCGCTCGACCTCGTCCTTGAACGGACGAATCTGCTGGCTGTGACAGAGGTAGCAGCCTTCGCGGATGTAGATGTTGCGCCCCATCAGCTCGAGCGGCGTATACGGGCGCACACCGTCGACGCGCTCGATCGTCGTTTCGACGGTGAACAGCGGGATGATCTGGACCAGACCGCCGATCGATACCGTGATCAGCGTCAGGACGAGCATCAGGATGACGTTCTTCTCGATCGTCTCGTGGCGGATGAACATTCGAATACTCCTCTTACGCCGCGAGTGCCGGTCGGGTCTGGGTGACGAGCGTCTCCGTTTCGGTACGGATGGTTCGCCACATGTTGTAGGCCATGATCAGCCCGCCGCTCAGGAAGCAGACGCCCCCCAGGAGACGGATCAGGTAGAAGGGATGCATGGCCGCGACAGTCTCGACGAACGAGTACTGGAGGAAGCCAAGTTCGTCGTAGGCACGCCACATCAGGCCCTGCATGATGCCGCTCACCCACATCGCCGTGATGTAGAGCACGATGCCGACGGTCGCGATCCAGTAGTGCCAGCTGATCAGGCGCGTCGACCACATGGCCGGACGGTTCCACATCTTCGGGACCAGATAGTAGAGCGTGCCGAACACGATGAAGGCCACCCAGCCCAGCGCGCCGGAATGTACGTGGCCGATCGTCCAGTCTGTGTAGTGGCTCAGCGAGTTGACGGCCTTGATGGACATGACCGGTCCCTCGAAGGTCGACATTCCGTAGAAGCCGACGGCGGTCACGGAGAAGCGCAGGCCCGGGTCGGTACGAAGCTTGTCCCACGCGCCCGACAGGGTCATCAGGCCGTTGATCATGCCGCCCCAGCTCGGCATCCAGAGCATCACCGAGAAGGTCATTCCCAGGGTCTGGGCCCAGTCGGGCAGCGACGTGTAGTGCAGGTGATGGGGGCCGGCCCAGATGTACAGGAACACCAGGGACCAGAAGTGGATGATCGACAGCCGGTAGGAATAGACCGGCCGGTTCGCCGCCTTCGGGATGTAGTAGTACATCATGCCGAGGAAGGCCGCGGTCAGGAAGAAGCCGACGGCGTTGTGACCGTACCACCACTGGATCATCGCATCCTGGACGCCCGACCACGCACCGTAGCTCTTCGTGCCGGTGATCGAGACCGGCAGGGCCAGGTTGTTCACGATGTGGAGCATCGCGATGGTGATGATGAAGGCCAGGTAGAACCAGTTGGCCACGTAGATGTGCGGTTCCTCGCGCTTTATCACCGTGCCGACATAGGCGATCAGGTAGGCCACCCATACGATGGTGAGCCAGAGGTCGACGAACCATTCGGGCTCGGCGTATTCCTTGCTCTGCGTGATGCCGAACAGATAACCCAGCGCCGCGGCGAGGATGAAGAACTGGTAGCCCAGCAGCACGAACCAGGCGAGCGGCTCGCCGCCGAACAGCCGCGCCCGGCACGTCCTCTGCACCACGTGGAAGGCCGTGCCGATCAGCGCGGTACCGCCGAAGGCGAAGATCGCGGCGGACGTATGCAGCGGCCGCAGCCGGCCGAACGTGAGGTAGGGGCTGTCGAAGCTGAGCTGCGGCCAGACGAGCTGGGCGGCGATGACGACGCCGACCAGGAAGGCCGCGATGCCCCAGAACATCGTCAATATGGCGGCCGCGCGGATCACGTCCTCGACATAACGCGGCGCCGGACGCTGGTCGGCTGTCAATACGGCTTGGCTCGGCATGCTCACTCCCCGAATGGTCGCGGGGACACTAGGAGACGGTCGCGGTCGCTCCCTTGATTTGGGTCAAGGCTTGTGCGCGGAGTGACGGATCACAATGACGCATGCAACCTGAATGTGAGGCGCCATGAGCGAGACCATTGCGGTGTTTCCGACGCCCCGTCCACTCATCCGGCGGGTTCCCGTCGATCGTCCCTGGACATGGCTCGCCGCCGGCTGGCGCGACATAGTGGCCGCACCCGGCGCCAGTCTCGCCTATGGTCTCGTGCCGGTGGCTGCCGGATGGCTGGCCATCGTGTTGCTGCTGCGGTTCGATCTTCCGTATCTCGTCCTGCCCCTCAGTGCGGGCTTTTTCTATGTCGGCCCCTTCATTGCTACAGGACTGTATGAGATCAGCCGGCGACTCGAGGCTCGCCAGCCCGTCGATGGCATCTCCACCTTGATGGCGTGGCGGCGCAATCCCGAGCAGATCGCACTCATGGGGGCGCTTCTCCTCCTCTTTCATCTGGCCTGGATGAGACTGGCGCAGCTCCTGTTCGCCCTCTTCGAATTTCGCACCGTCCCGTCGTGGGACCGCTTTCTCGACCTCGTCTGGACGACCTCGAAGAGCCTGCCGTTCCTGGCGCTGGGTATCGGCCTGGGTGCCTTCCTGGCGGCCATCGCCTTCGCGATCGGTGCCTTCTCCATTCCCTATCTGCTGGACCGGCGGAACTCGAACATGTTCGAGGCAATCGCGACCTCGGTGGCCGCGACCCGGCTCAATTTCCGGCCGATGCTCCTGTGGGCGGGGCTGATCGTGTTCCTTACCGGCATCGGCATGATTGCAGGACTGCTGGGGCTCGTCGTCACCCTGCCACTGGTCGCTCACGCCACGTGGCATGCCTATCGCGACGTCATTCACTTCGAGCCGGAGGCTACTCCGTAGCGCCCTTCTGGAGGCAGCGGCGGGTTACGTAGAATCCCGTAGTTCAATTCCCGAATTGCCGGGGTGCGCACATCCTCATAGCCAAGTGGGCAGAGCAGGGCGTGCCGCGCATGACGATGGCGCGAGTTGCAGGAGGGCGACATGGCCAGGCAGTCGAAAGTGATGAACCCCGAAGAACTGGTCCATGACCTTGGTGCCATTGGAGTGTGGCTGTTCGTTGCCATCCTGCTCGTTCTGGCGACGGCCGCTGTTCTCGAGTCCATCGCGACCCGCTGAACCTCGATCGTCCGGGGCTGCTAGAGCCTCTGGCTCGCCAGCGCCAGCATGACCAGCGCGTTGCCGGCGAGGAGCGGCGGGCTGACCCACCGCGCGATCGTCCTCAGGTGTCGCCGCATGATCAGCCCGCCCCAGCCGACGGCGACCAGCGCCGGCACGGTGCCGACCGCGAAGCACGCCATGGCGATGGCTCCCGAGATAATCGAGCCGGTGCCGGCCGCGGCCGCCAGGGCCGCGTAGAGAAGGCCACAGGGCAGGAAGCCCAGGATGACGCCCAGCCCGTACCGCGCGAGCGCGGTGCGCGAGGCCGAGAGCGGGCCGGCGAGACGCGCCAGCAGGGTCGCTCCGGGGGAGGCGGCATTCACGGCCATGCCAAGGGCTTGCGCCGCCAGCAGGCCGGCGGCCAGGATCAGCAGGATGGCCGACAGCCAGCCAAACATCTCCAGGGAGGCAAATACTGCCGTCGCGCCTCCGGCGAGGGCTCCCAGCGCCGTGTAGGTGGTGAATCGGCCGAGATGGTAGGGCACGAGAAGGGCGCCGGTCAGCCGGTGCCACTCGCCGTAGGAATGATTCCCCGGCTGCTCGGCGGAGGCCATCACCTGGCCCAGCACGAACGGCCCGCACATGCCCACGCAATGTACGAGGCTGCCGGCAAGGCCGGCCAGGAGTAGCGCCGCCGGCAGGCCGAACGGCATCGATGCGGCGGTCATGAGGCCGTCGCTGCACATCGCGAAGAAACGGGAAATGATTTCCATCGAGGTCAATGGACCATGAATTTCCCGGGCGGCGATTGACCTGCGTCAAGGTCGCGCGCTTCTCGGCCCGGCACGATCGACGAACTTTCAGGAGGATGCCCATGGCCTACAAGACGATTCTCGTTCACTGCGATGCCAGCCCGAAGGTTGGCCAGAGGTTGAGCGTGGCGGCGGAACTGGCGGAGCGCTATGGCGCCCACTTGGTCGGCATGCATGCCCGCCCGCCGCTCGAAGCACCCATCTTCTTCGAAGGTGGCGTCGCCATGGACTCGCTGTTCGCCAGCTACGAAGCCAGCGCCGATGCCGACCAGGCCGCCGCGCTCACGGCCTTCGAGAAAGCCGTGAAGGAACGCCGTGTTCCGTCGCACGAATGGCGTGTGACCGACGGTTTCATCGATTCCGAACTCGTCATCCAGGCGCGCTACACAGACCTCCTCGTCCTGGGGCAGACGGACCCCGACGCCCAGACGCCCACGCCATCGGACCTGCCTGAAGCCGTCGTCCTGGCAAGCGGCCGGCCGACCCTCGTCGTTCCGCATATCGGCGTGCGCGGCCCGATCGGCGAGTCGGTGCTGCTCTGCTGGAACGCCAGTCGCGAAAGCGCGCGGGCAGCGGCCGATGCCCTGCCGTTCCTGCGGATGGCCAAGAAGGTCGTCATTCTCGTGGTCGACCCGCGCACGTCTCCGGACGGCCACGGCGCCGAGCCGGGTGCCGATGTGGCGCTTTGGCTCACCCGTCACGGGGTGAAGGTCACCGTCCAGCGCGACGTCGCCGCCGACAGCGACGTGGGCGCCGTCATCCTGTCGCGCGCCGCGGATATCGGCAGCGACCTCATCGTCATGGGTGTCTACGGCCATTCACGGGTGCGCGAGATGGTGCTGGGCGGCGTCAGCCGCACGCTCCTGTCCAGCATGACCATCCCCGTACTGATCTCGCACTGATGGACGCTACCACCATCGCCGCCTACGACCGGTCGGTTCCTCGTTACACGAGCTATCCGACGGCGGCCCAATTTCATGGCGCCGTGGGGGCCGTGCAACACAAGACCTGGCTCGCGGACCTCGAACGCGCGTGCTCGACGGTCTATCTCCATGTCCCGTTCTGCGCGCGCCTGTGCTGGTACTGTGCCTGTCACACGGCGGCCATGAATCGTGTGGATTCGCTGGAATCCTATGCCCGCGCGCTGGCGAAGGAGATCGATCTCGTCGCCGAAGCCGCGCCTGGGCTGATGGTCGGGCAGATCCAATGGGGCGGCGGCACGCCGTCCCAGCTGGGCGCAGCGAATCTCGTCGAAGTGGCGAAGCGCCTCGCGGGGCGTTTCGACCGGCGCAGCGGCTCGGAAACCTCGATGGAGGTGGATCCCCGCTACTGCGATGACGCGTTCGTGTCGACGATGAAGGAAATCGGCGTCGATCGCGTGAGCCTCGGTGTGCAGGACTTCGATCTCGACGTGCAGAAGGCGATCAACCGGATGCAGTCGGTCGAGGATACGGCCTCTGCCATCGCGAAGGTCCGCGCCGCGGGCATCCGCCAGATCAACATCGACCTCGTCTATGGCCTGCCGAAACAGACGCCGGAGACGCTCGCCCGCACGCTCGACGCCGCGCTCGCGCTTGCGCCCGACCGCTTCGCCGTCTTTGCCTATGCGCACGTACCGTGGATGAAGGCGCGCCAGCGCCTGATCGACACGGAAAGCCTGCCGGGGGCCGAGGCTCGAGCCGCCATGGCGAATCTCGTGGCGGAACGCCTGGTCGAGGGCGGCTACCAGCGGATCGGCCTGGATCACTATGCCCGACCGACCGATGCGCTTTCCACCGCGGCCGACCGCGGCCGCTTGCGGCGCAGTTTCCAGGGATATGTCGTGGTCGACCAGCCGTCGGTCATCGGTCTGGGCGCTTCGGCGATCTCCAGCCTGCCACGCGGCTACACCCAGAACATCGCCGATCCCGGACGCTACCAGTCGCTGATCGAGGCCGGCTGCTTCGCCTCGGCCCGCGGCCTGGAGCTCACCGCGGGGGACCGGTTGCGCGGCGAGATCATCGAGAGGCTGATGTGCAGCTTCTCGGTCGATCTGGATGACGTCTGTCGTCGTCACGGCGCCTCGGCCGAATCGTTGATTTCCGAGGTGACCGGGCTTTCCAAGCTGGTCAGTGACGGGCTCGTCCAGCGGGACGGCGAGTCGCTGCAGGTCACCGAGCGCGGACGCCCTCTGGTGCGCTTCGTCTGTGCGGCGTTCGACGCCCATCTGGCCCATGCCGACGGCCGGCATTCACGCGGAATTTGAAGAAGGAACTGTCATGAGCACTTACCAAATGGTCTCCCGGCACGTCGAGGCGGCGTTGGCCGAGGCATCGAAGCAGGGCATAGCCGACGACGTGGTCGCGCGTTGCCTGCTGTCCGAGGCCATTCGCATCTTCCGGTCGGGCCGGCCGATCGACGACATCGCGGCGGAGTTGACGGCGGCCATCGACAATCTCGACGAGGATGCGCCGCTCTCCTTCATCCGACCCTGAATGAGGTGACCCCGGCACTGGGGGGCGTGCTATAAGTCACCCGTCATGGTGATGCGCCGATGAGCCGGATGTCCCGATGAGCGAAACGTCGATCGCGCTGGCGCTCGAGGCGGCGGAAGCGCGCCTGCGGTCCATCCTGCAGACCGTGCCCGACGCCATGGTCATCATCGACGAGCAGGGCCGTATCGAATCGCTCAGCACGACCGCGGAGCGCCTGTTCGGCTACGAGGCGGACGAAGCGTGCGGCCGCAATGTCAGCCTCCTGATGCCGTCGCCCTATCGCGAACAGCACGACGCCTACATCGGGCGTTATCTTGAGACCGGCGAGCGCCGGATCATCGGCATCGGCCGCATTGTGGTGGGGCAGCGCAAGGACGGAACGACGTTCCCGATGCATCTCACGGTGGGCGAGCTCCGCACCGGCGACCGCCATCACTTCACCGGCTTCATCCGCGACCTGACCGACCAGCAGATCACCGAGGACCGGCTGAAGGAGCTGCAGTCGGAAGTGACCCACATGTCGCGGTTCACGGCGCTGGGTGAGATGGCCTCGACGCTCGCGCACGAGATTAACCAGCCGCTGACGGCCATCAGCAACTATCTCAAGGGCTCGCGCCGCCTGCTCGAGCGCATGGAGGGCGAGAACGTCGAGATGCTCCGCGACGCGGTCGCCAAGGCCGCCGACCAGGCTTTGCGGGCCGGGCAGATCATTCGTCGCCTGCGCGAATTTGTGGCGCGCGGCGAAAGCGAGCGGCGGATCGAGAGTCTTCCCAAGCTGATCGAGGATGCCAGCACACTCGCGCTCGTCGGCGCGAGGGAGCATGGCATTCTCGTCACGTTCAGGCTCGATCCCGCCGCCGATCTCGTGCTGGCGGACCGCATCCAGATCCAGCAGGTGCTCGTCAACCTGATGCGAAACGCCATAGAGGTGATGAGCGAGGGCGGCGCGGTCCGCAGGCTCGACATCGCCACTTCCGCCGGACCGGACGAGCAGGTCGAGGTGACCGTCGCCGATACCGGTGCAGGTCTCGCGCCGGAGGTGGCAAAGCAGCTGTTCCAGCCTTTCGTCACGACCAAGCGCAAGGGCATGGGGCTCGGCCTTTCGATCTGCCGCACGATCGTCGAGGCGCATGGCGGCAAGATCTGGGTGGATTCGCCTCCAGGTGGCGGCACGATCTTCCACTTCACTCTGCGCGCGGCGGCTGACGACCGGGAGACGGACGATGCCTAGCCAGGTCGTTCACGTGATCGACGACGATGTCGATGTCCGGCAGTCGCTCGCCTTCCTGCTCAGCACGGCCGGCCTGGCCGTGCGCGTACATGATTCCGCGATTGCGTTCCTGAAGGTCCTGCCGGACGCCCAGCCGGGGTGCGTGGTCACCGACATCCGCATGCCGGAGATGGACGGTCTGGAGCTGCAGCGCCGGCTTCTCGAGCTGAAGGCGGGCTTTCCGGTGATCGTGATGACCGGTCATGGCGACGTGCCGATGGCGGTGGAGGCCATGAAGGCCGGCGCCGTCGACTTCATCGAGAAGCCGTTCGACGATGAAACCCTTCTGTCGGCGATCAGGTCGGCACTCGACAGCCACGCCCGCAACCGCGAGCGCGAGGACCGCGTGGTGACGATACGCAAGCGTCTCGAGGCCTTGTCCGGCCGGGAGCGCGATGTCCTGAAAGGGCTCGCGTCCGGCAAGGCCAACAAGGTGATCGCCTACGACCTCGGCATCAGTGCCCGCACGGTCGAGGTCTATCGCGCCAACGTGATGACCAAGATGCAGGCCGACAGCCTCTCCGAACTGGTGCGCATGGTCCTCATGGCCGAGGGAGAATCCTAGAATTTGCGCTGGATCAACGCGGTTCCGTCCTCCGCGGGCGACGTTGCTGCATGTCGAAGGCTCCCGATGTCATTCTGCTCGTCGACGACGACGCTGCCGTGCGCAACGCACTCAAGTTCTCGCTCGAGATGGAAGGCTTCAGTGTCCGGCTCTATCCGACCCCGGAAGACCTGCTGGCCGAGCACGACCTGCCGACCGCCGGATGCCTCGTCATCGACTACCGAATGCCCGAGATCGACGGGCTCGAGCTCGTGGAGCGGCTGCGGCGGCGGGGCGTCACCTTGCCAGTCCTCCTGATCAGCGGCCGGGTGACCCGTTCCCTGCGCGACCGGGCGTTCGGTCTGGGGATCACGGACGTGCTGGAGAAGCCGCTTTCCGACCTGGCCGGCAGCATCAGGCGAGTCCTGGATGACGGGCCCTGACGGCCATGTGCCGATGCCAGCGACGATCCTCGGCTTCGTGCTCCGCTCGTCGGGGCGCCACCAGGCGGCGCTGGCCGTCCTGTCGGTCCTCGTCTTCCTGCTGAGCGCGGCTCCGCTGGAGCTGCAGCGCCGCGTGATCAACGTCCTGGTGGACCGAGGCGCCTTCGAAACCGTGCTGTGGCTGGCCGCCGCCTATGTCGGCGTCGTGCTCTCCGAGCAGAGCCTGAAGCTCTGTCTCAACGTCTATCGCGGATGGGTCGCCGAGGATTCGGTGCGCCGCCTGCGCCGCCTGGTCGGAGAGTATGCCGACCGGGCCACGCGGGACGTCAGCGGCGAGGAAGCGGGGGTCGAGATTTCCATGGTGCTGGAGGAGGCCGAACCGATCGGAGGCTTCACCGGCGTCAGCCTGTCCGAGCCGCTGCTGCAGGGCGGCGTGCTGGCGAGCGTCGTCGTCTACATGCTCTATCTCGACTGGCGCATGGCGCTTCTCGGCCTCGCGTTCTTCCTGCCGCAGGTTTTCTTCGTTCCTTTTCTGCAGCGTGCCATCAACCGGCGCGCCCAGTCGCGCATACTGGTCAAGCGCGGCATTAGCGGCGGGCTGGTGAGCCGCATATCCGGGCGCGGTAGCCCGGACGGACGCATCGGCTGGGGCTGGACGCAGGACCCGATCGAGCGCGTGTTCACGCTCAACATGGGCATCTACAAGATCAAGTTCACGATGAACCTGCTGATGAACATGATGCATCACCTGGCCGTCGCCTCTGCGCTTGGATTCGGCGGCTGGCAGGTCCTGCAGGGAACGATCGAGGTCGGGACCGTGGTCGCAGTGGTGGCGGGGCTCGGAAAACTCAACGATCCGTGGGGCGACATCGTGAACTGGGCCCGCGAACTCGCCGTCGTCGGGGTCAAATACCGGTTGTTCGCGGGTGTCCTCGAGGACCTGGCGACCCCGGCGGGCGACCGCCGACCTACGTAGAATCCCTTAGTTCAAGACCCAAATGGTCGGCTGGCCGCCCGGGCCCTATCCCTGTGTCCGTCAGAAACACCCAGTCGGGAGCCAGCCATGCATACGAATTCAGCGATTTCCGCCCGTATTCCTGCTGCCGTCGCCCTGCGTGGCGCTGCCAACATGCAGCCTGCGGGTACCCCGACGGCCGGCCAGCCGCGGATGCTGGCGAAGGGTGAGGAGCTGTTCGCCGAAGGAGATCCGGCCGACTATTTCTACAAGGTGGTTTCCGGCTCGATCCGGACCTGCAAGCTGCTGAGCGACGGTCGCCGGCAGATCGATGCCTTCCACCTGCCCGGCGACATCTTCGGCCTCGAAGCCGGGCCTGAGTACCGCTTCACCGCCGAAGCGCTGGGCGACGCTACCCTCGTGGCCTTCCGCCGCTCGCGCCTCGCCGAACTGACGGCCGCCGATCCGGCCTTCGCCAACCAGGTTCTCGCTTCCATGATGAAGTGCCTGGGCCGCGCCCAGGACCACATGCTTCTGCTCGGTCGCAAGACCGCCCAGGAGAAGATCGCGACCTTCCTGCTCGACATGGCCAAGCGCATCTCCAGCGACGACGGCGAGCATGTCGAGTTGCCGATGCAGCGCTCCGACATCGCCGACCATCTCGGACTCACGATCGAGACGGTGTCACGGACGCTGACTTGCTTCGCCCGCCAGGGCCTGATCCGCCTGCAGGCCGGCAGCCGGTCGGTCGATCTCTGCAATATGGCTGCCCTGCGCCAACTCGACGCCTGATCCGGGCGGCGCCTGATCGAAACGATTGGGAATCGCTGAGCGGCCAGGCGCCCGCGAGACTCCGGGTCCGTACGATCCATCTTTTCCGGCCTGCGAACAGTCCGCACCAGGTGCGAACTGCCTGCACACATGTTTCGTCAGCGATTGACAGGGCTCTTCACGGTGACGACGACCGCCTGAGCCTGTTGCGACCGCAGGTACTGTGCGGTCGCAGAAGCTACGGAAATGCCCAGCAGCATGAACGAGCCGCAGGCGAGCAGCAGGAAGTAGATCGGAATCTCGGTCATCGAACTCTCCATGCCTGTAGGACGATCAGTGGGAGACGACCCCGACCGGGGCGTTGGGCCGCAGTCGATCGATCGCCTTGAACGACCGCCGCGCAAAGGCGAGCAGTTCGCCGTCGGTCGGATGATCCATCGCCTCGACACCGACAAGAGTTTCCTTGACGTGCGGTAGATGCTTGTCGAGATGCCGTACGAGCTCCTGCTTGGCCTGCGCCGGGCCGACCAGAAGCCACTCCTGGGTGCCGCGCAGGGCATCGACGATATGATCGAGGAAGCTCAGGTCGAGAGCCGCATGGCCCGCGCCGATGACGCCAGCCTTGTGATGCACCTTGCGGAACGGGCTGTGGGCCCTGATGGTCTCGCGCTCCACGTCGTCGGCGTTGAAGCGGAACACATGGGCTTCCTTGCTGTCCATCCAGACGATGGCGTGACTGTGGGTCATGGTTTCTCCCGATGGCAATGTAGATACTGTGGGTCGGCGGGCCGGGCGACGCGTTGATTCAGGTCAATCGTCGGAGGTTGTCGGGTCGGACGACTGGCGGCGCGCGGCGACGGCGCGCAATTCGCTCATCCCTTTTCCGGTCCGCGGATCGATGACGTGCAACCCGTTGCAGGCGAGGCAGTGCTGTCCGACGAACGCGGGCAGGGGGCCGGTGCTCACTTCGTAGCGGCCCTGGACATTGTAGCCCGTGGTCGGGCAGCGGAAGACGAACGTACGCACGGTGCCATTCTGTCTCCGCACCCTCGATGCGCTTTGATTCAGGTCAAAGCGGAGCCTGCGTCCACCGACGATCTTTCCCCCAGAGGGGATCTCTGATGACCAAGTGCGCTTCCAAGGACAGGTTCGGTTACCTCGGGACGGAGGCTGCGGCCCTGCGTGAACATCTCGACCAGGCGTCCGCGGCGATTGCCCGTGCCGCGCAGAGCGAGGGCACGGAGGCCGCCACCGCGGCGGCCGAAGCGGCGCGGGAACTGCTGGCGCGTGCGGCCCTGCTGGCCGACGAATGGGTCGACAAGGCCAAGGGGGCGGCACAGGCGGTGGATGCGGGGCAGGAAGGTCTTGCCGACATCGTCAGGCGCAAGCCGCTCGCCGCCCTCGGGCTGGCCACGGCCGCCGGCTTCGTGCTGGCACTCCTCGTGCGGCGCAAATGAGCGTCGGCTCGGAAACCGGCGCCTTGCTGGTCGCCCTGGTCCGGTCGGCCGCGACCCTGGGCGCCGGCGTCCTCGTCGCCTCGGGGCGGCGAATCGTGGCCACGGTGGCCGGCTATCTCGTGGTCGGCGCGTTGCTGGCCGTCAGCCTGGCCTTCCTGACCCTTTCGGCCTATCGCGCCATCGTTGCCTCAGTCGGCGACGTCTATGCGCCCCTGATCGTCGGCTGCTTCTACCTGGTGGCGGGACTCATCTCAGCGCTCGTCGTGCAGATGCGCCGTCGCTAGACTGGCGTCATGCTCAAGGTGCGGAAGCTCGGGATCGACGCCTGCCAGGAAACCGTTGCCTATCTAGCCCGCCACTGCGAGCACTATCGCGCCCAGGAATTCGTGGCCCTCGCCCGGATCGAGATCTGGGGCGGCGGGCGCCGCATCGTCGCCACCCTGAATATCGTCGACGACGAGTCGATCATGGCGGCCGACGAGCTCGGCCTGTCGGAACTCGCCTTTCGGCAGCTCGGCCTTCCCGCGGGGACGCCCGTTGAGATCGCCCAGGCGGGACCGCCGCCCAGCCTCGACCATGTCCGTGCCAAGATCGACGGTGCCGAACTCGGTCCCGGCGCCTACCTGGAGATCGCGCGCGACCTTGCCGCGCATCGCTATTCCAAGATGGAGATCGCGGCCTTCCTGATCGCAGGCGCGCGCTTCACGACGGCACCCGAAGTGCTCTCGATGACCCGGGCGATGGCGGCCGTCGGGGGCCGGCTGTCCTGGAGCAGCGAGATGGTCGTCGACAAGCACTGCATCGGCGGCATTCCGGGAAACCGGACCTCGATGATCGTCGTCCCGATCGTGGCCGCGCACGGGCTCACGATCCCCAAAACCTCGTCGCGCGCGATCACCTCGCCGGCCGGAACCGCCGACACGATGGAAGTGCTGGCGAGGGTCGATGTCGGCTCGGACGAGATGCACGAGATCGTGGCCGCCGAGAGCGGCTGCCTGGTGTGGGGCGGCCATGCCAACCTCTCTCCGGCGGACGATGTCCTGATCTCCGTCGAACGCCCGCTCGCGATCGACACGCCCGAGCAGATGGTTGCCTCGATCCTGTCGAAGAAGCTGGCGGCGGGATCCACGCATATCGTCCTCGATCTGCCGGTCGGACCGACGGCGAAGCTGCGGGACCGCGAGCGATTCGTACGGCTGCGCAAGCTGTTCGAGTACGTGTCCGACCAGGTCGGCCTCAGCACGACCGTCGTGGCGACCGACGGCAGCCAGCCGGTCGGCCGCGGCATCGGCCCGTGGCTCGAGGCGCGCGACGTCATGCAGGTGCTGGAACGCCATCCCGATGCGCCGCGCGATCTGGAAGAGCGTGCCGTCCTTCTGGCCGGTCATGTGCTCGAGTTCGATCCCGCGCTGCGCGGCGGTCGGGGGATCGTGCGAGCCCGTGAACTGCTCCACAGTGGCGCGGCGCTCGCGAAGATGCGCCGACTGATCGCGGCCCAGGGGGCTCCGCCGCAGGCGACCAGCCTCGGGACGCTCACGCACGACGTCCCGGCGGCCGAGGACGGGGTCGTGACGGCGATCGACTGCCTCCGTCTGGCGCGCGTCGCCCGGCTCGCCGGTGCGCCGATGGACAAGGGGGCGGGCGTCGATCTGTTCAAGCGGATCGGTGATCCCGTGGAGCAGGGCGAGCCGCTCTACCGGATCCATGCCGCCTTCGAGGCCGACTTCCGCTTTGCCACCCAACTCGCCGGCGCCGGGGACGGCGTGACGATCGGGCGGCGCGCATGACCCTGTCGCTGCACATCCATGGTGCTGCCGGCACCGTCACGGGATCGTGCCACCGCCTGGTGACGCCGCGGGGCGCGCTTCTCGTCGACTGCGGCATGTTCCAGGGACCGAAGTCGTTGCGTGCCCTGAACTACCGGGCCTTTCCCTTCGCGCCGGCAGAGATCGCCGCAGTGCTGTTCACGCATGCCCATATCGATCACAGCGGCCTCTTTCCCAAGCTGACCCTCGCAGGATTCCAGGGCCGCGCCTTCGCCACCGAAGCGACTCGCGACTTGCTTCGCTGGCTGCTGCCCGACGCCGGCGCCATCCAGGAATACGACGTCGAGCGCCTGAACCGCCGCAATGCCCGCCGGGCCGAGCCCGAGGTCGTGCCGATCTATACGAGGGCCGACGCCGAGGCATCGCTCTCCTTCATCGACGCGCAGCCCTACGATCGCTGGTTCGAGCCGCTGCCCGGTGTGCGGGCCCGCATGCGCAATGCCGGCCACATTCTTGGCAGCGCCTTCATCGAGGTCGAGGTCGACGCTGCACCGCGCCCACTCAGGCTCGTCTTCTCCGGCGACGTCGGGCCCCTCGACAAGGCCCTGCAGCCGGATCCCGCGCGGCCCGGGCGCGCCGATGTGGCGCTGGTCGAGTCCACCTACGGCAACCGTTCGCGCGAGCCCATCTCGGAGGCCGGCCGCAGGGCCGTCCTGGGCCGCGAACTGGAGACCGCGCTGGCCGCCGGCGGCAATGTCGTCGTGCCGGTCTTCGCGGTCGAACGTACGCAGGAAATCCTCGAGGACATCGCGGAGCTGAAGCGCGGCGGGAAACTGCAGGGCGCGCAGGTCTTCCTCGATTCGCCGCTGGCCGGCCGCACCACCGAAGTGTTCCGGACCCATCGTTCCTCGCTCAGCCGGTCGGAGGGCGGACATGCGTTCAGCGGCGGCGAGTTCCGGTTGAGCGAGACCGTAGATCAGAGCCGCGCGATCGGCCGCATCCACGGCGGCGCGATCATCCTGGCCGGTTCCGGCATGTGCGACGCCGGAAGGGTCAAGCATCATCTCAAGGACAATCTCTGGCGTACGGACTCCACCATCCTCTTCGTCGGCTACCAGGCGCCCGGCACGCTGGGGGCGCTGATCCGCGGCGGCGCCGCGCAGGTCCGCATCCATGGCGAGGAAATAGGCGTCAGGGCGCGCATCCGGTCCATCGACTCGTATTCAGGTCATGCCGATCGCGAGGAGCTGGTCGCCTGGTGCAGGCCGATGCTGGGCGATCTCGGCTCCCTCATGCTCGTGCACGGGGAGCCGGAAGGGATCGATGGCCTCTCCGACGCGCTTGCGGCGGCCGGCGTCGACCGACGCAGCATCGTCGCGCCGACCCTCGACGAGAATTTCGTGTTCGTCCATCGCGACGGGCGCTGGATGGCGAGACCCGAGGCGGACGGCATGCCGCGCCTCTCGCCCGAGGCCGCAAATGCGCGGCGCGACTGGCACAATGACTATGCGCAGATGCTGCTGGATATACGTGGAGCCCTGCAGGCTGCACCCGACGATGCCGCCCGGCACCGGCTCCTGCAACAGCTGCGTCGTGTGCTGGCCAACGGCGGCCGATAGGGACGGAAGGCGGAAACAGGACACGCCCGGCACCGGCCGGTCGCATCCTGTCCCGAAATCGCCCGGTGTCTACTTGGCCGCCTTGAGCGTGACCTCGGCCAGTCCGCCGGCGACGTTCAGGCCCACATTGCCTTCGACGCTGACCGGTTGCAGGCTGACCTGCTTGTTGCCGCCGCCGATCAGGACGTTGGCGCCTGCGCCGACGCCGACCGAGGCACTGGCCGTCGGTCCGACATAGTCGCCCGCGAGCGCACCCTTCGCGACCTGGCCGGGGGCGAAGACCAGCCACACGACGTGTCCCTGCTTGGTGAAGCCGAGATCGACGCCGTACTTCTTGATGGTGCCCGTGTAGTGCTCGGCGGTGCCGTCGGTCTTGGCGAGAATGCAGTCGAGATCCTTCGAGGACCCGAACACGAATCCGACGCCACCGGCAACGGTGCAGGTCAGCGAACCGACGTTGACGCCTTTGGGAGACGTCTGCGCCTGCGCCGCAAGACCGAGGGGAAGAATGGAGAGCGCCGCCGTGAGGGCCGCAGCATACATGTTCATCGCTTGTCTCCTGGGAAGATGGAAAAGCCTCTCCGCGTGTTTCAGCCTATGATGCAGGCCCTCCTGGGGCGTTGATCTGTATCAAGCTCCGTCGGGTTGATGCAGATCAACGGTCCGTGCCGCATCTGCGCCTACAGTTGGGGGGAATGATGCAGGAGGGTGAGATGAACGACATGCAATCGGACAAGCTGCCGAGCGTGGAGTCACTGCCGGCGGGCAACATGTGGAATTCGGCGCTGTCGACCTATGCGGACTCCTTCGAGGAATGGGCGGCCGCCGGTGCGGCCTGGCAGAGCGAGGTTTCGAAATTCGCCGAACGGCGCCTCAAGGACAATCTCTCGACCTGGCTGACGCTGCTGTCCGCGCGAGACGCCGCGAGCGTGTGGCAGGCCCAGGGTGCCTGGAGCGTTCGCGCCGCCGAAGACTATTCCGAGGAAGCCAAGCGTCTGGCTGAGCTGGTCGCCAGCGTGACCCTTTCCGGCGTGACGCCCGAGGCCCAGCAGACGACCCAGCTTCTGGGCTAGGCGGCCTCGCGAGGCTGCCGCTCGCGCGGGTCATCGAAGACTGAGGATATAGTCCACCAGGGCCTGCCGTTCGCGATTGCTGAGCGAGAAGTCGGGCATGCGCGTATGTCCCGTCGACAGGTACGCCTTGAGCTGCTCGGCGTTGGTCGTGGGCTTCGCCGCTATGGCGGAGAAGCTCGGAATGCCATTGGCGCTGGCGGTCTTGGGCGCAGGCTCCACGATGTGGCATGCCATGCACCAGCGCTGGGCCAGGGCCGCGCCATAGCCGGGACCCTGCGCTGCCGCTGGCAGCGGCAGGAGAGCGAGCAGCAGAGCGATCAATCGCTTCATAGATTCCTCCATGTTCCAAAGGTCGAGACGATCGGACGGGCTCAGGAGCGGCGCGTTACCCGGAAAAGCGCGATGCCGACGACCAGCACCAACAGCGCCGGTATCAGTCCCATCAAGGCGACCTCGAGAGGATCCCTTGCCGAGCGCGACAGGAACGCGAGCCACGTCCGCTCCGTCTGGCACAACAGGCGGCCGTCGACCTGGCGAACGCACGACATGCGAATGAAGAGCATCCAGCCGATCCACGACATGGCGCTGCCGACCAACCACAGCGTGATCAATGCCCGTCCGGAGCCCATTGCAGCTGTTCCTCACCGATCGTTCCGCTTCGAGCGTCTCAGTCGTCAGTTCATTGGAGTTTTGTGCCCTGTGCCTTGTTCCAAATCAAACAGGAAACCACGACGCTCTCATGTCGTGGCATGCGGGACGTCGGGCGTCGGAAGTCGGACGATACGGCGGGGCCTCGCGCGCTTCAGTTGAAGCCATGCACCGGCGACTTGATCTGGATCACGGCCGCGCATGGCTTTTGCCCGTCAACTCGTATCGGGAACGAGAACGGCGGCACCGCCGGCTACATCCTCCCTGGAAGGCATCTCATGAACGACGCGCCGCGACAGGTTACCACCGGCTCCGATGGAGAGACCTTCGAGGCTGCGGCGTCCGACTATGGCCGGCTGCTGATGCTTCGCGGCATCGCGGCATTGCTCTTCGCATTCCTCGTCTTTTTCTGGCCCAAGCTCACCATTGTCGGCCTGGCGATGCTGTGGGGCGCCTATTCCTTCGCCGACGGTGTTCTCGTGCTGGTTGCGGCGATCGTCGGAAGAGGGGGAGCGTCGCGCCTCTGGCTGGGCCTGATCGGATTGGCCGGACTGGCCTGCGCCGGCGGCACGCTGTTCGCGCTCGACGAAGTCACCGCGCATCTGGTGGGGATCATTTCCATTTGGGCGATCACGACCGGTGCGATGCAGGTCTGGGCCGCGCTCGAGCTGCGCAAGGCGGTCGACGGCCATTGGATACTGGTGCTCGATGGCGTGGGCGCGCTTGTGTTCGGGCTGGCCTTGGCCGTCTGGCCGAACCTGCAGGCAGAAGCCCTGCTCTGGTTGATCGGATGGTTCGCGGCGGCGGTTGGCAGCCTGCTCGTGAGCGTAGGCCTTTGGCTCGGCCGGACGACACCGTAGCTACCGCGACTCCCCGGGCGCAATCCCGAGCCTGGCCATGTGTTCGGCGATGTCCGGCCGGATCGATGTCGCCGCCGCGACGTCGCCGTCGCCGCCTCGCGCATCGCCCTTCATGCGCCTGGCCACGCCCCGGCCGAACAGCGCGTAGGGATTGTCGGGCTGGCTCTTGAGCAGCGCGGTGTAGTCTGCGATGGCGTCGTCGTAACGCTTGAGCTTCAGGTAGGCGATGGCGCGGGACGCGTAGGCGGCGGGATACTTCTGCTTGATGCGAAGAGCCTCGTTGCAGTCCGACAGGGCCTGTTCGAGCTCTCCCAGGGCGGCCTTTGCGAAGCACCTGTTTCCCAGGGCCACCGGGCTCGAGGGATTGATCCGGATGGCCTGATCGAAGTCGTCGACTGCCAGCCTGTAACGTTCCCGGGCGATATAGGTCGTACCCCGACCGTTGAACGCCTCTGCGTCCTGCGGGTTGGTCTCGATCGCCCGGGTGTAATCCTCCAGAGCCTGCTCGTACTGGCCCTTGTCATCGTAGGCGTCGCCGCGATTCTTGTAGGCCGTAGCCAGGTCGGTCCTGTCGACGAGCCCTCGGGAGATGACGGCCGTGCAGCTGATGATCGCCTGTTCGGAGGCGGCATCCTCGTAGCACTTGCGATAGAATGCCTCGTAGCCTTGCGCGCGTGGGGCTTCGGCGGTGGCCATGCAAAGCGCGCCCGACAGGATCGACAGAAGGGTCCATTGCCTGATCATGGCTTCATCTACCAGCGCTCGCCCGGCGCAACATGATCCAGATCAAGGATCGATCGCGAGGGAACCGCGTGGCTTGAGGCACATCAATTCCAGGCCGGCCCATCGCGCCTACCGTGCCGGCGAACAACGGAGGAACCCATGCCAAAGATGATGGCGGCTGTCTTCGCCGAGCCGGGCCGGATCGTCCTCGAATCGCGACCGGTGCCCGATGTCGGCCCACTCGATGCACTGTTGCGGATCAGCACGACGACGATCTGCGGCACCGATGTGCACATCCTTCGTGGAGAATACCCCGTCGCCAAGGGGTTGATCGTCGGCCACGAGCCGGTCGGCATCATCGAGAAGCTGGGATCCGAGGTCAAAGGCTACAAAGAAGGCCAGCGCGTGATCGCCGGCGCCATCACGCCGAGCGGGCACAGCTACGCCTGTCTCTGTGGCGCGCATTCGCAGGATGGCCCCAGTACGCGGCACGGCTTCAAGCCGGCGGGCGGCTGGCGCTTCGGCAACACGATCGACGGCTGCCAGGCCGAATTCGTGCTCGTGCCCGATGCGATGACCAACCTCGCGCCGGTGCCGGCGAACCTCACCGACGAGCAGGTGCTGATGTGTCCCGACATCATGTCGACCGGCTTCGCGGGCGCCGAAGGCGGCAGCGTCCGCATCGGAGACATCGTGGCGGTGTTTGCCCTGGGTCCGATCGGTCTCTGCGCGGCACTGGGGGCGCGATTGATGGGAGCCACCACGGTGATCGGCGTCGACACGGTGCCGGCGCGCCTGGCCGTCGCGCGCAAGTTGGGAATCGACCATGTCGTCGATTTCAAGAAGGGCGATCCGGTGGCGGCGATCCGCGAGCTCACGGGAGGCCGCGGTGTCGATGTCGCGATCGAGGCGCTGGGGACCCAGCAGACCTTCGAGAACGCCCTCCGTGTGTTGCGGCCGGGCGGCACGCTGTCGAGCCTCGGGGTCTATTCGACGGATCTGCGAATCCCGCTCGACGCCTTCACGGCCGGCCTGGGCGACAACAAGATCGTCACCTCGCTGTGCCCGGGAGGCAAGGAGCGCATGCGACGGCTGATGAACGTCATCGCCGCAGGGCGAGCCGACCTGGGCGCGCTGGTGACGCATCGCTTCAAGCTCGCGGACATCGAACAGGCCTACGACCTTTTCGCGCATCAGCGCGACGGGGTTCTCAAGGTCGCCCTCACACCCTGACGCAGAGCGCTCCGATGGTCAGTCCTCCTGCCGGCTTCGACGATCCAGCCGTGCCTTCGCTGCCGGGTCGGCGCCTGTTGCGCCCCGACTTCCTGTGGGGCGTCTCGACGTCGTCGTATCAGATCGAAGGTGCGGTACGAGAGGAGGGGCGCGGCCCCAGCGTCTGGGACGGCTTTTCCCACGAGCCCGGGCGGATCGCCAACGGCGACACCGGGGACGTCGCCTGCGATCATTACCATCGATACGCCGAGGATATTGCCCTGATGCGCGACATGGGGGTGGGTGCCTACCGCTTTTCCGTCGCCTGGCCGCGTGTGTTGCCGGGCGGGCGGGGGGCCGTGAACGAGCGCGGGATTGCCTTCTACGACCGGCTCGTCGACGGGTTGCTCGCGGCGGGAATCGAGCCCTGGGTCTGCCTGTACCATTGGGACCTCCCGCAGGCGCTGCAGGATCGAGGGGGGTGGGCCAACAGAGACAGTGCGGGCTGGTTCGCGGACTATGCCCGTCTGGTGGCGAGCCGGTTGGGCGATCGCGTGAAGCGCTTTGCGACCTTCAACGAGCCGGGCGTCTTTACCCTGTTCGGCTATGCGTTCGGCTGGCATCCACCCGCGGTCGACGATGCAGCGCAGCATCATGCCGCGATCCACCATGTGAACCTGGCGCATGGCGCGGCGATCGACGTGCTGCGGTCCTATCTGCCCGGCGCATCGCTCGGAACCATCTGCAACCTGCAGCCGGTGCGGCCCGTCGATCCGACCGAAGCGGATCGTGCGGCGGCCGCCCTCCTGGGCGACTACTGGAACCGCGCCTTCGCCGATCCTCAGGTTCGCGGGGCCTATCCCGAGGGGTTGGCAGAGCGGATCGCGCCCTTTGTCCGGGAAGGTGACATGGACCGGATCCGGCGGCCCATCGACTGGCTGGGCATCAACCACTATTCGCCGATCTACGCCCGTGCCGACGCCACGTCGCGCCTGGGATTTGCCTGGAGCGACGCGCCGGCCGACGTCCCGCGATCGCCGATCGGCTGGCAGATCGATCCCGAAGCCTTCAGGGACACGTTGCTCGACGCCTGCGACCGCTATCGGCTGCCGATCTACGTGACGGAGAACGGCGCCGGCGCGGACGAGAGCGGCGATGCCGGGGGCGCGGTGAACGACGTCGAGCGCATCGACTATCTGTCGCGCTACATCGATGCGCTCGAAGAGGCCGTCACCTTCGGCGCCGACGTGCGAGGCTATTTCGTCTGGTCGCTGCTCGACAACTTCGAATGGGGCGCCGGTTACGCCAACCGCTTCGGCCTCGTCCGCGTGGATTTTCCCACGCAGCGCCGTATCCCCAAGGCCTCGGCCCGTTGGTACAAGGCGACCATCGCCGCCCAAATGCGCGGCAGTGTGTCGTGAGTTGCCTCCTGGCCGATGTCGGGGGGACGCGCACCCGCTTTGCCCTGTTTGCGGACGGGCAGGTCGGGCCGATCGAATCGCTGCGCACCGGCGCCTACGGCAGCATGCATGATGCCGCGCATCACTTTCTCAACGGCCAGCCGGAGGGCACGGTCGTGGACCGAGCGGTGGTTGCCGCGGCCGGTCCCGTCTCGGGCGGCCGCTGCAAACTCACCAATGCCCCCTGGACGCTCGATGCCGAGGGCCTCCGGCAATCGCTGCATCTCCGGTCGGTCCGTCTGGTGAACGATCTCGAGGCCCTGGCCTGGGCTGTGCCGCAATTCGGCGCCGACGATGTCGTGTCGTTCGGCGAGGGAAGCGCCGTCATGGGCGAGCCCGCCGTGGTCATCGCGCCGGGTACGGGCCTCGGCCTCTCCTGCTATCTTCCCGGCGCTGCTCCGCGGGCCGTGGCGAGCGAAGCCGGGCACGCGACGCTTGCGGCGAGTGATGCCGGCGACGCCGCGATCCTGGCGGAACTGCGCAAGCGCTTCGGCCATGTCTCCGCCGAACGCGTCCTGTCGGGCGCCGGACTTGCGAACCTGCACGCGGTGCTGGCGGCGCAGGACGGCCACGCGCCCGGAACTCCGACGCCGGAGGAGATCGTGCGGGGCGCGCTGTCCGGCACCGCGCCACGTTACGCTGCCGCGCTCGAACTGTTCTGCGACATTCTCGGATCGTTCGCGGGTGACATGGCACTCACTTTCGCCGCCCGCGGCGGGGTGTTGATCGGCGGAGGGATTGCGCCTCACATCGTCCCTGTTCTTCGGGATTCGTCGTTCCGGGCACGCTTCGCCGCGAAGGGCCGTTTCGCCGGATATCTCGTGCAAATCCCCACCGTCGTCATCGTTCGGCCGGAGCCCACCTTCCTCGGTCTGGCGGCGCTGGCGACCCGGGGCGACTGATGAGGACCGACGACGGCGTGTCGGCCGTCGGGCCGAGGCCGCTCAGGCGGTTCTGGCACAGCGCCCTGGGGTTCGGCCGCGGCAAGGGGGCGTGGGTGCCCTGGACCCTGATCGGGCTGCTGATCCTCTGCGTCGTGGCGCAGCTCCTGGTGCAGTACCGTCTGAATGTCTGGAACCGGGACTTCTTCGATGCGCTGGAAAAGCGCAACGGCGCGGGGATTCGCCACCAGACCTATCTGCTGCCCGGCCTCGCGGCCTGCAGCATCTTCCTCGCCGCCTTCGCCGTCTGGGCGCGAATGACCTTCCAGCGAAGGTGGCGCGGCTGGTTGACCACGCACCTGGTTGGACTGTGGCTGGAGAACGGCAACTACCGCCGCCTCGAGGCCGGGAGCGACGAGCCCCAGCTTGCGGAGTACCGGATTGCCGAGGACGCGCGCATTGCCACCGATGCCCCGATAGACCTCGTGACCGGCCTGCTCTCCTCGGTGCTGACGGCCGCGACCTTCGTCGTCGTCCTGTGGACGGTGGGCGGCACGATCGCCATCGGGCCTGCGCGCCTTGGACTGGAATTGCCGGGGTATCTGGTGTTCGCCAGCATCGCCTACGCCATGCTGACGACGGGGGCCATGCTGTTGGTCGGGCGGCGGATGGCGCATGTCATCGAACGGAAGAACCAGGCCGAATCGGAACTGAAGTTCGCGGTCGCCCGTCTTCGCACCGCGCCGGTTGGTACGACGGCGGCGGGCGTGCAGGCAGGGGCGGTGAGTTTTGCGCTCGACGAAGTACTCCGGACCTGGCGATCGTTGTGCGGCCAGCACGTGCGGACCACCCTGGTATCGTCCGGAAATACGCTGCTGGCGCCCATCATCGGCCTGATCCTGTCCGTGCCCAAGTACATCGACGGCTCCCTGTCGCTCGGTGAGGTGACCCAGGCCGCCGCCGCGTTCGCGGCCGTCCAGATTGCGTTCAACTGGCTGGTCGACAACTATCCGCGTCTCGCGGAATGGGCGTCGTCGGCCAGCCGGGTGGGCGTCCTGCTGCTTGCGGTCGACCAGCTGGGCGACCGGCGCCGGCCCACGGCGACCGAGCCTGCGTCCGGGAGATAAGCCATGTCGCGACCTGAGACCGAGCCGGCGAGAGGCTCGTGGCGGGCAGGCCTTTCGCAGGCGGACGCGCAAGCACGCTTGCAGGCAGACGGCTTCAACGAACTGCCCCTGGGCGATGGCCGGGGCATCCTGCGCATCGTCGTCGACGTGCTCCGGGAGCCGATGTTCTCGCTGCTGCTGGCGGCGGGCGCCATCTACCTGCTGCTCGGCGATCTCGGCGAGGCGATCGTCCTGCTCGCCTTCGCGACCTTGTCGGTCCTGATCACGGGGTCGTGCGCGGCGACACGATCGTCGTACTCGAAGGGGATCGCATTCCCGCCGACGCCGTCGTGGTGTCGGCAAGCAGCCTCGTCGTCGACGAATCCCTGCTCACCGGTGAGTCGGTCCCCGTCAACAAGAGCGCCGGTGACTCAATTGCCGCCATGGCGCGCCCCGGTGGCGAGAACACGCCGTATTTGTATTCGGGAACCCTCGCCGTTCATGGCGAGGGTGTTGCGGTGGTGTGCGCGACCGGGCCGAACAGTGAACTCGGCCGCATCGGACAATCGCTGAAGGCGATCACGCCGGAACCGCCGCGGCTGCAGGTGGAAACGCGGCGGCTCGTCCGGATCTTTGCCGCGGTCGGGCTCGCCGCCAGTCTGTCCGTCGTGCTCCTGATCGGACTTGTCCAGGGTGACTGGCTGCAGGCCGTGCTGGGCGGAATCGCCATCGGCATGTCTCTCCTGCCGGAGGAGTTTCCCCTCGTGCTCACGGCCTTCATGGTCATGGGGGCGTGGCGCCTCTCGCGGGTGCGGGTCCTGACTCGCCGTGCCTCCGCGATCGAGATGCTCGGCGCTGCGACGGTCCTGTGCTCCGACAAGACGGGCACGATGACCCAGAACCGCATGAACCTGGCAGAGGTGCGCACGGTCGACACGACGTGGCGCGCCGGGCAGGGCGAACCAGATGCGGATGCGGCGACCCTGATCGAGGCCGCCCGGGCCGCGAGTTCGCCCGAGCCCTCCGACCCGATGGAAAAGGCGCTTGCAGCCCAGGCTGGCGGTACGGCGGCCGGCAAGCTCCTGCGTCGCTACGGTCTGCAGCCGACGCTGCTGGCGATGAGCCATGTCTGGCAGGACGAGGATGGCGGCCGGCGTGTGACGACCAAGGGCGCGCCCGAGGCCGTCGGCGCCCTCTGCCGTCTAGACGCCGCGCGCCAGGCATGGCTGGACCGGGCGGTCGAGGACATGGCGCGCGAAGGCATGCGGGTGCTTGGTGTTGCCCGGGGGCGACTGCCGGACGGTCCGCTGCCGGAGCAGCAGACGGGCTTCGATCTCGAGTTCCTCGGCCTCGTGGGCTTCGCCGATCCGTTGCGAGAGAACGTGCCGGCCGCCATCGGCGAATGCCGCTCGGCGCAGATCCGTGTGATCATGATCACCGGTGACTATCCGGCCACGGCGCGCGCGATTGCCGGGCGCGCGGGCCTCGACGCCGGCCAGGCCGTCGACGGACCTTCGCTCGAGAGACTCGACGATGCGGCCCTTCGGGAGTCCATCCGCACGACCAACGTGTTCGCCCGGATCATGCCGGAACAGAAGCTTCGCCTGGTGCAGGCCCTGAAGGCCGACGGCGAGGTGGTGGCGATGACGGGCGACGGGGTGAACGATGCGCCGGCGCTCCGGGCCGCGCATATCGGCGTGGCGATGGGAGGGCGCGGCACCGACGTTGCGCGCGAAGCTTCGGCCATCGTTCTGCTCGACGACGATTTTGGCTCGATCGTGCGGACCGTTCGCCTCGGACGGCGCATTTACGACAATCTCCGGAAGGCGAGCGCGTACATCGTGGCGGTGCACATACCGATCGCGGGCCTCGCGCTGCTGCCGCTGCTGTTTGGCCTGCCGTTCATGCTCAGCCCCATCCACATCGCGTTCCTCGAGATGGTCATCGATCCGGTCTGCTCGATCGCGTTCGAGGCCGAGGCGGAAGAGCGGGACCTGATGCAGCGGCCGCCACGGGCCGCAGACAGCCGGTTGCTGTCGCCCTCGATGATGGTTTTCAGCCTCCTGCAAGGTGGCCTGGCGCTCTTTGCACTCGCCGTCGTGCTGGTGGTGGGCATCGGCCGGGACATGCCGACCGACGAATTGCGCGCCCTCATGTTCACCTCGCTCGTCCTGATCAACGTCGGGCTGATCGTCGTGAACCGCTCCTTCTCATCGTCGTTGTCCGTGGCTCTGCGGCGGCCGAATTTCTTCCTGTGGTTCCTTCTGTCGCTGGTCGCCGGTGTGCTGACGATCGCGCTCACCTGGCCGCCGGCGATGGATCTCTTCCAGTTCGGCCCCCTGCATGCCGAGGATCTCGGCATGTCGCTGGTCGTGGCCATCTGCCTCATCCTCTGTCTGGAAGCCCTGAAGCCATTGTGGCGGCACAGCCTGCGCAACTGACGTGCCCGATGTTGAGATAGGTCAAGGCGTCGCGGAGCCGGCGCGGCGATGGTCGAGCGCCGCCATTCAACCGGTCGAGACCGTCATGCTCTATCTCTCCAACGCCAACCTGCCGATTTCGGTTCGCCAGCAGCTGCCGCTACGGGCACAGGACCTCTATCGGGAGGCCTTCAATGAGACCTGGGCCCTGCACGCTGGCGACGCCGGGCGCGAGGAGCATGCCAGCCGCGCCGCGTGGGCGGCCGTGAGGCATCACTACCACGCCATGCCGGGCGGCCAGTGGCACCCGAACGTGCCCTCCGGTCTGGCGGATCCGGAGGAGGCGGGACGATGACGTATCGGGTCGTCATGGCGGCACTCTCGCCCGGTCGCGATTGCCAGGGCGTGGCCGGCGCGGCGATCGCGCTCGCCCGGCAGTTCGATGCCATGCTGCTGGCGCGGGCATACTGCCGCCCGATCCACTCCATCTGCGGCGACTACTCGGTCCCCGCGGCGTTGTTCCAGGAGGATCGCCGGCAGATCGAGCGCCATCTCAAGGCGTCGGAAGCGGACTTCCGGGCTATCGTCGCGAAACACGACCATACCGCCGATTGGCAGGGCGAGAGCAGCACGGAGCCGCTTTCCGAGCGCCTTGCGCGCGAGTCGGCCGCGGCCGACATCGTCGTCGCCGGCGTCCCCAAGGTCGGCGAACTGCCCGATGCGACGCGGCAGCCCGACCTGTGCGATCTGGTGATGCAGGCGGGGCGTCCGGTCATGCTGGTGCCGGAGTCCTCGCGGACCGCGAAATTCGAACGGATCCTCGTGGCGTGGAAGGATACGAGCGAGGCGCGGCGGGCCATCCGCGATGCGCTGCCGCTGCTGGCCAAGGCCCGGAACGTCCTCGTCGTCGAAATCCACGCGACGGACGAGCATGCCGCGGCCTGGCAGAGTGTCGCGCGAGTCTCGCGCTGGCTGGCGCGACACGGCATTGCGGCGGAAGAAAAGGTGGTCGCGGCGGAAATGGCGAATGCGTCTCAGCTCTCGGGGCTGGCACGGGCCTACGACTCGGACTTGATCGTGGCAGGCGCCTACGGACACAATCGCCAGGGTCGCTGGGCCCTGGGCGGTATCACGAGCGAGCTCCTCTCGGGCGGCCGATGCGTTCTGCTTTCGCACTAGGGAAGTTGCTTGCCGTCCTCGCTTTGTTGTCGGCAATCGCAGGCTGCGCCACCGGCCCGGGCCCCGCTGCCCCCGTCGCCGCAGGTCCGCACATCGAGCCGGTCTCCAGCCTGGCGGCGGCGCTGCAGGGAATCGGGATCGCCGTGCCGCCGCGCGGCCGGCTGGTCGTCGTCAACATTCCGTCGTTCGAGCTCGTCGCGCTGCAGGACGGGAAGCCTGTCCTGCGCAGCCGCGTCGTCGTCGGCCGGCCCTCGACCCCCACGCCCGAACTGTCGACGGGGATCTGGGCGGTCACGTTCAATCCGTCCTGGACACCGACGCCTGCCATGGTGCGCTGGGAAGGTGCGCGTCACATGCCGCCCGGGCCGCATAACCCGCTCGGTAGGATCCTGTTCGAACTCGACAACGATCAGCTGATCTTCCTGCACGACACCAACGACCGGAGATACTTCGACCGGCCGGTGCGTGCGTTCAGTCACGGATGCGTGCGCGTGGAGAAGGCCCGTGCCCTGGCCGCCTGGGCGCTCGACGCGACGGAGGCCGACATCGACCGGTCGATCGCGCGCGGCGGGACCCACCGGGAGATCCTGGCGGCAGACATTCCCGTGATGCTGGTGTATCGTACACGGTTTCCGGACGATGATGGCCGCCTGGCCGACTATCCCGATGTCTACCGTCAGCAATCCGCCGCTGGCGGCGCGCCGGGCGAGGGCAAGCCGGAGGTGTGCCTGGGACCGCTCAGCACGCCGTTGAAAACGCCTGAGGCCGGCCGATAACCGAAACAAACGAATAAACGAATCAATCGAATTGAGTGTCGCAGCCCCTGGTTCAGGTATCCTGGTACCGCAGGCGGGTGGAGTTTTCGTGCCGGTGCCTGCAAATAACCTGTTCCAACGGCCTGCCAGGCTGATCAGCGCCGGAGGGAGCCATGCCCGATCCACAGATCCCCGGTCCACAGATCATCGACATCCGAATCAGCGACGTCCGGCAGCTCTTCAACTCCCTCGATCCCTCTCCCTTTCATGAAAGGGATCTCGACCGGGAGGCCGAAGAGTTCATCGTCGGATGGGCGGACGAGTATCCGCTCCAGAGCCCCCTCGAGCTGGTCATCCGCGTTCCGCGCGAGCAACTCGACCAGGCACGGCAATCGAACATCCCGGAGGCGGTTCACAACTATTTCTCCTACCGCGCGGTGGCGAGCGCGCGGCGGATTCGATTCCAGCTTCGCGAGGGCCGCTTCGCCCTCGCAATGGGCCTGGCCTTCCTCGCGGTCTGCATCCTGCTCCGCCAGTTCGCGGGTTCGATCACGCCCGCGCCCCTCCAGCAGGTCTTCCAGGAAGGCCTGCTGATCCTGGGCTGGGTGGCGATGTGGCGCCCCCTGCAGCTCTTCCTCTACGACTGGTGGCCGGTACGCCATCATGGCCGGCTCTACGCCAAGCTCGCCACGATGAAGGTGAGCGTTCTCGCCGCCTAGGCGAGCATGCCGTCTCGCCTTTGATCTCCGTCAAGGGCCGGCGGTCGACAGGCCGGTATTGTGCTGCCGCAACCACAGCAAGCCGGGAAGGAGGTTCCTATGACAGATGCCAAGTCCCTGACGACGCCGCGTAGTGCACTGCCGTTCGGCGGCGATTTCGACCAGGTCTTCAACCGCATGATGCGCGGCTGGCCGTTCGGCTGGCCCGAGATGGCTCCCAGCACGGCGCCCAAGGCCCTGCGGGCTTTCGATCACGTGCCGAAGGTCGAGGTGAAGGAAAACGGCAAGGCCTACACCGTGACGATCGAGCTGCCCGGTCTCGACGAGAAGGACGTCAAGGTCCAGATCGAGGACGATGTCCTCACGATCTCCGGCGAGAAGAAGGTCGAGCAGACCGACGACAAGATGCACTACACGGAGCGAAGCTACGGCTCCTTCACGCGCGCCTTCACGCTGCCGGCGGATGCCGACCGCGACGGGATTTCCGCGAAGTTCGCCAAGGGCGTGCTGGAGCTGGAAATCGCCAAGACGGCGAATCCGCCTGCCCAGGTCAAGCAGGTCGCCATCAAGGGCGCCTGAGGCGCCGTCACTGCGAAGGAAGAGGGAGTCCTTCCTTGAAGGCCATGGTTCTCTCTTCCCCCGGCGGGTCGCTCCGGCTCCCCGGCCCGGGCCCGGCGACCTGCTGATCAGGGTCGAGGCCTGCGGCGTATGCCGCACCGACGTTCACATCCTCGACGGCGACCTTCCGGGAATCCGGCATCCGATCGTGCCCGGTCATGAGATCGTGGGCATCGTCGAAGCCGTGGGCACAGGTGTGCCGGCGATGCGGCTGGGCACGCGCGTCGGCGTGCCGTGGCTGGGCGGGACATGCGGCCATTGCCCCTACTGTGCGTCGGACAGGGAGAATCTGTGCGACCGTCCGGTCTTCACCGGCCTCACCCGGGACGGCGGGTTCGCGACCCATGTCGTGGCCAGTGCGGACTTCTCCTTTCCGCTGAAGGGCTTCGATGACCCGGTGGCCGCGGCGCCGCTGCTGTGCGCCGGACTGATCGGCTGGCGGTCCCTCAAGCTCTGCGGTGACGCGCACCGGATCGGCCTCTACGGCTTCGGCGCCGCCGCCCACATCATCGCCCAGGTTTGTCGATGGCAGGGACGGGAAGTCCACGCCTTCACCCGGCCGGGAGATTATGCGGCACAGGCGCATGCGCGTTCGCTGGGAGCGTTCTGGGCCGGCGGCTCCGACCAGAGCCCGCCCCATCTCCTCGATGCGGCCATCCTGTTTGCGCCAGTCGGCGACCTGGTGCCGGCGGCGCTGAAGGTGGTTCGAAAGGGTGGGCGCGTGGTCTGCGGCGGCATCCACATGAGCGACATCCCCTCGTTTCCCTACAACCTGCTCTGGGAGGAACGCCAGCTTCTCTCGGTGGCGAACCTCACGCGCGAGGATGCGCGGGAGTTCCTGGCGCTGGCGCCGCTGGTGCCGGTGAGAACGACCACGACCGTCTACCCGCTGGCGGCCGCAAACGAAGCCCTTTCAGATCTGCGTTCAGGTGCGTTCCAGGGCGCGGCGGTGCTGGTGCCCTGAGCGGTGTTGCGCCGGCGGCGGGATTTGACATGGCGCAATGCGGCCAGTCGCCTCGCGGGCGACCGTTCATCATCAGATCGATCGAAAGGAACCGGGAAATGCGCGCCAAGGACATCATGACCGAGAGCATCGTCTGCGTGAACGTCAAGGAAACGGTATTCGACGCTGCGGAACTGTTGCTGGGCGCCGGCGTGAGCGCGGCGCCGGTCGTCAACGACCAGGGCAACGTCCTCGGTATCGTGAGCGAGGCCGACCTCATCCATCGCGCCGAACTCGAGACGGCACCGCGCAAGTCCTGGCTGCAGCGCCTGCTCGGCAGTGAGGCGACGGCTGCCCGGGACTATGTCGTATCGCACACCCGCAACATCGCGGACGTCATGACCCGCGAGGTCGTCACCGCCAGCGACGAGGCTACGTTGGGCGAGCTGGTCGAGCTGATCGAGAAGCACCGCGTCAAGCGCATCCCGATCGTGCGCGACGACAAGCTCGTCGGCATCGTCAGCCGCGCCAACATTCTCGGGGCACTGCTGTCGCGCGAGCCGGAGGGTGCCGTCGGACTGCCCGACGACAAGCAGCTCCGCCGGGCCGTGGCGGAAGCCTTCGACAAGCAGGCCTGGAAGTCGCGGTGGCCCGTCAATGTCGTGGTCAGTGATGGCGTGGTCCACCTCTGGGGCTTTGTCGGGGGTGAGGACGTCCGGAAGGCCTACCGCGTTGCCGCCGAGAACGTTCCCGGTGTGAAGAAGGTCAAGAGCCACCTGCGCTCGATGCCCGCCACCGTCGGCATGGGCGTCTAGCGCAAGGCGATCAGGGGGCCTTCGTTCCGGGCCGTTCGAGCGTGAGAACGACCGGGGCAAGGATCTCCCGGTCGGTCAGCGCACGTGGCACTGGCAGCCGGTATTGGACCTGATGGGCTGCGACCAGCCGCGCCGTGAGGATCAGCTTGCGGCCGTCGGGAGAAAAGGCTGCGGGCAGACGCAGGGCAAACGGGATCGGAACCTGCCAGCCGCTGCGCACCACCTGCTCGGCGAGCAGTTCGCCGTCAGTGGAACGGGCGATGTCGAAAAGTTGAAGCTGCAGCTCGATGCCCCGCGGCAGCACGGTCTTGTCCGCCAGCGTGGCGGTGCCGGAGATGACCGTCGCGGGCGGCAAGGTATCGCCCAGCTTGGGCATGAGAAGACTCGCATGGAACATCAGGGCACGGCCATCGGCATCCAGGACGCAGGTGAAGCGGAACGGGACCGAGGTGCCGTTCCGGCGATGGCGCGATCCCGTCCCCGTGACGGTGGTCATGATCGGCTGAACGCCCACCGCCTCGTCGGTTCGTTCGACGGAGAGCCAGGGAACGCCGTCGAGCGCGAGCAGGCCGAAGGCCGCATCCGCCTGCCGTGTCTCAAGGCCGGCCTTGCCGGCGCAACGCGACAGCATCGGGGTGGAGATGCCGCCGTCGGGCCCCGCCAGTGCAGGGGAGGCGATCGCGGTGGCAAGCAGAACGGGAAGGAGCCGATGGATGATCGTCATGGGGCGCCCTTCGCCGGGCAAATGGCGGGAATGGTTGGGTCAGCCTGCCTGCTTTCCGCGCCGCTTCATTGACCTGCATCAAGGGACGATCGCGGCCTGCGACCCCATGGCGGTTTGATCTGGATCAGCCCGGGCCGCGTCATTCCCGGCTAGCGTGAGGTCGAACGCGGGAAGGATCGTCCATCATGCAGGCTCTGCGGCGGATTGTGCGAACGGCCCTGGTGGCCGGCATTGTCACCGGTTTGGGCCTTTACCCGGCCCTCGCGGGCGAGTTCGAGGCCACGGGCTGGACCCTGGAGCAGGGCGTCGATCCGCCAAGCTATGCGTCGATCGAGCCGCGCAGCCGCAACCTCAATCTGGACGTCGTGGTGCTGGCCTGCGAGCCGGCGGGCGACACCCGTGTCCTGCAGCTCCAGCTCTACCTGACGAACGACGGCCCCCTGATCCCCAATGGCGTGGCGGCGGGACGGGTGAAGCGCGATCCGCGCGCCGAGATCGTCATCGACGACCATGTCTTTCCGGTCGGCCTTGCGTTCGCCGAAGACCATGTCGTGCTGAGCGACCGGACCGAGGCCATGTTCCCGCGCCTTTCGGAGGGCCTGCTCGATGCTATCGAACAGGGTACGACGATGCGGCTGCACTTCGACCTCGTCGCCGAACCGCCGGGAAGGCCCGCTGCCTTCGACGGTGACGCGGTGGTCGACCTTCAGGATGGCCCGGCCGGCACGCGCGGCAAGGCCGTCGCCGCGGTGCGCCGCTGCGCCACGGGCCCGGCCCC